>JAIXKN010000103.1:0-2031 GCA_026932425.1 Burkholderiales bacterium
GAGCGCAGAACCACCCAGCACAGGATCGCGAAGCCGATCAGGATCACGACGTCGGCAATGCGGCCGGCCTCGAGGTACTCCAGGCCTTCCTGCAGCATCGGCTGCCCGGCCCACCAGCCCGCGATCCCCTGCTGCGCGAGCGTCTGCGTCGCGACGTTCCAGATCACGACCGCCAGCAGCGCGTAGAACAGCAGCTTGATCAGCCAGGGCGCCGCGAGCTCGCGCCGCGACAGCAGCGGGCCGACGAAGAGGATGGTGCCGATGAAGCCGCTCAGCACCCAGAGGATGCCCAGGTTGGTGTGCTCGGCGCGCGCGACGTTGAAGTTCAGCGTGCCCGCCAGCAGCGACGGATCGATGTGCTGGGCCGCCAGCAGCAGCCCGAAGGCGGTCTGGAAGAAGAACAGCACCAGCATCAGCAGGAAGAAGCGCAGGCTCAGGCGCTGCGTTCGATACTCGATCTTCAGCATGGCTCAGTTCCCCTGCAGGCTGCGGATGTAGGCGACGATCGCGGCGACCTGCCCGGCGTCCAGCGCGCCCGAGAAGGAAGGCATGGCACCCTTGGAAAAACCGGCGACGATCTTCGCGTCGGGGTCGACGATCGACTCGGTGAGGTAGGCGTCGTCGGCCTTGACCGTGCGGCCGTCGCTCAGATGCACGTCGGCGTCGTAGAGCCCGCCCCAGCCGGGGCCGACGAGCTGCTTGCGGTCCGGCGAATGGCAGGCCGTGCAGCCGAAGTCACGGACCAGCTTGCTGCCTTCCTCGACCGGCGACGCGGCCGGCGCCGGGCTCGTCGCCAACTGCGCGGTCGGCGCTGCGTGCGCACCCGGCACCATCGGCGCGGCCGCGGCATGCGCCGCAGCCGGCATCGCCACCCGCGAGAAGGC
This sequence comes from Burkholderiales bacterium, assembly GCA_026932425.1. Classification (GTDB taxonomy): domain Bacteria; phylum Pseudomonadota; class Gammaproteobacteria; order Burkholderiales; family Burkholderiaceae_C; genus Rubrivivax. The sequence continues at coordinate 885 of JAIXKN010000103.1, forward strand.
CAGGCCGTCGACCTTGGGTTTGGGCGGCCAGCCCTCGGTGTTCATCGCCGACGTGTACTTGAGGAAGGCGATCAGCTGGCCGATCTCGGTGCGGGTCAGCGGCAGGTTGGGCATCAAGGTCGGGTGACCGCCCCGCCGCTCGACGCGCTCGTTGGCGCCGGCGTATTTCGCGAGGTAGGCATCGATCGAGTCGACTTCCGCGTCGCCTGCGACCTCCTTGCGCTGGAGCTGGAGCTTGACCGCGCCGGAGGTCGGCCAGGCGCCGGCCGAGGGCAGGAAGGCCTCGAGCCACGCTGGCCCGACCTTGCCGTAGAGCTTGCTCAGGTCGGGGCCGAAGTAGGCGCCGTTGCCGACGATCGTGTGACAACCCATGCAGTTGTACGACTGGAACACGCGCTTGCCCTGGACGGCGTCGAACCCTGCGTAGTGAACGTCGCCCGGAAGCGTCTGACCGCGCGTATCGAGGAAGGACCAGGCGGAGAGAACGAGGAAGATCAGTCCCATCAGGCCGAGGATCGCCAGCGCATGGCGGCGCTTGCGCGCTTCCTCGCAGGGTTTGCCTTCGACGCAGCTCATGAGCCTTCACCCGTCCGCGCCGCGTTGTCACCACCGGCCGGGCCTTGCTTCTTGCGGCCGATGCGGTCGTGCTCGAAGAGCGTGCTCAGGCAGACGAAGAACACGTAGAAGACATAAACGGCCAGCGCAAAGCCGACGACGAAATAGACCAGCCACATCGTGTGCGACTCGGGCCAGTAACCGAAGTCGCGCCAATAGGGCCAGGAGAGCGCGAGGCTCGCCAGGCTGGCAAGCGCCGCCACCACGAACCGGATCCTGCCTTGCGCGCCCATCACACCCTCCAGCGTCGTCGATTGCCGGGACCAACCTGCCGCAGCGGCACGCAGCCCGTCGATCGTTCGATACGCGCGACGCGCCGGACGCACCGGGTCGGCAATTGATGCCTCTTATATACCTCTTTAAGGCGACATTGAAGTAAGGCCAAAACATCCACGCGAGCCGAACGAGCGCCAGAACGGATTGCCGCGCGCACCTTGTGCGCGACGCTGCGCACAATCGCCCGCGCCTGCTGGTGCCTTGCTGATGCGTTGCTGGTGCGCTGCTGGTGCGCTGCTGGTGCGCTGCTGGTGCG
>JAIXKN010000103.1:2131-3308 GCA_026932425.1 Burkholderiales bacterium
TGCTGGTGCGCTGCTGGTGCGCTGCTGGTGCGCTGCTGGTGCGTTACCGGTGCGCGGGCGCCGGACGGCTGGCGACGGAACGGGAGAGATTGCGCGGTTCAGGCAGCCGCGCTCTCGGCGGCGCACACGTGCCGGCTCAATTGCCGCAGCAGCTCCATCGTGCGCTGCTCCAGCGGTGTCGCCCGCTTGCTGGCCGATTGGACCACGCACAAGGTGCTGACGATGTGCGGCGAGTGGATCGTCGCTTCGATCAGGCCGCTGTCGCTGCCCTGACTGTGCAGCGCGCTGTCGGTGAGCGCAGCATAGCCGTAACCTGCGCGCACGAGATCGAGGATCACCGGCACGCTGGAGACTTCCCAGACCACGTTGAGCTTGACCTGCGAGAGCATGGCCTGCGCTTCCATGAGCTTGCGAAAGATCTGGCTGCGTTGCGGCATCACGAGCGGATAGCGCGCCAGGTCGCAAAAGGCGATACCGCCCCGGGTCGGAAGACTTCCCGTCGGGCCAACCAGGCAGAGGCGCTCTTCGAGCACCGGCTCGACCTCGATCTGCGGCTGGCTGGCGGGAGAGTAGACCAGACCCAGGTTCATACGCCCGCTGCCCAGCCATTCGGCGATCGTGACGGAAAAGGCTTCGACGATTTCCAGCCGCGCCTTGGGCATCTCCTGCTGGAAACGCTCGATGAGCAGCGGCGTGAGGCGCCGGGCGAGGCTGGGGGGCAGACCGACCGTGACGCGACCGACCGGCTCACCGCGTTGGCTGTGCAGGTCTTCACGCGCCTGCGCCACGCTGCGCAGGATCGCATGCCCGTGCTCCAGCAGGCGCCGTCCGGCGTCGGTGGGTACGACGCCGCGCCCGGTGCGTGTCAGCAGCGTTTCGCGCAGCTCGAGCTCGAGCGCGCGCACCTGCCGGCTCAGAGCCGGTTGCGCCACCTCCAGCATCTGCGCAGCCCGGGTGAAGCTTCCGAGCTCGGCGACGCGCACGAAGTATTCCAACTGCCTCAGATCCATGGGCATGACCGTCTTCGGTGCCCGTCATCGTAAGACAAGCTATGCCGGTTCGGTCTATCTCCTGGTTCGGTGTGGCCAAGGTTGATCTGGGCCCGGTACTGAGTGCCGCGCTGTTCGGGCTGGCCGGTGGCGCCTTGTCCTCGGGCGCCTTGTCCTCGGGCGCCTTG
>JAIXKN010000103.1:3408-4883 GCA_026932425.1 Burkholderiales bacterium
GGCGCCTTGTCCTCGGGCGCCTTGTCCTCGGGCGCCTTGGCCGACAGGTTCGGCCGCAAGGCCGTGCTGGTGCCTTTCCGTGTTCGTGTTCGCCATCGCCCGCCTGATTTCGGGCTACACCCACGAGCTGGGCAGCTTGACCGCGTGGCGTTTCGAAGCCGGTTTGGGGCTGGGTGCCGCCATGCCCAACGCCGTGACGATGATGAGCGAGTACTGCCCCGAAAGTCGTCGCTCCACCATCACGAACGCGATGTTCTGCGGCTTTCGGTCTGATCGCCGCTGCGGCTCTGCTGGTGGACTCTGCTTGTGAAGCAAGTGACGACGCCCAAGCCTGCGGCTCGAGTGCCGCCGTCCCGGAAACGGATGCGTTCGCTGGATCCGCAAGGCGATCGACTGCCACGAGGAAGGCCGGGCCAGGCCGAGCCCGATGCCGGCCCGACGCACGAACGCCATCGACGGCACACTGCGCCCCATGTCATCGCAGAACGCCGTGGCCGCCGGTACCTTTTTCGCGCTCGCGGCCGGGCTTCTCTGGGGACTGGTTTTCGTTGGCCCGCTGCTCCTGCCCGACTATCCGCCGGCGCTGCAGTCCTTCGGCCGCTACATCGCGTACGGCGTGATCGCCCTGCCGCTGGCCTGGATCGACCGCAATCGGCTGCGCGAACTCAGCCGGGCCGAATGGATCGAGGCCGCACGTCTCGGTCTGGCCGGAAACATCGTCTACTACCTGTTCCTCGCCAGCGCGATCCAGCGCGCCGGAGCCCCGGTGCCGACGATGATCATCGGCACCCTGCCGGTCGTGATCGCGCTGGTCTCGAACCGCCGCGATGCCGGTCGCGACGGGCGGCTCCCCTGGTCGCGGCTGCTGCCGTCGTTGGTGCTGATCGGCGCAGGCATCGGCAGCGTCAACCGGGTCGAAATCGAGTTGCTGCGGGCCGACCCCGCCGGCAGCATCGAACGCTACCTGCTTGGCGCGGCGCTGGCGCTCGGCGCCGTGGTCTCATGGGCCTGGTTCGCGCTGCGCAACGCCGACTGGCTGCGCGCGCATGCCGGTCGCAGTGCCCGCGCCTGGGCCAGCGCACAGGGGCTGGCCACGCTGCCGCTGGCGCTGCTGGGCTATCTCGGCTGGCTGGCCTGGGCGGCCCGGGGATCGAGCGATCCGAGCACGCAGGCCTTCGCCATCCCGTTCGGGCCGCGCCCGGCCCTTTATCTCGCGCTGATGGCCGGGATGGGGCTGCTCGCCTCCTGGCTCGGAAATTCGCTCTGGAACGCAGCCAGCCAGCGTCTGCCAACAGCGCTGGTCGCGCAGCTGATCGTCTTCGAAACGCTCGCCGCACTTGGATACGCGTTCATCGTGCGCGGACAATGGCCCGCGCCGGCGACGCTGCTGGGCATCGCACTGCTGGTCGGCGGCGTGGTCTGGGCCTTGCGTGCGCGCCCCACGCCCTTGGCCGCCGAGGCGCATCCGAGCTGAG
>JAIXKN010000001.1:0-796 GCA_026932425.1 Burkholderiales bacterium
GCCGCGCGTCGCGCAGGCCTTCCGCGAGTGCCTGCTCGCCGCGCATGCCTGAGCGCCGGGCTTCGTGCGGGCTTGTGCCGCATCCGGCCCCCTGCTGCACTGCCTACACTGCCGGGCCATGAAGATCTTCATCAGCGCCGACATCGAGGGCGTGACCGGCATCACCGACTGGACCGAAGCCGATCCGGCGCATCCGGACTACGAGCAGTTCCGGGAACGCATGAGCGCCGAGGTCGCCGCCGCCTGCGAAGGAGCGCTGGCGGCCGGGGCGAGCGAGATCCTGGTCAAGGATGCGCACTGGACCGGCCGCAACCTGCTCGCCGAACGCCTGCCGCGGCAGGCGCGCCTGCTGCGCAGCTGGAGCGGGCATCCCTACGGCATGGTGCAGGGGCTGGATGCGAGCTTTTCCGCCGCGCTCTTCGTCGGCTGGCACTCGGGCGCCTGGTGCGGAGGCAACCCGCTCGCGCACACGCTCAGCTCGTCCAGGCTCATGGGCCTGCGCGTCAACGGGCACTGGGTGTCCGAGTTCCAGCTCTACGCCTCTACGCCTGGGCCGCCGCGCTCGAGGGCGTGCCGGTCGTCTTCGTCAGCGGCGATGCGGCGCTGTGCGAGACGGTGAAGACGGTCGACCCGCGGATCGCGACCGTCGCCGTCTCGCGCGGCATGGGTGCAGCCACGCTTGCCGAACATCCCGCGGCGATGCGCGAGCGCATCCGCACCGAGGTCGAGCGCTGCCTGCGCGCGCCGGAGCGTCCGCAGCCCTGCGCGCTGCCGCCGCGCTTCGAGACCGAGGTCG
>JAIXKN010000001.1:806-36768 GCA_026932425.1 Burkholderiales bacterium
GCGCCGGAGCGTCCGCAGCCCTGCGCGCTGCCGCCGCGCTTCGAGACCGAGGTCGTGTGCAAGGACGCACGGCACGCCTGGCGCAAATCCTTCTACCCGGGCGCGCGGCTCGTCGATCCGAACACGATCGGCTTCGACACCGGGCACTGCTTCGAGCTGCTGCGCATGCTGCAGTTCATCACCCGTGAGCAGAGATGGAAAGAGGCGCGAAGAGATCCGGAGGCGCTCGAGTGTGCGCCCGGCGCGGCGTGAACGCCGGACGTCGGCAGCCGCGCGGAGCGCCCGCCGGTACAGATGCTCGGGAGCGGGGTGATCCACAGCCGGCAAGACACCGGCCCGCGTGCGTTTTTGCGTCCTGTCTACACTCGCCCGACCGGGGTGTCCAGGCCGGACAGGCGATCACGGTCGCCGCGGATCCTGCCGCGCCCCTCGTCCGCTTGACCGATGTCCACGCAACCCTATCCCTGGCGCCTGAGCCAGCCCGCGGTCCCTGACGATGGCCCGGGACCGGCCTCTGGCGCGGTGCCCCGGCCGGCGCTGTCGGCGGCCAGTGTCGACCCGCTGCACGAGATCGAGATCGTCGACGAGTACGGCGAACGCCGGCGGATCTTCATCCCGCTCGAGCGGCCGCTGACCGTCTACGTCGACCGGCGCGAGCTGGTGACGCTGATGACGCTGGGCGCAAGGCCCGAGCTGCTGGTGCTGGGTTACCTGCTCAACCAGGGCCTCGTCGACTCGATGCAGGCGGTGGCCTCGATCCAGGTCGACTGGGACGTCGGCGCGGCAGCGGTCGTCACGCGCGCGGGGGTCACCGACATCGAGGCGCGCACCTCGCACCGCGTCGTCACGACCGGCTGCGGCCAGGGGACGGTCTATGGCGAGCTGCTCTCGCGCCTGGACGGCCTGAAGCTGCCGCCGCCCGAGGAGGCGCGCATCCGCCAGTCGACGCTGCGCGCGCTGCTCGAGGTGATCCGCGCGCAGGACAGCATCCACCGCCGCGCGGGCTCGGTGCACGGCTGCGCGCTCTTCCGCGGCGCGGAGCTGCTGGCCTTCGTCGAGGACGTCGGCCGGCACAATGCCGTCGACACGATCGCCGGGTGGATGGCGCTGCACGGCGTCGCCGGCGGCGACAAGGTCTTCTACACGACCGGCCGCCTGACGAGCGAAATGGTGATGAAGGCCGCGCACATGGGCATCCCGATCGTCGCCTCGCGCAACGGCGTGACGCAGATGGGGCACGCCCTGGCCACGCGCCTGGGCATGACGCTCTTCGGGCGCGCGGCCAACCGCCATTTCCTCTGCTACACGGGCTTCGAGCGCTTCGACGCCGAGCCGCTCGTGCCTCGCTCGCCGATCCGTGTCGTTGCCGCGGACGAAAGCTGAGCGCGCGCCCGGCGGCGCGGGGCAAAGAGCAAGGCGCTGACCCGATCGAACCGGTCGAACCGGTTGGATCGACTCTCATTTCGCGAGGGAGTCGCAGAGACGCGGATCGAGGATCAAGCCCCGACCCGTGCTGACAAGCCGGATGCGAGGCGGTCCACGTCAACGAAGCGCCACAAGGCCCGGGCATACCCTGTTGCGACCGCGGTTGCGGTGCGAAAGACTCACCCCCGCGTGCGGCGTGACCGCCATCGTCGGCAACCCTTTGCCCGGGACGCCGGGCTGGAGGCAATTCGAACATGGACATGAACCGGAGGCAGTTCTTCCGGGTCAGCAGCGCGGGGCTCATCGGCTCCAGCCTGGTCGCGATGGGCTTCTCGCCCACCGCGGCCCTGGCCGAGACGCGCCACTACAAGCTGGCCCGATCGACCGTGGCGCGCAGTACCTGCCCGTACTGCTCGGTGAGCTGCGGGATGCTGATCTACACGCTTGGGGACAAGGCCAAGAACGTGACCTCCAAGGTCATCCACGTCGAAGGCGACCCCGACAACCCGGTGAGCCGCGGGACGCTCTGCCCCAAGGGCGCCGGCGTGATGGACATGATCAACGCGCCGACCCGAGTCAAGTACCCCGAGGTGCGCGAGGCCGGCTCCAAGGAGTGGAAGCGCATCTCCTGGGATGAGGCGCTGACGCGCATCGCCAAGCACATGAAGGCCGACCGCGACGCCAACTTCGTGCAGAAGAACGGCGCGGGCACCACGGTCAACCGCTGGACGTCGACGAGCTTCCTGATCTGCAGCTCCTCGTCCAACGAATCGAGCTATCTGTCGGTCAAGGTCGCGCGCGGCCTTGGCATGGTGGGGATCGATACTCAAGCACGCGTCTGACACGCGCCGACGGTGTCCAGTCTGGGCCCGACTTTCGGTCGCGGAGCGATGACCAACTCATGGACCGACATCAAGAATGCCGATCTGATCCTCGTGATGGGCGGCAATGCCGCGGAGGCCCACCCGGTGGGCTTCAAGTGGGTGATCGAGGCGATGCAGCAGCGAAAGGCGCGGCTGATCTCGGTCGACCCGCGCTTCAACCGCACGTCGGCGGTGGCGGACATCTATGCGCCGATCCGAAACGGCAGCGACATCGCCTTCCTCGGCGGCGTCATCAACTGGCTGCTGGCCAACGACAAGATTCATCACGACTACGTCAAGTTCAACACCGACGCCACCTTCCTGACCAAGCCGGACTTCAGGTTCGAGAACGGCTTCTTCAGCGGCTATGACGAGGCCAAGCGCAAGTACGACAAGTCGACCTGGGGCTACCAGCTCGACGAGAACGGCTACGTCAAGGTCGACGACAGCATGCAGGACCCGCTGTGCGTCTACCAGCAGCTCAAGAAGCACTACAGCCGCTACACGCCGGAGATGGTGAGCCGCATCTGCGGAACGCCGCAGGACAAGTTCATCAAGATCTGCGAGATGCTGGGCGAGATGTCGGCGCCCGACAAGACGAGCACGATCCTCTACGCGCTGGGCTGGACGCAGCACACCGTGGGCAGCCAGAACATCCGCACGATGGCGATGATCCAGTTGCTGCTGGGCAACATGGGGCGGCCCGGCGGCGGCGTGAACGCGCTGCGCGGCCACTCCAACGTGCAGGGCGTGACCGACATGAACGCCTATGCCGAGGTGTTCTCGGGCTACATGGCGGCACCGACCGACGCCGATGCCGAGTACGCGAGCTTCCTGGCCAAGCGCACGCCCAAGCCGATGCGCCCGAACCAGTTCAACTACTGGAGCAACTTCCCGCGCTTCTGGGTGAGCCTGATGAAGGCCTACTACGGCGCGGCGGCGACGGCGGAGAACAACTTCTGCTACGACTGGGTGCCCAAGCTCGAGGGCGGCTTCGACGTGATGCACATCTTCGAGCTGATGCACCAGGGCAAGATGAACGGCTTCATCTGCCAGGGCTTCAACCCGCTCGGTTCGGTGCCGAACAAGAACAAGCTCTCGGCGGCGCTGTCCAAGCTCAAGTACCTGGTCAGCATCGACCCGCTCGAGACCGAGACGAGCGAGTTCTGGCAGAACTACGGGCCCTTCAACGACGTCAAGCCCGAGAGCATCCAGACCGAGGTCTTCCGCCTGCCCTCGGCCTGCTTCGCCGAGGAGGAGGGCAGCTTCACGAACTCCAGCCGCGTGCTGATCTGGAAGGAGAAGGCGATCGATCCGCCCGGCGAGGCGATGGTCGATTCCGAGATCGTCGCGCAGCTGTTCGTCAAGCTGCGCGAGATGTACGCGAAGGAGGGCGGTGCCTTCCCCGACCCGATCTCGGGCATGGACTGGAACTACGTGCGGCCCAAGGCACCGACCTCGGCCGAGTTGCTGCGCGAGATCAACGGCCGCGCGATCGGCGACGTGCTTGCGCCGCCCGATCCGAAGGACCCGACCGCGCCGCGCGCGGTGCTCGTCAAGGCCGGACAGCAGCTGCCGGGCTTCGCGATGCTGCGCGACGACGGCTCGACCTCCTGCGGCAACTGGCTGTACTCGGGCTGCTGGAGCGAGGCCGGCAACAACACCGCACGCCGCGACCTCTCGGATCCGACCGGCTGGGGCGTGTTCCCGGGCTTCGGCTTCTCCTGGCCGGCCAACCGGCGCATCATGTACAACCGCGCCAGCGCCGACAAGGACGGCAAGCCCTGGGCGCCGAACAAGAAGTACGAGTACTGGAACGGCAAGGTCTGGACCGGTGCCGACGTGCCCGACATGCTGCCCACCGCAGCGCCCGAGATCGGCATGGGTTCGTTCATCATGACCCCCGAGGGCGTGGCGCGCCTGCACGCGATCGGCATGGCCGAAGGGCCCTTCCCCGAGCACTACGAGCCCTTCGAGACGCCGATCGGCGTCAACCCGCTGCACCCGGACAACCCCAAGGCCATCAGCAACCCGGCCGCACGCGTCTTCAAGAGCGACATGGACGCCTTCGGCAAGAAGGAGGAGTTCCCGTACGCGGCAACGACCTACCGGCTGACCGAGCACTTCCACTACTGGACCAAGCACGCCAAGCTGAACGCGATCGTGCAGCCCGAGGCCTTCGTCGAGATCAGCGAGGAACTGGCGAAGGAGAAGGGCATCAAGCACGGCGACAGCGTCAAGGTCAGCAGCAACCGCGGTCACGTCGTGACCAAGGCGGTGGTGACCAAGCGCATCAAGCCCTGGGACGTCAACGGCCAGAAGGTGCACCTGGTGGGGATCCCGTTCCACTGGGGCTTCAAGGGGCAGACCAAGACCGGTTACCTCTCGAACACTCTGGCGCCGTTCGTCGGCGACGCGAACTCGCAGACGCCGGAGTTCAAGGCGTTCCTCGTCAACATCGAGAGGGTCTAGGCCATGTCCAGTCTGCAATCACAGGATGTGGTCGCACGCTCGGCCACGACCACCCCGCCGCCGCAGGCGCGCTCCCACGTGCCGCAGGTCGCCAAGCTCATCGACGAGTCCAAGTGCATCGGCTGCAAAGCCTGCCAGGTCGCGTGCATGGAGTGGAACGACCTGCGCGACGAGGTCGGAAGCAACCTCGGCGTCTACGACAACCCGAGCGACCTCACCGCCCAGAGCTGGACGGTGATGAAGTTCTTCGAGGTCGAGCCCAAGGACGGCAGCCTCGAGTGGCTGATCCGCAAGGACGGCTGCATGCACTGCGAGGATCCGGGCTGCCTCAAGGCTTGTCCCTCGCCGGGGGCGATCGTCAAGTACGCCAATGGCATCGTCGACTTCATCAGCGAGCACTGCATCGGCTGCGGCTACTGCATCAAGGGCTGTCCTTTCGACATCCCGCGCATCAGCGCCACCGACAACAAGGCCTACAAGTGCACCCTGTGCTCCGACCGGGTCGGCATCGGCCTCGAGCCCGCCTGCGTGAAGACCTGCCCGACCGGCGCGATCACCTTCGGCCCCAAGGACGACATGGTCGCCTACGGCAACCGGCGCGCCGGTGAGCTCAAGGAGCGGGGCTTCGTCAACGCCGGGCTCTACAACCCGGCGGGCGTGGGCGGCACGCACGTGATGTACGTGCTCAAGCACGCCGACCGCCCCGAGCTCGAGGACCTGCCGGCCAACCCGAGCATCAGTTCGATGGTCTCGCTCTGGAAGGGCCTGGCCAAGCCGCTGGCGCTGGCGGGCATGCTCGGCGCGGCGCTCGCGGGCTTCCTGCACTACATGAAGGTCGGCCCGATCGAAGAGAACGACGACGCGAAGGACGACGAGAAGGAGGATGCGTGATGGCCCGCATGCTTTCCCGCTACAACGCGCGCGAACGCCTGAACCACTGGGTGGTCGCGATCCTGTTCGTGCTCGCCGGGCTCTCGGGCCTGGCGCTGTTCCACCCGAGCCTGTTCTTCCTCACGAACCTCTTCGGAGGCGGCCCCTGGTCGCGCATCCTGCATCCCTTCCTCGGGCTGCTGATGGCCTTGAGCTTCCTCGGGCTCTTCGTGCGCTTCTGGCATCACAACCTCGGCGCCGAATCCGACAAGGCCTGGTCGGACAACATCGGGAAGATGCTGCGGGGTGACAAGAGCGTCACGCCGGCGGTGGGCCGCTACAACCCGGGCCAGAAGCGCGTGTTCTGGCTGATGACGATGAGCCTCTTCGTGCTCGTCGTCACCGGCTTCACGTTCTGGCGGCCCTGGTTCGCGCCCTACTTCTCGATCGACATCATGCGCATCGCGGTCGTGCTGCATGCGGTCGCCGCGGTGGTGCTGGTGATCACGACCATCGTGCATATCTACGCCGCGATCTGGGTCAAGGGGACGATGCGCGCGATGACGCGTGGTACCGTTTCCGAGAGCTGGGCGCGACGCAACCATGCGCTCTGGTACAAGGAAATGAAGCAGGGCAAGTGAAACGCACGCTCGGCCAGCGCGCACGGGCGCCTCACGGCGCCCGTGTTCTTTGTTCGGGAGCGCTGCGCGCACCGCGAGATCGACAGGCGCACTCGCCGCGGAGCGCACCGAACAGAGGCCGACCGCCCCCGTGATCGATGGCCCTGCGATCGACGGCCTCGAACCGCAGCTGCTCCCCCCAACACACGCCGACCCTACAGCGAGAAACCCGACCATGAGCGAAAGCGCCCGTGCGCGCCTGATGTCCGCCGATACGATTGCCGCCGGCGGTCCGGCCGCCAAATCCCTGCTGCACTGGCCCGAGCGAGGCAGCGTCTTCGCCGAACGTCAGATGCGGCTGCGCCAGCTCGCTCAGGGTCACGCGATGGCCGATTTCCTGCGCTTCATGGCAGAGCTCGCGCGCGCTCAGCACAAGGCGCTGCAGCAGTCTCCGGACGTTCCGCTTCCGGATCGCCCAGCGCTCGAGCGCGCCGACCGCGCCGGCCTGCCGGTGATCCCGGCTGCCGACTGGCCGCGCGATGCGGCCTGGCGCGAAGCCTTGCGTGCGATCGCGAAGGACCTGCGCGGGGCCGACATCCCGGAGGGCGTGCGCGCGGCGCTCGACGCCCTCGATCGCATGAACGACGACGCGCTCGAGCGCCAGGCCGATTGCCTGCTCACCGGCGTGATGCACGGGCTGGACCTGGCCGCGGCGCCGCTCGTCGCCGCGGCGCTGCAGGTCTACTGGACGCGACTGGCGCTGGGCGTGCAGGCGCTCGTCGAGGCGGACGCGGGAGCCGCGGCGCAGACGGATGGACTCGGCCGGCTCTCGGTGCGGATCCACGACCCGGGCGCGTGTCCCTGCTGCGGTAGCCGCCCGACGGCCAGCCTCACGCGCAGCACGGGCGCGGCCAGCGGCCAGCGCTTCCTGCATTGCAGCCTCTGCAGCGTGCAGTGGCCGCTGCCGCGCATCCAGTGCGCGTACTGCATGGCGAGCGAGCGCATCTTCTACCAGTCGCTCGACGCGATCGACGCGAGCGCCGAGGAGAGCTCGGCGCGCGCGGCGCAGGCGGCGGTGCAGGCCGAATGCTGCGAGGACTGCGGCCACTACCTGAAGATCATGCACCGCGACCGCGACGGCTTCGTCGAGCCGGTGGCCGACGACCTCGCGACGATCACGCTCGACCTTCTGGTCTCCGAGGCCGGCTTGCAGCGCCATGGCGTCAACCTGATGCTGCTGTTCGGCGACTCCGAAGCGGTCCCCGGGACCGTGCCCTCGGGGGGCAGCTGATGTCCCGGCCCTCGGAATCCGTGGTCGACGGTTCCAAGGCCAGCCCGAAGGAGCTGCCATCGATCGACCTGCTGCTGCGCGCCGAGGGTGCGCAGGCGCTGCTGACCGAGCACGGCCACACGCTCGTCGCGAACGAGGCGCGGGCGCTGATCGACGCGCTGCGCGCGCGCGCCGTCGCCGGCACGCTCTCGCGCGGCGAACTGCAGGAGAGCGTGCTGCAGGCCGCGCTTGCCGCGCGCGTGCGCCAGCGCCTCGCGCCGCGGATGAAGCGCGTGCTCAACCTCACCGGGACGGTGATCCACACCAACCTGGGCCGCGCGCTGCTCGCCGACGAGGCGCTGCAGCACGTGCTGCAGACGATGGCCGGCCCGAACAACCTCGAGTTCGATCTCGGGCGCGGCGGACGCGGCGACCGCGACGAGCTCATCGAGGAGCTGCTGACGACGCTCACCGGCGCCGAGGCGGCCACCGTCGTCAACAACAACGCCGCTGCGGTGCTGCTGACGATCGCGGCGCTGGCGCATGGGCGCGAGGTCATCGTCTCGCGCGGCGAGCTGGTCGAGATCGGCGGCGCCTTCCGCATGCCCGAGGTGATGGCCGCGGCGGGCGCCACGCTCGTCGAGGTCGGGACCACGAACCGCACGCACGCACACGACTACGCGCGCGCGATCAACCCCCGCACCGGGCTGCTGATGAAGGTGCACACGAGCAACTACGCGGTGCAGGGCTTCACCGCCGCGGTCGACGAGGCCGGGATCGCCCGCATCGCGCACGAGCACGGGCTGCCGATGGCCACCGACCTCGGCAGCGGCGCGCTCGTCGACCTGCAGGCCCACGGGCTGCCGCACGAGCCGACGCCGCGCGAGAAGATCGCCGCCGGCTGCGACGTCGTCAGCTTCAGTGGCGACAAGCTGCTCGGTGGCCCGCAGGCGGGCCTGATCGTCGGCAGCCGCGACGCGATTGGCCGCATCCGCCGCACCCCGCTCAAGCGGGCGCTGCGCGTGGGCAAGCTCACGCTGGCGGCGCTCGAGGCGACGCTGCGCCTCTATCTGCGGCCCGAACGCCTGGCGCGGGATCTGCCGACGCTGCGGCTGCTGACGCGGCCGGCCGCGGCGATCCGCGCGCAGGCCGAGCAGCTGCAGCCGCCCGTGGCGACGGCGCTTGCCCCGCGCTTCTCGGTCGGGGTCGTCGAGCTGCTTGGGCAGATCGGCTCCGGCTCGTTGCCGGTCGACCGGCTGCCTTCGGCAGGCCTGGCGATCGCCCCGCTGCAGAAGAAGGGCGCGGGTCGGGCGCTCGACGAGCTGGCGCAGCTGCTGCGCTCGCTGCCGCTGCCGGTGATCGGGCGCATCGCCGAGGACCGGCTGCTGCTGGACCTGCGCGTGCTGGAGGACTCCGGGGAGCTGCTCGCGCAGCTCCCGCTGCTGCGCGAGCGCCTGTCGTGATCGTCGGCACCGCGGGGCACATCGATCACGGCAAGACGACGCTGGTGCGCGCGCTCACCGGCGTCGACACCGACCGGTTGCCCGAGGAGAAGCGTCGCGGCATCAGCGTCGAGCTCGGCTATGCCTTCCTGCCCGTCCCGGAGAGCAGCGAGCGCATCGGCTTCATCGACGTGCCGGGGCACGAGCGCCTCGTGCACACGATGCTCGCCGGCGCGAGCGGCATCGACTTCGCCTTGCTGCTCGTGGCCGCTGACGATGGGCCGATGCCGCAGACGCACGAGCATCTGGCGGTGCTGTCGCTGCTCGGGATCACGCGCGGTGCGATCGTGCTCACGAAGATCGACCGCGTCGACGCCGCGCGGCTGGCGCAAGTCGAGGCCGGGATCCCCGCCCTGCTGCAGGGCTCGACGCTGCGGGATGCGCCGGTGCTTGCGGTCTCGGCGGCAAGCGGGCAGGGCATCGACGCGCTGCGCGCGCTGCTCTTCGACGCGGCGCGCGCGGCGGCTCCGGCGCGCCGGCGCGATGCGGCGGTTCGGCTCGCGATCGACCGCGCCTTCTCGCTCGCCGGCGCCGGCACGGTCGTCACCGGCACCGTGCACGCGGGGGTAGTGAACGTGGGCGACGAGCTGCAGCTCGTCCCCGGCTCGGCGCGCACGCGCGTGCGCAGCGTGCACGCGCAGAACCTGCCCGTTGTTCAGGCGCTGGCCGGGCAGCGCGCGGCGCTCAACGTCCCGGGGCTCGCGCGCGAGCAGATCGCACGCGGGCAGTGGCTGGTGGCTCCCGAGGTCGCCTTGCAGACGGCGCGCGTCGACGTGCAGCTCTCGCTCTGGCACGCCGAGGCGCGCGCGCTGCGCAGCGGCACGCAGCTGCACGTCCACCTGGGCGCGGCCGACGTGCTGGGCAGCGTTGCGGTCCTGCAGCCGGGCGATGCGCTTGCGCCCGGCGAGACGGGCTTTGCGCAGCTCGTGCTGCAGCAGCCGGTGGGCGCGTGGTGGGGCGATCGCGTCGTGCTGCGCGACGCGGCGGGTTCGCGCACGCTGGCCGGCGGGCTTGTCATCGACCCCTTCGCCCCGGTGCGCTACCGGCGCACGCCGCAGCGCCAGGCCGAGCTGCAGGCGCTGCTCGAGCCCGATCTCGGCTTGCGCGCGCAGGCGCTGCTCGGCATCGCGCCGCAGGGCGTCGACCTGTGGCGCCTCGCGCAGGCCGCCGGGATCGACCCGCACGCATTCGCGCCCAAGCTGCCGGAGACGGCGCTCGAGGCGCGCGCAAGCGCGCAGCACGCGGCGCTGGGTGCTGTGCAGACCGAGGCGGCAAAGGCGCAGGTGCTGCGAGTGCTCGCCGAGTTCCACGGGCGGCACCCGGGCGATGCCGGCCCCGACGCTGCGCGGCTGCGGCGCCTCGCGCTGCCGCGCCTGCCGGAGCTGCTGTGGCGCGCGCTGCTGGAGCGGCTGCTCGCCGAGGCAAGCATTGCGCGCAGCGGGTCCTTCGTGCACCTGCCCGAGCACGGCGTGCGCCTCTCGGCGACCGAACAGCGCCTGGCGCAGAAGGTGGCGCCGCGCCTCGTCGAGGCCGGCTTCGAGGGCGCCTGGGTGCGGGACCTTGCGCGTGACAGCGGCGAGAGCGAACCGCTGATGCGCACGACGCTGGCGCGCCTGGCGCAGCGCGGCGAGCTGCATCAAGTGGTGAAAGACCTCTACTATCCGACGCCGACCGTCTTCACACTGGCGTCGATCGTGCGCGAGCTGGCTGAGCTCGCGGGGGGCGATGTGAGCGCCGCGGCCTTTCGGGATGCGACGCGCCTTGGCCGCAAGCGGGCGATCCAGATCCTCGAATACTTCGATCGCATCGGCTTGCTGCGGCGTGTCGGCGACGTCCATCGCCTGCGCGGCGACAGCGACCTGTTCACGCGGGCGGGCGCATGAAGCGGAATGCCTGCGCGCGGACTGGGAGGGGGAACGATCCTGGTGGGTCGGCCGGGCTTCAAACCCGGTGGGTGGCGCCATGCGCTGCCGGGTGGGTTCGACTCCCATCCCCCTCCGCCACCCGGCGGCGCCGGGCAGCGGGAGACGCCTCATGAACGACCCAGCCGACGCCATGGACGACGCCATCCACGCGCCGCCCGAGCTCCACTACTTGATCGAGCATCAGGTTTGGGCGCGGCTGCACGAGGATGGCAGCGCCACCGTCGGCATCACGGCTCTGGGCATCCGGCTCTCGGGCGAGATCTACATGGCGCGGCCCAAGGGCGTCGGCGTGGCCGTGGTGCAGGGCGGGTCGGTCGGCGTCGTGGAGCTCGCGAAGTCGATCGTCTCGGTGAAGTCCCCGGTCACCGGCATCGTCGTCGAGGTCAACGCGCAGCTTGCCGACCGGCCGCAGCTCGTGCACCAGGACCCCTATGGGCGCGGCTGGCTGGCGCGCATCCGCCTCGCCGACCTCGAACGCGACGCGGCGCAGCTGGTCCACGGTGACGCGGTTGCGGCGGCGATGCGCGAACACGCGCGACAGAACGGTGCGGGGCCGTGAACTCGGCGCCGCGGGTCTCCCGGCGCCGCTCCTACGCGGTCGTCGCCTGCTCGCCGTAGCTGCGGCGCCACCACGCCGCGACGCGCTCGCGCTCGGCATCCGAGTAGTGCAGGCCGAGCTTGCTGCGGCGCCACAGCACGTCGTCGGCGCTGCGTGCCCACTCGGCATCGTGCAGGTGGTGAAGCTCGACCTCGTGCAGCCCGGGCGCGATCTCCTCGCCCAGGGGAGCAGCGAGCAGGAGCTCGACGCGCGCGCCGTAGGCGTGGACCCAGCGCTGCCGCACCGCCTGGGGCAGCGCCGGATGGCGGCGCGCGAGTTCGGCGTCGAAGCGCCGGATGTCCTCGTCGGGCCGGGTCAGCTGCGGCAGCAGGCTGCGCAGGTCGCCGCCGGGCAGGAATGCGGTCTCGCTCCAGCGGCTGCCGCGCCAGCCGAGCGCGCCGCCCAGCATGTCGGCCGCCTCCTGCGCGAGCACGCGAAAGGTCGTGATCTTGCCGCCCCAGACGTTGAGCAGCGGCGCACCATCCTGCGTGTTGAGAACGAGGCGGTAGTCACGCGTCACCGCGGCCGGGTTGCCGGCCTCGTCCTCGAGCAGCGGGCGCACCCCGGCGTAGCGCCAGACGACGTCGGCGGGCGTGACCGGCTGCAGGAAGTAGCGGCTCGCCTGCTCGCAGAGGTAGCGGACCTCGTCGTCGGTGGCCTCGATGCGGTCCAGGCCGCCCTCGTGCTCGACATCGGTGGTGCCGATCAGCGTGAAGCGCTGCTGGTAGGGGATCGCGAAGATGATGCGCCGGTCCGGGTTCTGGAAGAGGTAGGCGTACTCGTGCTCGTAGATCCGCGGCACGACGATGTGGCTGCCGCGGACCAGGCGCAGCGAGCGCGTGTGCGGGACATGCGCCCGCTCGTCGAGGAAGTGCGCCGCCCAGGGGCCGGCGGCGTTGACGAGGGCGCGCGCGCGCACCGTCAGCGCCTCGCCGCCCGTGGGCGCAAGCGTCGCGGTCCAGCCCTCGGCATCGCGGTGCGCCTCGGTGCAGAGGCATCGGGTGAGGATGCGCGCGCCGCGCGCCGCGGCGTCGACCGCGCACAGCACGACGAGCCGCGCGTCGTCGACCCGGCCGTCGCTGTAGACGAAGCCGCGCGTGAAACGCGGCTGCAGCGGCGCGCCGGCCACGTGACTGCGCAGGGCCACGGTCCGCGAATCGGGAAGCCACTCGCGGCGGGCGAGATGGTCGTAGAGGAAGAGTCCGGCCCGGATCATCCACGCCGGGCGCATCGAGGGATCGTGCGGCATCACGAAGGACAGCGGCCCCATGATGTGCGGCGCGCTGCGCAGGAGCCGCTCGCGCTCGGCCAGCGCCTTGCGCACGAGGCCGAATTCGTAGTACTCGAGGTAGCGCAGCCCGCCGTGGATCAGCTTGGTGCTGGCCGACGAGGTGTGCTGCGCCAAGTCGTGCTGCTCGGCAAGCAGCACCGACAGCCCACGCCCGGCGAGCTCGCGCGCGATGCCGGCGCCGTTGATGCCGCCGCCCACCACCAGGACGTCGACGGTCGATGGATCGCGAGAGGGGACAACGACAGGCAAGCGGATCCTCGGAATGACGGGCAAGGGGGCAATTCTCCTAGATGTGCATCGCCGTTTGCCGAACGCGGTCCTCGCGCTTAAGCTCGGCTGCCAGCATGAAGACCTCTCCGCATTGCCCGCCCGAACTGCTTGTCACGGTCCGCCGCGCATGGGCCGGCGAGCCTGCGGCCAGGGTCGCATGAGCTTCGAGCTCGAATCGGTCGCCGGCGTGGCGATCCTGCTGTGGGCCAGCGATCCGGCGGTGCCCGAGCGCCTGGCCACGCCCTTCTTCCATGCGGCCGCTGCTGCGGCGATGGACGTTCCCGTGGAGATCTACTTCACCGCGGCGAGCGTGCGCCTGCTGGTGCCCGGGGTCGCCGACGGCCTGCGCGCTTCGCCCCGCGTTGCGATGACGATCGGCGAGCACCTGCGCGCGGCGGTCGGGCATGGCGCCGTGCTGCTGGCTTGCACCGAGGCGCTGCACGCGCAGGGCATCGAGGGGGCGGTGCTGATTCCCGAGTGCACGCGGCGCGGCGGGGCGGTGCAGTTCATGGCGCGCGCCTGCGATCCGCGGTGGCGCACGCTGGTGTTCTGATGAGCGGCGAAGCCCGTGTTCGGGCGCATGCCCCGGCGGCGTCCCGATCGGGGCACCGGCTGTGGGGCGCCCGTGTGCGCTTGCTCGAGATGCTCAGGCCGGGTGGGCGAGATTGCGCAGCACCGTCGGGCCGGCGCGGCGCTCCACCTCGGCGGCCAGTGACTTGAACAGGCCCAGCGGCGCGAGCATCTCGAGCGTCACGAACATCGGGCCCACGGGCAGCGTACCCAGGTCGTCGAGAAACGCAGGCTTGCGCCCCTCGTAGTAGTGGCCGACGAACTGGATGCTCCAGCCGAGCGCGAGCAGCCCCAGCCCCCAGGCCAGCCAAGACCCGATGCCGCCGGCCGGCAGCCCGTGCGCCAGCGCCACGAGCAGGCCGATGCCGGCATTCACTGCCAGGCCCAGCCGTAATCCGCCGCGCGCGAGATACCACGACGCCAGAGGCAGCAGCGCGACCCAGGCCGGGGAGAGCGGCAGCCCCGCGATGGCGAAGCCCGGCCTGGACAGCAGCACCGCCAGCGCCAGCACGATCATCGGCACGCCGACGAAGTGCATCAGGATGTTGCGCCGGTCGCGGTGGAAGCGGGCGTATTGCACCAGCAGGTCGACGGCAGGACGGAGGGGAGCGGTCATATCGCAGCAGGACTCCAGGCTCGAGTCTCGCGCATCCTAGCGTGACCGCCGGTCCGCGCACCGCGGTGGCCCTGCCGCCAGCGGGGCGGGTGGAATAATGTCGCGAAACCGCCGCGCCAATCGGCGCTGGCGCAGCGCCAGGGAGGAGCCGCCGCATGTCGATCAAGAGTGACCGCTGGATCCGCCGCATGGCGCAGCAGCACGGGATGATCGAACCCTTCGAGCCCGGGCAGGTGCGACAGGCCGCGGATGGCCGCCGGATCGTCAGCTACGGTACCAGCAGCTACGGCTACGACATCCGGTGTGCCAGCGAGTTCAAGGTCTTCACGAACATCCACAGCACCGTCGTCGACCCGAAGAACTTCGACGAGAAGAGCTTCGTCGACATCGATGCCGATGTCTGCATCATCCCGCCCAACAGCTTCGCGCTGGCGCGCACGGTCGAGTACTTCCGCATCCCGCGCAACGTGCTCACCATCTGTCTTGGCAAGAGCACCTATGCGCGCTGCGGCATCATCGTGAACGTGACGCCCTTCGAGCCGGAGTGGGAAGGTTACGTGACGCTGGAGTTCAGCAACACGACGCCGCTGCCGGCGAAGATCTACGCCGGCGAGGGCTGCGCCCAGGTGCTGTTCTTCGAGAGCGACGAAGTCTGCGAGACGAGCTACAAGGATCGCGGGGGCAAGTACCAGGGGCAGCGCGGCGTGACACTGCCCAAGACCTGAAGCGTGCACTGCGGCGCGAGGCGGGGAGACGACGCGGATGAAGTGGGAAGGCCAGGAGCAGAGCCGAAACGTCGAGGACCGGCGCGGCAGCGGCATGGGCGGCATGCCAGGGCTGGGTGGCCGACGCGGCATCGGCCTGGGCTCGATCGTGATCGCGCTCCTGGTCGGGTGGATCTTCGGCATCAATCCGTTGACGGTGCTGGGCCTGCTCGGGGATGTGGGCGCGCCGGCCGACGTGAGCCAGCAGGCGCCGGCGAAACCGCCACCGGCGGGCGACCGCGCCGCGGCCTTCGTCTCGACCGTGCTGCGCGACACCGAGCAGGTCTGGGGACGCAAGTTCCAGCAGGCCGGGCAGCGCTACGAGGAGCCGCGCCTGGTGCTCTTCCGCGGGGCGATCCCCTCTGCCTGCGGCATGGGCCAGTCGGCGATGGGCCCGTTCTACTGCCCCGGTGATCGCAAGGTCTACCTGGACCTCGAGTTCTTCGACACGCTGCGGGAGCGCCTGGGGGCGCCGGGCGAATTCGCGCAGGCCTACGTGATCGCGCACGAGGTCGGGCATCATGTGCAGAACCTGCTCGGAATCACCGACAAGGTCGACCGCCTCCGCGGGCGAATCTCGGAGGTGCAGATGAACGCGCTGTCGGTGCGCGTGGAACTGCAGGCCGACTGCCTGGCCGGCGTCTGGGCGCACGACAGCCAGGCCGGCAAGGGCTGGCTCGAGCGCGGCGACATCGAATCGGCGGTCAATGCAGCGTCGCGGATCGGCGACGACACGCTGCAGCGTGAGTCCACCGGCAGGGTCCGGCCCGAGAGCTTCACGCACGGGACCAGCGCACAGCGCATGCGCTGGTTCCAGCGCGGGCTGCAGCAGGGGCAGGTCAACGCCTGCGACACCTTCGACGCGCGCGATCTCTGAGAGCGCGTGGCGGCAGGCGCGGCGCCGTCGTGGGTTCGCGCGGCGAGCCGTGCGGCTGGCCTTCAGGGTGCCAGGCGCTCGCGCGTCCAGCCGCCGTCGTCGCGAAGACGGTAGCGCAGTCGATCGTGCAGCCGGCTCTTGCGCCCCTGCCAGAACTCCCAGCAATCGGGAACGAGCCGATAGCCGCCCCAGTGCGGGGGGCGGGGCGGCGAGAGCAGGTACTGGGCGCCGTATTTCGCGGCATTGGCGACCAGCACCGTGCGCGATTCGATGACCTGACTCTGCGGCGAGGCCCAGGCGCCGATGCGTGAATCGAGGGGGCGGCTGGCGAAATAGGCGTCGGACTCGGCCTCGCTCGTCTTCTCCACACGGCCCTCGATGCGCACGACGCGCTCGAGCTCGACCCAGTGGAACTGCAGCGCGGCATAGGGGCAATGCGCCAGTTCCCGGCCCTTGCGGCTCTCGTAGTTCGTGTACCAGACGAGGCCGCGCGCGTCGACGGCCTTGACGAGCACGACGCGCGTCGACGGCCGGCCGTTGCTGCCGACGGTGGCCACCGTCATGGCCGTAGGCTCGGGGAGCTGTGCAGCAAGCGCCTGCTTCATCCAGTGCTCGAACTGGCGCAACGGATCGGCTTGCGATGCCTGTTCGTCGAGCGCATCGCGCTCGTAGCTCTTTCGCAGGGCGGCGAGATCCATGCGCAGAGTATAGGAAGAGCGGCCCGGTCCGACCCTTACGTGGAAGGCCGTAAGTGAACGTCCCACCTTGTTGTGCCGGATGCCGCGGTCCATCCTCGGGCCGCGATTCCCCGACAGGGGCAGTGTCTTCCTTTCCGATGCCGCAAGCGCGAATTCCGCAAGCCAGGCAGCAAGCCATGAGGCAGCGTCCCACCGTCGTCGTGCTGGCCGCCGGTCAGGGCAGCCGCTTCGGCGGGCCTGTGCACAAGCTCGAGCAGCCGCTGGGCGCGTCGACGGTGCTCGGCACCACGCTCGACCGCGTGATCGCTTCCGGCTGCCCGTTCATCGTCGTCACGACGGCCCGGCTTGCGACCCAGGCACTGCAACAGGTGGCGCGCCGCGACCTGCTGGTGCTTGCCGAGGAGGAGGCGCAGCGTGGCGTGGGCCACAGCATCGCCGCGGGGGTTGCCGAGCGGCCGGACGCCAGCGGCTGGCTGGTGCTGCCGGGCGACATGCCGATGATCCGTACCTCGAGCATCCAGGCAGTGGCCGACGCGCTGGGCGAGCACCCGGTTGCCTTCACGCAGTATCGCGGCCGTCGCGGTCATCCGGTGGGCTTCGGCTCCGAGTTGTTCTCCGAGCTGATGGCGCTCGATGGCGACATTGGCGCCCGGCGCATCATCGCGCGCTACCCGGCGCATGCGATCGAGCTCGACGACCCGGGCGTGCTCGTGGACATCGACACGCCGGAGGATCTGGCGCGCGCGCGCCGGGGCGAGCTTCCCGAAGCGTCGGACGCGACCTGAAGCTCACGCTTTGCGCGGCGCGCACGTCGCGCACACGACGGCACTGGCTTGCATCGCCGGAAAGCGGCCGGTCAGCGACGCGCGATCAGCCCTTCGCGCTCCACCAGCCGCATCAGCCGCTCGATCTCGCGGTCCCGCATGCCGTGGGCACGCAGCGCGATCGCGGTCTCGACCAGGTAGTCCAGCGTGCTGCCGTAGCGGCCGTGCGCGCAGCGCAGGATCTGCAGCAGTTCCTCATCGCCCAGATGCGGCGTGCAGACGTCGCTGCGGCGGCTGAGCGTGAAGGCGAGCGCGCGCACGACGCCCTGAGGCGTGCGGCAGGGCAGCCAGCGCGGGTCGTAGACGGCCATCGGCATCTCGCGCGCCCAGAGCCGATCGAGCTCCTCCTGCGCACGCCGCTCGTCCATCCGGTAGACGACGCCGCGGCAGCTGCCGCCGGAGAGCAGCGCGAACACGAGCCCGGGCCGCTCCGGAGTGCCGCGGTTGATGCGCGACCGCAGCCGCAACGCGCGATGCCAGCCGTGCACCAGCGCGTCGCGCCGCTCGACGGCTTCGAACTCGGGCCGCCAGATCAGCGACCCGTAGGCGAAAACCCAGAGCGGACCGCGGCCGCCCCACTGCGCGCGCGTGCGCTCGAGCAGCGGCGCCGGATCGGGCAGGGCGGGGACAGCCGTCGGCGTCGAAACCCGTGCCCTCGCCGGCTCCGGGTGCGCCGGCAGCGGGTGCGGGGACGAGACCGGAATCACCGCGGGTGCGGGCAGCGACCGATCAGCGTTTCGCCGCCGGCCTGATCGTGCCGCAGTCCGCCGACAGCCAGCGTGCCTGCTGGTTCATTTCCATCCGCTGCACCTGCCCCGTCTTGTCGGACGTCTCGGTGGTCATACGCGCGGTATAGGCCTTGTCGCCCTGCAGCTTGATCTCGCCCTCGCCGCGGCTTGCCGGATCGGTGCAGGTGAAGGCAAAACGCAGCGTCGAGCCGCTGCGTTGCATGCGCTCGTACTTGCAGCGCCCCTCGGGATCGGCCGGCAGTTCGTCCCGCTCGGCCTGCTCCTTGCTGATGCAGACGCGCACCGATTGCAGGCCCTTGGCCGCGTCGAGCGCCACGCCCTGGCGCGCCATCATCTCTTCCATCATCTTGCGCTGATCGGCCGGGAGCGCAGCCAGCTCCTTCTGCATGCGGGCCATCTGTTCCTGCAGCCGGCCGTCGGCACTCGAGAGCTTCATCTGGATTTCCCAGAGCCCCGGGGCGATCTTCTGCGCCTGGGCAGGCAGCATGCAGGCCATGCCGGCACAGGCCAGGGTGAGGGCGGGAAACCAACGCATCGCGAACTCCGTCAGGTCAGTGGGTGATCCGGTGCAACCACGCGTGCTTTCGGCTTTCGGCTTTCAGCCCGCGCGCTCGATCAGCTCGATCTTGTAGCCGTCGGGATCGGTGATGAAGGCGATCATGGTCGTGCCGCCCTTCACCGGGCCGGGTTCGCGGGTGATCGCGCCGCCGAGCGCCCTTGCCTTCTCGCGCACCGCAGCGCAGGTCGCGGCAACGTCGGGCACGCCGATCGCGATGTGCCCGAACGCAGTGCCCAGCTCGTAATGGTCGACACCGTGGTTGTAGGTGAGCTCGATTTCGGCATGCTCGGGGTTGCTGCCGTAGCCGACGAAGGCCAGGTCGTAACCCTGGTCGGGCCGCTGCGTCGTGCGCAGCAGCTTCATGCCGAGGACCTGAGTGTAGAAATCGATCGATCGCTGCAGGTTGCCCACGCGCAGCATGGTGTGAAGGAGTTGCATCTCATGGCCTCCGTGTGGGTTGCTTGTCGGATAGAGGGGACGCCGCGGCTGCTTCGATGCCGCTGGCCGCGCCGAGCGCGTTGCGCACGGCCTCCCCGAGCGTGATCACCGCCAGCGCGTAGTAGCTCGAGCGGTTGTAGCGGGTGACGACGTAGAAGTTCTGTGTGCCGGCCACGTGGCTGGGCGGTGCGTCGCCGTTCTCGACCTGCACCAGCGCGAGTGCGCCCGCAAAGCCCTGGGCCGCCGGCTCGAGCCGCGCGCCGAGTGCCTGCATCTGCGCCGCGCTGAAGCGGGGTTCGATGTCCGGAGCAAGCAATGTGGCGAGCTCCAGACGCTCGGTCGGCGGCTCCACCTCGAAGTGCGTCGGTTGTCCGCGCTGCCAGCCGTGCTGCTGCAGGAAATGCGCGACGCTGCCGATGCTGTCGGCGATGCTCTCGCGCAGGTCGATGTGGCCGTCGCCGTCGTAGTCGAGGGCGTAGCGGTTGATGCTCCCGGGCATGAACTGCGGCCAGCCGATCGCGCCGGCGAACGATCCGCGGATGCCGTCGGCGCGGATGCCTTCGCGATGCGCAAGCATGAGCAGCTCCTCGAGCTCGCTGCGGAAGAAGTCGCTGCGGTCGCTGCGCCCGCGCGGGAAGTCGAAGCTGAGCGTGGCCAGCGCGTCGACGACACGAAAGCCGCCCATCATCCGGCCAAAGAAGGTCTCGACCCCCAGGATGCCGACGACGATCTCGGCCGGGACACCGAATTCGGTCTCGGCGCGCTGCAGCGTGTCGGCATGAGCCTGCCAGAAGCCGACGCCGGCGGCGATGCGGCGCGGCTCGATGAAGCGCTCGCGGTACGCGGCCCAGTTCTTCGCGGTGCCGGCAGCTGCGGGCATGATCAGCTCGGCCACGCGCGGCGCCTGCCTTGCGTCGGCCAGCTGTTCGCGCAGCCACTGCGGGTCCAGTGCGCGGCGTTCGGCGACCTCGGTGATGAAGCGGGCGAGCTCGACGCGGTCGCGGTAGGGCTTGGCGACCGGCTTGACCTCGACTCTCGCCGCTTTCCGATCGCCGCGCGCCAGTGCGCCGTCTGACACGCCGAGCAGGGCCAATGCCAGCACCGCCACGGTTCCCGTCCGAACGCGCCTGGATCGCATCGCGGCATTATCCGCGGCGGGCCCCGAGCGGCGCCCCGGAGGACCCGCGCGGAGTGGCGCTGCGTGCCGCGGATTCCGCGTCGTGAACGACCCGCGCTTCGCGTGCGAATCCACGCCACCAGCGGCGCAGTGCAAGCCGCCCGGTGCCGCCATCCTGCCCTCGCCCATACCTGGCGCGGTCAAGGGCCTCGAGCTGTGAGGCGAGCGTCGCGCCGCGGGGTCCCAGCTTGCGCCGCACCAAATCGGCGCGCGTGCGCGGCGGATCGTGCGCCGACACGTTGACGCCCAGCAAGCGCAGCGCCTGCGCCATGCGCCCCTGCAGCCGCTGCCATGGATCCTGCCGATGGCGGTCCCACAGGGCCCATGCCGCGGCCGCGAGGCTTGCGCTGCAGAGCAGGCCCAGCAGGACGTAGACCAGGTCCAGTGCCTCGGGTGCGCGAAAGCCCAGGCGCTTCAGCAGGTCGAACTGCGTCCCGCGCGAGTAGTTCAGCACCCACTGGTTCCAGCGGTTGTTCATCGCCTCCCAGAAGCGCCGCATCTGCTGCGCCAGCGCCGGGCTGACGGTCGTCAGCGCGCCCGCGACCAGGCCCGGTCGCGGCTGCAGGTTGCGGCTGGTGCGGATGCGTTCCGGGGCCACCGCAGCCGTCGGATCGGCTCGCACCCAGCCCTTGCCCCGCTGCCAGTACTCCGCCCAGGCATGCGCATGGCTCTGGCGCACGACGTAGTAGCCATCGACCGGGACCGGATCCGTGCCCTGGTAGCCGGTCACGATGCGCGCGGGTACGCCCATGGCCCGCATCATCACGACGAAGGCAGCGGCGAAGTGCTCGCAGAAACCCAGCCGCCGGTCGAACCAGAACTCGTCGACGGCGTCGCGTCCGTAGCTGCCGGGTTCGAGCGTGTACAGGTACTCCTCGCGGCGCACGTGCGCAAGCAGCAGCGCGGCGAGCTCCTCGGCGCTCGCGCCGACGTTCTCCGCTCGGTCGCGCAGCTCGTGCGCCCAGGCCAGGCTGCGCGGGTTGAAGCCCGGCGGCAGCGCGAGCAGGTCCTGCAGGCCCGGCACCTCCACCCGCGGGCCGTGCCGGTACTCGGGGTAGGCGACGGCACTGACGCGCAGACGCTCGGTCAGTGGCCGGTCGGTCTGCCACTGCGCATCGGCGCGCTGCACCGCGACCAGCCCCTGCGGTTCGGGCGCGCTGCCCGGCGTGTCGGGCGTCATCTCGAGCATCGGCAGCAGCGCCAGGCGGCTCGGCTCGATCGTCAGCTCGTAGGGCACGCCGCTGCCCAGCACCTGCAGCTGTGCCTGCGGGCGCTGCGCGAAGGGGACGCTGGGCACGCCCCGCGTCCACTCGCGCCCGTCGAAGCGCGAGAGCACCGGGCCGCGGAAGTAGAGCTGTTCGCCCGCGGGCACCGGGCCGAGGAAGCGCACGCGCATCGCGATGCTGTCGTCGTTGGCGATCGATGCGACGCCGCCCAGCGCCATCGACCCCGAAAGCCCTGTGCGTCCGCTGGCGTCCTGCGGCACGCCCCACAGCGGCGCGACGCGGGGGAAGAGCGCGAACAGCAGCACCATCAGGGGCAGCCCGAGCAGCGCGGCGTGCGCGGCGAGCCTGCCGGCCTGCGCCAGCGGGGGGCGGCCCACCGGCATGTGCGCGAGCACGAGCGCCGTCAGCAGCCCCCACACCGAAACCAGCATCGACAGCGCCACCAGCAGCGACTGCGAGTAGAGGAAGTTGGTCAGCACCAGGAAGAAGCCGAGGAAGAAGACGACGAGCGCGTCGCGACGGGCGCGCAGCTCCAGCGTCTTCAGCGCCATCAGCACGACCAGCAGCGTGACCCCCGCGTCGCGGCCGAGCAGCGTGCGTTCGCTCCAGAGCGTCAGAGCGATCGCGGCGGCGAGCACCAGGCCGACGATCCAGCGCCGCGGCAGCGGCGCGCCGCGCAGCGCCAGGCGCCCGCGCCAGCCGAGGATTGCCAGCGCCATCACGACGCACCAGGGCGGCAGGTGCGCGAAGTGCGGCAGCATCGTCCAGCCGATCACGCCGAGCTGAAAGAGCGTGTCGCGGGCCTCGCGCGGCAGGCGCTGCCAGGCACGTGCGACCATCATGCGGCTGCGTCCCAGAGCGCCAGCGCCTGCAGCGCGGCGCGGCGCTGGGCTTCGCCGCGGCCGGCGGGCAGATCGCGCCCGGGCAGCGAGAGCCGGTAGGGCTGGCCCTGGCGATCGGCCTCGACGACCCACGCGGCCAGGCGTGAGAGCCGCTGCTCGACACCCGCGGCCGAAGCCGCCTGCCACTCGAGCGCAAGTTCGCGCGCGGCGTGGCCGGCGGTGTCGCGGCTGACCAGCTCGCCGCTGCGCGCGGCCTTCTTCCACAGCACCTGGCGCAGCGTGTCGCCGCGCCGCCAGGCGCGCACGCCGTCGAATTCCGCCCCGTCGCTGCGGGCCGCTCGCGCGGCCTGCTCGTCGGCGCGGGCGCCGGCCTGCGGCAGCGGCGGGGCCGGCGTCTCGGGGCGAGGCCAGGCGAGGACCGTCGCTGCCGGGTGCCACAGCGACCAGGCCCGGAAGAGCCCAAAGGGAAAGAGCGTCTCGATCACCAGCACCGGAACCCGATGCAGGCCGCGCTGCGGCGGCACGATCGAAAGCTGCGCGCTCGCCTGCCCCTGCGCGGGCACGTCGCTCCACACCGAGCCGGCGTCGTGCGCCCCCAGGCCCTCGAAATGCAGTGCCACGCCGTGGCGCGCGCGCCCGGGATTGACGAACACCACCTCCAGCATCGCCGCGTCCCCGGCAAAGACCGCCGGCGTGGGCCGCAGGTGCAGCGTGAGCCCGCGCAGCGTGCCATGCGTGAGATGCATCGAGACGAGCCCGGCCCCGGCGAGCAGGAAGGACAGCGCGTAGCCAAGGTTGAGCTGGTAGTTGATCGACGCGAGCAGCATCAGCACCAGCGTGGCCGCGAAGACGACGCCGGCACGCGTGGGCAGGATGTAGATGTTGCGCTGTGTCAGTGTCCAGGTCTCGCTGGCGGGCACGCGGGCCAGCCACCATCGGCGCATGCGCGTGCGCAGACCCATCGCCGTCGATCAAGGGATGGGGACGGCCTCGACCATCGCCCGCACCTGCTCGGCCGGGCCGCGGCCCGAGGCCGGCAGCGGCACGAGCCGGTGCGCAATCGCCTGCGGCAGCATGGCCTGCACGTCGTCGGGCGAGACGTAGTCGCGCCCGGCCATCAGTGCGCGCGCCTTGGCCACGCGCAGCACCGCGATCGCCGCGCGCGGGCTCAGGCCGTCGACGAACCACTGGCCCGATCGCGTCGCCGCAACCAGCGCCTGCAGGTAGTCCAGCAGCGGGTCGGAGGCATGCACGCGCAGCACCTCCTGCTGCGCGGCCAGCAGCGCCGCCGGCAGCATCACCGGCTGCAGCCGGGCGCTGGCCTGGCGGCGGTCCTCGCCCGCGAGCAGCGCGCGCTCGGCCGCCCGGTCGGGGTAGCCGAGCGTGATCCGCAGCAGGAAGCGGTCGAGCTGCGATTCCGGAAGCGGGTAGGTGCCGAGCTGGTCGCTCGGGTTCTGCGTCGCGATCACGAAGAAGGGCTCGGGCAGCGCACGCGTCTCGTTGTCGACGCTGACCTGGTGTTCCTCCATCGCTTCGAGCAGCGCGCTCTGCGTCTTCGGCCCGGCGCGGTTGATCTCGTCGGCCAGCAGCACCTGCGCGAAGATCGGCCCGGGATGGAAGACGAAGCGCTCGGTGGCGCGCTCGAAGACGGTGACGCCGACGAGGTCGCTGGGCATCAGGTCGGCGGTGAACTGCACGCGCGAGAAGCGCAGGCCCAGCGAGATCGCCAGCGCATGCGCGAGCGTCGTCTTGCCGACACCGGGCACGTCCTCGATCAGCAGATGGCCGCCGGCCAGCAGGCAGGCCACGCAGTCCTCGATCTGCGGCCGTTTGCCGACGATGATCGTGCTAATCTGGTCGGACAGTCTCGCCAGCTGGTGAACGGTGTCGGATGGCATGGCCATCGACCATAGCGGAAAAGCCTTCTACCGATCGATCGATGAGCACCCTCTTCTACAGCCACCCGGATTGCCGCCTGCACGACATGGGTGCAGGACACCCGGAGTGCCCGCAACGCCTGGATGCGATCTCCGACCATCTGCTGGCCGTCGGTCTTGATGTTGCGTTGCAGCACGAAGATGCGCCGCTGGCCACGCTCGAGCAGGTCCAGCGCGCGCACAGCGTGGCCTATGTGCTCGAGCTCAAGGACCTGCTCGAACAGGTGCAGGAGAGCGGCGAGCCGCGTGCGCTGGATCCGGACACGGTCGCTTCGCCCGGCACTTGGCAGGCCGCGCTGCGCGCCGCCGGTGCTGCAGTGGCGGCAACCGACGAGGTCATCGCGGGGCGTGCGAGCAATGCGTTTTGCGCCGTGCGGCCGCCGGGGCACCACGCCACGCGCGACGAGACGATGGGCTTCTGCTTTTTCAACAACGTCGCGATCGCCGCCCGGCACGCGCTCGACGCGCATGGCCTGGCGCGCGTGGCGATCATCGACTTCGATGTGCATCACGGCAACGGCACCGAGGACATCGTTGCCGGCGACGAGCGCATCCTGATGTGCAGCTTCTTCCAGCATCCGCTCTACCCGTACAGCGGTGCGGTGCCCAAGGGCACGAACATGCTCAACGTGCCGGTGGCGCCCTACACCCGGGGACCCGAGCTGAGGCAGATCATCGCCGACATGTGGTGGCCGCGCCTGGACGAATTCCGGCCGCAGATGGTCTTCATCTCGGCGGGCTTCGACGCGCACCGCGAGGACGACCTCGGCCAGCTTGGCCTTGTCGAGGCGGACTACGAATGGATCACGCGCGGCCTGGTCACGATCGCGAACCGGTACGCCGAAGGGCGCATCGTGTCGTGCCTGGAAGGCGGCTACGCGCTGAGTGCGCTGGCACGCAGCGTCGCAGCGCATCTGCGCGCGCTGACCGACATGTGAATGCGGTGAGGTTGCGCTCGGTGCCCGGCTGCCCAGGAGTTGCGCCGGATGCGGCCGATGGCGCCAACGACCCGCCTGCAGTGCCCAACGCGATGAACCGTCCCGGCTCATGCCCGTGTTGACGTTCGACGAACTCGGTCGCCTGGCCGACGCGCTGCGCCAGCCCACGGTGCTCGGCGAGGCCGGCGTGCTGCTGGGCTGCCTGTCGGCGGCGTGGGCGTTGACACGGCTGCTGCGCGGCTACGCGCCCAGGCCGGGATCGATCTGGTTCGGCGATCGCATCGTCGACGGTGTGCTGTTCCCGGCACTGGCCCTCGCGCTCGCGCTGATGGCGCGCTGGGGGCTGCGGGAAATCCTGCCGCTGGCGCTGTTCGAGGTGGCGGTGCCGGTGCTGGTGTCGCTGCTTGTGATCCGCTTGGTGGTGCGTGTGCTCAGCCGCACGTACCCCGATTCCTCGGCGATGCGGATCTTCGAGCGCTGGATCTCGTGGCTGGTGTGGATCGGCGGCGTGCTCTGGATCCTGGGCGTACTGCCGCGGCTGATGGGCGAACTCGACCTGGTCCACTGGAATATCGGCAGCATAAGCGTGCCGCTGGGCAACCTGATCGAAGGACTGCTCAGCGGCGCAGCCGTGCTGGTGCTGGCGCTGTGGGTTTCGGCGGCGCTCGAGACGCGGCTGCTGGCGGGTGCGACCGACAACCTCTCGCTGCGCAAGATGGCCGTCAAGACCTTGCGCGCGCTGCTGCTCTTCGTCGGCGTGCTGATCGCGTTCTCGGCCGCGGGCATCGATCTCACGGCGCTGGGCGTGCTGGGCGGGGCGCTCGGCGTGGGCATCGGCCTGGGTCTGCAGAAGCTCGCGGCCAACTACGTCAGCGGCTTCGTCATCCTGGCCGAGCGCAGCGTGCGCATCGGCGACATGGTCGGTGTCGACGGCTTCGAAGGCTACGTCACCGACATCAGCACGCGCTACACGCGGCTGCGTGCGCTCGACGGCCGCGAGGCCATCGTCCCGAACGAGATGATGGTGACGCAGCGGGTCGTCAACAACACGCTGGCCGACCCCAAGGTCGCGCAATCGACGTCGATGCGGGTCGCCTACGACACCGACCTGCAGGCGCTGATGCCGCGGCTGGCCCAGGCCGTGGCCGCCGTGCCGCGCGTGCTCGCCTCGCCCGCACCGGACGTGCAGCTCACGTCCTTCGGCGCCGATGGCCTGGGTCTGGAGCTGACGGTCATCTTCTGGATCACGGACGCCAACCTGATCGTCGACAACGCGCGTTCCGACGTGAACCTCGCGATCCTGCGCGTGCTCGACGCCCAGGAGATCAAGATCCCGCGCGCGTAGCGCAGGCGGCGACCGGGCCGCAGGGCGCGCCGCAGCACTACGCCTTGGCCTTCGAGACCGAGACGGCGCCCATCGTGCCGATGCGCGCCTGCCACTCCTTCGGGCCGGTGTCGTGCACGCTCACGCCCTTGCTGTCGACGGCCACGGTCACCGGCATGTCCTTGACCTCGAACTCGTAGATCGCCTCCATGCCCATGTCGCCGAAGGCCAGCACCTTGGCGGCCTTGATCGCCTTGGCCACGAGGTAGGCGGCGCCGCCGACGGCCATCAGGTACGCCGACTGATGCTTGCGGATCGCCTCGACGGCCACGGGTCCGCGTTCGGCCTTGCCGATCATCGCGATCAGCCCGGTCCTGGACAGCATCATCTCGGTGAACTTGTCCATGCGCGTGGCGGTCGTCGGGCCGGCCGGGCCGACGACCTCGTCGCGCACCGGATCGACCGGGCCAACGTAATAGATGACGCGGTTCGTGAAGTCCACCGGCAGCGGCTCGCCCTTGGCGAGCATGTCCTGGATGCGCTTGTGCGCCGCGTCACGGCCGGTCAGCAGCTTGCCCGACAGCAGCAGCGTCTGCCCCGGCGCCCAGCTCGCGACCTCCGCCGGCGTCAGCGTGTCGAGATCGACGCGCTTGCTCTTGTTGTAGTCGGGCGCCCAGTGCACGTCGGGCCACAGGTCCAGGCTCGGCGGCTCGAGGTAGGCCGGCCCCGAGCCGTCTAGCACGACGTGCGCGTGCCGCGTCGCGGCGCAGTTCGGGATCATCGCGATCGGCTTGCTCGCCGCGTGCGTCGGGAAGGTCTTGATCTTCACGTCGAGCACGGTCGTGAGCCCCCCCAGGCCTTGCGCCCCGATGCCCAGCGCGTTGACCTTCTCGTAGAGCTCGATGCGCAATTCCTCGAGCTTGTCCCCGGGCCCGCGCTGCAGCAGCTCGTGCATGTCGAGGTCGTCCATCAGGGACTCCTTGGCCATCAGCACCGCCTTCTCCGCGGTGCCGCCGACGCCGATGCCGAGCATCCCCGGCGGGCACCAGCCGGCGCCCATCGTGGGCACCGTCTTCAGCACCCATTCGACGATGTCGTCGCTCGGGTTGAGCATCGCCATCTTCGACTTGTTCTCGCTGCCGCCGCCCTTGGCGGCCACCGTCACGTCGACCTTGTTGCCCGGCACGAGCTCGACGTGGAGCACCGCCGGCGTGTTGTCCCGCGTGTTCTTGCGCGCGAAGATCGGGTCGGCGAGCACGCTGGCGCGCAGCACGTTGTCCGGGTTGAGGTAGGCGCGGCGCACGCCCTCGTCGACGACGGCCTGCACGCCGTCCTTGAAGCCCTCGTCGAAGCGCACGTCGAGCCCGACCTTGAGGAAGACGTTGACGATGCCGGTGTCCTGGCAGATGGGCCGATGCCCCTCGGCGCACATCTTCGAGTTGGTGAGGATCTGCGCGATCGCGTCCTTGGCCGCCGGGCTCTGCTCGCGCTCGTACGCGCGGGCCAGGTGCGCGATGTAGTCGGCCGGGTGGTAATAGCTGATGAACTGCAGCGCCGCGGCAATCGTCTCGATCAGGTCGGCGGCACGAAGGGTCATGGTGCTCATGCGCTTGGACTCCAGGGGGCGGTCGCGGCGCGACCGGGCAGGCGTCCGGCAGGCGGTGCGACCGCATGGCGCTGCACGCTGCCGGGGTTTCGATTCATGCGAAGATCGCTGCCGAGGGCTTGCGCGATCGTCGACGATTCTAGGCGTCCACGGTCGGATTTCCGATGATGCGCGCGGCTGCCGGGTGCCCGGGTGGCGGGCGCCGACGTCAGGCGGTGGTAAGAGCCCGAACCTACCTTTGCGGCCCGTCGGAACCGGACTCCGACCCCAACCCAGGAGACATGCATGTCGAGCGCCGAAAGCCCCACCGAATACAAGATGTACCCCCCGCCCGCGAACATCGTCGCCTCAGCCTACATCTCGGGGCAGGCCGCGTACGACGCGCTGGTGAAGGAGGCGGAGACCGACTACGAGGGCTACTGGGGACGTCTGGCGCGCGAGTTCCTGACCTGGAAGACCCCGTTCACCAAGGTGCTCGACAGCTCCAGGGCGCCTTTCTTCAAGTGGTTCGAGGACGGCACGCTCAACGTCTCCTACAACTGCCTGGACCGCAACGTCGAGCGCGGCCTCGGCAACAAGACCGCGATCATCTTCGAGGCCGACGACGGCAAGGTCACCAAGGTCAGCTACTCGGAGCTGCTGGCCAGGGTGTGCCAGCTGGCCAACGCGCTGAAGGCGCGCGGCGTCAAGAAGGGCGACCGCGTCGTCATCTACCTGCCGATGAGCGTCGAGGGCGTGGTCGCGATGCAGGCCTGTGCACGCCTCGGTGCGACGCACTCGGTCGTCTTCGGCGGTTTCTCCGCGCAGAGCCTGCATGACCGCATCCAGGATGCCGGCGCGGTGATGGTGATCACCGCCGACGAGCAGATGCGCGGCGGCAAGGCCATCCCGCTCAAGCCGATCGTCGACGAGGCGCTGGCAATGGGCGGCTGCGACACTGTGCGCGACGTCGTCGTCTACCGGCGTACCGGCGGCAAGACCGCCTGGAAGGAAGGGCGCGATCTCTGGCTGCACGAACTCGTCGCCGGGCAGGCGACGACGTGCGAGCCCGAGTGGGTCAGCGCCGAGCACCCGCTCTTCCTGCTCTACACGAGCGGCTCGACCGGCAAGCCCAAGGGCGTGCAGCACAGCAGCGGCGGCTACCTGCTGCAGTGCGCGCTGAGCACGAAGTGGAGCTTCGACCTCAAGGACAACGAAGTCTTCTGGTGCACCGCCGACATCGGCTGGGTCACCGGCCACAGCTACATCACCTACGGGCCGCTGGCGCTCGGCGCGACCGAAGTGGTCTTCGAGGGTGTTCCGACCTATCCCGACGCCGGCCGCTTCTGGAAGATGATCCAGGACCACAAGGTCAACGTCTTCTACACCGCGCCGACGGCGATCCGCAGCCTCATCAAGGCCGCCGAGAGCAACGAGGCCGTGCACCCGAAGCGCTACGACCTGTCGAGCCTGCGCATCCTGGGTTCGGTCGGCGAGCCGATCAACCCGGCGGCCTGGGAGTGGTACCACGCCAACGTCGGCGGCGGCCGCTGCCCGATCGTGGACACCTGGTGGCAGACCGAGACCGGTGCGCACATGATCAACCCGCTGCCTGGCGTGACGACGCTGGTTCCGGGTTCGTGCACGCTGCCGCTGCCGGGTATCCAGGCGGCGGTCGTCGACGAGACCGGCGCCGAAGTCGCCTGGGGGCAGGGTGGCATCCTGGTCGTCAAGAAGCCCTGGCCGAGCATGATCCGCACGATCTGGGGTGACCCCGACCGCTACACCAAGACCTACTTCCCGGACGACTTCAAGGGCAAGCTCTACCTGGCGGGCGACGGCGCGGTGCGCGACGCGAAGACCGGCTACTTCACGATCACCGGACGGGTCGACGACGTGCTCAACGTCAGCGGCCACCGCATGGGGACGATGGAGATCGAGTCGGCGCTGGTCAGCCATACCGAGCTGGTTGCCGAGGCGGCGGTCGTCGGCCGCCCCGACGAGACCACGGGCGAGGCGATCTGCGCCTTCGTCGTGCTCAAGGGTCCGCGTCCGACCGGCGACGAAGCCAAGAAGATCGCCAACGAGCTGCGCAACTGGGTCGGCAAGGAGATCGGCCCGATCGCCAAGCCCAAGGACATCCGCTTCGGCGAGAACCTGCCCAAGACGCGCAGCGGCAAGATCATGCGCCGCCTGCTGCGCAGCATCGCCCGCGGCGAGACCATCACCCAGGACACCTCGACCCTGGAGAACCCGGCCATCCTGGATCAGTTGGCGCAGTCCAACTGATCCGGCGCGCACGGGAGTGCGCGGGCGGCGCGGTGCGCGGATTCCTGCGCAGCGCGCCGTCGCGGTGATCGGCTACAGTGATTCCGCCGGGTGCCCCCGTTGTTCCCGGCGGAGGTCTCTGCCATGCCATTCGTCATCGTCGGCACCATCCTGGTGCTGCTCAAGCTGCTCGAGGTCGATCCGGTCAGCGGTTGGTCCTGGCTGTGGATCCTCGTGCCCTTCGGCCTGGCCGTGCTCTGGTGGGCTTATGCCGACTCGAGCGGTCTGACGCAGCGCCGGGCGATCCGACGCATGGAAGAGAAGAAGGTCGCACGCCGTGAGCGCGACATCCAGGCGCTCGGGATGAGTGTTCGTGCCGATCGCAACAAGCCGCGGGCGCACAAGGGCGCTCGCCGTCCATAGCCTCGAAATAGCGCTGAAGTGGCGCCGATGCCGCCCAGTGGTCCTCGATGAGGGCAACCGCGACCGGCGCGTTCACGCGCCGGTCGCAGTGCGTTCCCGCTGCTGACCGGCGATCAGAACTTGTCGAGCACCGCGCCGCTGCTCGCGCTGCTGACATTGCGCGCGAACTTGGCGAGCACGCCGCGCGTGTAGCGCGGGGCCGGCTGCTTCCACGCGGCGCGCCGGCGTGCGATCTCGGCCTCATCCACGTTGAGCTGCAGCAGCAGTTGGTGCGCGTCGATCGTGATCGAGTCGCCTTCCTGCACCAGCGCGATGGTCCCGCCCTCGTAGGCCTCGGGCGCCACGTGTCCGACGACCATGCCCCAGGTGCCGCCGCTGAAACGGCCGTCGGTGATCAGCCCCACGCTCTCGCCCAGGCCCTCGCCGACCAGCGCACTCGTCGGCGCGAGCATCTCGGGCATGCCCGGCCCGCCCTTGGGGCCGAGGTAGCGCAGCACGACGACGTCGCCGGCCTTGATCTTGCCGGCCATGATCGCCTCGAGCGCACTCTGCTCGTCGTCGAAGACGCGCGCCGGACCGGTGATCACCGGGTTTTTCAGCCCGGTGATCTTGGCGACGCTGCCCTCGGGCGAGAGATTGCCCTTGAGGATCGCCAGGTGACCTTGTTCGTACAGCGGATCGGTCATCTTGCGGATGACCTTGTTGCCCGGCTGCAGCGGCGGGACGTCGGCCAGGTTCTCGGCGATCGTCTTGCCGGTGATCGTCATGCAGTCGCCGTGCAGCAGGCCGGCATCGAGCAGCTCGCGCATCACCAGCGGGATGCCGCCGGCGCGGTGCAGGTCGATCGCCAGATAGCGGCCGCTGGGCTTGAGGTCGCAGAGCACCGGTACGCGCTTGCGGATGCGCTCAAAGTCGTCGATCGTCCACTCGATGCCCGCGGCGTGCGCGATCGCCAAGTAGTGCAGCACGGCATTCGTGCTGCCGCCGATGGCCATGATCACCGAGACCGCGTTCTCGATCGACTTGCGCGTGACGATGTCGCGCGGCTTGAGGTCGTTCTTCACCGCCTCGATCACGTAGTGTGCCGCCTTCTCCAGCATGCCCGTGATCTCGCCCTCGACGTTGGCCATCGTCGAGGCGTGCGGCAGCGACAGGCCCAGCGCCTCGAAGGACGAGCTCATCGTGTTGGCCGTGTACATGCCGCCGCAGCTGCCGCTGCCGGGGATCGCCAAGCACTCGATCGAACAGAAGTCCTCCTTGCTCATGTGACCGGCCGAGTACTGACCGACGGCCTCGAAGACGCTGACGATGTTCAGGTCCTGCCCCTTGTAGTGGCCGGGCAGGATGGTGCCACCGTAGATGAAGACCGAGGGTACGTTGGCACGCAGCATGCCCATCATGCCGCCGGGCATGTTCTTGTCGCAGCCGCCGATGACGATCACGCCGTCCATCCACTGGCCCTGCACGCAGGTCTCGATGCAGTCGGCGATGACCTCGCGCGAGACGAGGCTGTACTTCATGCCTTCGGTGCCCATCGCCATGCCGTCGCTGATCGTCGGCGTGCCGAAGAGTTGCGCCTTGGCGCCTGCGGCCTCGACGCTCTTCACCGCAATGTCGGCCAGCCGCTGCAGGCCGCTGTTGCAGGGGGTGATGGTGCTGTGGCCGCTGGCCACGCCGATCATCGGCTTGGCAAAGTCGGCCTGCTTGTAGCCCAGCGCGTAGTACATCGAGCGGTTGGGCGCGCGCGCCACGCCCTCGGTGATGTGGGCCGAGCGGCGGTTGATCTTCAGCGTCATCGGGTCGTCTCCACGGTCGAGGGGCGCATTCTAGGAGGAGGCCTTGCCAAGCCCGCAGAGGCCGATCCGCGAAGGGGGAAGGGGTGTCGAACCCGCGCTGCTAGCATTCCCTGCCATGCTGGTGCATCCGCAGTTCGACCCCGTTGCCCTGACCCTCGGACCGTTGCAGATCCACTGGTACGGGCTGACTTACCTCGCGGCCTTTGGCCTCTTCACGGGGCTGGCCTCGTTGCGGGTGAAGAAGCCCTGGTACGCGGCCGCCGGATGGACGCGACGCGACGTCGAGGACCTGCTCTTCTATGGCGTGCTGGGTGTCGTGATCGGCGGGCGTCTGGGCTACGCGCTCTTCTACAAGCCCGCGGAGTATCTGGCGCACCCGGCGGAGATCCTGATGGTCTGGCGCGGCGGCATGAGCTTTCACGGCGGGCTGCTGGGCGTGATGCTCGC
The DNA here is from genome assembly GCA_026932425.1 of Burkholderiales bacterium. Classification (GTDB taxonomy): domain Bacteria; phylum Pseudomonadota; class Gammaproteobacteria; order Burkholderiales; family Burkholderiaceae_C; genus Rubrivivax. The sequence goes on from JAIXKN010000001.1 coordinate 33,971, forward strand.
GCTGGCATGGTTCGCGCGCTCGCGTCACCGGCGCTTCTTCGAGGTCATGGACGTCGTTGCGCCCTGCGTGCCCACGGGCCTGGCCTGCGGGCGTATCGGCAACTTCATCAACGGCGAGCTCTGGGGCCGCGCGGCCGATCCATCGCTGCCCTGGGCCATGGCTTTCCCGCAGAGCGGCAGCATGATCGCCAGGCATCCGTCGCAGCTCTACCAGTTCGCGCTCGAAGGCCTGCTGCTCTTCGTGCTGCTCTGGTGGTACGGCAGCAAGCCGCGCGCCACCGGGCAGGTGTCGGCGGCCTTCCTCTTCGGCTATGGCGTCTTTCGCTTCATCGCCGAATACTTCCGCGAGCCCGATGCCTTCCTTGGCCTGCTCGCGCTGGGGATGAGCATGGGCCAGTGGCTGTGCGTGCCGATGATCATCGGCGGTGCACTGCTGTGGGTGTGGTTCGGGCGCCAGGCGGCGCAGGCAGGACAGCCGGCATGACGAGACAGGTTTTCTTCGACACCGAGACGACGGGGTTGGATGCCGACAAGGGCGATCGCATCGTCGAGATCGGCTGCGTCGAGATGATCGACCGGCGGCTCTCCGGCCGCACGCTGCACCTCTACCTCAATCCCGAGCGCAGCAGCCACCCCGATGCGCTGAAGGTGCACGGCCTCACCGACGCCTTCCTCGCCGACAAGCCGCGCTTTGCCGAGATCGTCGACGAACTGCTGGGCTTCCTCGCGGGCGCCGAACTCGTGATCCACAACGCCGCGTTCGACGTCGGCTTCGTCAACGCGGAGCTCGCGCGGCTGCGCCGCGGCGGGATCGCCGAAGTCGTCTCCGGCATCGTCGATTCGCTGGCGATGGCGCGGGAACTCTATCCGGGGAAGTCCAACTCGCTGGACGCGCTCTGCCGCAGGCTGGAGGTCGACAACAGCAATCGCAGCCTGCACGGGGCGCTGCTCGACGCCGGCCTGCTGGCGCAGGTCTACATCCGCATGACCCGCGGGCAGGATTCGCTGGTGATGGACGCGCACGAGGCGTCGTCCATGCTGGTGCATGCCGACAGTGTCGATCTCGCCGCGTTCGAGCTGCCTGTGCTCGTCGCCGATGAGGGCGAGCTTGAGGCGCACGAGGCGCTGCTGGATCAGCTCGACAAGAGCAGCGGCGGCGCGACGCTCTGGCGAAGCGCCGCGACTCTGTCATAATGCCGGGCTTTCCCGGTTCACCGGTCCTGCTTTCGGAGGCAGGCCGAAGGGTCCCGGGCAGTTAGCTCAGCGGTAGAGCACTGCCTTCACACGGCAGGGGTCGCAGGTTCGAACCCTGCACTGCCCACCAGATCTTGCGTCCGGAAGTCCTGCCCTCATGTGTTGTGAGCTGTCGGGCAACCGGACATCCGGAGCGCGTTCGCAGCAGAGGTTCAGCACCTCCGATGCAGTCGCACTCCGGCAAGGCCTTGGCTGAGGATGTTGCGTTGCAACACCAATGCGAGGCAGCTATTGACAAGCGAACGTTTTGTTGTCATAGTGAGAGGCTTTGCAGCGCACAACGTAGCTCGCTTGTCGAGCGCTTGAGTGCAAGGTCGGCGGGGTCGCCGCCGACTCGTTCTTTAAAAATCTACAGCCGATAAGCGTGGGCGTTCGAGTGCTGTGGCGCCTTGTGGCTTGGTGCGGAGCTGCTTTGTGGTTCTGTGCGGGGTTGCGAGGTTGTGTTGTCTGGCGTGTCGTGGCTGCCTCTTTGTGGGGTGGCGTGCGGCGGGCTGGGCCAAGAGGCGCTTTGGACGCTCTGCTTAGGAAACAGCAAGTGAAGCAAGTTCACTTCGATTCCAAGAGAGCTCAATTTTTGTGAAGAGATCGAACTGTAGAGTTTGATCCTGGCTCAGATTGAACGCTGGCGGCATGCCTTACACATGCAAGTCGAACGGCAGCACGGGGGCAACCCTGGTGGCGAGTGGCGAACGGGTGAGTAAAGCATCGGAACGTACCCAGTAGTGGGGGATAGCCCGGCGAAAGCCGGATTAATACCGCATACGACCTGAGGGTGAAAGCGGGGGACCGCAAGGCCTCGCGCTATTGGAGCGGCCGATGTCAGATTAGGTAGTTGGTGGGGTAAAGGCCTACCAAGCCTGCGATCTGTAGCTGGTCTGAGAGGACGACCAGCCACACTGGGACTGAGACACGGCCCAGACTCCTACGGGAGGCAGCAGTGGGGAATATTGGGCAATGGGCGAAAGCCTGACCCAGCGACACCGCGTGGGTGATGAAAGCCTTCGGGTTGTAAAGCCCTTTCGTGCGGAAAGAACTGTTCCGCGGTTAATACCCGCGGAATTTGACGGTACCGCAGGAAGAAGCACCGGCTAACTCCGTGCCAGCAGCCGCGGTAATACGGAGGGTGCGAGCGTTAATCGGAATTACTGGGCGTAAAGCGCACGTAGGCGGTCTGGTAAGTCGGATGTGAAAGCCCCGGGCTTAACCTGGGAATTGCATTCGATACTGCCTGACTGGAGTATGGGAGAGGGAAGCGGAATTTCCGGTGTAGCGGTGAAATGCGTAGATATCGGAAGGAACATCAATGGCGAAGGCAGCTTCCTGGCCCAATACTGACGCTGAGGTGCGAAAGCGTGGGGATCAAACAGGATTAGATACCCTGGTAGTCCACGCCGTAAACGATGGATACTTGTTGTTGGAGGTATTGACCCCTTCAGTGACGTAGCTAACGCGTTAAGTATCCCGCCTGGGGAGTACGGTCGCAAGATTAAAACTCAAAGAAATTGACGGGGGCCCGCACAAGCGGTGGAGCATGTGGTTTAATT
>JAIXKN010000010.1:0-1560 GCA_026932425.1 Burkholderiales bacterium
ATCGCCGACTGGTTCGAGATGCTGGCCAAGGCCGAGCGCTCGCACGCGAAGCGCTTCCAGAAGGCGCTGGACGCGCTGGATGCGCTGGACGACGGCGCCTGATCGTCTGCGCGCCTGACCCCGCGAGCGGGCCGGATTCTGCCGCCCGCGCTCCTCTAGGCTGCGGGCGCCTGCCGCGCCACCTGCGCCGCGAGCCGGCGCGCGATCCACCAGGCGTGGCCGCTGTAGATCGCCAGGGCTGTCCAGATGAAGGCAAAGCCGATCAGGCGCGCCGCCTGCATCGGTTCGTGAAAGACCGTGATGCCGAGGAAGAACTGGATCGTCGGCGCGATGTACTGCATCAGCCCGACGGTGGCCAGCGGCAGGCTGCGCGCTGCGGCGGCAAAGAGCAGCAGCGGCAGCGCGGTCAGCGGTCCGCCGAGCATCAGCAGCGCATTCAGCGTCCAGTCGCCGCGCGCCATCGCGCCGCCGGGCTGCAGCGTGAACCAGACGAGCAGCGGCAGCACCAGGGGCGCCAGCACCAGCGTCTCGAGCGTCAGGCCCTCGAGCGCGCCCAGCGGCGCCGTCTTGCGCAGCAGGCCGTAGAAGCCGAAGCTGCCGGCCAGCGCCAGCGACACCCAGGGCACGCGGCCGGCGTCCACCGTCAGCCAGAGCACGCCGGCTGCGGCCAGCATGATCGCCAGCCACTGAATGGGCTTGAGCCGCTCGTGCAGCACGAGCGCGCCCAGCACGACGTTGACCAGCGGGTTGATGAAGTAGCCCAGGCTCGCGTCGAGCACGTGGCCGTTGACGATGGCCCAGACGTAGACCAGCCAGTTCACGCTCAGCAGAAGCGCGCTGGCGACGAAGACAAACCACTTGCGCGGCTCGTGCCGCAACTCCCGCAGCCAGGCCCAGCGGCGCAGCAGCGTCATCACGACGAGCAGCAGCAGCAGCGACCACACCGAGCGGTGCAGCACCACTTCCAGCGGCGGGACGCTTTCGAGTTCGCGCAGGTACAGCGGGAACAGGCCCCAGATGCCGAAGGCGGCCAGGCCGTACAGGAGACCGGAATTCATGCTGCCGCGATTCTCGCCGCCGCCGGCCGCTTGCGCCGACCCGGGGTCAAGCCGGTGGTCGAGCGGCGCCGCCGGTGCCTTTGCGCAGGGTTCGCGCCAGGTCCGGGCTCATCGCGCGGCCATGCCGTGCCGCTTGCGCACCTGCCGAACGCTCGCCGCGTGATCGTCACCGCACGCGCGGCGACACGGGTGCGCGCGTGGAGCGCCCTGCGGCGCGTTGGCGTCTAACGGACGTAGCCCCAAGCCTTGAGCCGGCCCTGCGCATAGCTGGCCGCTTCGCCCTGCGCACCCGTCTGCAGGAAGCCGGCGTACTCGCGTGCCGCGTCCTGCTGCCGGCCCATGCCTTCGAGCGCGATGCCCTTGAGAAAGCGGGTTCCCGGGTCGCCGGGAAGCAGGCGGTCGTAGGCTTGCAAGTCCTGGTAGGCGCCGCCCGGGTCGCGCAGGCCGAGCTTCAGCGACGCAGCGAGCTTGGCCGCCTGCGCCTCCTGCGGGTAGACCTGGC
>JAIXKN010000010.1:1570-4868 GCA_026932425.1 Burkholderiales bacterium
AGCTTCAGCGACGCAGCGAGCTTGGCCGCCTGCGCCTCCTGCGGGTAGACCTGGCGCGCGGTCTCGGCATAGCGCTTGGCCTCCTGCAGGCGGTTCTGCGCCGCCAGGCACTGCGCCATGCGCAGGTTGGCCGGGTAGTCGCGCGGCGTGGCGCGCAGCGCGGTTTCGAACTGGCGCTGGGCCGCAGGCAGGTCCTTCTTGCTCATCGCGAGCTCGCCGTTCTGGCAGGCGTCGATCGTGGGCTTCAGGCGCCGCAGCGAGGCGGTGCGATCCATGAAGCGCTCGCGGCCCGCCGGTGCATTGGCGCTGGCCGCGTAGATCGTCTCGGCCCGCCGGCGCGCGTCGTCGCGCCGCTCGGTGCTCATCGGGTGCGAGGCGAACATCGTCTCCAGCAGCCCCGGCTCGGCGCCTTGCTGTCGTACCAGCAGCTCGTGCAGCCGCGTCATGCCGCTGGCGGGGTAGCCCGCCTTGACCATGTATTCCTGACCGAGCGAGTCGGCCTCGCGCTCGTTGTCGCGCGAGTAGCGCGCCAGCAGGGCGCTCGCCCCGATGACGCCGCCGACGCCGGCCAGCGACCCCCAGCGCGAATTGCTCGCCGCCGCGGCCACGGCCACCGCAACCATCGCCGCCTGCGCGACCATCGCCTGCCCCTGGCGCTGCGCGGCGTGGCGCGCGTTGACGTGGCCGAGCTCGTGCCCGATCAGCGCCGAGAGCTCGGCCTCGTCGTTCAGGTCGGTCATGATGCCGCGCGTGATGCCCACCGCCCCGGCCGGGAAGGTGTAGGCGTTGACGTAGTTGGCGCCGAGCACGCGTGTGCTGTAGGGCATGTCGCGCCGGTGCACCTGCGCCTGCAGGCGGCGGCTGACCTCGTCGACGTAGGCGTTGACGCCATCGTCCTGCACCGGGCCCAGGTCCAGCGAGAACTGCTGCGGCGCCTGCTGACGGTCGACCTCGATCTCCTCCTGCGGGCTCATGCCGACCAGGATCTGCTTGCCCGTCACCGGCGAGGTCGCGCAGCCCTGCAGGGCGCTGGCGGCCACGCTCGCGCCGAAGAGCCAGAGCGTGTCGCGGCGGGTGAGGCGGTTGCGCGCCAGTCGGCGCGAGAGGGCGTCGGCGTGGGTCATCGGTGCTCCCTGTGTGCTCCCTGTGTGCTGCGCGTGGCAGCTTGTGTCGGATGGGTCGGGAGCATTCTAGGAAGGCGAGCAAGCCGGCGCGCAGAGAGAGAAAGAGGGCGGCGCAGCGGCTCCGTCAAGCCTCCTCCTTCACGATCTGCAGCACCTCGCGAAAGCGCGGGTGCCGGCAGTCGTGCAGCCACTCGAACAGCACCATCTCGTGGGTGACGATCGTCGCCCCGGCCGTTGAGAGCCGCGCCATCGCCGCGGCGTGGTCAAAGGCGCGGCGCGAGCCGCTGGCATTGGCGACCACCCAGACGCGCCGCCCCGCGCGCAGCAGCCCGAGCGCCGTCTGCATCATGCACACATGCGCCTCGCAGCCGGCGATGACGACCTGGTCGCGGCCCGGCGCCGCCGCTTCCAGCGCCTGCACCAGCCCGTCGGCACAGGCGTCGAAGTGCGTCTTGGACAGCGTGAGTGCGCAGGCCTCGCGGATCGCGTCGAGGTTGGGCCCCAGGCCCGAGCGGTTCTGCTCGGTGCCGACGACCGGGACGTCGAGCGCATGCGCCGCCCGCGCCAGGCGCAGCGCGCGGGCGACGACCGCTTCGCCCTCGTGGATCACCGGCATCAGCCGGCCCTGGTAGTCGACCAGCACGAGCACGCTCGTGGCGGCATCGATCGCGTTCATCGTCGGCTCCTGCGTCATGGGTCCGATCCTCGGGTTCGTCGTCGATCGCGTCGTCGGCGGGTTGCGGGTGCGGCTCAATGCAGCTCGCCGTCGACGTAGAACCAGCGCCCATGCTCGCGCACGAAGCGGCTGGTCTCGTGCAGGCGATGGGCGCGTCCGGCGAGCTTGCCGCGGGCGACGAACTCGACCGTCGCGTGGGTGGCGTCGGCCTGCATATGGCGCTTCACCTGAAGGCCCAGCCAGCGCAGGCCGGGTTCGGGCGGCGGCAGCTCGGCGGGGCGGGTGCTCGGGTGCCAGGTGGCCAGCAGATAGTCGCGCCGGTCGAGCACGTAGGCGCTGTAGCGGCTGCGCATCAGCGCCTCGGCGCTGCCGGCCATGTGTGTGCTGTCGTGCAGGCCGTCGTGCAGCGCGCCGCAGCAGCCGCGGTAAGGCAGGCCGCTGCCGCAGGGGCAGGGCAGGGTGGGGTCCATTGGATACATCTTCGCCGATTCCGCCGCGGCGGGGCCGCTCCCGATGCCGGGCCATCCGGCCCTGCCTACACTGGTGCGCTTCATTCGAGGAATGCAAGGAGCGCCGCCATGCTCGATCCCCAGGCCCGCGCATTGATCGACCTGATGGTCGAGCGCCAGGTGCCGCCGACGCACACGCTCTCGGTGGCCGACGCGCGCCGGTACTACCTCGAGCGCCGCGGCTTCACGCAGCCCGAGCCACCGCCGATCGGCGAGGTGCGGGCGCTGCAGGCGCAGGGGCCGCTCGGCGCGATCCCGCTGCGGCTCTACAAGCCGGTCGACGCGGCAGCCGAGACCGCATCCGCTGCGCTGCCGGTGCTCGTCTACTTCCACGGCGGCGGCTGGGTCATCGGCGATCTCGACACGCACGACGTCGTCTGCCGCACGCTGTGCGCCGGCAGCGGCTGTGCGGTGGTCGCGGTCGACTACCGCCTGGGCCCGGAGCAGCGCTTCCCGGCGGCGGTCGACGATGCGCACGCCGCGGTGCGCTGGGTGCGCGCGCACGCCGCCGAACTGGGGCTCGACGGCGCGCGCCTGGCGCTCGGCGGCGACAGTGCCGGGGGCAACCTGGCCGCGGTGACCGCGATCGGCATGCGCAACGCCGCCGAGGCGCCGGCGCGGCTGCAGTTGCTGATCTACCCGGCCACCGACATGCGCGCGCTGGCGCCCTCGCACACGACGAACGGGCAGGGTTATGTGCTCACCGCCGACACGATCGCCTGGTTCCGCGGCCACTACATCGCCGATGCCGCGCAGTGGTCCGACTGGCGCGCGAGCCCGCTGCTGGCCGAGGACCTCTCGCGCCTGCCGCCGGCACTCGTGCTGACCGCGGGCTTCGACCCGCTGCGCGACGAGGGGCTGCAGTACGCCGACGCGCTCTCCCAAGCCGGCGTGCCGACCCAGTACGTCTGCTTCGAGCGCCAGATTCACGGCTTCATCACGATGGGCCGCGTGATCGACGAGGCGAACACGGCGCTGGCGCTGTGCGC
>JAIXKN010000010.1:5099-17741 GCA_026932425.1 Burkholderiales bacterium
CTGTGGCGCGCGCACCAGCTCGGGCAGCAGCGCGACGATGTGGTGCCAAGCGGCTTTGCCGCGCTCGACGCCGAGCTGCCCGGCGGCGGCTGGCCCACGCGCGCGCTGACCGAACTGCTGCTGCCGCACCCGGGCGTGGGCGAGCTGCGGCTGCTGGCCCCCGCGCTGGTCGCGGTGCAGCAGGGCGGGCGCAGCCTGATGTGGTTCGACCCGCCGGCCCTGCCCTGCGGCTGGACGCTCTCTGCCCTCGGGCTGGACCTGCGGCAGCTCGTGATCGTGCGCGCACGCGATGGCCTTGCCGCGCAGCATCCGGCGCGCACGCGGCTGCAGGCGCCGGCCGACGTGCTGTGGGCGCTCGAGCAGACGCTTCGCAGCGGCCACGTCGGTGCGGTGCTCGCCTGGCTGCCTGCCCACGTGCGGCTGCCGTCGCTGCGCCGGCTGCAGCTGGCGGCGCAGGCGCACGACGGGCCGGCCTTCCTGCTGTGCGAGGCCGCGGCGCTGGTGCGGCCGAGCGTTGCGCCGCTGCGCCTGGCCTTGTCGCCTGCCGGGGCCGACACCCTGGCGCTGCGCATCGTCAAGCGCCGCGGGCCGCCGAGCACGACGGCGCTGCACCTGGAACTGATGCCGACGCTCTCGGCCCAGGCCCGGGCCCGGGCCCGAGCGCAGGCCGGGCGTGTGGCCCGGCAGATCGCCGGGGAGACGGCCGCAGGAGTTGTCGGGCCGGCCGCAAGCTCGGCGTTTGCGCGGATATCGGGTCGCACCCCGAGCCGCAGCTCGACCTGAGCGCCGACTGCGGCATGAACGCCTTCGGTGCCGACGATGCTCTGGCTGGCCATCCACCTGCCGCGGCTCTCGCTCGAGGCCTGGGCCGCCACGCTGCCGCCGTCGCAGCAGGCGCAGCCGCTGGCGCTGCTGCAGGGGCAGCAGATCCTGGCGGCCAATGACACGGCGGCCGAAGCCGGCGTGCAGCCGGGGATGAAGCGCGCGACGGCGCTGGCGCTGGCCCCCATGCTGCTGCTGGGCCAGGCCGACGCGCGCCGCGACCGGGAGGCGCTGCAGGCCGTTGCGCACGCGGCGCTGGCCTTCACGCCTTCGGTCGCGCTGGAGGGCAGCGCCACCGTGCTGCTCGAGGTGGCGACGAGCCTGCGCTTCTTCGGCGGGGCCGATGCGCTGCTGGCGCGGCTGCGCCAGGCGCTGGCGCCGCTGGGCCATTGCACGCGGATCGCACGCGCGCCGACCGCGCTCGGGGCCGCGCTGCTGGCGCGCTGGCAGGGCGAGGCCGATGCGGCGGCGGCCAGTCGTCAGGACCGGCAGGACCAGCAGGACCGGCAGGGCCTGCAGAGCGCGCAGGACCTCGCCGCGCTGCAACGCGCGCTCGACGCGATGCCGATCACGCTGCTCGACGCCGCCCGCGAGCACGCGCCGGCGCTGCAGGCGATGGGGCTGCAGCGCCTGGCCGACCTGCGGCACCTGCCGCGCGCGGGCCTTGCGCGGCGCTTCGGCCAGGCCTTGCTGGACGAGATCGATCGCGCCCGCGGCACGCGCCCCGACCCGCGCAAGTGGCTCTGCGCCCCGGAAGCCTTCGACGCACGCCTGGAGCTGGCTGCGCGCGCCGATCGTGCCGATCAGGTCCTGCACGCCGCCGCGCGGCTGCTGGTGCGGCTCGTCGCCTGGGCGCAGGCGCGGCAGGCGCGGGTGCAGGCCTTCGAGCTGCGCATGCAGCACGAACCTCGCCACCGCGCCGACGAAGCGACGCCGACGGCGACCCTGCTGCGCATCGAGCTCGCCGAGCCCGCTGCCGAGCTCGCGCAGCTGCAGGCGCTGCTGCGCGAGCGCCTGGCGCGCGTGCAGCTGGCCGCACCGACGCTCGAGCTGCGGCTGCACTGCCACGAATGGGTGCAGCAGCCGCCGCCGAACACCGAGCTCTTCCCGACACGGCAGAGCGAGCGCAGCGGCCTCGTGCGGCTGCTCGAGCGCCTGCGCGCGCGGCTGGGGAACGAGCAGGTGCTGCAGCTGCAGACGGTGGCCGATCACCGCCCCGAGCGCAGCGTCCGCACGCTGCCCTGGGGCGTCCAGCTCGCGGATCCGCCCCGTCCGGTCCCGCCGCCGGCGCCCCGGCCGCGCCCGATCTGGTTGCTGCCGACACCTGCGCCGCTGCCCGAACGCCGGGCCATGCCCTGGTTCGAAGGCGGCCCGCTGCAGCTCCTGGCCGGCCCCGAGCGCATCGAGTCCGGCTGGTGGGACGGCGGCCTCGCCGCGCGCGACTACTTCATCGCCCAGGCCGCCGACGGCTCGCTGCTGTGGATCTACCGTGCCCGCTTGCCGGTGGCCGACCCGCTGCAGCCCCTGTGGTTCCTGCAGGGGCGTTTCGGGTGAGCTCGAGCCGCCCCGCGGCGGCAAGGCGCACGCTCAGCGCAGCCCGAGGAAGGCCTTCACCGGCTCCACGCTGCGCGCCGGGTCCTCCTCGTGCGGCATGTGCCCGAGGCCCTCGAAGACGACGAGCCGGCTGCCGGCGATGCGCCGCGCGAAGTCCTGCCCGGTCGAGGGCGGGATCAGCCGGTCGAGCGCGCCCCAGAGGATCAGCGTCGGCTGATGCACCTGCGCGATGCGCGCCGCGTCCTCACCCATCGACATCTGCCGCAGGCGCAGGCTCAGCGCGCGGCGGTTGCCTTCGCGCAGCGTGAGCTCGAAGTAGCGATCGACCAGCGCCGGGCTCACCCGGCTCGGGTCGCCGTAGACGCTGGCCAGGCTCTGCGCGATCAGCGCGCGCGGCAGCAGGTACTGGCCGAGCCAACCGAGCACTGGCAGGCGCGCCGCGATGAAGCCCGGCGGGATGGCCTCCGGCGTGAAGGGCGGGCCGGCGGCATCGACGAGGACGAGCTGCGCCACGCGCTCGGGCGCGAGCGTGGCCACGCGCCAGGCGATCTCGCCGCCGAAGGAATTGCCCGCGAGCACGACCCGCTGCAGCTTCAGCGCATCGAGCAGGTCGAGCACGAAGCGGGCGTAGGTGTCGCCGTGGTAGTCGTCGCGCGCGTATTCGCCGTCGAAGGGGCCGGTGAGCCCCATGCCGGGCAGGTCCAGGCTGACGACGCGGCGCTGCTTGTCCAGGACCCGCACCCAGCCTTCCCAGGTGTGCAGGCTCGACGAAGTGCCGTGCAGCAGCACGATCGGCAGCGGATCGCCGTGCGGCCCCTGGTCGCGCAGGTGCACGAGCTGGCCGCGGATCTCGATGAATTCCGACGGCGGTGGCGCCCAGCGCGCCACCAGCGTCTGCACCGGCCGGTCGGGCGCGTGCGACAGGCCCACGACCAGCGCGCTGAAGATCAGCAGCAGCCCGACCAGACGGCGGACCCAGCCTCCGATGCCCGAACTCATCGGCGGCATTCTAGGGAGCGGGTGGCGGGTCGGATAATGCCCCTCACCATGGCCCATCCCCCGAGCTTCGTCCATCTGCGGCTGCACACCGAGTACTCGGTCGTCGACAGCACGCTGCGCGTCGACGCTGCGGTGGCGGCGGCGCGGGCCGACGGGGAGGTGGCGCTGGCGATCACGGATCTGGGCAACCTCTTCGGTGCGATCAAGTTCTACAAGGCCTGCCGCGCCAAGGGCGTGAAGCCGCTGATCGGCGCCGACGTCTGGATGGAGCCGCTGCCCGATGCCCCCGATCGGCAGGCGACCCGGCTGTTGCTGCTGGTGCAGGATCGGCAGGGCTACCTGAACCTCTGCGAGCTGCTGGCGCGCGCCTGGACCGGCAATGTGCAGCGCAACCAGGCCTGGGTGAAGTGGGACTGGCTGCAGGAGCTGGGCGGCGGGCTGATCGCGCTCTCGGGCGGGGATCTGGGCGTCGTCGGCCAGGCGCTGCTCGCCGGCGACGCCGCGCGCGCGCGGGCGCTGGCCGCGCGGCTGGCCGGGCTTTTCCCCAGGCGCTTCTACCTCGAGCTGCAGCGGGCCGGGGCGCCGGCGCAGGAGGCGCATGTGCGCGCGGCGGTGCCGCTGGCCGCGGAGCTGGGCCTGCCGGTGGTGGCCACGCACCCGGTGCAGTTTCTCGAGGTCGACGACTACGAGGCGCACGAGGCCCGCGTCTGCATCGCCGACGGCGACACGCTCGCCAACCCCAAGCGCGTGCGCCGCTTCACGCCCGAGCAGCACTTCCAGACGCAGGCGCAGATGGCAAAGCGCTTTGCCGATGTGCCGAGCGCACTGGCCAACAGCGTGCAGATCGCGATGCGCTGCAGCCTCGCGCTGGAGCTGGGCAAGCCGCATCTGCCGGACTTCCCGACGCCCGACGGGCTGCCGCTGGAGGAGCATTTCCGACAGGCAAGCCTCTCCGGCCTGGAGCGCCGGCTGCAGGCGCTCTATCCCGACGAGGCCGAGCGCGAGCGCCGGCGTCCGGCCTACCTCGAACGGCTGGAGTTCGAGCTGCGCACGATCATCAACATGAAGTTCCCCGGGTACTTCATGATCGTCTCGGACTTCATCGTCTGGGCCAAGGCCAATGGCTGCCCGGTGGGTCCGGGGCGCGGCTCGGGCGCAGGTTCCCTTGTCGCCTACGCGCTCTCGATCACCGACCTCGACCCGCTGCGCTACCAGCTGCTGTTCGAGCGCTTCCTGAACCCCGAGCGGGTGTCGATGCCCGACTTCGACATCGACTTCTGCCAGGCCAACCGCGACCGCGTCATCGACTACGTGAAGGGCAAGTACGGGCGCGACGCGGTCAGCCAGATCGCGACCTTCGGCACCATGGCCGCGAAGGCCGCGCTGCGCGACGTCGGCCGGGTGCTGGGCATGGGCTACGGCCAGGTCGACGGCATCGCCAAGCTCATCCCGGCGCCCCCGGGCAAGACGGTGACGCTGGCGCCGGTGCCCGAGCAGCCCGAGGGCGGGCTGATCTACGCGCGCAAGGAGGCGCCCGAGCTCGAGCAGCGCGAGGCCGAGGACGAGGAGGTCGCCGAACTGCTGCGCCTGGCCACGCGCGTCGAGGGCCTCGTGCGCAACGTCGGCATGCACGCCGGCGGCGTGCTGATCGCACCGGGCAGGATCACCGACTTCTGCCCGCTCTACCAGCAGCCGGGCAGCGACAGCGCGGTCAGCCAGTACGACAAGGACGACGTCGAGGCGATCGGCCTGGTGAAGTTCGACTTCCTGGGGCTGGCCACACTCACCATCCTCGAGCTCGCGAAGGAGTACATCCGCGCGCGGCGCCCGAAGCACGCCGACTTCGAGTACGAGCGCCTGCCGCTGGACGATCCGCGCGTCTACCGGCTGTTCTCGGACGGCCGCACCGAGGCGGTGTTCCAGTTCGAATCGCGCGGCATGCAGGGGATGCTGCGCGAGGCCCGCCCCGAGCGCATCGAGGACCTGATCGCGCTCAACGCGATGTTCCGCCCCGGCCCGATGGAGAACATCCCGAGCTTCTGCGCGCGCAAGAACGGCCGCGAGCCGGTGCAGTATCCGCACCCGCTGCTCGAGCAGGTGCTTGCGGAGACCTACGGCATCTTCGTCTACCAGGAACAGGTGATGCAGGCCGCGCAGGTGATGGGCGGCTACACGCTCGGCGGCGCCGACCTGCTGCGCCGCGCGATGGGCAAGAAGAAGCCCGAGGAGATGGCCAAGGAGCGCGACAAGTTCCGCGCCGGGGCGCTGCAGAAGGGCATCTCCGAGACCAAGGCCGACGAGGTCTTCGACCTGATGGAGAAGTTCGCCGGCTACGGCTTCAACAAGAGCCATGCGGCGGCGTACAGCGTGCTGGCCTATCACACCGCCTGGCTCAAGGTCCATTGCACGGCCGAGTTCTACGCCGCGAACATGACGATCGAGGCCGACGACACCGACAAGCTCAAGGTGCTGATCGACGACGCGCGGTCCTTCGGCATCACGTTCGAGCCGCCGGACGTCAACCGCGGAGTTCTGCGCTTCGAGCCGGTCAGCGACACGGTGGTGCGTTACGGCCTGGGCGCGATCAAGGGCACGGGCGCGGGCGCGATCGAGGCCATCGTCGCGGCGCGCGAGGGTGCGCAGGGGCAGGGCGGCGGGCCGTTTCGCAGCCTCTTCGACTTCTGCGCGCGCGTCGACCGCGGCCGCGTGAACAAGCGCGTCGTCGAGGCGCTGATCCGCGCCGGCGCCTTCGATGCGCTGCACCCGGATCGCGCGAGCGCGCTCGCCAGCGTCGGCCTGGCCTTCGACTGGGCCGAGACGCAGGTGGCCAACGCCGCGCAAGCCGGGCTCTTCGACTTCGGCGATGACGTGCACGGGTCGAGCCGCCAGGAGCCGGCGCTCGTCGCGGTCGAGCCCTTCGGTGTGCGCGAGCAACTGCAGCAGGAGAAGCTGGCGCTCGGCCTGTACCTGACGGGCCACCTCTTCGATGCCTACGCCCGGGAGGTGCGGCGCTTCTGCCCGCGCCGCATTGCCGACCTGGTCGACAGCCACGATGCCGTGAGCATCGCGGGCATCGTCGGCGAGGTTCGCAGCATCAGCAGCCGTGGCAGGCGCCTTGTCCTGTTCCAGCTCGACGATGGCAGCGAGCGCATCGAGGTCGCCGCCGACGAGGACAAGCTCGGCGAACAGCGGGCGCTGCTACAGGAGGATGAACTGGTCGTTGCTCGTGGGCGCCTCGTGCCCAACCGCTTCACCGGCGGGCTGCGGCTGAGCGCCGAGCAGGTGTTGGACCTTGCAGGTGCACGGGTGCGCTTTGGGCGCTTCTTCGTCGTCCGGGTCGGCGAGCCGCTGCCGCCGCTGGCCGAGCTCGTGCGGCAGTGGCCGGCGCACCAGACCCGGGGACAGGAAGGGCAGATCCAGCGCGACGGGCTGCGCGTGCGCCTGCAGCTGCAGCGGGCGCACGCGCTGGCCGAGGTCGACCTCGGCGACAAGGCGCGCATCTGGCCGAGCGACGAGGCGCTGGCGCGCTGGCAGGATGCGGCCAACGATCCGCAGGCCAGCGTGATCTACGACTAGCGGGCGGGCATGCTTCGTGCCTCCGGGGCGGTACCCGCGGGCTACAGTCCAAGGCATGTACGAATCGCCCCTGACCGGGCTGGTGCTCAGCGGAGGCGGCGCGCGCGCGGCCTACCAGGTCGGCGTGCTGCGCGCGATCGCGCGGCTGCGCCGCGAGGTGCTAGACCCGCGTTCCCGGCTGCGCAACCCCTTCGGCATCATCGTCGGCACCTCGGCGGGGGCGATCAACGCTGCGGCTCTGGCATGCCACGCCGACCGCTTCGAGGGCGCGGTCGAGGTGCTGGCCAAGGTCTGGGAAGGCTTCCGCGCCGAGCAGATCTACCGTGCGGATTCGCTCGGCGTGATTCGCAGCGGAGCGCAGTGGCTGACCATGCTCTCGCTGGGCTGGGTGATCGCGCGCTGGCGCAAGCTGCGCCCGCGTTCGCTGCTGGACAACGAGCCGCTCGAGGGCCTGTTGCAGCGCATGGTCCCGGTGCAGCGGCTGCCGCTGATGTTCGCGCAGCGCCAGCTGCACGCGCTGGCGGTGACGGCGTCGAGCTACACGACCGGTCAGCACGTGACCTTCTTCGACGCCGGCAGGCCGCTTCAGCCCTGGTCGCGCTCGCAGCGCCGGGCGGTGAAGGTGCCGATCACGCACGCGCATCTGCTGGCCTCCTCGGCGATCCCGTTCGTCTTCCCGGCAGCACGCATCGGCGAGGGTGAGAACGCCGCCTGGTACGGCGACGGCTCGATGCGCCAGAGCGCGCCGCTCTCGCCCGCGATCCACCTGGGTGCGCACCGGCTGCTGATCATCGGCGCCGGTCGCATGCACGAGCCGCAGGACCGGCGCGCGGCGGTGCAGGGCTATCCGAGTCTGGCGCACATCGCGGGGCACGCGCTGGCCAACATCTTCCTCGACGCGCTGGCGGTCGACATCGAGCGCATGCAGCGCATCAACCGCACGCTCGCGCTCCTGCCCGACGAGGTGCGCCAGGACACGCCGCTGCGGCCGATGGAGTCGCTCGTGATCTCGCCGAGCCAGCGCCTGGATGACGTCGCGGCGCGGCATCTGCAGTGCCTGCCGGTGCCGGTGCGCACGCTGCTGCGCGGTGTGGGCGTGGGCAACAGTGCCAGCGACGCGCGCGGGGGTTCGGCGCTGGCGAGCTACCTGATGTTCGAGGCGCCGTACACGCGCGAGCTGATCGCGCTCGGCGAAGCCGACGTGCACGCGCGCCGTGACGAGGTGCTGCAGTTCTTCGCCTGGGGGCGGGGCGTGCCCGCTGCGCAGCGCCCGCCGCTGCTGCAGCCGCACCCCCAGCTCGATCTCGAACTGCCCTGAGCGCCGTGCGGGCCGGCCTCGAGTGGCTGCTCTCGAGTGGCTACTTCGCCGGCGCCTCGGGCGCCTTGCGCTCGCCCTTGGCGGCGGTGACGGCAGCGGGCTTTTCGGGCGTGGCCTGCGCCAGCGGCTGCCCACCGACGGTCAGGCCCGCCTGAGAAAAGCGCGCCGCGTTGCCCGGGCCGATTCCCGAGACGCGGTCGACCAGATCGCCCCAGTTCTTGAAGGCGGCGGTCTTGCGCGCTTCGAGGATCTTGGTCGAGAGCGCCGGGCCGATGCCCTTGACCGTCTGCAGTTCGGCCTGGCTGGCCTTGTTGACGTCGACGGCGGCGAAGGCGTTGAAGGCGAGGGCAGCCAGCGCGGCGGCGAGGATGGAACGGAACATGGTCGGTCTCCTGTGCAAAGCGTGAGTCGGATGGTTGCGCCCGAGTGATCCTGTCTGCAGTTCGGCCTGGGCATCGGGCTGGTGAGGACTCTAGGCAGCGTGCGGTGCGCCGTCATTCCCGCGCTGGGGGCCCTGCCTGTTGGGGGACCCGAAGGGGTGCGGCCAAGGCAGGCCCGGATGCCGGCTTCGGGCGCCTTCTGACGCAAAGCCTTGCACCGGTCGCCCCGATCGAGGGAGGAGCGGCCCCACCTGCGGGGGATGCCGGATCGCGGCGGTGCAGGGGCGGCGCCGGTGACAACGCATGCATCTCCGCGCGTGTCCGCGAGCACTTTCCGGCTCGCGCGATCGCCGACCGACGCGAGGATTGCCGGTCCCGTTAAGCTCGCGAGCTCCTGCAGCATGAGTCGCCTGGGCGCGGTCCAGGACCGCACGCTTCGATGAACAAGAGCGACCCGATCGAGAGTGCCGGCGCGAAAACGGCTGCCGACCCCCGTCGCCCCTGGCGCTGGTTTCTTCTTGCCGGTGTCTTCCTCGGTGTTTCGCTGGCGCTGCTGCGCTTCGCGCGCCCGCAGGATGCGGCGAAGATCGCGCTCTGGTGGTTCACGCTCGGCGGCGGCCTGCTCGCGGCAAGCCGGCAGGTCTCGGGGCGCCTTGCGTCGCGGATGTGGGTGATCCTGTGCCTGGTCTTCGGGCTCGACGGCGCGGTGCAGGGCGTCGTGCGCGACTTCTTCGGCAGCCAGCCGCAGCCCGGCGTGCTGGCCGAGGCGCTGGCCAACACCAGCGTCGGGGAAGCCCGGGGCTTCGTGCTCTCGCAGTGGCGGCAGATCTCGCTGGGCAGCGCCTACTGGCTGGCCTGGTGGCTGCTGGCCTGGCGCGGGCGCCTCGCGTGGCAAGGGGGTGCCGTGTCGACACGCGGCCGGGTGCGGCTGCTCGTGCCGGCGCTGCTGCTCGCGCTGGCTGCGGCGCTGCACGCGAACCCGACGATGCTGCGCAGCGAACCCTTCCTGCGCTGGGGGGTGCTCTACGTGCGCCACCAGCAGGAAAGGGCACAGATGCAGGAGCTGCGGGCCGCGCGCGAGATGCTGTGGGCCGGGCGTGATCAGTGGCGCGCGGAACTCGTCGATCCGCGCCCGCGTACGGTCGTGCTCTTCATCGGCGAGAGCGGCAACCGGATGAACTGGGGGCTGTACGGATACCCGCGCGACACCACCGCGCCGCTGGCGCAGGCCTTTGCGGAGCTGGGCGGGCAGACGCTGCTCTTCAGCCGGGTGCGCTCGACGCACGCGTTCACGCTGCCCTCGCTGCGGATGGCACTCACGCCCGCGAGCGAAGCCGATCCCGAACTCTGGCGCAGCACACCCGACCTCGTGCAACTGGCGCGCGCCGCCGGTTACCGCGTGCTGTGGCTCTCGAACCAGCCTGGTGGTGATGGCTGGATCGCAGGCCTCGGACGTGGCGCCGACGAGCAGGTGTTCGTCAACAAGGGCAACTGGCGCGACAGCAGCAGCGAGGACGAGGAGCTCGTCCCGGTGCTGCAGCGCTACCTGCGGCGGCAGGCGCCGCCCCACGAGCTGATCGTGATCCACCTGCTGGGTCAGCATTTCCACTACGCGTTGCGCTGCGGCTCGCGTCGCGGGCCGTTCGCGGAGGCCGACGACGATGCGGTTGCGCGCGGCCTGCGTGCGCAGGGCAGGGCAGCCAACACGCTGCAGGCGCGCAACGACTACGACGACGCGACCTGGTGCGGCGCAAATGCCGTCGCGCAGCTCCTGCTGGCGGTCGCGCAGGCGCGCGAGGGGCGTGCGATCGATGCGCTCTACTTCTCCGACCACGGTCAGGAGGTCGGCCACTTCCGCGACTTCGCCGGGCACAGCGAGCAGGACGAAAGCGGCTATGCGGTGCCGCTGTGGATCTGGCGAAACGCACGGGCCGAGCCGCTGCGCACCGATCACCTGGATTCACCGATCCGCCTGGACGTGCTCGATCAGGCGCTGCAGCACCTGCTCGGCATGCGCTCGCGCTGGTATGAGCCGGAGCAGGATTTCCTCGCACCCGGGTACCACGCGGGCCCGGCGGCGAACTGAGCGACCGCTGCGCCACCGATCTGCGCCACCGATAATCCCAGGCCCGCGTGCCGATCGCGGTACGAGGTTCTGTGCCATGCCTTCTTCGTCTTCACCGCCCGTCCTTGCTTGCGACGTCCTTGCCTTGCACGACCGCCTGCTGGCGACCGCCGGCTGGCCGCAGGCCGATGCACAGCCGCCCGCGGCCCCGCTGTGGCAATGGGTGCAGGCCAACCATCGCCAGAACGCGCTGCTGTGGGCGCAGGAGGATCTGGCGCGGCGCACGCGCGTCGCCGACGCCGAGATCGCCGCCAACAAGCGCGCGATCGATGGCCACAATCAGGCGCGCAACGACGCGATCGAGCGCGTCGACGAGCTGCTGCTGATGGCGCTGGGCCTGGTCGACGAGGCCTCGGCGCGCACCGATGCGCCGGTCTCCAAGGTGCCTGCTGGTGCCCGGCTGAGCAGCGAAACCGCGGGCAGCATGATCGACCGGCTCTCGATCCTGTCGCTGAAGCTGCGCGCCATGCGCCAGCAGGCGCAGCGCGACGACGTCGACGACGCGCACCGGGCCGCCAGCCGCGCGCGGCACGAACGGCTGCGCGAGCAGCGCGAGGATCTCGCCGGCTGCCTGGATGCGCTGATCGCGGATGCGCTCGCCGGCCGGGCCTATTTCAAGGTCTACCGTCAGTTCAAGATGTACAACGACGCGCGCTTCAATCCGGCGCTGGTGGCCGAGGCGCGCTCGCAGGCCTGAGGCGCCCGAATCCGGCGTGAAGCTGCTGATCGTCAAGACGACGTCGATGGGCGACGTCGTGCACGCGCTGCCGGCGCTCAGCGATGCGCTGCGCGCGCTGCCGCAGCTGCAGGTCGACTGGCTCGTCGAGCAGCCTTTCGCGGCGATCCCGGCGCTGCATCCGGGTGTTGCGCGCGTGCTGCCGATCGCCTGGCGCAAGTGGCGCGGCAAGCTGCTGCGGCGCGAGACCTGGGCCGCGATCGCGGCGGCGCGCACGCAGTTGCGCGAGCAGCGCTACGACCTCGTGCTCGATCTGCAGGGCCTGCTCAAGAGCGCCTTGTGGGCGCGACAGGCGATCGGCCCGGTCGCGGGCTACGACCGCGCGAGCGCCCGCGAACCGTTCGCGAGTTGGTTCTACGAGCGTCACGCGGCGGTCCCGCGCGACCTGCACGCGGTCGAGCGCAGCCGGCGCCTGGCTGCGGCGCACCTGGGCTACGCGCCGCCGACCACGCCGCCGGATTTCGGCCTCGTCGCCCCGGCGCCGGGCTGGCCGATGCCCTCGCGCTACGCGGTGCTGATTCCCAATGCAAGCCGCATCGAGAAGCTCTGGCCCGAGGCGCGCTGGATCGCGGTCGGGAAACGGCTTCAGGGAAGCGGTCTCACCCCGGTGGTGTTATGGGGCAGCCCGGCCGAGCAGACGCTCGCTGAGCGTATCGCCGCGGGCTGCGAGGGTGAAGTGCCGCCCTTCCTCAAGGTCGGCGAGATGGCCGGTGTGCTGGCGGGCGCGCGCTGCATCATCGGCCTGGACACCGGCTTCACGCACCTGGGTGCAGCGCTGGGGAAGCCCACGATCGGCATCTATTGCGACCACGAACCGGGTCTGGCCGGCGTCACCGGTCCGGGTCCGGTGGCGAGCGTCGGCGGCAAGGGGCAGGTGCCTGCCCAGATGGAAGTGATGGGGCTGCTCGAGGCGCAGCTCGCAGCGCCTGCGGAGGGCGGGTCGCTCGAGTGAGTCCGGCGACAACCGGGGACGCTACTGCTCCTCGATCCGTCGCGGTGGGTAGCTGTCCCAGTTCAGACAACCGGGGCACTGCCAGAACCAATGTCGGGCTTCGAAGCCGCAGGCGGCGCAGCGGTAGCGCTGCAGCGGTCGGGACGCCGTGACGAGCGCCTGACGCAAGGCCGTTCGCGC
>JAIXKN010000010.1:17751-35581 GCA_026932425.1 Burkholderiales bacterium
AGCGCTGCAGCGGTCGGGACGCCGTGACGAGCGCCTGACGCAAGGCCGTTCGCGCTTCGGCGTCGAGCGGCTCGGTGCCGTCGGCCAGCAATTCGAGCGCCGCGGACAGCGTCGGTTGCTCCTCGAGCAGGGCGAGCAGGCGGGCCCGGTGCGAGGCGCCCGTGCCGGCGTCGACTCGTGCCAGCGCGCGCAGGATGTCGATGCTGGGCTGCTCGCGCAGCGCATCATCGAGCGCCTGGCGGGCAGCCTCGCCGCGTCCGGCAGCGAGTGCGGCATCGGCGTAGTCGGCCGCGACCAGGGTGAAGCTTGCCGGCCGCACGCGGCGCAGTGCGTCCCAGGCCGCCATCGCCTCCTGCGGCTGGCCCTGTCGCAGCAGGCGCTGGCCGGTCATCACGAGCGGTCGGGCAGCGGCGGGATCCGCTTGGCGGGCCTTCTGCAAGGCCGCCTCGGCGTCCTCGGCGTCGCCGCGCTCCTCGGCCGCAAGCGCGAGCTCGCACCAGTAGTGCGCGACACGCGCGGCCGGCGATGCACCCCCGGCGGCTTCGATGCGCATGGCCGTTTCGATCGCGCGTGGCCAGTCGCGCGAGCGTTCGTAGAGCGTCAGCAGCGCCTGCTGGGCCTCGGCCTCGTAGGGTGTGCCGTCGAGCTCCTGGAAGGCGAGTTCGGCACGATCGAAGAGACCGGCGCGGATGAAGTCCTGCGCGAGTTCGTGCTGTGCCCGCTGGCGCTCGGCCAGCGGCAGGTCGGCGCGCTGCAGCAGGTGCTGGTGCACCCGGACGGCGCGCTCGAATTCGCCGCGCCGGCGGAAGAGGTTGCCGAGCGCGAAGTGCAGCTCGGTGGTGTCGGGATCGTTCTGTACCGCCTCGATGAAGGCGTCGATCGCCTTGTCCTGCTGCTCGGACAGCAGCAGGCTCAAACCCTTGAAGTAGGCGCGCGGGGATGTGCGCTCGTCGCGGCGGAACTGGCGCAGGTCATAGCGGGAGGCCAGCCAGCCGAGTGCGAACGCCAACGGCACGCCCAGCAGCAGCCATTGCAGGTCCAGATCCATCAGCGGGTGCGCAGCGGGATCACAGTCCCAGTCCCTCGCGCGGCGGGTGCTCGGCTTCGAGCGCTGCGGCGGTGGTCGTCGTCGGCACCTCCGCGGCGGCTGCGGATGGGCCTGGTGCCGGCGTCCGTTCGAGCGACGCGCCGGGCTCCCGCCTCGTGCGGCGGTGCTTCCACCACGCAGGAACCATCGCCAGCACCCCGAGCGCACAACCCAGCCCGAAGGCCACGAGGACGACGATGACGAGCGGCGATTGCCACTGCACGCCGAAGAACCAGTGGACCGTGACCGGCTCCAGGTTGTTCAGTGCGAAGGCGAAGAGCGCGAAGAAGAGGAAGGCCCGCAGGAGCCAGACGAGGATGCGCATGCGCGGCGGATTGTAGGAGGCGCCGCAATCAGGAAAGGGCATGAGAAAAGGGCGCCCGCAGGGCGCCCTTTTCCGGGTCGGGCACCGACTGCCCCGATGCTCAGTCGGCGGGTGCGTCGGCGTCGGCAACCGCGTTCTGCAGGTCCGGTGCGTCCACCGCCTCGCGCAGCGCCTTGCCCGGCTTGAAGTGCGGCGCCAGCTTCTCCGGGATCAGCACCTGCTCGCCGCTGCGCGGATTGCGTCCCACGCGCGGCGGCCGGCGGTTGACCGAGAAGCTGCCGAAGCCGCGGATCTCGATGCGGTAGCCGCGCGCCAGCGCGTCGGACATCGCGTCGAGG
Source organism: Burkholderiales bacterium (assembly GCA_026932425.1). Lineage (GTDB taxonomy): Bacteria > Pseudomonadota > Gammaproteobacteria > Burkholderiales > Burkholderiaceae_C > Rubrivivax. The sequence goes on from JAIXKN010000010.1 coordinate 19,502, forward strand.
ATGGTCTTGACGGCGAACTCGGTGTCGCGCTGCGTCAGCTGCGAGAAGCGTTCGGAGAGTCGGGTGACGAGGTCGGAGCGCGTCATGGGCGTGCGGCTGGCGGATGCCGGGGCCTTGCGCGCCCCGGCGCGGGGTTCAACCCCGGATCACTTCTTGCATCACTCGTTGCTCTTGTCGAGCTTGGCGCGCAGCAGGGCCCCGAGGCTCGTGGTGCCGGCGCTCTCGCGCTCGTTGCTGGCGGACAGGCGCTGCATCGCCTCCTGCTGGTCGGCCTGGTCCTTGGCCTTGATCGAGAGCTGGATGCTGCGCATCTTGCGGTCCACGTTGATGACCATGACCGAGACCTCGTCGCCTTCCTTCAGCACGTTGCGCGCGTCCTCGACGCGGTCGCGGCTGATCTCGCTGGCGCGCAGGTAGCCGGTGACGTCGTCGTTGAGCTGGATCTCGGCGCCCCGTGCGTCGACGCTCTTCACCTTGCCGCTGACGATCGCGCCGCGGTCGTTGAGCGTCGTGAAGCTGGTGAAGGGATCGACGTCCATCTGCTTGATGCCCAGGCTGATGCGCTCGCGCTCGACGTCGACCGCCAGCACCACGGCCTCGACCTCCTGGCCCTTCTTGTAGTTGCGCACCGCCGACTCGCCCGGCTCGTGCCACGACAGGTCGGAGAGGTGCACGAGGCCGTCGATGCCCTGCGCCAGGCCCACGAAGACGCCGAAGTCGGTGATCGACTTGACCGGGCCCGAGACCTTGTCGCCGCGCTTGACGTTGGCGGCGAACTCCTCCCAGGGGTTGGCCTTGCACTGCTTCATGCCCAGGCTGATGCGGCGCTTGTCCTCGTCGATCTCGAGCACCATGACCTCGACCTCGTCGCCCAGGCCCACGACCTTGGAGGGTGCGACGTTCTTGTTGGTCCAGTCCATCTCGGAGACGTGCACCAGGCCCTCGATGCCCGGCTCGATCTCGACGAAGGCGCCGTAGTCGGCGATGTTCGTGACCTTGCCGAAGAGGCGGGTGCCGGTGGGGTAGCGGCGCGAGACGCCGAGCCAGGGGTCGTCGCCCAGTTGCTTCAGGCCCAGGCTCACGCGGTTCTTCTCGGCGTCGAACTTCAGCACCTTGGCCTTGAGCTCCTGGCCGACCTGCACCACCTCGCTGGGGTGACGCACGCGGCGCCAGGCCATGTCGGTGATGTGCAGCAGGCCGTCGATGCCGCCCAGGTCGACGAAGGCGCCGTACTCGGTGATATTCTTGACGACGCCGTCGACGATCGCGCCTTCGGTCAGGGTCTCGAGCAGCTTGGCGCGCTCCTCGCCCATGCTCGCCTCGACCACCGCACGGCGCGAGAGGACGACGTTGTTGCGCTTGCGGTCGAGCTTGATGACCTTGAACTCGAGCGTCTTGCCCTCGAAGGGGCTCATGTCCTTGACCGGGCGCGTGTCGAGCAGGCTGCCGGGCAGGAAGGCGCGGATGCCGTTGACGAGGACCGTCAGGCCGCCCTTGACCTTGCCGCTGACGGTGCCGTTGACGAATTCGCCGGATTCGAGCGCGTTCTCCAGCGCCATCCACGAAGCCAGGCGCTTGGCCTTGTCACGGCTGAGGATGGTGTCGCCATAGCCGTTCTCGACGGCTTCGACGGCCACGGCCACGAAGTCGCCGACCTGAACCTCGATCTCGCCCTGGTCGTTCTTGAACTCCTCGACCGGGATGTAGGCCTCGCTCTTGAGGCCGGCAGTGACCACCACGTGGTTGAAGTCGATGCGCACGACTTCGGCGGAGATGACCTCGCCGACGCGCATGTCGCTCGTCTTGAGCGACTCCTCGAACATGGCGGCAAAGGATTCGCCGCCGCCGGTGGTGGCAGTTTGGGTTGAAGGCATGAAGTTTCCTGATGCCCGGAGGAGGGGCTGATGCAGAGCCGGGCGATGCAAGTGCCAACGACGTGGCGGGTTGGGGTTCCTGAACCACCGCGCTCGGGTGTCGGCCTGGCGGCCTGGGCGGGAAGCGACGATGGGCCTGTCGGTCCGCTGGTCAGGGCCGGCTCAGCGACCCCGGTCCAGCGGGTTGCGCTGCCGCCACCACTGCAGCACGAGCTCGACCGATTCGTCGATGCCCAGCTGCGAGTTGTCCAGCTGCAACGCGTCTTCGGCCGCCCGCAGCGGCGCGGCGCTGCGGGAGCGATCCCGCGCATCGCGCGCCTCGATATCGGCCAAAAGGGTCGTAATTTTAGTGTCGATCCCTTTTGAAATCAACTGCTTATGGCGCCGCTTGGCGCGCTCCGCGGCGCTGGCGGTGAGGAAGACCTTGAGCGCAGCCCCCGGGAAGACGACGGTGCCCATGTCGCGCCCGTCGGCGACCAGGCCCGGGGCTCGATGAAAGGATAGCTGCAGCGCGTGCAGCGCCCGCCGCACGGCAGGCAGTGCGGCCACGCGCGAGGCCATCGCGCCGGTCTCCTCGCGCCGCAGTTCGTCGCCGATCTCCTCGCCGCCGAGCCACACGCGCTCGCCTTCGAAGCGCAGGTCCAGCGCTGCTGCCAGGCGCAGGAGCGCGGGCTCGTCCTCGGGAACGACGCCCTGGCGCAGCGCCGCCAGCGCCAGTGCACGGTAGACCGCGCCCGAATCGAGCAGATGCCAACCCAGGCGCTGCGCCAGCGCCGCCGCGAGCGTCCCCTTGCCCGAGGCCGAAGGGCCGTCGACGGCGATCACCGGCACCTCGGCCGGATCGGCCTGCACGATCCCGAACAAGGTCTCGAAATAGTCGGGGAAGGTCTTGGCGACGCAGCCGGGATCCTCGATGCGGATCGGCACCGGGGGCTTGGCGCCGGCAAGGGGATTGAAGGCCGCCAGAGACAGGCACATCGCCATGCGGTGGTCGTCGTAGGTGGCCAGCGCCGCCGCCCGCCACTGCGCAGGCGGCGTCACGGCGATGAAGTCGTCGCCGCTGTCCACCTGGGCGCCCAGTCTGCCCAGCTCGGCGGCCATCGCCGTGATGCGGTCCGTTTCCTTCACCCGCCAGCTCGCGATGCCCGACAGGCGCGTCGTCCCTTGCGCGTAGAGCGCCATCACCGCCAGCGTCATCGCTGCGTCCGGGATCGCGTTGCAGTCCAGCTCGATGGCCTGCAGCGGCCAGCGGCCGCGGCGGACCTCGATCCAGTTGGGCCCCGCGTGCACCTGCGCGCCCATCGCGGCAGCGGCGTCCAGGAAGGCGATGTCGCCCTGGATCGAGTCGCGTCCCACGCCTTCGATGCGCACCGGCGCATCGAGCGCGGCGATCGCACCGAGCGCGACGAAGTACGAGGCCGAGGATGCGTCGCCCTCGACGTGAATCCGCCCCGGCGTGCGATAGCGGCTGCCCTGCGGGATGGTGAAGCGGCTCCAGCCCGCGCGCTGCACCTGGATGCCGAAGCGTGCCAGCAGCGCCAGCGTGATCTCGACGTAGGGCTTGGAGATGAGTTCGCCTTCGACCTCGACGACGACGTCGCCGGCGTCGCTCACCAGCGGCAGCGCCAGCAGCAGCGCGGTGAGGAACTGGCTCGAGACGTCGCCGCGAACGCGGATCGGCTGCCGCGTGGCCAGGCGCCCGCCGGCCTGGCCGCTCACGCGCAGCGGCGGGTAACCGGGCGTGCCGAGCTCGTCGATCCTGCAGCCCAGCGGCCGCAGCGCATCGACCAGATCGCCGATCGGGCGCTCGTGCATGCGCGGCACGCCGCGCAGCTCGAAGCAGCCGCCCTGCGTTGCCGCGAGCACCGCCAGCGCTGCGGCCAGCGGCCGCATCGCGGTGCCGGCATTGCCGAGAAACAGCTCGGCCTCGCGCACCCGCAGCCGGCCGCCCAGGCCCTGCACGCGCAGCACCGCGCCGTCGGCCTCGAGGCGCTCGAGGCTGCAACCCAGCGCCCGCAGCGCCTGCAGCATCACCCGGGTGTCGTCGCTGTCGAGGAGGTCGTGGATCTCGGTCGTGCCCTCGGCCAGGCCTGCCAGCAGAAGCACGCGGTTGGAGATCGACTTCGATCCCGGCAGGCGCACGGTGCCGGCGGCGCCGCGCAGCGGCGGCAGGTCCAGATGAGGCAGGGCGAACATCGGCCGCTCAGCGGGCGCCGGGGCCCCTGCCGGCGTTCATGTGCCAGGATGCGCGACCTTCCGAAGCGTTGCGGATCAGGTCCTCGAGCGCTTCGGCGTTGCCCTCGCGGATCACGTGTTCCATCGCATCGAGCACGTGGCGAAAGCGCTGCGACTGCCTGAGCACCTCCTCGCGGTTGGCCACGAGAATGTCGCGCCACATCTCGGGCGAGCTCGCGGCGATGCGCGTGAAGTCGCGAAAACCCGGTCCTGCGAGCGAGAGATAGTCGCGGCCCTGGGGCTGGTTCACCACGGCGCTGAAGTAGGCGAAGGCCAGCAGGTGCGGCAGATGGCTCACCGCGGCAAAGGCGGCGTCGTGGTTCTCAGGCGTCATCTTCAGCACCTGGCTGCCGATGGCCGACCAGACGTCGGTCGCCTTCTGCACGAGCGCGGGCGGGTTCTGCGGCAGCGGCGTGAGGATGACCTGGCGGCCGCTGTAGAGGCCGGCGTCGGCGTGCTGGATGCCGGCCATCTCCTTGCCCGCGATCGGGTGCGCCGGCACGAAGGCGCCGACGCGCTCGCGCAGCACGCGGCGGGCGGCATCGACAACGTCGCGCTTGGTGCTGCCGACGTCCATCACGAGCAGCCCCGGCTCGATCAGGTGCCGGATCGCCTTGAAGGTCGATTCGGTCGCCGCCACCGGTACCGAGACGAGCACGATGTCGGAGCCGGCCACTGCCAGCAGCGCCGATTCGGCGATGACGTCGATGACGCCGAGCTTGCGCGCCAGCTCGGTCGTCGACGGCGACTTGCTGTAGCCGATGACGCGCTTGACGACGCCGGCGCGCTTGAGCGCGAGGGCAAAGGATCCGCCCATGAGGCCGCAGCCGATCACGCCGAGCTGGGTGAACATGGTGCTCGCCACGACTCAGTGGGTGTCGATCGGGTAGCTGCCCAGCAGCTTGAAGAAGGCGGACGCCGCGCGCAGCTCGTCGAGCGCAGCGGCGACCGCCGGCTCGTCCGGATGGCCGACGATGTCGATGTAGAAGTAGTACTCCCACTGACCGGAACGGGCCGGGCGCGATTCGAAGCGCGACATCGAGACGTCGTGCTTCTTCAGCGGCACCAGCAGGTCGTGCACCGCCCCCGGCTTGTTGGGCACCGAGACGATCAGGCTCGTGCAGTCGTGGCCGCTCGCTCCGGGTGCGGGATGCTCCTGCGCCCGCGTGACGATGACGAAGCGGGTGCGGTTGTTCGGATCGTCCTGGATCGCGGGCGCGAGCACGTGCAGGCCGAACTCGTTGCCCGCGCGCATGCTGGCGATGCCGGCCAGCGTCGGGTCGAGGCTGGCCAGCCGGGCGCCTTCGGCGTTGCTCGAGACCGGCCGGCGCTCGACGCCCGGCAGGTGCGCCGTAAGCCACTCGTGGCACTGCGCCAGCGCCTGCGGGTGCGCGAGCACCGCGCTGATGCCGTCCAGCGAATCGAGCTTGCGCAGCAGGTTGTGGCGCACGAAGAGGCTGGTCTCGCCGACGATGGTGAGGGAAGTGTGCAGGAACAGGTCCAGCGCCCGCGCGACGACGCCTTCGGTCGAGTTCTCGATCGGCACGACGCCGAAGTCGGCCGCCCCCGCGCTCGTGAGACGGAAGACCTCGTCGAGGCTCGCGCAGTGCACGCGCACGATCGAGCTGCCGAAGTAGCCGAGCGTCGCTTCCTCGCTGAAGGTTCCCGCCGGGCCGAGAAACGCCACGCGCAGCGGCGACTCGAGCGAGCGGCAGGCCGACATGATCTCGCGCCAGATGGGCGCGATGCTCTGCCTGGCCAGCGGCCCGGGGTTGATCGACTTCAGGCCTTCGATCACCTGGGCCTCGCGCTCCGGGCGGAAGACCGGCGAACCTTCGCGCTTCTTGAGCTCGCCAACCTCCTGCGCGAGCGCGGCACGGCGATTCAGCAGCCCCAGCAGCTCGCGGTCGACCGCGTCGATGCGCTCGCGCAGCGCCGAAAGCCGCGAAGGCGCCGGGTCGCTCGCGCCGGACTCGTTCATCACTTGCTGCTGCCCGATGCCGGAGCCGAAGCCGGGGGCTGGAGGCGGCCGCCGACGGTCTGCGCCAGGGCCTTGAGCTTGGGTTCGATCGTCGGCTTGACCTCGGCGACGACCTTCTCGCCCAGGGCGCGCTGCATCTCGGGCCCAAGCGCCTGGTACTTGCGGTTCACCGGCGACTCGATGATCGCGATGATCTGCTTGAGCTCGTCCTCGGTGAATTTCTCCTCGAGGATCGGCTGCAGGACGCCCGGCGCCAGCTGCGTCGCCTTGTCCCGCACCAGCGGATTCATTTCTTCGGCGTACTTGCGCGCATCCGCCTGGATGTCGGCGGCCACCGCCTGGCGGCGCTCGGCCGCGACGCGCTGCTGAATGGCCATGCCGGCCTGCTGCATGATCTGCATCGCCGGCTGCTCGACGAGCTGGCGCGCGAGTGCATCGATGCCCGGCTGCTGCAGCTTGACGATGCGGGCGGCCAGCTCCTTCTTGGCCGGCGAGGATGCCGTGCCGGCGGTCGTCTGGGCGTGAGCCGCGAGGGTGACGGCCAGCAGGCCGCCGATCAGGGCGATGCGCTTCATGTGCTCTCCACACCGGTGCCGCCGGTGGTGTCGGTGTCCTCGCCGCCGTCGGCATGGCCTTCGGATGCTTGGGCGTCGTTTTCCACGATGCGTTGCAGACCCGAGAGCTTGGCGCCGTCGTCCAGCGCGATCAGGGTCACGCCCTGGGTGGCGCGGCCGAGTTCGCGGATCTCGGCCACGCGCGTGCGCACGACGACACCGGTGTCGGTGATGAGCATGATCTCGTCGGCCGGACGCACCAGCGTCGCGGCCACGACGCGGCCGTTGCGCTCGCTCTGCTGGATCGCGATCATGCCCTTGGTTCCGCGGCCGTGGCGTGTGTACTCCACGATCGGGGTGCGCTTGCCGTATCCGTTTTCCGTGGCACAGAGCACGGATACCCGCGTCGATTCGTCATCGGTGCGCTCGGTCTCGTCCTGATCGGCCACCAGCATCGCGATCACGTTCTGGCCGGGTTCGAGCGCCATGCCGCGCACGCCGCGGGCGTTGCGGCCCATCGGACGGACGTCGTTCTCGTCGAAGCGCACGGCCTTGCCGCCGTCGCTGAAGAGCATCACGTCGTGCGCACCATCGGTCAGCGCCGCGCCGATCAGGTGGTCGCCTTCGTCGAGGTCGACCGCGATGATCCCGGCCTTGCGCGGGTTGCTGAAGTCGTCGAGTGCCGTCTTCTTCACGGTGCCCAGCGCCGTGGCCATGAAGACGAAGTGGTCGCCGGGGAAGCTGCGGAACTCGCCGGTGAGCGGCAGCACGACGGTGATCTTCTCGCCGCTCTGCAGCGGGAACATGTTGACGATGGGCTTGCCGCGGCTGGCGCGCCCGCCTTGCGGCACCTCCCAGACCTTGAGCCAGTAGACGCGCCCGCGGTCGCTGAAGCACAGGATCCAGTCGTGCGTGTTGGCGATGAAGAGCTGGTCGATCCAGTCGTCTTCCTTGGTCTGCGTGGCCTGCTTGCCGCGCCCGCCGCGGCGCTGCGCGCGGTATTCGGCCAGCGGCTGGCTCTTGATGTAGCCGGTGTGCGAGAGCGTCACCACCATGTCGGTGGGCGTGATCAGGTCCTCGGTGCCCAGCTCCTGCGCGTTGCGCTCGATCACGCTGCGGCGGGCGCCGAGCTTGCCCTGGCCGAACTCCTGCCGCAGCGAAGTGAGCTCGGTGGCGATGATCTCGGTGACGCGGGAGGGCCTGGCCAGGATGTCGAGCAGGTCGGCGATCTGCGCCATCACGTCCTTGTACTCGGCGATGATCTTGTCCTGCTCGAGGCCGGTGAGCCGCTGCAGGCGCATCTGCAGGATCTCCTGCGCCTGCTCGTCGGAGAGCCGGTAGAGCCCGTCGCGCTGCAGCCCGTAGCCCACCGGGAGGCCTTCGGGCCGGTAGGCGTCGCGGCCGCCGAAGGTCTGGCCTTCGACGCGGGCGAGCATCTCGCGCACGAGCGCGCTGTCCCAGCTCTTGCTCATCAGCGCCGCCTTGGCCACCGGCGGCGTCGGGCTGGACTTGATGGTCTCGATGAACTCGTCGATGTTCGCGAGCGCCACCGCCAGGCCCTCGAGCACGTGGCCGCGCTCGCGCGCCTTGCGCAGCTCGAAGACGGTCCGCCGCGTCACCACTTCGCGCCGGTGCTCGAGGAAGATCTCGAGCAGCTGCTTGAGGTTGCACAGCCGCGGCTGGCCATCGACCAGCGCCACCATGTTGATGCCGAAGCTGTCCTGCAGCTGCGTCTGCTTGTAGAGGTTGTTGAGCACCACCTCCGGGACTTCGCCGCGCTTCAACTCGATGACGACGCGCATGCCCGACTTGTCGGACTCGTCCTGGATGTGCGCAATGCCCTCGAGCCGCTTCTCGTGGACGAGCTCGGCGATGCGCTCCTGCAGCGTCTTCTTGTTGACCTGGTAGGGGATCTCGTCGACGATGATCGCCTGCCGCTCGCCCTTGCCGATGTCCTCGATGTGGCAGTTGGCACGCATCACCACGCGGCCGCGCCCCGTGCGATAGCCCTCGCGCACACCTTCCAGGCCGTAGATGATCCCGGCGGTCGGGAAGTCCGGCGCCGGAATGATCTCCATCAACTCGTCGATCGACGCCTCGGGGTTCTTCAGCAGGTGCAGGCAGGCGTCGACGACTTCGCTGAGGTTATGCGGCGGGATGTTGGTCGCCATGCCGACCGCGATGCCCGCGCTGCCGTTGACGAGCAGGTTGGGCAGCCGCGCCGGCAGCACCGTGGGTTCCTTCTCGCTGCCGTCGTAGTTGGGTGCGAAATCGACCGTTTCCTTGTCGATGTCGACCAGCATCTCGTGCGCGATCTTGGCCAGGCGGATCTCGGTGTAGCGCATCGCCGCGGCGTTGTCGCCATCGACGCTGCCGAAGTTGCCCTGGCCGTCGACCAGCATGTGGCGCAGGCTGAAGTCCTGCGCCATGCGCACGATCGTGTCGTAGACCGCGGAGTCGCCGTGGGGGTGATACTTGCCGATGACGTCACCGACGATGCGCGCGCTCTTCTTGTACGGGCGGTTCCAGTCGTTGTTCAGTTCGTGCATCGCATAGAGCACGCGGCGATGCACCGGCTTGAGGCCGTCGCGCGCGTCGGGCAGCGCACGGCCGACGATCACGCTCATCGCGTAATCGAGATAGGACCTGCGCATCTCCTCCTCGAGGCTGATGGCGAAGGTTTCCTTGGCGAACTGGGTCATGAAGCGGCGGGCAGCAGGCCCTCGACACCGATGTCTGGTCGGCCGGGGAGACGGGCGCGTCAGGCGAAGCCGGCGATTCTAAGCGTCCGTTCTTGTAGCGCCAGCGCAACATGAGTCTTCGAGCTCGACATGCCGAGGTTCAAAATCAGGTCCGCGCAATGCCCTATGGCACAATGAACTTCGTGTGGTGAGTGCCCGCTGCGAGGCTCGGCTCGAGGGGATTTGCCCTGTCAATTCACCGTTTTCTTGACGTATCGCAGGCTTTGCTGCGGCTTTCATCGAGAGGAGAAATATGAAGAACCTGACCAAGGTGGCGGCACTGATCACGGCTGCCGCGCTTGCCGCCCCGATCGCTGCATTCGCGCAAGCGAAGTCGGTCGACAACTGGCGTAACGCCGACGGCTCGCTGGTGTGGAAGAACGGCACCAACGAACTCTGCTGGCGTGACGCTTCCTGGACCCCCGCCACCGCCGCCGAAGGCTGCGATGGCGCTGTCAAGGCGGCTGCTCCGGCTCCGGCCCCGGCTCCTGCGCCCGCACCGGCGCCCGCTCCGGCACCTGCTCCGGCGGCTGCCCCGGCCCCGGCCGCACCTGCCCCGGCCCCCGCGGCCGCCGCGCCCGCTGCCCCGGTGAGCGAAAAGGTCACCTTCGCTGCGGACACGTTCTTCGACTTCGACAAGTCGGTGCTCAAGCCCGAGGCCAAGGCCAAGCTTGACGACCTGGTCGGCAAGACCCAGGGCATCAACCTGGAGGTCATCATCGCCGTCGGCCACACCGACAGCATCGGCACGGACCAGTACAACCAGGGGCTGTCGGTTCGCCGCGCCGAGGCCGTCAAGGCCTACCTGGTCGGCAAGGGCATCGAGAAGAACCGCGTCTACACCGAAGGCAAGGGCGAGAAGCAGCCGATCGCCGACAACAAGACCCGCGAGGGCCGCGCGAAGAACCGTCGCGTGGAGATCGAGGTCGTCGGCACCCGGACCAAGAAGTAATGCCGGTTTGCGCCGGCTCGCGCCGGCGCGGACGGCTGCCCTGCTCCGGCGGGGCGCTTCGATCCGGGTTCCCGCCACGGCGTGAACCTGCGTCAACCCCGCTTCGGCGGGGTTTTTCATGAGTGGCCGAAGTGTTCGAGATCGTGTGCGGATGATCTGCCGAATGCCTGCCCCCATCCCCATTGCCGAGGAGCGCGGCCCGCAGCGGGATCGTCGCGGCGCGCCCGCGGTATGCTGACCCCTTGAGCTCGATCGACGAGCCGCAGACGCGAATACGCGAATACGCGAATACCGATGAGCAATGTCGACGCCCAGGAACTGGCGAAGTTCAGCGCACTGGCGCACCGCTGGTGGGACAAGGACAGCGAGTTCCGTCCGCTGCACGAGATCAACCCGCTGCGCCTGGACTGGATCGACGATCTGGCGTCGCTCCGCGGCAAGCGCGTGCTCGACGTGGGCTGCGGCGGCGGCATCCTGGCCGAGGCGATGGCGGTTCGCGGAGCGACCGTCACCGGTATCGACATGGCGAGCAAACCGCTCGGTGTGGCGCAGCTGCATGCGCTCGAAAGCGGCGTCGAGAATCTCGACTACCGCGAGATCAGCGCCGAGGCACTGGCCGCCGAGGCGGCCGGCACGTTCGACATCGTGACCTGCATGGAACTGCTCGAGCATGTGCCCGACCCGGCGTCGACGGTGCGCGCCTGTGCCACCTTGGCCCGCCCGGGGGCCTGGGTCTTCTTCTCGACGATCAACCGCAACCCGAAGTCCTTCCTGTTCGCGATCGTCGGCGCCGAGTACCTGCTCAAGCTCCTGCCCCAAGGCACGCACGAGTACGCGCGCTTCCTGCGCCCCAGCGAGCTCGCGCGCCACGTCAGGGATGCCGGACTCGCGCTCAACGCGACGCAGGGCATGAGCTACAACCCCTTGACGCAGCGCTATCGGCTCGGCTCCGACACCAGCGTCAACTACATGTTCGCCTGCCGCAAACCGGGCTGACGATGCGCCGCGGCGCGATCCTCTTCGATCTCGACGGCACGCTGGTGGACAGCGCACCGGACCTGGCGGGTGCTGCGAACGAATTGCGGGCCCTGCACGGGAGACCGCCACTCCCGCTCGAGGCCTACCGCCCGCTGGCCGGATCGGGCGCTCGCGGCATGCTGGCGGCGGGTTTTGGCTTGCTGCCCTCGCATCCGGACTACCCGTCGATGCGTGCTGCCTTCCTCTCGCTCTACGAGCGGCGGTTGCTGCAGAGCACGACGGTCTTCTCGGCGGTGCTTCCGGTGCTCGCACGCCTGGAGGAGAGCGGACGATCGTGGGGCATCGTCACCAACAAGGCGCTCTACCTGGCCGAACCCCTGCTGGCCGGCGTCAGGCTGCGGCACCGCGCGGCAGTCGTGGTCGGCGGCGACAGCACGCCGCATCTCAAGCCGCATCCCGCGCCGCTGCTGCACGCCGCACATGTGCTCGGCGTGGATGCAGCGGATTGCGTCTACGTGGGGGACGATCCGCGCGACATGCAGGCCGGCCGGGCCGCGGGCATGGCGGCGCTGGCGGCCTCATGGGGTTACATGGGTCCCGATGCGCGGCTGGACGAGTGGGGCGCCGACGCCGTGCTTCGCGTTCCGGATGACCTCTTGAACTGGCTCGGATTGCCCTAAAATCGAGCCCATGGGACCGACCTGGCTTCGACGTGGGTGCGGAGTCGGCGCGGGGCATGCCGAGCACCAGTTCGCTCGTAAATCCACTGGAAAAAAGTAACTGCGAACGACGAACGTTTCGCCCTCGCCGCTTAAAACCGGCGAGCCTTGTAACAGCTCTCCGATGGGCTGGGTCCGCGGCCGAAAGGCCTAGGGCTGCAAGGTCATCCACATCGGATCGTCCCGCGTCGCGCCATTCGGCGCGGGCCTAAAACCAAGTGGCTCGGGGCAGGGGTAGCGTGCTGCTGCGCGACCCAGGCTCTCAGAACCAAATCAGACAGCTACGCATGTAGAACCGTCCGGTGATGGCTTGCGGACGGGGGTTCGATTCCCCCCGGTTCCACCAATCAGGAAACCCCAACCGTTCTCGGTTGGGGTTTTTTCACGCCCGAGCGCGACAATCCTCGCGTGTTCGCGCGATCTTCGGAGCGCTGGGTCTCGGGATCGATTTCGCGCAGCATCAACTCGGCGAGCCGGCGCCGGATGCTTCGCTTCGAGTCGGCGCTTCATCGCCGCGGAGATGTCTGCCGCGGTGATTCTGCCAAGACGCGCCACCATCACGCCCTGCATGAAGGTTCATGCCTTCCTCGAGGGGGCGACGCAGGCGAGCAGCTAAAGTTCGCGCGAGCGGCCCGCTCGGGTCTGCCTCACCGCGCCGAAGCAACGCCTGTTCCGTTCGCATGCCTTCATCCAAGTCCACCGGCGATCCGTCGCCCGGAACCCCGAGCTTCGTCGTCAGGGAAGAACACATCGAATACGGCTTCATCGGCAAGCTGCAGAAGCTGAAGTACGAGTATCGCGACGACATCTGCGATCGCGCCGCGCTGGAGGCGAACTTCCGCGAGAAGTTCGAGGCCCTCAATCGCGTCAGGCTCACCGACTCCGAGTTCGCCCGGCTGCTGGATGAAATCGTCACGCCCGATGTGTTCGCCGCGGCCAGGATCCTGCGCGGCATCAACGCCTTCACCCGCGACGACGGCACGCCGCTGAACTACACGCTGGTGAACATCAGGGACTGGTGCAAGAACAGCTTCGAGGTCGTCAACCAGCTGCGCATCAACACCGACTACAGCCACCACCGCTACGACGTTCTCATCCTGATCAACGGCGTGCCCTGCGTGCAGATCGAGCTCAAGACCCTGGGCGTCAATCCGCGCCGGGCCATGGAGCAGATCGTCGACTACAAGCAGGACCCCGGCAACGGCTACACGCGGACGCTGCTGTGCTTCATGCAGCTCTTCATCGTCAGCAACCGCGACCGCACCTGGTACTTCGCCAACAACAACGCGCGCCACTTCGCCTTCAACGCCGACGAGCGCTTCCTGCCCATCTACGAGTTCGCGGACGAGGACAACCGCAAGATCACCCAGCTCGATGCGTTCGCCGATGCCTTCCTGAAGAAGTGCGACCTCGGCCGCACCATCAGCCGCACCATGGTGCTGCTGGCCGCCGAGCAGAAGCTGATGATCATGCGACCGTATCAGGTCTATGCGGTGCAGCACATCGTCCAGTGCATCGAAGAGGACAACGGCAACGGCTACATCTGGCACACCACCGGCAGCGGCAAGACGCTCACTTCCTTCAAGGCCGCCACGCTGCTGAAGGAAAACGAGCACATCCACAAGTGCGTGTTCGTCGTCGACCGCAAGGACCTCGACCGCCAGACGCGCGAGGAGTTCAACCGCTTCCAGGAAGGCTGCGTCGAGGAGAACACCAACACCGCCGCGCTCGTGCGCCGCCTGTTGTCCGACGACTACGCCGACAAGGTCATCGTCACCACGATCCAGAAGCTGGGCCTCGCGCTGGATGAAAACAGCAGGCGCAACCAGCAGCGCAGCAGGCGCGGCCAGGCCACCTACAAGCAGCAGCTCGAGGCGCTGCAGGACCAGCGCATCGTCTTCATCTTCGACGAATGCCACCGCTCGCAGTTCGGCGAGAACCACAAGGCCATCAAGGCGTTCTTCCCCAGGGCGCAGCTCTTCGGCTTCACCGGCACGCCGATCTTCGAGGCCAACGCCAGCCTGCAGAAGATCGAGGGCAGCCAGGCCTCGATGCGCACCACGGCGGACCTGTTCCAGAAGCAGCTGCACGCCTACACCATCACCCACGCGATCGAGGACGGCAACGTCCTGCGCTTTCACGTCGACTACTACAAGCCCAGGGAGGAACCCGGCAAGAGCCCGCCCAAGCCCGGCGAGGCCATCGCCAAGAAGGCCGTCATCGAGGCCATCCTCGCCAAGCACGACGCCGCCACCGGCGGGCGCCGCTTCAACGCCCTCCTCGCCACCGCGTCGATCAACGACGCGATCGAATACCACGCGCTGTTCAAGACCATGCAGGCGGAGAAGGCAGCCGCCGACCCCGACTTCAGGCCGCTGAACATCGCCTGCGTCTTCTCGCCGCCGGCCGAGGGCGACCCGGATGTCAGGCAGATCCAGGAGGACCTGCCGCAGGAGCAGGCCGACAACCAGGAAGACCCGGAGGGCAAGAAGGCCGCGCTCGCCGCCATCCTCGCCGACTACAACGCGCGTTACGGCACCGCCCACCGCATCAGCGAGTTCGACCTCTACTACCAGGACGTGCAAAAGCGCATCAAGGACCAGCAGTGGCCGAACAGCGACTTCCCCGCGGCGCAGAAGATCGACATCACCATCGTCGTCGACATGCTGCTCACCGGCTTCGACTCCAAGTTCCTGAACACGCTCTACGTCGACAAGAACCTCAGGCACCACGGCCTGATCCAGGCCTTCTCGCGCACCAACCGCGTGCTCAACAGCAGCAAGCCCTACGGCAACATCCTCGACTTCCGCCAGCAGCAGGAGGCGGTCGATGCCGCCATCACCCTGTTTTCCGGCGAGAAGACCGGCGAGCAGGCGCGGCAGATCTGGCTGGTCGACAAGGCGCCGGTGGTCATCGAAAAGCTGCAGACCGCCGTGCAGCGGCTGGACGACTTCATGCGGTCGCAGGGCCTGGCGTGCACGCCGTCCGAGGTCGCCAACCTCAAGGGCGACGCCGCCCGCGCCGCCTTCGTCACCCACTTCAAGGAAGTGCAGCGCCTCAAGACCCAGCTCGACCAGTACACCGACCTCAGCGACGAGGACAAGGCGGCCATCGAGGAGGTGCTGCCCGACGCCGAGCTGCGCGGCTTTCGCGGCCAGTATCTGGAAACCGCCAGGCAGCTGCGGGCGCGGCAGGGCAAGGGCAGCGCGGAAGGTGGCGCTGCAGGTGCCGACGACGCCATCGACCAGCTCGACTTCGAGTTCGTCCTCTTCGCCTCGGCCGTCATCGACTACGACTACATCATGAGCCTGATCGCCAGCTACTCGGCCCGGGAGCCGGGCAAGGCCAGGATGACGCGCGAGGAACTCATCGGCCTGATCAGCGCCGACGCCAAGTTCATCGACGAGCGCGATGACATCGCCGAATACATCGCCACGCTCGAGGCCGGCGAGGGCCTGCCCGAAGACGCCATCCGCGACGGCTACCTCCGCTTCAAGGCCGAGAAGAACGCCCGGGAGCTCGCCGCCATCGCCGCCAGGCATGGTCTGGCTACCCCGGCGCTGCAAGCCTTCGTCGACGACATCCTCGCCCGCATGATCTTCGACGGCGAGCGCCTGAGCGAGCTCATGGCCCCGCTCGACCTCGGCTGGAAGGCGCGCGCCAGGGCGGAGCTGGCGCTGATGGCCGATCTGTCTCCGCTGCTCACGAAGCGCGCCGGTGGGCGTGATATCTCGGGGCTGAGTGCGTATGAGCAGTAAGGCGAAGACCGCCGCAACGGCGGCAGAGGCAAGGCCAGCGCTGGTGCCGAAGCTGCGGTTTCCGGAGTTTCGAGACGCGCTGCCATGGAGGCTGATCACGCTTCAGGAAGCCTCAACGCCGGTTACGCAACGTGTTGGAGATAGAACACTGACGCCAGTTAGCATCTCGGCGGGGATTGGTTTTGTGCCACAAGCCGAGAAATTCGGCCGGGATATTTCCGGAAACCAATATCAGCTCTATACTCTGGTCAGGGATGGCGACTTTGTTTATAACAAAGGTAATTCGCT
>JAIXKN010000010.1:35591-36632 GCA_026932425.1 Burkholderiales bacterium
AGTTCCCGCAAGGTTGCGTCTACCAATTGCGCGGTTGGGGGCAAGTTGCTGCGCCGAATGTCTTCATTTGTTTTCGATTGAATGACGATTACTCAGATGTATTTTTTCAGAACTGCTTCGAGCAAAACATGCACGGCAAGCAGCTCACGAAGCACATCACGAGCAGTGCCCGCAGTAACGGCTTGCTCAATATCAGCAAAGCAAATTTCTACAGTGTAAAAATTCCCACTCCAAACCTCGCCGAACAACAAAAAATCGCCGACTGCCTGAGTTCGTTGGACGAACTGATCGCCGCGCAAGCGCGAAAGGTGGACGCGCTCAAGACCCATAAAAAAGGGCTGATGCAGCAGCTTTTCCCCCGCGAAGGCGAAACCCAACCTCGCTTCCGTTTCCCCGAGTTCCAAAGCGCGGGAGAGTGGGAATGCAAGACCCTAAAAGACATCGCCAAAATCACTTCTGGAAGTACACCGTCAAGATCGAACCCGGAGTTCTTTATTGGAGGCACAATCCCGTGGGTAAAAACTACGGACTTGAACAACTCGTTCATTGTTGAAACCGAAGAAAAAGTTACGTTCAAAGCGAAGATCCGGATTAATCCTGTCGGTTCCGTTTTGATTGCAATGTACGGCGGCTTCAATCAGATCGGCAGGACTGGATGCCTAAGTGTCCCGGCTGCAACTAATCAAGCAATTTCGGTTTTAGCACTTGATCAGCAGTCGGTAATGCCTGCATACGTCCTCGCTTGGTTGAACGCCAAGGTTGAAGTCTGGAAGCGGATAGCGAGCAGCAGCCGAAAAGACCCAAACATAACGGGTTCAGACGTTGCCAGTTTCACCATCGTTTTGCCGGAACTTGCCGAACAACAGCGCATCGCCGCGTGCCTGAGCAGCCTTGACGACCTGATCGCCGTCGAGACCCAAAAGCTCGAAGCCCTCACGACCCACAAGAAAGGGCTGATGCAGCAGCTTTTCCCATCGCCGGAAGATGCGGCCGCATGAGCGAGCTCATCCTCTACACCACCGAAGACGGCCGCAGCCAGAT
>JAIXKN010000051.1:0-6287 GCA_026932425.1 Burkholderiales bacterium
TGCGCGCCTTGCCGACGTAGAGCACCTGGCCCTTGTCGTCGATCCAGCGGTAGACACCGGGCAGCGCCGGCAGTGCCGCGACCTCGGCCAGAAGCCGCTGGCGCGCGCTGGCGGAGGATGCGGCCCCGGCTGCGGCTTCGCCGCTTCCTGCGGCTGCTGCCGGCGCTCTCGCGTCGGCGTCGGCGTCGTCGCCGTCGTCGGCAAAAGGAGTCTCGCTCATCGCGTCCGGGATTGTGCAGTCTGGGTCCGCGCCATGGCCGCGCCCCGACAATCGCCCGATGCGCTGGGAGATCTTCTGTCGCGTGATCGACAACCACGGCGACCTCGGCTTCTGCTGGCGCCTGGCCGCGGAACTCGCGGCGCGCAGCGAACGCATCCGCCTGTGGGTCGACGACGCCTCGGCGCTCGCCTGGATGGCCCCGGCGGGCGCCGCGGGGGTCGACGTCCGCCGCTGGGACGAGGCGCTCGTGCCGCCTGCGGCTCTGGGCGAGGTCGTGATCGAGGCCTACGGCTGCGACCCGCCGCCGGCCTTCGTCGAGGCCATGTCGTGCGCACGGCAGCCGCCGGTCTGGATCAACCTCGAATACCTGAGCGCCGAGGACTACGTCGAACGCTCGCACCGCCTGCCTTCGCCGCAGGCCTCGGGGCTCGTCAAGTGGTTCTTCTACCCCGGCTTCACGCCCCGCACCGGCGGCCTGCTGCGCGAGCAGGGCCTGTTCGCGGCGATGGCGGGTTTCGACCGCCGCGCCTGGCTTTCCGCCCGCGGCTTTGCGCCGCAGCCGCACGAGCGCGTCTTCAGCCTCTTTGCCTATGCGCAGGCACCACTTGCCGACTGGCTGCCGCTGTTCGCGCAGCAGCCCACGCTGCTGCTGGTGGCACCGGGGCCGCTGCAGCGGCAACTGCGCGGATTGCGACTGCCCGCGGGACTGCGCGTCGTCGAACTGCCCTGGCTCACGCAGCCCGACTACGACCGGCTGCTCTGGAGCTGCGATCTGAACGCGGTGCGCGGCGAGGACTCCTTCGTCCGCGCGCAATGGGCCGGCCAGCCGATGCTCTGGCAGATCTACCCGCAGCACGACCACGCGCACGCCGGCAAGCTGCAGGCCTGGCTCGCACGGCTGCTTCAGGACGCGCCCGAACCGCTGGCACAGGCCATCCGCGAGGCGCACCAGGGCTGGAATGGCCTTGGACCCGTTCCGTGCAAGCTGCCCGATCCTGCCGCCTGGCGCGGCTTGCAGCAGGGCTGGCGCGATCGGCTTCTCGGTCAGCCGGAGCTGACGAGCAGCCTGCTTGGCTTCGTCGCCGCGAAGCGGGCGGCGCAGCCGGAGCGCTGAGCGGGGTTTTCACCGGCTAAAATAAGCGGCTTTGCGCAGCGCGCAAGCCACCTCATTGCCGCAGACCGGGAAGCGCCAGCGGCGCTTT
The DNA here is from genome assembly GCA_026932425.1 of Burkholderiales bacterium. Classification (GTDB taxonomy): domain Bacteria; phylum Pseudomonadota; class Gammaproteobacteria; order Burkholderiales; family Burkholderiaceae_C; genus Rubrivivax. The sequence continues at coordinate 1,423 of JAIXKN010000051.1, forward strand.
CGCAGCGGCGACCCCAGACCCCGTCCACCGGGTGCCGACGCCCGGGCGGACGCTCCAGCAGGAACCACGCCATGAAGCTCGCTCAGGAAATCCGCGCCGGCAACGTGATCATGCAGGGCAAGGACCCGATGGTCGTGCTCAAGACCGAATACAGCCGCGGCGGCCGCGGTGCCGCCACCGTGCGCATGAAGATGAAGAACCTGCTCAGCGGCACGGGCACCGAAGTCGTCTTCAAGGCCGACGACAAGATGGACCAGATCATCCTCGACAAGAAGGAGTGCAGCTACTCCTACTTCGTCGACCCGATGTACGTGTTCATGGACAGCGAATACAACCAGTACGAGGTCGAGGCCGACAACATGGGCGACGCCCTTTACTACCTCGAGGACGGCATGCAGGTGGAGGTCACCTTCTACGACGGCAAGGCGATCTCGGTCGAGCTGCCGACGACCGTCGTGCGCGAGATCGACACCGATCCCGCGGTCAAGGGCGACACCTCGGGCAAGGTGATGAAGCCCGCCAAGCTCAAGAGCACCGGCTTCGAGGTCGCGGTGCCGATCTTCGTCGAGAGCGGCGACAAGATCGAGATCGACACCCGCACGCACGAGTACCGCAAGCGCGTCTGACGCGCATCGGGACGATGCGTCCGACCCGCAGGCAAGGGGCACCCGGTGGTGCCCCTTGTGCTTCTGGTCTGCGTGCTGGGCCGCGGAACCCGCACGCACGGCGCTGAGAAGCGGCGCATGGCCACGCAGCCGATCGAGCCCGCCCGCATCGAATGGGACGCCGACGGCGTGCCGCGTTCACCCGCCTTCGGCGACGTCTATCACGCGCGCATCGGCGCCCAGGCACAGGCACGCGCGGTCTTCCTCGACGGCAACGGGCTGCCGCGGCGCTGGGCCGGGTGCTGCGACTTCACGATCGCCGAGACGGGGCTCGGCCTTGCTCACAACCTGCTCGCGACCTGGGCCGCCTGGCGCACCGATCCCGCGCGGCCCGCGCGGCTGCACTACGTCTCGATCGACGCGCACCCGCCGCGCCGCGAGGATCTCGAGCGCGCGCACCGCGATCAGCCGCACGCGGAGCTGGCGGCGCAGCTCGTGCAGGCCTGGCCGCCGCTGGTCGGCGGCCTGCACCGTCTGGACTTCGAGAACGGCGCGCTGCGCCTGCTGCTGGCCTTCGGCGACGTGCAGGAGCTGCTGCCGCAGCTCGTCTTCAGCGCCGACGCCTTCTACCTCGACGGCTTCGCGCCCGACCGCAACCCGCGCATGTGGGACCCGCGCGTGCTCAAGGCGCTCGGGCGCCGCGCTGCACCCGGTGCCACCGCGGCGACCTGGAGCGTGGCGCGCAGCGTGCGCGACGGTCTGGCCAGCGCGGGCTTCGTCTGCGAACGCGTCGCCGGGCCGGGGGCAAAGCGGCAGACGCTGCGCGCGCATCACGCGCCGCGGCACCGCTCGTCACCGGTGACGCCGCAATCGGCTCCGCCGGGGCTTGCACGCCCGCCCTCCCCGCCGCGCCGCGCGATCGTCGTCGGCGCCGGGCTCGCCGGCGCGAGCTGTGCCGCGGCCCTCGCCGCGCTCGGCTGGGAGGTCACGGTGATCGAACGCCGCGCAGTGCAGCCGGACGCCGGCCAAGCGCGCCTCGCGGGGATCTTGCACGCGACCGTGCACGCCGCCGAGAACCCGCACGCGCGGCTGCTGCGCGCCGGGGCGCTCTACACCTCGCGACTGCTTGCGGGCCTGGACGCGCAGCGCGTTCCGCACGACCGCAGCGGCTTGCTGCGCATCGAGCAGGTCCTGGGCCTCACGGCGATGCAGGAGCGGATCGACGCGCTTGGCCTTCCCGCGGATTTCGTGCAGGCGCTGGACGCTGCGTCGGCAAGCGCTCGCGCCGGCGTCGCCATCGACCATCCGGCCTGGTACTACCCGGGCGCAGGCTGGATCGCACCGCTGGCCTTCATCGCCGATCGCCTCGCGCAGCCGGGCATCCGCTGCATCGCGGGCAGCACCGTGCACGCGCTCGCGCGCGCGCAGGGCGGATCGCACGACGAATGGCAGGCGCTGGACGGAGAGGGCCGCGTGCTCGCGCAGGCCCCGGAGCTCGTCCTCGCCAACGCCGAGCAGGCCAACACGCTGCTCGCGAGCATCGGCGCGCCGGTCTTCGCGCTTTCGCGCGAACGCGGGCAGGCAAGCCGTTTCGACGCCTCGGTGCCGCTGCGCTGCGCGCTGGCTGGCGACGGCTACGTGCTGCCGCTGCCAGGGGCTGGCCTGCTCTGCGGCGCAACGCGCAGCCCGGACGACGACGATCCGATGCCGCGCGAAGCCGACCACCGGGCGAACTTCGAGCGGCTCTCGCGCCTGTGCGGCCTGCGCCCGCCCGTCGATCCGGCCGCCTGGCAGGGGCATGTCGGCTGGCGCGTGCACACCGGCGACCGGCTGCCGCTGGCCGGCCCGCTGCCGGCACGGTCGATCGCGCCCGGGACGCGCCTGGACCAGGCGCGGCTGCTACCGCGCGAACGCGGCCTGCACCTGGCCTGCGCCTTCGGCTCGCGCGCGCTGACGCTGGCGCCGCTGCTGGGCGAACTGGTGGCCGCGCGCATCGCGGGCACGCCGCTGCCGCTCGAGCAGAGCCTGATCGACGCGGTCGACCCGGGCCGTTTCATCGTCCGCGCGGCGCGCGCGGCCAGCGCTCTAGCGGGTCTCAGCCCGCCGATGGGAGCGACGCGAAATCGAGCCGCCTGACGCCGTCGCGCGTGCCCAGCAGGCAGACGCTGGCACGATGCCGCGCGAAGATGCCGACGGTCACGACGCCGGGCCACTGGTTGACTTCAGCCTCCATCGCGGGCGGATCGGTGATCGAGAGCCCACGCACGTCGAGGATCGGCAGGCCGTTGTCGGTGCGCACACCCTCGCGCAGCGTCGCGCTGCCGCCGAGCGCCGCGAAGCGCCGCACGAGCTGCGCGACCGCCATCGGGATCACCTCCACCGGCAGCGGGAAGCGGCCGAGCACGGGAACCTGCTTGCTCTCGTCGGCGATGCAGACGAAGCGTTCGGCAAGATCGGCGACGATCTTCTCGCGCGTGAGCGCGGCACCCCCGCCCTTGATCATGCAGCCGCTGCCGTCGATCTCGTCGGCGCCGTCGATGTAGACCGGCAGCCGCTGCACCGCCGCGGCTTCGAGCACCGGGATGCCGTGCGCGCGCAGCCGCGCGCTGCTCGCCTCCGAACTCGAGACCGCGCCGGCGATGCGCTGCCTGATCCCGGCGAGCGCGTCGATGAAGTGGTTGACCGTCGAGCCGGTGCCCACGCCGACGATCGCGCCCTCGGGCACGAAGTCCAGCGCCGCCCGCCCCACCAGGGCCTTCAGTTCGTCCTGCGTCATGGGGGCCGGATTATCCGGGCTGACACAATCGCGCCCCATGCCCATCGTGCCCTACGCGCTCGCCCGCCCCTTCCTTTTCGGCCTGGACCCCGAGCAGGCGCACGAGCTCACGCTCGACGCGATCGCGCGGCTGCAGAACAGCCCCGCGCAGTGCCTGTGGGCGGCGGCGCGCGTCGACGACCCGGTTCGGATCGCCGGGCTGCGCTTCCCGAACCGCGTCGGGCTGGCCGCGGGCCTGGACAAGAACGGCCGCTGCATCGACGGCCTCGGCGCGATGGGCTTCGGCTTCATCGAGGTCGGCACCGTGACGCCCAAGGCGCAGCCGGGGAACCCCAAGCCACGCATGTTCCGCCTGCCGCAGCGGCAGGCGCTGATCAATCGCCTGGGTTTCAACAACGAGGGGCTGGACGCCTTCCTCGCCAACGTGCGCCGCGCGCACAGCTTCCGCGCGCGCGGCGGCATCGTCGGCCTGAACATCGGCAAGAACGCGGCGACACCGATCGAGAACGCCGTCGACGACTACCTGATCGCGCTGGAGGCGGTGGCGCCGCACGCCGACTACGTGACGGTGAACATCTCGAGCCCGAACACGAAGAACCTGCGCGCGCTGCAGAGCGACGAGGCGCTGGACGCGCTGCTGGCGGCGCTGGCCGGGCGCCGCGACGCGCTGGCCTCGACGCTCGCACGCCGCGTGCCGATGTTCCTGAAGATCGCGCCGGACCTGGACGACGCGCAGATCGCGCTCATCGCCGCGACGCTGCAGCGGCACGGCATGGACGGCGTGATCGCGACCAACACGACGATCGCGCGCGATGCGGTGCAGGGCCTGCCGCACGCCGAGGAGGCCGGCGGCCTCAGCGGCGCCCCGGTGTTCGAGGCCAGCAACCGCGTCATCCGCGCGCTGCGCCAGGCGCTCGGACCCGCGTTCCCGATCATCGGCGTCGGCGGGGTGCTCTGCGGCGCCGACGCGCGCGCCAAGATCGAGGCCGGCGCCGACCTGGTGCAGATCTACACCGGACTCATCTACCGCGGCCCGGCGCTGGTGACCGAGGCGGCGTCGGCACTCGCCGCGATGCGGCGCGCTGCCGCGCGCCCGCGGTGAGGGACTTCGCCGCCGCGCCGCCGCGCTTCTGGCTGCGCGCCCCGGCGCGCCGCTTCTGGGCCTGGCTGCTGGCCGCGCTGATCGTCATCGTCGCCTGGTTCGCGTTCACCCCGGCGCCGCCGCGCACGCTCGAGACGATCTGGGACAAGCTGCATCACGCCTTGGCCTTCACGGTTCTCGCCTGCGTCGCGGAACTCGCCGCCTGGCCGCGACGGCGGCATCGATGGGAGGTCGCGCTCGGCCTGCTCGCCTGGGGCGGCGTGATCGAGCTCGTGCAGTCGCAGCTGCCCACGCGCAGCGCCGAATGGGGCGACCTGCTCGCCGACGCGGTGGGCATCGCGATCGGCCTGCTGCTGGCGCTGCCGCTGCTGCGCGGCGCCGG
>JAIXKN010000051.1:6419-13084 GCA_026932425.1 Burkholderiales bacterium
GGAGGTCCGCGATGACCGGCGAACTGCATCTCATCGTCGGCGATGGCGTCGTCGGCCGCGCCACTGCGGACGAGCTGGCGCGTCGCGGCTTGCCGCACGCGCTCGCCAGCCGCACGCCCAGCCCGGGTCTCGCCACGCCGCAACGCCGCGTCGATGCGCTGGATGCCGACGCTTTGCTGACCGCGAGCGCGGACGCCTCGCACCTCTACCTCACGCTCGGCCTGCCCTACGACACGCGTGTCTGGGAGCGCGACTGGCCGCGCGTGATCGAGAACGCGATCACCGCGGCGCGCAGGCATGGCCTGCGGCTCGTGATGTTCGACAACGCCTACGGCTACGGGCCGGTGCCGCTGCAGCAGCCGATCCGCGAGGATCACCCGCAGCAGCCGCCCTCGCGCAAGGGACGCGTGCGCCAAGCGATCGACGACCGGCTGATGCAGGCGGCGCACGAGGAAGGCCTGTCGGTGCTGATCGCCCGCGGGTCCGACTTCTACGGCCCGGACGTGCGCGGCACCCTGCTCTACGCTTCGGCCATCGAGCGCCAGCTCCAGGGCAGGAAGGCGCAGTGGCTCGGCGATCCCGATCGGCTCCACAGCTACACCTACGTGCCCGATGCGGCTCGGGGGCTGGTCGAACTCGCGCTCGACGCGGGCGCTTACGGCCAGACCTGGCATTTGCCGACGATGGCCCCGGCGCCGACCTCGCGCACGCTGCTGCAGATGTCGGCGCGGCTGCTGGGCGCACCGGAGGGCGTGCAAGTGCTGCCTGCGGCGATGCAGTCGGTGCTCGGACTCTTCGTTCCGATCCTGCGCGAGCTGCGCGAGATCCGCTACCAGCACGAGCAGGACTTCGTCTTCTCGAGCGAGCGTTTCGTGCAGCGCTACCCGGGCTTCCGGATCACGCCCTACGACGAAGGCATCGAGGCGATGGTGCGCTCCTTCCGCCCGGCCTGAAGCCGCCGCGCCCCGCGTCGATGGCAAGACGGCCACGGTTTCTTCGGTGGCTCATGCTTTGAGCCACCCAGCGCTCACGATGCACGCATCCGCTTGCAGGGGCAAGCTCTGGAGGATGCGATGCACCAGACCTCTCTCGCGCTCGAACCGCTCGCAAGGACCGGTCACCCCTTGGTCCGTGGAAGCGACGCGCCTGGAGACTCTACTCTCGAGCGCTCGCTTTGCAGCGCAGGGCCGGCCGTCGTTGGACCGATCGGCCCCGGCGACTCCGGATCGGCCGACCCGGTGGCCTTCCAGATCGGCTGGGATCACGCGCAGCATGGCCTCGTGCCGCCGGCGGCACTGCTGGACGGCAGCGCCGTCGGCCAGGGCTGGCGCGCAGGCCGCGCGGTCTTCGGTGCCCGCGTGGCGGCTTCGACGCGTGCGCTGCGCCAGTGGCTCGCGTTGCGCCTGCAGGCCTGGCGGCTCGGCGCGCCCCTGGATCCTGCACGCCTGACGCCAGGAACCCTTGCCCGCCTGGACACGCCGTATTGCCCGGTGACGCGCCAGCCGCTCGGTGGCAGCGAGGCGCTGGCACCGGTGCCGATGCGCCTGTGCGAAGAGCGCCCGTTCACCGCCGAAAACCTCGTCGTCGTAAGCCGCACGGTCGCAAAGGCGCGCGCCGGACTGACCGCGGCGCAGATCCTGCAACGCGCCGAACGCATGCAGCGCGAAGACGCATCGGCGCAGGCCGGCCTGGACGCCGCCGCCTGGGCGCGACTGGCAAGTCTCACGAGTCTGGCGACCGAGCTTCCTGGCGCACAGGCCGCCCGCGTTCCGCTGCGGGTGCTGCCGCCGGCGCACGTGCAGGTCTGCAATCCGGTGCAGGCCCTGCAGGCCGCGCTCACGCAAGGGCTGCGCTTGCCCGGCTGGAGCCGGCGTGCAGCGGCGATTGCGGGGCAGCTGCCGCGCACCGCGCTGCGGCACGACTTCAACCTCTTCGTCGGCGCCCTGGCCGCACGGCTGATGGAGATCGACCCGGAGGCGGCCGAACGCGAGCTCCGCTGGGCGCTCGAGGACGCCTGGGCCGATCGCCGCGTGCAGCGCCGCTGGGCGCAGTTCGCGATCCAGCTCGATCGCGACGACTGCGAGGAGCTGCGACTGCAGGTGCAGCGCTGCAGTCGCCAGGCGATGGCGCCGCGCCGACACGAGCGGGCAGCACGAACGGGGCCTGCCGCCAGCAGTGCGGGTCGCCGACGCGAGCCCAACGCGGATCTCTGCACTCCAAGGTGGCGCGAGACGCGCGGCGGCATCCGCCCGATGCTTGGGCGCGGCCAATGAGCCGCCACGCGCCGGACGAAACCCGCGCAGCCCGCCGGCGCGAGCGCGCGACCGGGCTCAGGCCGCAGGATTCACGACCTTGCGCACCGGAACGGCGAAGTCCAGCCCCAGGCCCTCGAGCACGACCATGATGCGCAGGTTGATGCCCTGCTGGACGTCCATGTAGGTCGTGTAGTCTGGCGAGCGCACGTAGTAGACGAATTCGAACTCGAAGCCCGATTCCGAGAAGCTGGCCAGGTGCACGCGGTCCAGGCGCGCACGCTCGTCGGCCTCGACGGCGGCTCGGGTTCCATCGACGATTTGCTGCAACTGCTCGCGGCTGGCTCCGTAGGGCACCCGGAAGGTCGAGGCGATGCGCCGCTCCTGCATGCGCGTGTAGTTGCGGATGGTCTGCTTGAGCAGTTCGGAGTTCGAGGCGATGAGCTGCTCGCCCGAGAGCGACTGCAGGCGCGTCGTCTTCACCCCGATGCGCGTCACCGTGCCGCGGAAATCGCCGAAAACGATGAAATCCCCGACTTCGAAGGGCTTGTCCAGGCCGATCGCGATCGACGCGAAGAGGTCGCCGAGGATGTTCTGCAGCGCCAGCGCCACGGCCACGCCGCCGACGCCGAGGCTGGCGACGAAGGCGGTGATGTTGACGCCCATGTTGCCGAGCACTGCCAGCAGCAGGATGGCCCACACGAGCGTCTGCAAAACCCAGCTGAAGATGCCGAGCAGCGCCTGATTCGAGTCCCGGGCCTGGCCCGGCTCGGAACGCACGCGCAGCCAGAAGCGCACCATCGCCGTCGCCCAGATCGCGAGCTGCAGGCCCACGAGGATGAACTCGGCGTGCGCGAGGATCGCCGTGGGTCGCCTTGGCAGATCGAGCGTGTCGGTCGCCAGCGCGACGGACAACAGCAGCAGGATCCAGTGGCGCGTGGTCAGCAGCAGCTTCAGGACCAGCTCGCGGGGCCCACGGAAGTCGCTGCGCTGGCGACGATCCATCGTCGCGGCCATCAGCCGCAGGACGGCGCTGACGATCACGAACCCGCCCAGCCCGAGCGCGGCGGCCGTCAGCCAGTCCTGTATCGGATTGCCCAGGTATTCGGTTCGATTCCACCAGCTCGTCATCGCACTGCACCTCTTGCCCGGGCGCAAGCAGCGGCCTGCGGGCATCGCGAGGCTTGCGCCAGCGGACGATGCTAAGCGGCCTGCACGAAGGCCTGCATGAAGGCCCGCCAGTCGCGATCGCCGCGCGTACCCCCGCGCTGCGACCGGCTTGCACGGCAGAGGTCACGGCCATCGCGCTTCCTTCGGTGAAAAGCCGCTCAAGCCGATGCGCCTGCCGCCGAAAACCGACGGACGCCGAGCCGCGCCATGGACCCACGCTTCATCGCCACCAGCAACGACCCCTGGGCGGTCGCGACTTCCTACCTGATCGCCGCCTTCGCGTCCTACGTCGCGATCGACCTCGCGCGCCGCGTGCGCGATCGGGATGGCCGCCTCGTCGCCCGATGGTGGGCCGCCGGCGCGTTTGCGATGGGCACGGGCGTCTGGTCGATGCACTTCATGGCGATGCTCGGCTTCGAGGCAGGCATCGTGATCGGCTTCGCGCCGGGCAAGACGCTGCTGTCCTGGCTTGCAGCGGTGCTCGCCGGCAGCATCGCGCTGGCCGTTGGCGCCCGGGCGCGGCTCACCCGGCGCGCGCTCGTGCTCGCGACGGGGCCGATCGCTGCGGCGATCCTCGTGATGCACTACCTGGGCATGGCGGCTGCCGAGCTGGTTCCCGGCATCGCCTGGGACTGGCCCATCGTCGCCGCCTCCGCGGGCGTCGCACTCGGCACCGCGGCGGCGGCACTGCTGATCTTCTTCCGCCTGCGTGATCCCCGGCTGGCCGGACGCTGGACGCTGCAGCTCGGCGCCGCGCTCGTGATGGGCCTGGCCATCGCCGCGGTGCACTTCACCGGCATGGCCGCGGTACGGATGCCGCTGGGCAGCGTCTGCATCAGCGGCGACGGCCTGCGCGGCTTCGGCCTGCAGGCACTGACCGGAACGCTCACTTTCGTCCTGCTGGGCGCCGTGCTGCTGACTTCGATCGCCGACGCCCGTCGACGCAGCGAAGGGCGATTGCGCAGTTCGCTGCAGGCGGCCGACGACCGGCTGCAACGGCTGGCCTTCGTCGATGCGCTCACCGGGCTGCCCAATCGCGCCCTCTTCTACGACCGGCTCGAGCACGCCGGTGCCCAGCACCCGGGACCCTCGGGCGCGAGCGGTGGGAACGCGTCCACGCCCCGGGTCGCGGTGCTCTTCGTCGACCTGGACGGCTTCAAGCCGATCAACGAGGCCTACGGCCGCACGGCCGGAGACACCCTGTTGCGAGCCGCGGCAAGCCGCCTGCAGCAATGCGCCCGCGCCGGCGACACGGTGGCGCGCATCGCCAGCGACGAGTTCGTGCTCCTGCTCGAGGACGAGGACGCCGCCGCCGCGGCGCTGCAGATGGCCGACCGCGTGCTGCAGGCGCTGCAGCAACCCTTCAGCACCATCGGGCCGGGGGTGAGCCTCTCGTGCTCGGTGGGGATCGCGCTGCATCCCGACCACGGCGCCGTCGACGTGCTGGTCGAGCGCGCCGAGGCCGCGATGGCCGCAGCCAAGCGCAGCGGCGGCGGGCGCTGGGCCGTCTTCGAAGGCCGGATGGCCGGCGACGTCGCCGAGCAGGTGACGCTGCAGCAGGAGCTGCGCGGCGCGCTCGCGCGCGGCGAGCTCTCGCTGCACTATCAGCCCAAGGCGCACGCGGCCAGCGGCGCAGTGAACAGCGTCGAGGCGCTGATGCGCTGGCAGCACCCGCAGCGCGGCTGGGTGAGCCCGGCGGTGTTCATCCCGCTGGCCGAGCGCTTCGGCCTCATCGGCGCGCTCGGCGACTGGGTCATCGACGAGGCCTGTGCGCAGATCGCCCGCTGGAACGCCGACGGCCGGCGCTGCCAGGTCGCGATCAACGTCAGTGCGCAGCAGCTGCGGCAGAGCGAGTTGCCGGCGCGGGTGGCCGGCGCGATCCAGCGCCACGGCATCGACCCGCTGCAGCTCGTCCTCGAGATCACCGAGACCGCGATGATGGAGAACATCGCCGCGCAGGGCGCCCTGCTCGGCGAGCTTGCCGCGATCGGGGTGCGGCTCTCGATCGACGACTTCGGCACCGGCTATTCGAGCCTCGCCTACCTGCGCCGCTTGCCGGTGCACCAGCTCAAGCTCGACCTGAGCCTCGTGCAGGACATCGACCGCGACGCCGATGCCCGCGCGGTGTTGCACGCCGTCGTGCAGCTTGCGCACGCGCTGCGCCTGGAGGTCGTGGCCGAGGGGGTCGAGACCGCCGAGCAGGCGCGCATCCTGCGCAGCCAGGGCTGTGACCTGCTGCAGGGCTGGCACATCGCGCGGCCGATGCCCGCGGCGCAACTCCTGCCCTGGCTGGAGCAGCACGAACGCGATCGCGGCGTGCGCGCGCCCGCGGTCGGGACGCAGTCGACGGCAGCCGTCACGGCACAGCCCGCCTGAAAGCGGGCAAGCAAGCAGCCCGGCGGCGCAAGGGCTGCCGGGAGATACTTGGCCTTCCGTCCGCTTCCGTCCGCCGGTATCCGGGTGGACGATCCGTCCTCACCACCGCCAGCCGTCCAGAGCGCCCGAAATCTCGCAGCCCCACGCCCTGCCGCGGGTCGCCGCCCGCACCGCTTTCCGCACTGCCCTGTTCACCGCCCCTGCCATGTCCGCCGACCCCGTTCTTGCCGCCGATGCGCGCCCGCGCGCCGAGATTCCTGCCGAGTTCAAGTGGGACTTCAGCCCCATCTATCCCGACTGGGCCGCGTGGGAGGCCGGCATGGCCGAGATGGAGAGGCTGATGGACGATTTCGTCCAGCGCAAGGGCACGCTCGCGCAGGGTCCGCAGGTGCTGCTGGCGGCGTATCGGGAGCTCGACGAGATCGGCAAGCTGCAGTACCGCATCTACCGCTATCCGCAGCTGCAGCGCGACGTCGACACGCGCGACCAGTCGATCTCGGGGCGCTTCCAGCGCGTCGGCGCGCTCTTCGCGAAGTTCGACGCCGCGACGAGCTGGTTCACGCCCGAGCTGCTGACCATCCCCGAGGCGACGGTGCGCGAGTGGCTGCAGGCGACCCCGGCGCTTGCGCCCTATCGCTTCACGATCCTCGACGAGTTCCGCAAGCGCGAGCATGTGCTCGACGAGAAGGGCGAGCGCATCCTCTCGCTGGCCACACCGCTGAACCAGGCGCCGCGCACCGTCTACGAGGAACTCTCGACCTCGGACATCCGCTTCCCGACGCTCGAGTTCCGCAACGGCCAGAGCGTCAAGCTCACGCCGGGCGCCTACGCGGCGCTGCTGGAGAGCAACCCGAACCAGGACGAGCG
>JAIXKN010000051.1:13200-18566 GCA_026932425.1 Burkholderiales bacterium
CGGACACGCTGCAGGCCGCGCTCTTCGGCAATGCGATCCCGCCGGCGGTGGTCGAGAACCTGATCGCCGCCACCCGCGCCGGCACCGAACCATTGCGCCGCTACATCCGCCTGCGCCGCAAGCTCCTGGGCCTCCCCGAGTACCACACCTACGACAACTTCCAGCCGCTCTTTCGCATCGACAAGAAGTACCCCTACCCGCAGGCGCGCGACGAGGTGCTGGCGTCGGTGGCGCCGCTGGGCCAGGCGTACGGAGAGCGCTACCGCCGCTTCGTGCAGGGCGGGCGCATCGACGTCTTTGAAAGCGAAGGCAAGCGCTCGGGCGCCTACAGCGCCGGCGTTTACGGCGTCGGGCCCTACCTGCTGCTCAACCACAACGACACGCTGGACGCGATGTTCACGCTCGCGCACGAGGCCGGGCACGCGATGCACACCGTGCTCAGCTACGAGAACCAGCCCTTCGTCACCGCCGACTACACGATCTTCGTCGCCGAGGTCGCGAGCACGACCAACGAGCGCTTCCTGCTCGAGCACCTGCTGGGCAAGACCAGCGACCCGAAGGAACGCTTCCTGCTGCTGCAGCACGCGGCCGACCAGATCATGCAGACCTTCTACACGCAGGTGATGTTCGCCGACTTCGAACTGCAGGCGCACCGCCTCGTCGAGCAGGGGCAGCCGCTCACCGCCGAGGTCCTGAACGGCATCTACCTGCAGCTGCTCAAGGACTACTACGGCGACGCGCTGACGATCGACGACTTCTACAAGCACACCTGGGCGCGCATCAGCCACTTCTTCAACTCGCCCTACTACGTCTACCAGTACGCGACCTGCTTCGCCTCCAGCGCGCAGCTCTTCAAGGCGATGACGACCGGCGCCGAGGCCGAACGCAAGGCCGCGAGCGCGCGCTACATCGAGCTTCTTTCCAGCGGCGGCAACGACCACCCGATGGAACAACTGAAGAAGGCCGGCGTCGACCTCACCCAGCGCGCGCCGATCCAGGCCGTGATCGACCAGATGGACGAGCTCGTGGCGCGGATGGAGCAGGAGGTGGCGAAGGTTCACTGAGCGAGCGCGTCCTGCGGGTCCGTGGAATCACGTCGTGGCCGCCGCCTGCGATCGCATCGGCCGCAGCCAGACGCGCACGCGACGCGCCGATCCGGGCATCGTCGATGCAATCGCCACCGAGCTCGCCCTTGCGCCGTCGGGACGCTACCTCGATCTCGGCTGCGGCACCGGCAACTACACGGCTGCACTCGCTGCGCGCGGCGGCGTCTGGACGGGTGTCGACGTCTCGGCCGTCATGCTGGACCAGGCACGCGGCAAGTCGCAGGCCATCGCCTGGGTACAGGACAGCGCCGCCTCCTTGCCGTCGCAGTTCAGGAAATCACTTTGGAACGCAACGGAAACGCGGCGGGATTGCGGATGGACTCCACGGACAGGTCGATATCAAGCTGCGGCCAGTAGAGGTGGTTCTCGCTTGGCCATTCGACATGGCCAAGCTGTTCGATCGTCGCGCGCCTGAACCACGGGAACTCGGCAAAAGGCACGAAAAGTTCCTCGTTCCCCAGCATCAGCCAGAGTCCGTGTGGCGAGATGTTGGTGACTTCAGCTTCCAAAATGGCGTTGCCAGGCATCTCGGATCTCCTGGATGTGCATCACGACGGCCGACTGTGCTTCCCGCAGCTGAGTCTCTGAAAGGCCTGTGTTGAGCGCCAAGTGTACGGTCGGCGTCAGCCAGAACTTCGCTTCACCGTCGGGATGAGCGACGTGAACATGGATGCGTGCTTCCTCCCGAGAGAGGAAGAACAATCGATACGGCCCGACACGGGCAATGGTAGGCGCCACCGAAACACTCTAGCCGAGCGTCACGGCCTGGGGGTTCCCGATCCACCACCGAGACGCTCGAGCTCGAGGTGCTCCTAAGGACTGGCGACTCGCCCGGCGGCAATGCCAACGCGCCTGAGCTTCCAGCACGCGCACCGGATCATGCTCTCGTTCGTGCAAGGCCGCCTTTCCGATTCCAGCCTCACGCAGCGGCGTATGGAAAAACCACCGGTGAAGGATTCGAGCTCACGGCGAATCCGGGGTTCTCTGATCCGACGTGTCGCCACACCACGAATCCTTCAGGAAGCGGGCACCCTTGCCGCAGTGGGTCCAGTAGGTCTTCTGTTCGCAGGCGACCCGACGGTGAAACGGCAGGTCCCGGCACTCGACGCAGATCAGCAGCTGAACGCCCTTCTTGTCGGCGCAGGCTTCGGGGATGGGACCGGACGGGGTCGGCCGCGCCGGATCGTCCGACTTCGACGCCGCCGCCGACTTGCCGCTTCGGGATGCCTGGGCATTCGCATCGAGGCTCGGGAGCATCAGGCCCAGGGCCAGAACAGCGCTCAGCGAGACAACTCGGAGGCAAGACCGTGCGCGTGACGCGGGCGAGGACGACGCTCGCTTCGATCCGTGTTCAGCAGGAACGAAGCTGGACATGTTCACGGCCTCCTCTTTGCCTCGACGACGATCCCGGTTGCAAGCCGACGCGATCCTAGCCTGTTGATCGGGTCGATCGGGTCATCAGGTCGCGGCGCGGATGCGCTTCGTTCGTGGTTTCCTCATGGGCGAGTCGACGTCGCGATCTCCCGCCCCGAGGCCCGCTGCCGAACCGATGCCCCGCGCACCTCGAAGCGCACGCGCTCGATTTCGCGCCCGTCGGCGGCGAGCAGGCGCAGCTCGTGGCGCCCGGGCCAGGGGGACCAGCGAATCCGGCTGCCGTGCCCGATCACGCGGCCGTCGAGCAGCCACTGCCCGCGCTGGCCCTCGAAGCGGATCTGCTGCACGGCGGGCGGGATGTCGGGGTCGAGCGCGAACACCGTGCCCTCGCGCGGGCTTGCGATGCCGACGTGGCGCGTGAGCGGGCGGGTCTCGATCGGCTGCAGCGGCTCGGTGCCGGCGATGAACCATTCGCTGCGCGGCGCTTCCTCGCCCCCGGCGTACTCGACGCGGGCCCGACGCAGCCCAGGCGGGACCGCCGGCGGCCGCGAGGGGCGATCGCGGTGCAGCTCCTGCACCAGCGCCGCCCAGATCGGCGCGGCGCCGCTGACGCCGCTCACCGCATGCATCGGCGCGCCGCTGGCGTTGCCGATCCACACCGCGACCGTGTAGCGGTCGGTGAAGCCGACGCACCAGTTGTCGCGCATGTCCTTGCTCGTTCCCGTCTTCACCGCGGCAAAGCCGCGCGTGCGCAGCGCGTTGTCGATGCCGAAGGTCGGCACGCGCGCGTTGTTGTCGGCGAGGATGTCGGCGACGAGGTAGGCGGCGTCCGCGTCCATCACCCGTTGCGCAACGGCTTCGGCTGCGCCTACTCTTGCTGCACGCGGCAGCGCCGCTGGCGTGTAGACGCCGCCGCGCGCCAGCGTGCGGTAGGCGTTGGCCAGGGAGAGCAGCGTCACGTCGGCGCTGCCAAGCGCCAGGCTTGCGCCGTACCAGCCGGCGGTCTGGTCGAGCGCGAAGCCGAGCGCGTTGAGCCGCGCGTGCAGCGCATCGGGCGGCAGCATCGCGCCCACGCGCACCGCCGGGATGTTGAGGCTTGCGCCCAGCGCCGTGCGCGCACTCACCAGGCCCTTGAAGCGGCGGTCGTAGTTCTGCGGCAGGTAGGCGCCGCTGGTGGTGCCGATCTCGGCAGGCGTGTCCTCGAGCAGGCTTGCCGGCGTGATCAGGCGGCGCTCGAAGGCCAGGCCGTAGACGAAGGGCTTGAGCGTCGAGCCCGGCTGGCGGCGCGCGAGCACGCCGTCGACCTGCGCCGCCGCCGAAGCGCCGTGCGCGCCGACCCAGGCCAGCACCTGCCCGCTCGCGTTGTCGAGCACGACGATCGCGCCGTCCTCGACCTGGCGCCCCTGCAGCTCGGCGAGCTGGCGCTGCAGCAATCGCACCGCCAGGCGCTGCACCCGCGCATCCAGGCTGCTGCGCTGCCGCGCGGGCCCATCCGGGTCGAGCGCCAGGCGCGCGTAATGCGGCGCGAGCTGCTCGGCGAGCGGCATGCCGCCGCGCCGGCGCAGCGCCTGCGCGCTGAGCGTGGCCAGGCCCCGGCAGTCGGCAGCCGGGTGCGCCATCGCCTGCAGCACGCCGCAGGCCCGTTCGGCGACGCGCTCGGCCGGGGCATTGGGCGCGCGCACGAGCGCCGCGGTGATCGCCGCCTCCTGCAGGTCCAGTCCGCTCGCGTGCTTGCCGAAGAGCGTCTGCGACAGCGCGGCGATGCCGACGAGCTCGCCCCGAAACGGTACGCGGTTGAGGTAGGCCTCGAGGATCTGCGACTTGGTCCAGCGCGTTTCGAGCATGCGCGCCGCCCGCACCTGGCCGAGCTTCTGCGCCAGGCTGCGCCCCTGCGCCGGCCGCGCGAGCTCCTCGTCGAGCAGCCCGGCGAGCTGCATCGTCAGCGTCGATGCGCCCTGCGTGCGCGTGTCGATCAGGTTGGCCCAGGCGCTGCGCGCCACCGCGGCCCAGTCGACGCCGGCGTGCGACCAGAAGCGCCGGTCCTCGCTGACGACGATCGCCTGCAGCAGCGCGGGCGAGAGCTCCTGCAGCGGCACCCAGGGCAGGCGGCGCACTTGCCCGTCGACGCGCAAGGTCTGCAGTGGCGTGCCGTGGCGGTCGAGCAGCGTCAGGTCCGAAGGCCGGTGCGCGGCCTTCACTTCATCGAAGCTCGGCAGCGCCAGCGCCGCGGTGGAGACGGTCCACAGCGCAAGCAGCGCAAGCCTCGCCCGATGCCGCAGCGCGCGGCGCGCCAGCTTCACGGCGTCTACTCCGCGATCTCGATCGCCGCGTTGGGCGCCTCGCCGAAGCTCTCGGGCGCGTAGAGCGCCTCGACGCGCGTGGGCGGCAGCAGGAAGCGGCCGGGGTTGTTCAGCCGCAGCGTGTACTCGATGACATGGCGCCCGCGCGGCATGAACTCGAAATAGCGGCGGAAGGCGTCGAAGCCGCGCTCGTCGTAGGCCGGCCAGGCATGGCCCTCATCCTGCTCGCCCTGCGTCGCGAGCGCCGAATCGCGCCCGAGGCCGCTGCCCAGGATCGTCGCGCCGGCGGGCACCGGGTCGGAGACGACGACCCAGGTGCGGTCCGCCGCAGCATCGATCTGCAGCCGCACGCGCACGACGTCGCCCCGCGACCAGCGCGCCGGATCGGCCTGCTGCACCGGATGCACGCTGCGCACGATGCGAAAGCCGGCCTCGAGCGGCTCGTCCAGCGGCAGCGCTGCCAGCGCCTGCACCGCAAGCCAGGGCTTGCCCTGCCCTTGGTGCCGTACGACGAGTTCGCCCGGCTGCTCCGGCCAGGGCAGGTGCAGGACGCCGCCGGCCGGCGACGCCGTCCATTCATGCGCGG
>JAIXKN010000051.1:18666-27608 GCA_026932425.1 Burkholderiales bacterium
GTCGGCGCCAGCACCTCGAAGCGGCGGCCGAAGGCGTCGAGCGCGAGCACGCCCCAGGTGTTGGCGACCGTCGTTCCCCAGGCGCCACGCCGCTGCCGCGCCAGGGCACCGTTCAGCAGGCGCGGCAGATCCTCCTGCCACGCCGGCTCGTCGAGCACCGCAAGGATCAGCCGCGCCGCGTTCGCGTCGGCGCTGTCCATCAGCCACCACCAGTCCTGCTCGCCGCGGTCCGCGAACTGCAGCGTGGTGCCGCCGGCCACCAGGCGCGCGCGCAGGAGCTGCTGCGCCTGCGCCAGATGCTGCGCGCGCTGCGGCAGCGCGTCGACGCGGCGCAGGATCTGCAGCCAGTCGATCAGCGCGGCTGTCGGCCACTGGTCCGGTTCGATCGCGATCGAACCAAGCAGCCGCGGCGTCGCGCGCCCGTAGCGCGACAAGGCCTCGATCGCCGCGAGCTTGCGCACCTGCAGATCCGGGCGCGGGCTCCAGAAGCGGCGCTCGATGCGCCCTTCGACGAAGGCCAGCAGCCCATCCAGCATGCGCTCGACCAGAGCCGGCGGCAGCGCCATCCCGGAGGCGTCGGCCACCGCCAGCAGGTGCGCGGTCAGGCGGTCACTGCCGCGTGCGGCGTCGCCCGGGCGCGGCGGGAAGTACGCGGCCAGGCCGTCGTCGTCGAGGTAGGTCGGCAGCGTGTCGACGAGCGCCTGCCAGCGCTTGGCGTCGCGCAGGCCGATCGCCTTGGCCGCAGTCTGCTCGAGGCAGGTGTAGGGATAGCTTTCGAAGAAGCGCGTGAGCCCGGGCAGCGTCCCGCCCAGGCGCGGGCGCAGCGCGAGATCCAGGCCGCCCCCCGGCAGCGCGCCCTGCGGGCGCTGCACCGGCAGCGTGTAGGCGCCGTCGAGCTGCAGCAGCGTGGCCTGCAGCACGCGCGGCGGCACCGCGGGGCTCACCGCCTGCGTCACGCGCAGGCGGTCGCGAACCGGGGATGCGGCAGCGCCTGCGCTGCCGCCCTGCTCCGCGACACTCGCCTCCCAGCGGATCGAGGTCGCGCCGGCGGGCACTTCGACCGGCCACGCCAGCTCCTGGCCCGCGCCGGCAGGCAGCTGCAGATCCCTGGGCTCGGTACTGAGCGACCGCGTGCTGCCGTCGGCAAGCGTCGCCTGCCCCTGCAGCGTTGCCCGCACGCTCATCGTGCGCCGCGTCGCGTTGCGCAGCGTCACGAGCGCACTGAAGCGGTCGCCTTCGCGCACCTGCGGCGGCAGGCCGGCAAGGATCTGCAGGTCCTGCGTGACCGTGATCCCCGCGCTGCCGGTGCCGAAGCGCTCGCCGCCGTCGTCGGCAACGGCAACCAGCCGAAAGCGCGTGAGCGAATCCTTGAGCGGCAACTGCAGCTCGGCCTCGCCGCGCGCATCGAGCTGCACCCGCGGCCGCCACAGCAGCAGCGTGTCGAAGAGTTCGCGCGTGGCCGCGTGCCCGCCGCCGCCACCGGCCGGCACGGCCTTGCGGCCGTAGTGGCGGCGGCCGATCACCTCGCCCTGCGCCGTCGCCGTCTGCACGCCCCAGGGTCGCGGCTGCATCATGCCCTGCAGGAGCTGCCAGCTCTCGTTCTCGCGCAGCGCCAGCAGCGCTTCGTCGACCGCGGCGAACGCAATCTCGGCGCCGGGCACCGGCTGCACGCCGCGGGTGACGCGCACACGCACCGGGATGGTCTCGCGCACCTGTGCCTGCGAGCGCTGCGGCAGCACCGTGACCTGCAGTTCGTGCGCAGCCAGGCCGACCGAGAGCGCGGCCGTGCCCAGCTTGAACGAAGGCCGCGAGAGATCGACCATCGCGGTCGGCGGCTGGTAGTCCGGGCGCTCGTAGCGAAACGCCCGCGCCCATTCCAGCGGCGAGCGCCATCCCCAGCGGAAGAACGAGGTCCACGGCACGTCGCGCACGCGCCCGCGCAGCACCAGCACGCTGACGTAGACGTTGGGCGCAAAGGCGCCGTCGATCCCCAGTTCGACGTGCGGATCGTCACCGCGCAGCAGCTGCACGCGCGCGTCGATCACGCCCTCGCGCTCGACGGTGACCAGCGCCGTCGCCTCGCGGTAGGGCATGCGCACCTGCAGCCGCGCGGTCTCGCCGGGCGCGTAGCGGCGCTTCTCGGGCAGCAGGTCGATGCGGTCGTCGTTGTCCTGCTCGAACCAGAGCTCGCCCTGGCGCGTGACCCACACCGATGCGGCCGCCTGCGCCTGGTGCCCGCTCGCGTCGCGCGCACTCACGACGAGCTCGACCTCGCCGGCCTGCGCCAGATTCGCCGCGCACTCGAGCCGACCGTTGGCGTCGCTGCGGCCGCTGCACAGCAGGCCCAGGTCCTTCAGCTCGGTGCGGTGCTCGTAAGCGTAGAAGCCCCCGACGAGCCGCTTGCGCGTGGCCGTGTGCTGACGCAGCCGCCCGTGCACTTCGAGCGCCTGGCCGGCAAGCGGCCGGCCTTCGGTCGACAGCGCGAGCGCCGTGAAGCGTGCCTGCCCGCGCCGCGCCGCCCAGCCGGCGGTGCGGATGCCCGGCACCACGGTCGCCGGCCACAGCGGCGTCGTCGTCGAGACGGTCTGCGTCTCGCCGTTCGGATCGTTGAACGCGACTTCGGCGACGAGTGCGGCCGGCGCCTCGAGCGCGGGCAGATCGGCGACGACGAAGCGCGCTCCGCCCTGCGCGTCGGTCGTCAGCGCGACGCGGTTGGCGATCACGCGACCCGCGTCCGCCGCGTCCTCGGTTTCATCATCTTCCTCGCTGCTCGTGCCATCCGGCGCCACGGCGCGCGGCGGGCTGAAGCTGAACTCGTCGTAGCCCGCGAAGGACGGCGTCCGGGGCCGCAGCAGCGCGCTGCCCTGCAGCGGCAACCGGGCCACCGCGCCGCCGCTGCCCCAGTCGAGCTGCACGCCGAAGGCAAGCTCGCGCGGCGCCACGGCCGCGCCCTTGGGCGGCAGCAGGCGCGCGTCGACGAGCGGCACGCGATAGGCCTCGACCCGGAAGCTGCCCGACGTCCAGGAGCGCACGCCCGCGTCCGCGCCGTCGCCGACCGCGGGCCGCTCGAGCTCGACCCGGTAGGCGCCCAGTCGCGCCGCCGGCGGGATGCGCCACTCCGAGGTGGCACTGCGCCCGCCCGGCCAGGACAAGGGCTGCACCCATTCCTCGCCGCTGCCTTCGTGCACGATCTTCACCTGCGTCGGCAGCTGCGAAGCCGGCAGCAAGGCCAGGCCCTTGCCCGTCTCGCGCCGGATGAAGTGCTTCATCGACACCGTCTCGCCGGCGCGCAGCAGCGTGCGGTCGAAGACGGTGTGCGCGCGTTCGTCGGGCTGCGGGTCGTCGCTCGTCGGCAGCGGGAAGCGCCAGGGCTCGATGCCCTTGTTCCAGCCGTCGAAGACGAAGGCCATGTCGGTCGCGCCCTTGTCCGGGCCTTCGGCCACCGTCTTGCGCGCGCTGACGAAGAAGGACTCGCCGTCGTCGCAGTCAGCGGGCGGCTGGAGTTGCAGCGGCACCCGCGCAAGCCCCGCCGCGTCGCTGCGCCCGGACCAGAGCCGCTGCCCCCTGCAGTCCGAGATCGCGACCTCGGCCCCCGCAACCGGCTGCCCGCGCGAGAGCGAAGTGACCCAGACGAGCGCGTTCTCGCGCCCGCGCTTGAAGTGCACCGAGAGATCGGTGACGAGCACGCCGGTGCGCACGAACATCGGCGCCGCCGGGTCGAGGAGCGCCTGGCCCAGGCGGCGCGATTCGAGTTCGACCACCTGATAGCCGCGCCCCGGCAGCGGCAGGCCGACGACCTCGAGCGGCCGCGGCTCATTCCCCGCGAGCTGCGGCAGCAGCAGGCGCCGCGCATCCGGGTCGCCGGCGAGCAAGGGCAGCTCGCGCGTGCCGATCATGCGATCGACGCGCCGGCGCACGATCCGGCCGCGTGCGTCGCGCTCCTCGATCCACTCGTGCCACTGCGATGGCGGCAGGCCCGCTTCGCGCGCGCTGATGCGCGCCTCGTGCCAGCGCCGCAGCTTGCGCGTCCAGGTGATGATCTCGGCGTCGCCCGCGATGCGCTTCACGCGCACGAGGCCGCCGGCGGCATCGGGCTGCAGGTCGCCCTGCACGCGTCGCAGCGTGATCGGCAGCAGCGGTTCGGGCAAGGCCTCGAGCACGCCGAAGGGCGCAGCCGCGAACTTCGCCAGCGGCGGCGCCTCGCCCGTGCTCACCGCGAGCGGAAAGCTCGCGGCGTTGGCAAGCATGCGCCCGCTCGTGTCCTGCAGCCGCGCGGGCAGCTCGACGACGTAGCGCGCGTTCTCGGCGAACGGCCCCTTGAACGAGACCTCATCGAACTCCTGCGCGCGATCGTCCGGGTCGAAGGTCGGGGCCAGTGTCTGGCCGCCGCCCGCCGGGCGCAGACGCAGCGCCTGCGCCTGTTCACGCGACACCGGCGCCGAGAAGCGCACGACGAGCGGTCGCACCGGCAGGCAGGGGGCGCTCGCGCGCTCGCGCTCGCAGCTGAACTCGGCGGTGAAGGCTTCGCGCACGCGGAAGTCGTAGCGCTGCTCGTCCTGCGACGACGTGGTGCCGGCCGCCGCGCCCGCGCCGCGCCAGACGAGCTGCATGCGCGCACCCGCGGGCAGCGGGCGCCCGCAGCTCACGACGAGGGTGCGGCCGGCGGCCCGAGGGTCGCGGTCGAGCCCGCGCGCCTTGAGCAAGGCGGCGCGCGCGGGACCCTCGAGCACGCGCAGCGGCAGCCGCTCGCCCAGGCCTTCGATCTCGCAGGCGCCGCGGCGCGCGACCTCGTCGGCCGGCACCGCGCCGTTCATCCGCAGGATGAAGTGCTGGTCCTCGTCGATCGTCGCCCCGCTCCAGGGCTGCGTCTGCAGCACCGCGGCACCCGCGGTCGAAAACGCGAATTCGGTGCGCCCGCTCACGCTCCCGTCCAGCGGCTGCCAGCCACCGCGCAGCGCGACGCTGCAGCGCAGCCCGGGCGGCAGCGCCTCGTCGAAATCCCAGGCCCAGCGGCGTTCGTCCAGCCAGCGCCCGCGGCCGGCCGGCATCTGCCCGTCGCAGCGGACCGTCGCCGGGGCCGCGGCGCGCGGGTCGCCCGCGGCCACCACCGCCTGGTCGAAGCGAATCAGCACCTGCCGCACCAGCGCGACTTCGCCCTCGGGGCTGACCGCCGCGACGCGGGCCGCCCGCGCGCTGCACAGCGTCGGCGGCAGCATCTGCAAGGCGAGCAGCCCGAGCAGCGCCAGCAGCGGCAGGAGGCGCCGCGCGGCCGTACGGCCGAAACCTCGTGCACTCATCGGTCGATGCCCTCCGCGGCCGGCGGACCGGCGACGATCAGCCTTTGGCGAAACGGCGCTCGAGATGATCGAGCAGGGTGCGCAGCGTCTGCGCCTCGCCGCCGACCGGGCGGCCGGGCCGCGCCGCGTCGTTCCAGGCGAAGAGGTCGATGTGCAGCCAGTCGGTCTCGGGCGGCACGAAGTCGTCGAGGAAGAGTGCCGCGGTCACTGCGCCGGCCATCGGTCCCTTGCCGGTGTTGACGATGTCGGCGATGTCGCTCTCGATGCGCTCGTGGTAGTCCTTCCACAACGGCATCTGCCACAGCGGGTCGTGCAGCTCGAGGCCACGGTCGACGAGCTCGCGCGCAAGCTCGGTGCGCCGCGCGAACAGCGCCGGCAGGTGCGGGCCGAGCGCAACGCGCGCCGCGCCGGTCAGCGTCGCGAGGTCGATCATCAAGTCAGGCCGGCTCTCGGCGCCGAAGGCCAGCGCGTCGGCCAGGATCACGCGGCCCTCGGCGTCGGTGTTGCCGATCTCGATGTGCAGGCCCTTGCGCGTGGGAATCACGTCGCCGGGGCGCAGCGCGTTGCCCGCGACGCTGTTCTCGACCGCCGGGATCAGCACCTGCAGGCGCACCGGCAGCCCCAGCGCCATGATCATCCGCGCCAGACCCAGTACGTTGGCCGCGCCGCCCATGTCCTTCTTCATCAGGCGCATGCCCTCGGCGGACTTGATGTCCAGGCCGCCGCTGTCGAAGCACACGCCCTTGCCGACCAGCGTGACGCGCGGGGCGCGCGGCTTGCCCCAGTTCAGCTCGATGAGACGCGGCGCGCGCGCCGGATGCTCGGCCGCGCGGCCCACGGCGTGGATCGCCGGCAGCTTCTGCGCGAGCAGCTGCGCACCGACGATCTGCCTAAAGCGCGCGCCGTGCGCCTTGGCCAGTTGCTGCGCCGCCGCAGCGAGCTGTGCCGGCCCCATGTCCTCGGCCGGGGTGTTGACGAGGTCGCGCACCATCGCGATCGACTCGGCGAGCACCAGGCCGCGGCGGCTCGCGGCGTCCGGCGTCAGCTGCAGCGTCGCTGCGGCGCGCGAACGCTTGCGGTAGCGCTCGAAGGCGTAGCTGCCGAGCTGCCACGACAGCGCGGCGGCGCCGGCATCCATCGCCAGCGGCCCGTCGGCCAGGCGGTAGCTGCCTTCGGGCAGCGCGCGCGGCAGCAGCGAGAGCGCGTAGGGATGCCCGGGCCCATGAACACCCGCCCAGACCGCAGCCAGGCTGCCGTCTTCGCCCGGCAGCAGCGCATGGCTGTCCGGGGCGCCCTTGAAGCCCAGGCTCTGCAGCCAGCGCTGCTGGGCAGCCGGCAGGGTGCCAGCGGCAGCCTCGAAGCCTGCGGCATCGACGATGTGGATCGGAATCGTGCCCGCGGCGGGCTTCTTCAGCTGGACGCTCATTTCGACGGAGATGGGAGGAACGACGCCGCAATGATCGCACCGGCAAGGCGTGCTCCCGGAGGTGATCGCTCTGCGGCAACCCGATCCCGATGCCGTCGCCGAACGCGCTCGATCGGCGTCCGACTGCCGCCTGCTTGACGTTCGATCGACCGCGATGGGCCCGCGGGACAGCGCGCGTCGACGATCGAAACGGGGTCGTCGTGGACAGGCTGACCCGGTCTGCCGGACGCCTTTGTTCAGGCTGCGCGCCGCGCATCCAATCCAGGGTGCCGCGGCTGACGCTTGCCTTTTATCGATTCATAAGTTATAATGTGTTTAATGCATATATCTGATCTTGTCTTTGTCGCCACCGATTCGCCCTCGGCGTCATCGGCTGCGCGCCGCCCTCATCGCAGGCGGCGCGAGGCGGCGGAACAGGTCGATCGATCCGCCGCGCTTCACTAGGCCCGGCGATCGCTTGCATCCTTCGTTGCGCGAATTCCTGATCGTCGGGCCCGCCAAAGCCGCGCCAAAGCCGCGCGCGCAGCTTGACTGCGCCGCCCCATCTGCCTGACGAAAGGAACCTCCGATGCAAACCCAGACGCAAACGCGTTTCATCGAGCGCACGCTCACCGAACTCGACCATGTCCGCCTCACGAGCCTCGTGCGCAACAACCACCGCGGCAAGGCCACGGGCAGGCACAAGCCCTCGATCGACGACGTGCTCGACGGCTCGTCGATCGTGCCCTCGCGCCAGGTCCCCGGCGATGTCGTGACGATGCACTCGCAGGTGCTGCTCGACGACCCGGACGTCGGCTACGCGCGCAAGATCACGCTGTGCTACCCCGCGGACGCCGTGCCGGCCACCGGGATGGTCTCGGTCCTTTCGCCGGTGGGTGCGAGCCTGCTCGGCCTCAAGGTCGGCGATGTCGCGCGCTGGAAGACCCCCGATGGCGAGGACCACAGCGCGACGCTGCTGGAAATCGTCTACCAGCCCGAGGCCAGCGGCAACTACACGATGTGATCACGGCGCGGCGCAAGACGCCGCGCGCTCAGATCATCGGCAGCGCCGAAGGCTTCGGCCCGCGCGGGAACGCGCGCTCGATGCGCGCGAGCTCGTCTTCGCTCAGGTCGAGGTCAGCGGCGCCGGCGTTGTCCTCGACGTGCGCCGTACGTGCGGCCTTCGGGATCGCGAACACGCCCGCCTCGCGCAGCAGGAAGGCCAGCGCCACTTGGCGCGGCGTCGCGGCATGCGCCGATGCGATCTCGGTGAGCACCTGCGCCCCAGCGCTGCCCGCGCGCGGGAACTCGTCGTGACCGAAGGGGCTGTACGCAACCACGGCAACATCGTGCCGCCGGCACCAGGGGATCACCGCGTGCTCGATCGCGCGCTCCTGCAGGTGATAGAGGACCTGGTTGCACGCGATCCGGCCTTCGCCGACGAGCTCCAGCGCTTCCTGCAGATCGTCCTCGTCGAAGTTGCTCACGCCCCAGGAAGCGATCTTGCCGTCCTGCTGCAGCCGATCGAAGGCGGCGAAGGTCTCGGCCAGCGGATGTCCGCCGCGCCAGTGCAGCAGATAGCAGTCGAGCCGGTCGGTGCGCAGCGCCCGCAGCGTGCGCTCGCAGGCAGCGATGGTGCCCTTGCGCGACGCGTTCGAGGGCAGCACCTTCGAGACGAGGAAGACTTCGTCGCGCCGCCCCGCGATCGCCTCGCCGACCAGCGCCTCGGCCGCGCCTGAGCCGTACATCTCGGCGGTGTCGATGTGCGTCAAGCCGAGGTCCAGCCCGCGCCGCAGCGCCGCGATCGCCTGAGTGCGGTCGGCCATCTCGAGATGCCAGGTGCCCTGCCCCACCCTTGCCACCTCACGCCCCGTGGGCCCGAAGCTCGCCGATCTCATCGATTCGTCCCTTCTTCTGTGCCAGTGCGCTGGCGCTGGCTCGATCATCGCATCGCCGTAGAAAGCCTGGGACGGCCGACAAGGGCCCATATGGGCGCGTGAAGGCACGTGAAGGCGAAGGCGCATGACCGCACGAGAAGGGCATGCGCTTCCCTGGACCCCGCCGCCCGGAGTGGCGGGCAACGCGCGGACCGCAGGGCTCCCCCAGCAGAACCCTCATGCCCCCCAGGCAAGTCCGTGCACGCAAGGGGCGGCACTGCGATCCTGCCTTCAAAGACGTATACTGGATGCGACTTTTGCATCCTGCGCCGCGACCGCATGCGCCTGACCGATTACACCGAT
>JAIXKN010000051.1:27618-35262 GCA_026932425.1 Burkholderiales bacterium
ATGCGACTTTTGCATCCTGCGCCGCGACCGCATGCGCCTGACCGATTACACCGATTACACGATGCGCGTGCTGATGTACTGCGCCGCGCATCCGGATCGGCTGGTGACCGTCAACGAACTCGCGCAGGAGCACGGGATCTCGCGCCACCACCTGACGAAGATCGTCACCGACCTTGGCCGCCAGGGCCTGTTGCAGACGGTGCGCGGACGCGGGGGCGGCATGCGGCTGTCGGTGGATCCCGCGCGAATCCGGGTCGCCGATGTCGTGCGCACGACCGAGACCGACTTCCGCCTCGTCGAATGCTTCGATGCGCGGAGCAACCGCTGCCCGCTCACCCCCACGTGCCGCCTGAAGGGCCTGCTCGAGTCGGCGATGGACGCCTATTTCGAAGTGCTGGAAGGCCGAACACTGGCTGATCTCGTCGCACCGGATGCCGCGAAGCGCGGGGCGGCAAGGGCCCCTGATGCGGCCGCGCCGATTCCGGTGCGATCCGCACGTACGACGAGACCGACGCCCTTGCAGCCGCGAGCTCGCCGAAGCCAAGCGGAGCGTGCCGATGCCTGATGTCAAAGCCACCAGCCTGCCGGGATCGAGCGCACCGGCTCCGAGCTTCGAGGTTCCGCTCGAGATGCTCGCCGCCTGCCACGGCCGCGTGCAGGCGCAGTGCGACACGCTGCGCCGGCTGCTGCCGCACCTGGCGCAGCAGGGCGCGGATCGGGCGGCGCAGGAGGCGGCGACCGCGGTCATGCGCTACTTCGACACCGCGGCGGTGCACCACCATGCCGACGAGGAGGTCGACCTCTTCCCGGCGCTGATCGAGGCGATGGCGGGCTCGGATGCCGTCTGCCTGCGCGGCATGACGCGCGCACTCGCCGACGAGCACCGCGAGCTGGAGATGCGCTGGCGAAGCGTGCGCGCCGGGCTGGAAGCGGTGACCCGCGGCGACCCTGCCGTGCTGCAGGCGGCCGAGGTGCAGGCCTTCGTCGACCAGTACGCGAGCCACATCGCGCGCGAAGAAGCCGAACTGCTGCCGATGGCCGCGCGCCTGCTCTCCGACGAGGAGATTGCGCGCATCGGTACAGCGATGCGCAAGCGCCGCGGCGTGGAACTCGAGCCCCCGCGATCGGCCGTACCGTCCTGAACCACATCCACCCGCTGCCAGGGGCAGCGGGCCCTGTTCCCGTCGTCACCCGAGGAGCCCTCATGTCCCAGCCGCACCAGCACCTCTCACCCGATGCGATCTATCCCTTCGATGCGCGCGGCGTGGCCAAACGCTTCCGCCACGCGGCGATCTTCGGCGCGCTGGACTCGCTGACGCCCGGCGAGACGATGCGCTTTGCCAACGACCACGACCCGATTCCGCTGCTCGCGCAGATCGCGCAGCGCTACGGCGAGCGCGTGAGCGTCGAGTATCTCCAGCGTGAACCCGGGCTCGTGATCATCGACTTCCGCGTCGAGTGATCGGCGAGGGCCCATCGGCAGCGATCGAGCGCATCGGAACCCCTTGCAGTCTGCGGGCGCGCGGCGGCAGAAAGGCCGCCCTCACGCTGGCCGCATCGACGTCTTGCACAGCGCATGCCGCCGCTGCATGATGGATGGATCATGGCCAAGAAGTTTCCGGTCAAGCCCAAGCATCCCGAGCGCATCTGCTGGGGCTGTGACCGCTATTGCTCGGTCGACGCGCTCAAGTGCGGCAACGGCAGCCTCGCGACCATGCACCCGTCCGAACTCTTCGGCGACGACTGGGAAACCTGGGTCCAGGAGGCACAGTCGTCGGCACAGCCCGCCGCGGATCCGCCGCCCGGTGCCGCAGGAGACAGCAAACCGCGAGGCTGAGTCGCGACACTCGGCCTTCGTGACGGAGACGCCCCGCCCTCATGAAGATCAACATCCTGTCGGACCTGCACCTGGGCTTCGACACCATGGACAGCCCCGTCAATGACGCCGACCTCGTCGTGCTGGCCGGCGACATCGCGCGTCCGCGCCAGGCGATCGCCTGGGCGCTGCGCCTGGAGAAGCCGGCGCTCTACGTGCCCGGCAACCATGAGTTCTACGGCGGCAGCCTGGACGGCACGCTGCAGGAGCTGCGCGAGCTGAGCGAGGGCACGCAGGTGCAGATCCTGGACCGCAGCGAACTCGTGATCGATGGTGTGCGCTTCCTCGGCGCGATGCTGTGGACCGACTTCGGCCTCTTCCCCGGGCGCGAGTCCGAGGCGAAGGCCGAAGCTCGGCGCCTCGTGCGCGACTTCAGTCGCATCCGCGTGCGTGCCGACGGCGAAACCATCTTCACACCCGACGATGCCGTCGCGCTCTTCGTCCGCGACCACGCCTGGCTGCAGGAGCGGCTGGCCGTACCCTTCGACGGGCCGACGGTCGTGATCACGCACCACGCGCCGACGCGACAGAGCGTGCACCCGCGCTTTGCCGAATCGCTGCTCAGCGCCTGCTTCGTCTCCGACGCCCCCGAGCTGATGGACGGGCAGCGCGTGCAGCTCTGGATCCACGGCCACACGCACGACAGCTTCGACTACGAGTGCAGGGGCACCCGCGTCGTCTGCAACCCCCGCGGCTACGCGCGCGCCGGCGTGACCGAGAACCAGGTCTTCGATCCGGACTTCATCGTCGACGTGGGCGCCTCATCGCCCGCCGCGCAAGCGCCGACGCGGCTGCAACACGCAGGCTGAGCGCCGGGGCACGCCGATGGCAGCGTGGCTGCGGGCCGTCGCGAACGCCATCGGCCGTCGGGTCGCCGCCTACCTCGGCGCGCCGCGGCCGCACGGGCAGATGATGGCCACGGTGCCGGCGCACGAACTGGCCGCCACGCTGCGCGTGGGCGACGTGCTGCTGGTGGAAGGCGGCTCGCGCGTGAGCCGCATCATCAAGTATCTGACGCAGTCGAACTGGTCGCACGCCACGCTCTACGTCGGCTGCGACCAGGCCGGCTGCCGCGGCCCGACGCTCATCGAGGCCGACCTCGAGGACGGCGTGCGCGCGACGCCGCTCACCGCTTACACGCACATGCACACGCGCATCTGCCGCCCGCAGGGCCTGGCGCCGGCCGAGATCGATCGGCTCGTGGCGCATGTCCTCGGGCGCGTCGGCGAGCACTACGACCTGCAGAACCTCGTGGACCTGGGCCGCTACCTGATGCCGGTCTTCCCGATCCCGCAGCACCGGCGTCGCCAGATGCTGGCCTTCGGCAGCGGCGATCCGACGCGGGCGATCTGCTCGACGCTGATTGCCCAGGCCTTCCAGGCGATCCGCTACCCGATCCTGCCGGAACTGCGACCCGACGAGCGCAGCGGTGCCGCCGGCCGGCACTACCAGCGCGAGCTGCTGCACATCCGGCACTACAGCCTCTTCGTGCCGCGCGACTTCGACATGTCGCCCTACTTCGAGATCGTCAAGCCGACGCTGCAATCGGGCTTCGACCCGCACCGCCTGCAGTGGGCCGAGACGCCGGAGGCGGCCAGCGCCGTCAGCGACGATCCGGCCTCGATCATCGTCGAGCGCCGCATCGAACCCGCAGGCGACTAGGAGCGCAGGCCGCCGAAGCGCTCGAAGTAGCTCGGCGCGGCCGGCGGTGCAGGGCCCTCCGCGGTTTCCAGCACCGAATCGACGTGGCGCTCGGCGGCGGCCTCGACGAGCCGATAGAGGTTGCGGCAGAGCGCGCGCGCCGAGGCGCCCGGCCATCCACGCGGCATCAGCTCGTCGGGCAACATGGGGTCGCGCAGCAGCACGCGCCGGTAGTCGTGCATCAGCAGCGTGCGCACGACGAAGGCGCGCTCGGGCGCGATCGCCTCCTCGCGCTGCAAGGCCAGCCACAGCGGGCGAAAGTCGGCGAGAAAGGCCTCGTAGTCGGCGGCCAGGCGCGCGGTGTCCCAGCCGCGCTGCACCAGGGTCTCGAACACGTCCTCCGCCACCCAAGGCGCAGCCGCACCGCGCAGCACCAGCACGCGCTGGCCGGCCTCGGCCAGCAGCGCGCGCAGCGCCTCCTCGTCGGGGTCGGGGTGCAGCAGCACGCCGCCGTCCAGGCGGCCGAAGCCGATCCAGCCCAGTTCGCGCTGCAGGCGCTGCCGCGCCGTGGCGTCGAGCGCGTCGAGCCCGAGTGCCACGATCGTCCACTGCCCGTCCCAGGTCCGCTGCGGCTGGCGGTAGATGCGCTCGTGCGCGAGGTCGACGCGGCGCGCGCCGCTCTCGGTGAGGCGGTAGTCGCTGCGCCGACCGCTGGCGCGCGGCTGCAGCCAGCCCTCCACCGCCAGGCGGTGCATCGAGGTACGCACGGTGCGCTCGTTGACGCCCAGCGGCGCCAGCAGCGCGATCACGCTGCCGAGCGCGGCGTTGCCGCCGCGGTGCGAGATGGCGTCGCCGTAGACCGTGAAGATGAGCGACTTCGCCTTCGGGCTCGGGCGCGCCAGCAGCACGTCGAAGGGGTCGTCCTTGGGGCGTGGCATGGCCCGCGATGCTAGACGAACGCGGCTTCGGCAAGGCGGCACGCGCGCAGGGCGCGCGCCGCAGCGCGACTTATATGTTTCATTTCATATTGGTTTCTGCGCAATCTTGACATACGATGATCGCGAAGAGGCGGTCGCCCGACGCGCGGTGATCACGGCCATCCGGCGGCAATGTCGGCGAAGCTGGCAGCGCACGCGGTGTTTGCGACGCGCCCATCGTGATACGCCGCCATCGTGCTGCGTGTATCACGTGCCTCAGGTTTCGGTCATCCAAGCCAAGCGGGAGAACACATGGGCGAGAAGCGATCCGTTCCCACCTACTGCTACAACTGCGTCTCCGGCCCCGACTTCCTGCGCGTGCGGGTCGAGGACGGCGTGGCCCTCAACGTCGAGCCCAACCACGACGGCGTGGGCATCCACCCTGCGGGCGGGCGGCCCTGCGTGCGCGCCTACGGCCTGGTGCAGAAGACCTACAACCCGCACCGGGTGCTGACGCCGCTCAAGCGCACCAACCCGAAGAAGGGCCGTGACGAGGACCCGGGCTTCGTGCCCATCTCCTGGGACGAGGCGCTGGACATCGTCGCCACGCGCCTGCTCGAGATCCGCGAGCGCGGCATCCTCGACGAGCAGGGTCTGCCGCGCGTGGCCGCCTCCTTCGGCCACGGCGGCACCCCGGCCAGCTACATGGGCACCTTCCCGGCCTTCCTCGGCGCCTGGGGGCAGATCGACTACAGCATGGGCTCGGGCCAGGGCGTGAAGTGCACGCACTCCGAGCACCTCTACGGCGAGTTCTGGCACCGCGCCTTCACCGTCTGCGCGGATACGCCCAACGCCCGCTTCATCCTCTCCTTCGGCGCCAACGTCGAGGTCACCGGCGGCCCCTGCGCGGTGCGCCGGCACGCCGACGCGCGCATCCGCGGCGTCAAGCGCGTCAACGTCGAGCCGCACCTCTCGGTGACCGGCGGCTGCTCGGCCGAGTGGGTGCCGATCAAGCCCAAGACCGACCCGGCCTTCATGCTCGCGCTGCTGCACGTGCTGCTGTGCGAGGTCGAGCTCGATCGGCTGGACGTCGACTTCCTGCGCGAGCGCACGGCCTCGCCCTACCTCGTCGGCCCCGACGAGTACTACCTGCGCGACCCCGAGAGCCGCAAGCCGCTGATCTGGGACGAGCTGACACAGCAGCCCCTGCCCTTCGACACCCCCGGCACCCGGCCCGCGCTGGTCGGCCGCTTCACGGTGCCGCGCGCGGTGACGCAGCGCGCCGACGGCGAAGTGGGCGAGTTCAGCGGCGCCAGCGCGCAGACCAGCCTCTCGGTGACTGTCGACGCGATGCGCCAGTACTCGCCCGAGTGGGCGGGCGCGATCTGCGACGTCTCCCCCGACACCATCCGCCGCGTCGCGCTCGAGTACCTCGAGAACGCCTGCATCGGCGAGACGGTCGAGGTCGACGGGAAGACCCTGCCCTACCGCCCGGTCGCGGTGACGCTCGGCAAGACGGTCAACAACGGCTGGGGCGCCTTCGAGTGCTGCTGGGCGCGCACGGTGCTGGCCGCGGTCGTCGGCGCGCTGGAGGTGCCCGGCGGCACGCTCGGCACCACGGTGCGCCTGAACAAGCCGCACGACAACCGCCTGCTGAGCGTGACGCCCGGCGAAGACGGCTTCATGAGCTGCAACTTCAACCCCACGCAGCAGGGCAAGTGGTCGGCCAAGCCGACGGGGCGCAACGCGCACCGCACGCTGATCCCGCACGTCGGCAACTCGCCCTGGAGCCAGGCGCTCGGGCCCACGCACCTGGCCTGGATGTTCATGCGCGAGGCGCCGGAATCCTGGCCCAAGCCTTCGCTGCCGGACATCTGGTTCACCTACCGCACCAACCCGGCGATCGCCTTCTGGCAGACCGACTACCTGCTCGAGACGATCGCCAAGATGCCCTTCGTCGTCGCCTTCGCCTACGTGCAGGACGAGACCAACCACATGGCCGACATCCTGCTGCCCGAGGCGACCGACCTCGAGGGCACGCAGCTCATCCGCTGCGGCGGCACCAAGTTCATCGAGCAGGCCTGGGACTACCGCGGCGTCGTGCTGCGCCAGCCGGTCGTGGCGCCGCAGGGCCAGGCGCGCGACTTCACCTGGATCGCCACCGAGCTGGCGCGCCGCACCGGGCTGCTCGAGGCCTACATCGAGCGCCTGAACAAGGGCGCGGCACTCGTGCCGCTGAAGAACCAGCACGGCGACTTCCGCCTGCCCACCGACCGCGCGCCCGAGGTCGACGAGATCTGGGACGCCGTCTGCAAGGCCGCGACCGCCGAGCTGAGCGAAGGCGCCGAGATCCACGACCTGGCGTGGATGAAGGAAAACGGCTTCTTCGCCGTGCCGCACACGCGCGTGGACTGGTACCTCACGCCCACGCTTGTCGAGCAGGGCCTGCGCTACGAGCTGCCCTACCAGGAGCGGCTGATGCGCATCGGCAAGGAGCTGAAGAGCCGCCTGCACGAGCAGGGCGTGCACTGGTGGGACGAGCAGCTCGACGAGTACACGCCGCTGCCGGTGTGGCACGACGTCCCCGGGCGCTGGGAGCAGGCGGTGCGCGACGCCGGCGCCGACCCGGATGACTACCCGCTGTGGGGCATCACGACCAAGAGCATGCAGTACAGCGCGGGCAACAACGCCAGCATCCCGCTGATGGACGAGGTCGCGCGCAACGTCCGCGGCCACGGCCACATCATCATCAACGCCGCCACGGCCAAGAAGCACGGCATCGCGCACGACGACTGGATCGAGGTCTCCTCGCCGCACGGCAGCACCCGAGGGCGCGCCGAAGTCGTGCAGGGCTGCCGGCCCGACACCCTCGTCATCCCGGGGCAGTTCGAATACTGGAAGACGCCGTTCGCCAAGGACCTGCACTACCCCTCGCTGAACAAGGTGACGCCGATGGCGTCGAGCACGACGCTCAAGCTCACCGACGCCACCGGCTCGGGCGCCGACATCGTGCGCGTGCGCGTGCGCCGTATCGAGGCGCCGCAGGCGCATCGGGCCGGGCAGCGCAACGAGGCCACGGCATGACGGCCGCGGCCACCTGCATGCGCGCCGCACCGCCCCGCCCCTGCCCGACCGCGGGCGACGACGAACCGCTGGCCCCGGTGGCCTCGGTCGCCGTGCGGCGCTGGCAGGACGGGCAAAGCGGCGAAG
>JAIXKN010000049.1 GCA_026932425.1 Burkholderiales bacterium
GGAAGAAGCCCACCGCGTTGTGGCCGTACCACCACTGCACCATCGCGTCCTGCACGCCGGCGTAGGCGCTGTAGCTCTTGGTCAGGCTCACCGGCAGCGCCGCGCTGTTGACGATGTGCAGCAGCGCGATGGTCAGGATGTAGCCGCCGAAGAACCAGTTCGCCACATAGATGTGGCGGACCTTGCGGATGCCCAGGGTGCCGAAGAAAACCACCGCGTAGGCGATCCAGACGACGGCGATCAGCACGTCGATCGGCCACTCGAGCTCGGCGTACTCCTTGGTCGTCGTCAGGCCCATCGGCAGCGTGATCGCGGCCAGCACGATCACGAGTTGCCAGCCCCAGAACGTGAACATCGCGAGCTTGGGCATGAACAGCCGCACCTGACAGGTGCGCTGAACGACGTGGTAGCTGGTGGCAAAGAGCGCGCAGCCGCCGAAGGCGAAGATCACCGCGTTGGTGTGCAGCGGGCGCAACCGTCCGTAGCTCAGCCACGGGATCCCGAGATTGAGCTCCGGCCAGGCCAGTTGCGCGGCGATGATGACGCCCACCAGCATGCCGACGATGCCCCACAGCACCGTGGCAAGCGCAAAGGCCCGCACCGGGGTATCGAAGTACACCGGTTGCGCCGGCGACGCGTTCTGAGCCATTGGCTTCCTCCTCACTTCTTCGAAATGGGTGGCAACGATTCTTCGTGCCCTCGCTTACGCGACTCTTGATGGTTTTCAAGTTTAACCATGTCGTCTTCGAGGATTCGCTCACCCTCGCGATCGAGATCCTCGAACTGCCCGCGCGTGACTGCCCAGCCGAAGATCCCGAGGATCAGGAGCACGAGCACGACCGACAGCGGAATGAGGAGGAAGAGGATGTCCAAGGCGGCTCCCTTTACGCTTGCCCCTGCCCGATTCCCACGGCTTCCTCAGCGTCCGGCCCGCAGCGCGTTCGTGATCACCAGCAGCGAGCTCGCGGCCATCCCCAGCCCCGCGGCCAGCGGCGGCAGCCAGCCCACGAGCGCCAGCGGCACCCACGCGGCGTTGTAGAGCGCCGCCCAGGCCATGTTCTGGCGCACGATGCGCATCGTGCGCGTGGCCACGCGCCGCGCCTGCACCAGGTCGCCGGGTCGGTTGGACGCGATCACCGCGTCGGCCTGCGTGCGCGCAACGAGCGCACCCTGCCCCATCGCCAGCGACACGTCGGCACGTGCGAGCACCGGCGCGTCGTTGACGCCGTCCCCGATCATCGCGACCTTGCCGCCCGCCTGTTGTGCGGCTGCCACGCGTGCGAGCTTGTCCTCGGGCGATGCCCCACCAAGAGACTCGTCCATTCCGAGCCGCCGCGCCATCGCGTCGGCGCGCGCGGGATCGTCGCCGCTCAGCAGCGTGAGCTTCAGACCCATCGACCGCAGCTCGGCGATCGCAGCGGAAGCGCCCTCACGCAGCGCCTCCTCGATCACGAAACCGGCGATGACCTGCCCGTCGCGCGACAGCCAGACGCGCGCGTCAGGCTGCGGCGGCTCGCCCTGGCCACCGACCCAGCCCCAGTTCCCGAGGCGCCAGCGGCAGCCCGCACGATCGGTCCCGGCCAGGCCGGCGCCGGCCTGCTCCTGCAGTTCGCGCCAGCTCGGGGCAGGCGCCCTGCCGGACGCCCCGGTCCCCGCGGATTCTCCTGTCGGGGGGGCCACTTCCGGCGCTGTCGGCCGATCCGCTGCCGCCAGCGCGCGCGAGAGTGGATGACCGGACCACTGCGCAAGCGACGCCGCCCGCTCCCGCGCGGCGTCGGCATCGAGATCGGCTCCGGGGAGCAGACGGACTTCGCGCAGCGTCAGCCGGTCCTCGGTCAGTGTGCCGGTCTTGTCGAAGAACACCTCGGTCGCGCCGGCCAAGGACTCGATCGCCTCCAGACGCTGAAAGACGACGCCGCGCCTGGCCAGACCTCCGGCGGCAGCGACGAGTGCGGCCGGCGCCGCCAGCGAGAACGCGCAGGGACAGGTCGCGATCAGCACCGCGACCGCAACCCAGACTGCGCGCGACGGATCGATGAAGCTCCATGCGAGCGCCCCCAGCCCCGCGAGCGCGAGCACGCCCCAGAGGAAGACGCCGGCCCAGCGGTCGGCCACGCGCGCGGTCGCCGGGCGCTGGCTCATCGCGTCGCGCATCATCGCGACGATGGCCTCGAAACGCGTGTCGGCACCGACGCGCTCGACGCGCATCACCACCGGCGCGCCGAGGTTGATGCTCGCGCCCACGACCGGCTCGCCGATCGCGCGCGGCTGCGGTTCGGATTCGCCGGTGAGCAGCGATTCGTCGACGCGCGTGCGGCCCTCGATGAGCACGCCGTCGGCCGGAAAGGCCTGCCCAAGCCTCACCCGCACCTCGTCGCCGGGCTGCAGGCGCCGCACGCTGACCGTCTCCCAGCCGCCCTCGACGCTGCGCCTCTCGGCGGTCTCCGGCATCCGCGCCAGCGCCTGCTCGAGCCCCTCCGCAGCGCGATGCCGGGCGCGCAGCTCGAGATAGCGCCCGCCGAGCAGGAAGGCGAGGAACATGGTCAACGAATCGAAGTAGACCTCGTTGCCGAACACGCCCCCGGGATCGAAGGTCACTCCCATGCTGGCGACGAAGGTCACCGCCAGCGCCACCGCCACCGGCACGTCCATGCCGATGCGGCCTGCACGCAGCTGCGTCCAGGCGCCGCGGAAGAAGGGACCGGCCGAGAACCACATCACCGGCAGCGTGACGATCCAGGACCCCCAGTTCAGCAGCTGGCGCATGTCGGCGCCGAGCTCGTCGCCGCGCGCAACGTAGCTCGGCGTCGCGAACATCATCACCTGCATCGCGCAGAAGCTGGCGACGAAGAAGCGCCAGAGCGCGGTGCGGTGCTCGCGCCGGCGCATCTCGCGTGCCGGCGCTGCGGCATCGGGGACAGCCTCGTAGCCGGCGGTGCGCACCGCGGCGATCAGCTCCGAGAAGCGGGTGCGCGCCGGATCCCAGCGTACCGTCGCACGCTGGGTCGCGGCGACGACGCTGGCCTGCAATGCGCCGCCGTCGGTCTGCAGCGCATGCTCGATCGTGCCGGCGCATGCGGCGCAGTACATGCCGGCGAGCTGCAGATTCGACTCGGCCAGCCGCTGCCCGTCGGGCCCGCTCACCCAGCGCGTGCAGCGCTCGTACTCGAGCGGATCATCCAGAACGGCCGCCGCACCTGCCGGCACGGCGGCAGTGGACTCAATCGCGGCGGCCACTGACACCATCGGATCCGCGGCAAGAACCCGTCCACGTCCGCGCTTCGATAATCGGCGCCGGCCTGCCCTTCCTCATCATGATCGCCACCCGACCCGTCCCTTCCATCCCCGTCCTGCCACCGACCGACCCTCGGCGCACTGCCTCCGGTCCGGATCATCGCGTCACGCGCCTTGCAGGGATTGCGCCCCGCGCAGCTTGCGCGCCCCTTGCAAGCACGGTGGCGCATTTCGCCCGGATCGCCGCGATGATCGTCGCCGCCATCTTCGGCCCCTTGGGCAGCGCGCTGGCGCAAACGGGCCCGCAGCCCAGGCTGCCGACCGTGCAGTTGACGGCGGGCATGCACCTGATCCACGCCGAGGTCGCGCAGACGCCCGCGCAGCAGGCAACCGGGATGATGTTCCGCACCTCGATGGGCGCCAACGAGGGCATGCTCTTCGTCAACGACAATGCCGGCGTGCGCTGCTTCTGGATGCGCAACACACTGATCCCGCTGGCCATCGCCTTCATCGCCGACGACGGCCGCATCGTCAACATCGCCGAAATGCAGCCGCAGAGCGACGACTCGCACTGCTCCACCGAGCCCGTGCGCTTCGCGCTCGAGATGCCCAAGGGCTGGTTCGCCAAGCGCGGCATCGCGCCGGGCACCAAGCTGCGCGGCTCGCCCTTTCGGCCCTGAGCGCCGGCAGGCGGGCCGTGGGCGAACCGCCGACGATCAGCCGAAGTTCGCGGCCGCGAAGTCCCAGTTCGCCAGCTTGTCGAGGAAGGTCTCGACGTACTTCTGGCGCAGGTTGCGGTAGTCGATGTAGTACGCGTGCTCCCACACGTCGACGGTCAGCAGCGCCTTGTCGGCGGTGGTCAGCGGCGTTCCCGCCGGGCCGGTGTTGACGATGTCGACGCTGCCGTCGGCCTTCTTCACGAGCCAGGTCCAGCCCGAACCGAAGTTGCCGACCGCACTCTTCACAAAGGCCTCGCGGAACGCGGCGTACGAACCCCACTTCGCATTGATCGCCGCAGCCAGCGCACCGCCGGGCTCGCCGCCGCCATTGGGCTTCATGCAGTTCCAGAAGAAGGTGTGGTTCCAGACCTGCGCGGCGTTGTTGTAGATGCCGCCCGAGGACTTCCCGACGATGTCCTCGAGGGACATCGACTCGAACTCCGTGCCCTTCTGCAGGTTGTTCAGGTTCACGACATAGGCGTTGTGGTGCTTGCCATGGTGGTACTCCAGCGTCTCCTGGCTGTAGTGCGGGGCAAGCGCATCGATCGCGTACGGCAGGGCAGGCAGCTTGTGTTCCATCTCGGTTCCTCGGCTTGTGGTTCGGCGTCGCGCTGCAAGGCGCGGCGCTGGGTTGAGGGTTTGGTGAAAAGGATTCTAGGTCGCGCCTCTTCTTCGCGCCGGCGCCGCGGAAATGCCCTGCCCGGGCGTCTGTGCCGGCTCGCTGCCCGTTTCGATCGCCTCGATCCGCGCCCGCGCGGCACCATCGGCCCAGACCGCGCGCACGCGTTCGCCGGGCGCGACGCCCTGCACCGACACCACCGCGCGACCCGCCTCGTCCTCGATCCAGGCAAAGCCGCGGCCGAGGACGGCGCGCGGATCGAGCGCGAACAGCCGATCGGCCTGCGCCTCGAGCCGGGTCGACGACAGCAGCAGCGCGTTGCGCGCTCCGCGCTGCAGGCGCTCTCCGAGTTGTGAAAGCAGCATCGTCTGACGCTGCACCTGCACGGCCAGCGCGTGGCGCAGCCGCGCCTCGAGCGCCCGCTGTCGTTCCTGCTGGGCAGCCACGGCTCCGGCTACCGGCCCCAGCCGCAGCGCCGCACTGTCCAGCCGCTGTGCCTGGCGGTCCAGCTGCCGTCGGACCGCGCGCTGCAGAGCCGCCTGCAGCTGCTGCAGGTGCTGCAGCAGCTGCTGCTGCTCGGGCGCGGCCAGTTCGGCGGCGGCCGTCGGCGTCGGCGCGCGCAGATCGGCGGCAAGATCGGCCAGCGTGACGTCGGACTCATGCCCGACGCCGCACACCACGGGGCGGGGGCAGGCAACGATGGCGCGCACGACGCGCTCGTCGTTGAAGGCCCAGAGGTCCTCGAGCGAGCCTCCGCCGCGAACCAGCAGCACCGTGTCCACGCCGGCGAGCGCGCCGGCGCGCTGCAGCGCAGCGGCCAGCAGCGGCGGCGCCTCCGCGCCCTGCACGGGACTGGCCACGAGCACCAGCTCGACCTGCGGCGCGCGCCGCTGGAACGCGGTCATCACGTCGTGCCAGGCGGCGGCCTGCGGCGAAGTCACGACGGCGATGCGCCGCGGATACGCCGCGATCGACCGCTTGCGCGCCGGATCGAAGACACCCTGTTCCTGCAGGCGCGCGCGCAGGCGCAGGAATTCCTCGTAGAGCGCCCCTGCGCCAAGCCGGCGCATGCCCTCGACGACCAGCTGCAGCTCGCCGCGGGGTTCGTAGACGCCGATGCGCCCGCGCAGCTCGACCTGCATGCCGTCGGCGGGCGC
This sequence comes from Burkholderiales bacterium, assembly GCA_026932425.1. Taxonomy (GTDB): domain Bacteria; phylum Pseudomonadota; class Gammaproteobacteria; order Burkholderiales; family Burkholderiaceae_C; genus Rubrivivax. The sequence continues at coordinate 5,730 of JAIXKN010000049.1, forward strand.
GAAGTCCAGCAGCGCCGCGGCTCGACGGAACATCGCGCAGCGCAGCATCGCGGCCGCGCCGTCCGCATCCTTGAGCGAGAGGTAGCAATGACCGCTGGCCGCGCGGCTGAAGCCCGAGATCTCGCCGCGGACCACGACCGCCCCGAACCGCGCCGTGAGCGCGTCGCCCGCGGCCAGAAGCAGCGCGGCCACGCTCCAGACCGGGCGAGCCGCCGCGGGGCTTTGCGGATCAAACATGGTCTGCGGGCAAGCAAGCGCGCGCCTCGTCGTCCACAGATCGCATGAACTCGGGCGGAAATGACCAATTTGCCTTCACGAGCACGACGATACGATGCAAGTGATTGAAGTGATTCGGCAATCTGCTCTTGAACCACCCGGCAGCGCACATGTCGGGTGAGGCCAGCGGCGTCGTGATGCCTGCCGGAACATTCTTGCCCACAAGCTTGTCCACAGGTGCGGGCCCGGTACGTGCGACATGTGCATGATGCCGACTCGATGAAGCTCGAGGCCGACGGCCGGCGACGCGTAAGCATCGGAGATAATGCGCCGACCCGCCGCGGCGTCCGTCACGCCCGAGTGGTGTTCCGAGTGGCATCGACGCCCGAAGCCCGACTGCCCCATTCCGAGCGACTATTTTGTTCTCCATCATACAAGCGGCCGGATGGCCGATCTGGCCGCTGATCCTGTGCTCGATCGTCGCGCTGGCCGTGGTCATCGAGCGCATGTTCCATCTGCGCGAGGCGGTGGTCGTGCCGCCGCAATTGCTGGACGAGGTCGTCGGCGTGATGCGTCAGCAGCTGCCCTCGGCCGATGTCACCGCCAAGCTCGAAGCCAACTCGGTGCTGGGCAGCGTGCTCGCCTCGGGTATCCGTGCGATCTCGGGCAACCCGCGCATGACCGAGGACGAACTGCGGCAGACCTTCGAGAACGCCGGCCGCCATGCGGTACACGGGCTCGAGCGCTATCTGAACACCCTGGGCACGATCGCCACCGCGGCGCCGCTCCTGGGCCTGCTCGGCACCGTCGTCGGCATGATCGAGATCTTCGGCTCGCAGGCCCCGACCAGCGGTGGATCGGCCAATCCGCAGCTGCTGGCGCACGGCATCTCGGTGGCGCTCTACAACACCGCGTTCGGCCTGATCATCGCGATCCCATCGCTGATGTTCTACCGCTACTTCCGTGGCCGCATCGACGAGTTCCAGCTGCGCATGGAAATGGCGGCGGTGCAGATGATGCCGCAGCTGATGCGCTTCGCCGTGCGCGGGGGCGGGCAGCGCAAGGCCTGAAACACCGATGCGCTTCGGACGCCAGCGTGACGAGGAACCGGAGATCAACCTGATCCCGTTCATCGACGTGCTGCTGGTGATCCTGATCTTCCTGATGCTCTCGACGACCTATTCGCGCTTCACCGAGCTGCAGGTGACGCTGCCCTCGGCCAACAGCGAGCCGATGAAGGAGCGCCCGGGCGAGGTGATCGTCTCGGTGGCCGCCGATGGGCGCTACGCAGTCAACCGTCAGCTCGTCGAGGGCCGCAGCGTCGAGCTGCTGGCCGCCGAGCTGCGCAAGGCGGCCGGGAACAGCGACGACACCGTGATCATCGTCTCGGCCGACGCGACGGCCGCCCACCAGTCGGTGATCAATGTCCTCGATGCCGCGCGCCGTGCCGGCCTGCAGCGGCTGACCTTCGCCACCCAGACCAGCGGCAGCGCCGCGCGCTGAGCCGCGATGGCCAGCAGCGCGGCGTCAAGCGCGCCTTCAGGCGCGGGCTCGGCGCGCACGCGCCTGCACGACGCGCTGATGCGCAGCTGGCTGCGGCCGCAGCCCGATGCGCTGGCGACGGCGCTGCGCCCGCTGGCCGCCGTCTACGACGTGCTCCAGCGCCGCGACCGCACGCGACGGGAGCGCCGGGCGCTGGAGCTGCCGCAACCGACAGCGCCGGTGGTCGTCGTCGGCAACTTCGTCGTCGGCGGCGCCGGCAAGACCCCGACGACGATCGCGCTCGTCGAGGCGCTGCGGCAGGCCGGCTACCGGCCCGGCGTGGTTTCGCGCGGGCACGGGCGGAGCAGCGACGACGTGCTCGAAGTCGGCGCCGGCGACGATGCGCTGCAGGTCGGCGACGAACCGCTACTGATCCACCGGCGCACCGCGGCGCCGGTCTGGGTGGGCGATGACCGGCGCGCTGCGGCACTGGCGCTGCAGCAGGCACATCCCGAGGTCGACGTCATCATTGCCGACGACGGGCTGCAGCACCGGCAGCTACGGCGTGAGGTCGAAGTCGTCGTCTTCGACGAGCGCGGCGTCGGCAACGGCCTGCTGCTGCCGGCCGGCCCCTTGCGCGAAGCGCTGCCGCCGACCCCGGAACCAAGAATGTTGGTGCTCTACAACCACGACCGGCCGAGCACCCGTTGGCCGGGCGCCCTTGCCCAGCGCCGGCTCGGGCGCGTCTGGCCGCTCGCGGCCTGGCTCGCAGGCACGGCGGATAAGGCGGACATGGCGGCCATGGCGGACTCGGCGCAGCCGCTCTCCGCCCTGCGCGGTCGCCCGCTGATCGCGATGGCCGGCATCGCGGTGCCCGAGCGCTTCTACGCCGCGCTCGAAGCCGCCGGCCTGCAGATCGAGCGCCTCTCGCTGCCCGATCACCACGACTACGCGGGCGCGCCCCCGTGGCCCGCGAACGCGCGCGAGATCGTCACCACCGAGAAGGACGCCGTGAAGCTGCGCCGCTGGGCGGAGGGTGAGGCGAGAATCTGGGTCGTCGGGCTAGACTTGCTGCTGCCGGATGACTTCGTGGCCGCGCTGCTGGCACGCCTGGAAAGCGTCTGCCGGCCACCCCGCGCGCCGCGCACGCCGTTTTCGCCCTCTTCGCCCCCAGCCACCGACGCCTCATGAGCCTGGACCACCGTCTCCTCTCGCTGCTCGTCTGCCCGTTGTGCAAGGGGCCGCTGGAGCTGCTGCGCGACGCCGAGCAGCGACCGATCGGGCTCGGCTGCCGCGCCGACCGTCTGGCCTACCCGATCCGGGACGGCGTGCCGATGATGCTCGAGCAGGAGGCGCGCCCCCTGGGCGACGACGAGCTGCCGGCGCGCAAGCCCGCGCCGTGAGCTTCACCGTGCTGATCCCGGCGCGGCTGGCCTCGACCCGCCTGCCGCGCAAGCCGCTGGCCGACATCGGCGGGCACCCGATGGTCGTGCGCGTCGCGCAGCGGGTCGCAGGCTCCGGCGCCGAGCGCGTCGTCGTTGCCGCCGATGACGAGGAGATCGTCGCCGCCTGCCGGGCGCACGGTGTGCAGGCGCTGATGACGCGCCGCGATCACGCCAGCGGCAGCGATCGCCTCGCCGAGGCCTGCGTCGCGCTGGGACTCGACGGCGACCAGGTGATCGTCAACGTGCAGGGCGACGAGCCCTTGATCGACCCGGCGCTCGTTGCGCGCACCGCGGCACTGCTCGCGTCGCAGCCCGATTGCGTGATGGGCACCGCGGCACACCCGATCACCGATCCCGCCGAGCTGCACAACCCGAACGTCGTCAAGGTCGTGCTCGATGCGCGCGGTCGCGCGCTCTATTTCAGCCGCGCGGCGATCCCGCACTGGCGCGACGCGCCTGCAGCCACCACACTCCCGGTCGCGCCGGTGCCACTGCGGCATATCGGCATCTACGCCTATCGCGCCGCTTTCTTGCGCCGCTTTCCGACGCTGCCGGCGGCGCCAATCGAGCAGACCGAGGCGCTCGAGCAGCTGCGCGTGCTCTGGCACGGCGAACGCATCGCGGTGCACGTGACCGCCGACGCGCCCGGCGTGGGCGTCGACACGCCAGAGGACCTCGAGCGCGTGCGCCGGCTCCTGCGCTGAGGCGGCGCGCGGCAGGCGCGCGAGGCCGCGCACGGCCTGCGTGTCAGCAGTCTGTCCGGATGCGCGTGCTATTCTCGATCGCGGCTTCGACCCCGGACCGCGAGCGGCCGAGGCTTTGGTGAGCACACTGCTCGCGCCGCCGACGACGAAGATGGCGTTCAGCCCGCAGCGCGGCAGGCTGGGTGCCCATCGCAAGGACAACCCACAGCTTGGAGGAACGCATGAGACTCATCCTGTTGGGCCCGCCCGGGGCCGGCAAGGGCACGCAAGCCACGCAGATCTGCCAGAAGTACGGCATCCCGCAGATCTCCACCGGCGACATGCTGCGCGCGGCCGTCAAGGCCGGCACGCCGCTGGGCGTCGAAGCGAAGAAGGTGATGGACGCCGGCGGCCTGGTGAGCGACGACATCATCATCGGCCTCGTGAAGGAACGCATCGCGCAGCCGGACTGCGCCAAGGGCTTCCTCTTCGACGGCTTCCCGCGCACCATCCCGCAGGCCGAGGCGATGAAGACCGCCGGCGTCAAGTTGGATGCGGTGCTCGAGATCGACGTGCCCGACGAAGCGATCATCGAGCGCATGAGCGGCCGGCGTGCCCACCTGCCTTCGGGCCGCACCTACCACATCAAGTACAACCCGCCGAAGGTCGAAGGCAAGGACGACGTCACCGGCGAGCCGCTGGTGCAGCGCGACGACGACAAGGAAGAGACGGTGCGCAAGCGCCTCGCGGTCTACCAGCAGCAGACGCGCCCGCTCGTCGACTACTACTCGGCCTGGGCCGCCACCGGTGACGCGCAGGCGCCGCGCTACGCCCGCATCAGCGGCACCGGCAGCGTCGAGGAAATCACCGCGCGCGCCTTCGCGGCGCTCGCCTGACCCCCGCGGCGCACCGCACGCTTGCATCGGCCACCTGCGGGTGGCCGATGCGCTTGCAGGCTGGCATCAACATCGCGACGCGCGCTGCGCCAGGCATCGATCCACATCCGCACACAGGAGTTCTCAGCATGGAAATCGCAAACAAGGTCTTCATCGTCACCGGCGGCGCCTCGGGCCTGGGCGAAGGCACGGCGCGCATGCTTGCTGCCAACGGCGGCAAGGTCGTCATCGCCGACCTGCAGGTCGAACGCGGCGAGGCCGTCGCCAGGGAGATCGGCGGCGTCTTCGTCAAGTGCGACGTCAGCAGCGAGGAGGACGGCAAGGCGGTCGTGTCCGCGGCCACCAAGCTCGGCAAGCTGATGGGCCTCGTCAACTGCGCAGGCATCGGCCCGGCGATGAAGACGGTCGGCAAGGACGGCGCGCACACGCTGGCGCTGTTCACCAAGACGATCACGATCAACCTGATCGGCAGCTTCAACATGATCCGCCTGGCCGCCGAGGCAATGTGCAGGAACGAGCCCGAAGCCACCGGCGAGCGCGGCGTGATGATCAGCACCGCGAGCGTGGCCGCCTTCGACGGCCAGATCGGTCAGGCCGCCTACAGCGCCAGCAAGGGCGGCGTGGTCGGCATGACGCTGCCGATCGCGCGCGACCTCGCGCGCAACGGCATCCGCAACATGACCATCGCCCCGGGCATCTTCGGCACGCCCATGCTCTTTGGCATGCCGCAGGAGGTGCAGGACTCGCTGGCCGCCAGCGTCCCCTTCCCCAGCCGCCTGGGCCGCCCCGAGGACTACGCCAAGCTCGCAAAGCACATCATCGAGAACGACATGCTCAACGGCGAGGTGATCCGGCTGGACGGCGCGATCCGGATGGCGCCGAAGTAAAGCGGTTCCGCGCACGGCACTGCAAGCGCCGCAAGCCAGGAGAAGAGGGCACCCGCAGACGCTCAGGCCCGCGCGCCTGCGGCTGTGAAAGGAAGAAGGCCCGCGCGCTGGGGAAAGGGGCGGGCCTTCTGAGCGGCAGATTCCGAGCGGCAGAGTGCGCGGGCGGCGTTGCAGCCGCCCGACAACCCCGATCAGAAGTCGTAGCTCAACCGTGCCTGGAAGGTGCGACCCAGCGGATTGAAATAGCGGTAGTCGAAGCCCAGCATGTGGCCGCCATCGGCGCGCAGTGACAGGGGCGGCTTCTTGTTGAACAGGTTCTTGATGCCGAACGAGAGCTTCAGCGCCTTGTTCACGTGGTACTCGCTCTGCCAGTCGATCGTGTAGAAGTCGCTGATCTTCAGCCGGATCTCGCGATCGTCGCCGTTGTAGTCGCCGTTCTCATCCTTGCCGTAGACCTCGCCGGGGAAGTCCTTGTACCCGGACTGGAAGTTCAGGTTCACCGTGTGCGCCCAGGCACCGTAGGCCAGCGTGTTGGCCAGCGTGCCCTTCCAGCGGAAGGTCTGGCTGCCGATCGCCGGATTGTTGTCGGCAATCGTCGTGTAGTACTCCTGCCCCGGCACCAGCTGGAACGTGTCGCGGATCATGTAGGTCAGCCGCAGGTTCGAAGTCAGCCGCCCCCACCCGGTCGCGAAGTTGCCGGTGACGTCGAAGTCGATACCGGTGCTGAACGACTTGCCGAGGTTCGTGGTGCTGGCGTTGTAGGCGAGCAGCTTCTGGCCCGACACCGGGTCGGTGTAGACCAGCCACAGGTCGGGATACTTGTAGACGTTGTCGAAGGCTTCGTTCTGGTCGACCGACCCGAAGGTCTTGTCGATGCCCACCCACCACAGGTCGGCGCCGAACGAGAAGGTCGGCGACGGCTCGAGGCGGAAGCCGATGGTCGCCTGCTTGGACTCCTCCGGCTTGAGCTTCTCGTTGCCGCCCGTGAAGACGTTGTACTGGAGCGAGCTGGGCTGGCAGTTCGCGCCAAGGCTCGCCGCCATCTGCGCCATCTCGGCCGAGCAGGCGTAGGGTTTGGCGGTGACGCCGAAATCCTGCAGCGGCCGGTAGAGCTGCCGCAGCGTCGGCGCCCGGAAGCCGGTGCCCACCGAACCCCGCACCAGGAGACTCGTGGTCGGCTGATAGCGGAACGAGAGCTTGCCGTTGACGGCGCTGTCGATGTGCCGGTAGTCGTCATAGCGCAGCCCGGCCGTCAGCTCGAACTGCTTGGTGAAGGGCATGACCATTTCGGCAAAGACGCCCATGGCCTTGCGCGTCGCCGAATAGGGCACCGCAGCCTGTGCGTCACCGAAGCGCGAATCGTCGCCATTCGGTCCGCCCAGGCCTTGCGCCGTGAGGCTCGGCGACGAGCTCACCTTGTCCTCGATGTAGCTCGCGCCAATGGCGAGTGCAGCGTTGCCGCCACCGAGCTTGAAGAGGTCACGCGAGGCACGGGCGTCCAGCGTGGTCATCTTGCTGGTCTCGCTGTCGTAGATGCCGGTCACCATGATCTGGCTCGCCGCGTCGAGCGCTGCCTGCGACTGGTTGCCCGGAAGGACGAACGGGTTCCAGATACCGCTGCGCAGCAGCGCCCCGAAGGCACGTCCGTAGGGGTAGCCGGTGTTCGATTCGTCCATCTTCGAGCGCTGATGCCCGAGGGTGAGGCTGTAGTCCCAGCCGCCGAGCATGCCGTCCAGGCCCAGCCAGACTGCGCGCGTATCGCGTTCGTACTCCGTATCCCGATTGCCCAGGTCATAGGCACGGTAGTACACCGTTGCGGGTTTCGTGCCCGTGTATCCGACCATCGAGAGGTAGTTGCCGAACGGTCCAGCCGGATCCACCAGCACCTGCCCCGGGGGCGGAGCGATCTTCCCACTGGACTTGGTCTTGCCGAGCAGCACATCGAGCGAGAGCGTGTGATCGCTGCCGAGCTTCTTCTGGAACGAGCCGAACAGGTTGGTCCGGTCACGATCGGGGAAGGCCTCGACCGTGCTCGCGTAGTCGAAGACGCAGGTCGGACCGTCCTGCACGTGCATCGGAGGGCAGACGCCGTTCTCGACCAGATAGGCATTGCGCAGCTCGCCGCTGACGAGCACGTTGCCCGGGATGCCGCTGGCCGAGCCGTTGAACCACTCGTAGCGCTTGCCCTCGTAGGTCAGGTCGATGATTCCCGTCTTCGAGAAACTGCGCTGAGTAGCGCGCAGCGCCTTGCGCTTGTCGACCGAGAGACCGAAGGTGGCGTTGAAGCCGTCGGACTCGAGATCGCCGAAACCCTTCGAAATGTAGGCGTTGTATTCCTCGCCGCCGGACTTCTGCGGCTTGCTCGCCGAAAGGGTGATGTTGCCCTCGCGCGAATTGCGCTTGGTGATGAAGTTCACCACGCCGGCCACGGCGTCGGACCCGTAGAGGGCCGACGCGCCGTCGGTCAGGACCTCGACGCGCTCGATGATCGACAGTGGGATCATGTTCAGGTCGACCGCACCGCCGGCCTCACCGATCAAGCGCTTGCCGTTGAGCAGAACGAGGGTCCGGTCGCCGCCCAGGTTGTGCAGCGAGACAACCGCAAGGCCACCGCCCCCGCCGCCGATCGTGTCGGCTTCGGCCACGTCGCCCTGGACCACCGCCAGCTTGTTCATCAGCTCGACCACCGAGGTCACACCGCTGCGCTCGATCTCCTCGCGCTTGATCACCTGCACCGGCAAGGCTGCCTCGGCGTCGATGCGCTTGATCGCAGACCCCGTGATCTCGATCCGCTGAGCGTCCTGCGCCAAGGCCGGCAACGCGGCCAGCGCGACACTTCCCCCGAAAGCCAACATCAGTCCGCGACTCAGAAGGGTCGGTCTGAACATGTCATTTGCTCCTCAGATTGATTGAACGACGCTACCCGGTTCCCTTCTATACCCGCAAAGATCGCGAGGGACCGTCACGGGAAGGCCGGAGCAAGCGCCGCGATTCTCGCGGCTTCAGTCCCAGACGCCGATCGGGTGAATCCAGTGGCCGACCCGGAAGCGGCCCCGGTGTTGCCGAGCGGAAATCGGTATCGGATCCAATTCAGCGTCATTTCAACGACTTACGGTGATTTCTCGCGCAGGTCACCGCTTCTCGCCGCCCCGTCCTGCAATCCCTTGGTCACGGGGATCCGGTTGGCAATTTGCAACATCGGCTGGCATTCCTGCCGTCGCTGACTCATCGGCTGCACGCGGCTGCCGCCCCGGAGGTTTAAGCGGTGGGCGGTGAGTGCAACCTCGGCACTGCCGCCAGCAGGCTCTGCGTGTAGGTGCTGAGGGGCGCGCCCAGCACTTGCCCGGCCGACCCCTGTTCCTCGATGCGACCCGCGCGCATCACCGCGACGCGGTCGGCGATGTACTCGACGACGCCGATGTTGTGGGTGATGAAGAGGTAGGACACGCCCAGCTCGCGTTGCAGTTCACGCAGCAGGTTGAGGATCTGCGCCTGCACCGAGACGTCGAGGGCCGAGGTCGGCTCGTCGCAGACGATGAGCTGCGGCTGCACCGCAAGCGCCCGCGCGATGGCGATGCGCTGGCGCTGGCCGCCCGAGAACTCGTGCGGGAAGCGCTCCAGCGCGTCGCTGCGCAAGCCGACGCGCTCGACCAGCGCCTTGATGCGCGTGCGCCGCTCGTCCGCCCCGAGTTCAGGCTGGAGCGCCGTCAGGCCTTCCTCGAGCACCTCCTGCACGCGCATGCGCGGGTTCAGCGAGGCGAACGGGTCCTGGAAGATGATCTGGATGCGCGCGCGCACGGCCTGCAGCGCAGGGCCGGCGAGCCCGAAGAGGTCCTGCCCGTCCAGCAGCGCCCTGCCCTCGATGCGCGCGACGCGGCGCAGCAGTTGCACGATGGCCTTGCCGGTGGTCGTCTTGCCGCAGCCCGACTCGCCGACGAGCGCGAGCGTCTGCCCCTTGGCGATGTCGAAGGACGCGCCCTTGACGGCATCGAAGGTCCCCCCGCTGCGCTTCAGCAGGCCGGTGCCGCGGATCGCGAAGCGCACCCAGAGGTCCTGCACCTGCAGGAGTGGCACCTCGGCTCGATTCGCCACCGCCTCGGGCCGCGCGACGGGTGCGGCTGCTGGCGCAGCTGCGGCGGCTGCGGTCTTCGTGTCCTCCATCGTGGCCGTGGCCGGCCGCGACGCATCGTGTGCGTAGAGTAAGCAGCGGACCTCGTGCCCGGGGCCGACGCCAAGCAGTTCGGGGATCGTGCTCGCGCAATGCGGCATCACCTGCGCACAGCGCGGCGCGAAGCGGCAGCCGGCAAAGCGCTGCGTCAAGGCCGGCACCGTGCCGGGGATGGCTTCGAGCGCCTGCTCGCGCCGCCCGGCCCCGGGCAAGGCGCGCAGGAGCGCCGCGGCATAGGGATGGCGCGGCGCGGCGAAGAACTCGGCCGCCGGCGCGACCTCGACGATCTGCCCCGCGTACATCAGCGCCACCCGGTGCGCCATGCCCGAGACCACCGCCAGGTCGTGGGTGATGAGCAGCAGGCCCATGCGCTGCTGGCGCTGCAAGTCCTTCAGCAGCTCGAGGATCTGCGCCTGGATGCTCACGTCCAGCGCCGTCGTCGGCTCGTCGGCGATCAGGAAGTCGGGTTCGGCGGCGAGCGCGATGGCGATCATCACGCGCTGCTTCTGCCCGCCGCTCATGCGGAAAGGGTAGTCGTCGATGCGGCGCTCGGGTTCGGGGATGCCGACGCGGCCGAGCCACTCGACGGCCTTGGCGCGTGCGGCCGCGCCGCGCAGCGGGGTGTGCGCCTCGATCGCCTCGACGATCTGCTCGCCCACGCGCATCACGGGGTTCAGGCTGGTCGAGGGCTCCTGGAAGATCATGCCGATGCGCCCGCCGCGCACGCCGCGCATGCGCGACTCGGGCAGGTCGAGCAGGTCCTGCTCGCCGAGCAGCACGCGGCCGTCGGTGACGCGGCCGTTCTCGGGCAGCAGGCGCATCAGCGCCAGCGCCGTCATGCTCTTGCCGCAGCCGCTCTCGCCCACCAGCGCAAAGGTCTCGCCGCGCTCGATCGACAGGCGCAGCGCGTCGAGCGCACGCACGATGGCGGTGTCGGTGTCGAGCTCGACGCGAAGGTCGTCGATGGTGATCATGCGCGGCCTCCGGTCGCACGCTTGGCACTGCGTGCCACCCTCGCCCGGAAGCTGCGTGCCCGCGGGTCGAAGGCGTCGCGGACGCCGTCGGCGAAGAGGTTGGCGGCGAGCACCAGCGTGACCATGAAGACGAAGGCGGAGGCGAAGGACCACCAGACGACGGGGTCGCGGCTCATCTCGCTGCGCGCGAGGTTGATCATGCCGCCGAAGCTGTTCATCGACGGGTCGACGCCGACGCCGACGTAGCTCAGCACCGCCTCGTAGAGGATCAGCGCCGAGAACTCGAGCACGGTGACGATGAGCATCAGGTGCGCGACGTTCGGGAAGATGTGCCGCACCATGATGCGCGTGCTGCTGACACCGAAGGCCTGCGCCGCCTGCACGTAGTCGAGCTCGCGCAGCTTGAGCGTCTCGCCGCGCAGCAGCCGGCACAGGCCGGCCCAGCCGGTGAGCCCGAGCACGGCGCAGAGCAGGAAGAGCTTGAGGTCGGCACGCTCGGCACCGGTCTCGAAGAGGTCCGGATGCTTGTCGAGGAAGACCTGCACCATCAGCACGCAGGCGGCGATCAGCAGGATGTTCGGGATCGACGACAGCACGGTGTAGAGGTACTGGATGAGCTCGTCGGCCCAGCCCTTGAGGTAGCCGGCGACGATGCCCAGCACCACCGCCAGCGGCAGGGTGGCAATCGTTGCCAGCGTGCCGATCACGAAGGCGGTGCGGATGCTCTTGAGCGACTGGTAGAGCACGTCGTTGCCGGTGGTGTCGGTGCCCATCACGTGGTAGGGACCCGAGAGTGCCGAGACGATGCCGATCAGGCCGCCGAGCACGAGGAAGGTGCCGATCGCGACGTGCCAGGGCAGCGTGCTGCGCTTGCCCACGATCTCGCGCGCGCAAGCGGCCGGCGCCTGCCGCCGCAGCGCGGCCAGCAGCGCCAGCAGCGCGGCCGAGGCCAGCAGCGCACCCGCGAGGCCGAGCACGAGGCCGGTCGCGCTGCGCCCGATCACGTCCGGCAGCCACTGCGTGGCCGGGTCCTTCAGGTGCGCGCCACCGAACTGCAGCCGCGGCGCGACGCGCTCGATGCGGCCGTCGACGAGCACCGACTCGCGCGTGAAGCTGACCGTGGCCAGCGGCGTCGAGTAGGTCGCCTCGCGCGCCTGCACGAGCTCGTCCAGCCAGGCGTCGAGCAGCGAGCGCGTGCGCGCGTCGTAGGCCACCGCCGTGGCGCCGGGCGCCGGCGGCAGCAGCGGGCGGTAGTGCACGCTGTCGATCAGCGACACGCAAAGACACAGCAGCAGCACGATGCTGGAGGCCAGCGAGGGCGCGTCCATGAACACCTTGCGCCAGCTCGTGCGCAGGTTCGGGCGGCGCCAGGCGAAGACGACGTAGGCGATGAGCGCGGCGGTGAGCAGCCAGATCGCCGCATCGGTCCACAGCAGGACGAACTTGGGCATGATGCTTCAGCCCTCCAGCCGCACGCGCGGGTCGGCCCAGGTGTAGGCCACGTCGATCAGCACGTAGGTCGCGATGTAGAGCAGCGAGCCGATGAAGACCATGGTGCGCACGATCGCGAAGTCCTGCTTGCCGATGGCCTCGATGACGTAGGCGCCAAGCCCCGGCAGGCCGAAGAAGCTCTCGAAGACCAGGCTGCCGAGGAAGACATAGGGCAGGTAGCCGCCCGCGCTGGTGATGATGGGGATGAGCGCGTTGCGCAGCACGTGGCGCCAGAGCACGACCTGCTCCGACAGGCCCTTGGCGCGCGCGGTGCGCACGTAATCCTTGGCCGTCTCCTCGAGGAACATCGCGCGGTAGAGCCGCGCCTCGCCGCCCACGCGCGAGATGAGCGACAGCAGGATCGGCAGCACGAGGAACTTGACCGCGTCCAGCCCCGGTGCGTAGCCCGAGATCGGCGCCAGCCGGAGCACGCGTGAGAACAGGAACTGGCCGACGATGATGTAGAAGAGGCTCGAGATCGACAGCATCAGCACGCAGGCGACGACGCCCCAGAAATCCAGCCGCGAGTTGCGGAACATCACCAGCAGCAGCGCGAAGGCGGTGCTGGCCAGCACCTGCAGGACGAAGAGCGGCAGCGCCATCTGCAGGCTGACCCACATGCGTTGCGCGACCTCGTGGCCGATGTCGCCGGCCGATTCGCCATCCGCACGGCCGAAGCGCAGCGCGAAGAGCGAGACCGAGCGGTCCCAGAAGATGGTGTCGGTGAGCTTGTCCGCCCCTTCTGCAGCCGCGTTGAAGTAGAGCGGCTTGTCGTAGCCGCGCTCGACCTTCCACTTCTCGATCGCCTGCTGCGTGACGCGCTTGCCGCCCAGGTTCAGGCGCGCCATGTCGTCGGGCGTGTTGACGGTGAAGAAGAGGAAGAAGGTGGCCAGGTTCACGCCCAGCAGCACCAGCACGCCGTAGAAGGCGCGACGCAGCAGGTAGCCGATCATCGCGCCGCCTCCTGCGCCAGCACCTCGCCGCGGCCGGTGGTGCGCTCGCGCACTCGCAGCGTGCGCCGCGCCAGCCACAGCAGCAGCAGCAGCGCGGCCGCGATCAGCGCCAGCGGCCACCACACCGGGCGGTTCCAGGCGGCCAGCGCGACCGCGCGATCGGCCGGGTCCAGCCGCAGGTAGCGGCCCTGGTCGCGGATCATGATGACCGGGTGGTAGTTGTAGACCCAGCGCTGCGCGGCCCCCGAACTCCAGGGGAAGAAGCCGAAGCTCCAGGGCGCGTCCTCGCGCACGATCTGCACCAGCTCGTCGATCAGCGCCTGCTTCTGCGGCCCGTCGTCGTAGAGCTTCATCTTCTCGAACAAGCGGTCGTACTCCGGATTGGCGTAGTTCGCGGTGTTCTCGCCGTCGTACTTGGTCTTGCCCGCCGAGGTCTGCAGCAGGAAGAGGAAGTTCTCGGCGTCCGGGTAGTCGGCCAGCCAGCCGAGCCAGAACACCTGATAGGTGCCCTTGCGCACCTTGTCCTGGAACTGGTTGTTGTCGGTGGCGCGGATCTCGAGCTGGATGCCGAGCTTGGCGAACTGGCGCACCATCCAGTCGAGCTGGGGCCGGTTGCCGGGGGTCGGCGCCGAGTAGTAGTCGTAGTTGATGACCAGCGGCTGGCCGGTCCTGGCGTCGCGGCCGCCGGGGTAGCCGGCCTCGACCATGAGCTGCCGTGCGTCCTCGATCGGTCGGCGGACCGCCTTGCCGTCCTTCCAGACATGGGTGACCGGGTTCACGCCCTCGCGCGTGCCCTCGCGCGAGCCGAAGATGCCCGGCGGCAGCGGGCTCATCGCCGTCTGCCCGCCGCCCTTGGGGAAGATGCGCGAGTACTCGTCCCAGTCGATGGCAATCGAGATCGCCTGGCGCAGCTTGCGGTTGCGCGCGTTCTGCTGCGGGTCGCTGCTGGCGCCGATCACCGGATCGAGCATGTTGAAGCCGATGAAGTAGTTGCCGACGTCGGTGCCGCGGCTCAGGCGAAAGCCCTTCTCGGTGTACTCGCGCTTCACGTCCTCGCTGTCCTGCATGCCAACCAGGTAGGGCATGCCGGTGTCGGTGCGCTCGAAGACCTCGACGTCGTAATAGCCCTGGCGGAACTTGTTCTGCCGCGGCACGCCCTCGCGCTCGATGGTGAAAACCATGCGGTCGATGAAGGGCATGGTCTTGCCGCAGTCGGCGAGCAGCCCGGCCTCGCGGTCGCCGGGCGCGCCCTCGCAGGGATAGGGCTCGCCGCGGTAGTTGGGGTTGCGCACGAGCACGTGGCGGCGGTCCTGCTCGAACTCGGCCATCATGTAGGCGCCCGTCCCGACCGGCCAGCGGTCCAGCGACAGGCCTGCCGCGGCCATGCCCGGCTGCGCGTAGAAGGCATCCGCCTCCCAGGGCACCGGTGCGAGGAAGGTCATCTGCATCCAGTAGCTCCACTGCGGATACTTGCCCTTGATGCGGATGCGCAGCAGATGCTTCTCCGGCGCACTCGCACCGGCCAGCGGCCAGCGGCGGAAGTCGAGGAAGGGCTTGTCCAGGCTCGCCGGGTCCTCACCGGCGCGCAGCTTCGCGTCCTCGGCGCGGATCAGCTTGCCGTAGTCGTCCAGCCCGACGATGAACTGGGCGAAGGTGGAATAGATCGGCGTCGTGATGCGCGTCGTCGCCTGGCGCTTGATCGCGTAGACGAAGTCCTCGGCGACCAGCTCGCGCGTGCCCTGGTGCTCGAACTGCAGTGGCGAGCGCCGCGAGCCGAGCTCGCCGGGCTTCATGTGGTGATAGCGATAGCGCCCCTGCTCGTCCCTGGCGAAGGCCGGGTGCGGCTGGAAGAGGATGCCGGGCTTGATCGGCACGTCGTAGATGCTCTCGGCGACGATCTCGCCGGGCGCGTCCTCGGGCAGCGGCTTGCCGTTCTTGTCGAGGTAGCGCGGCTTCACCACCGCGGCGGCCGACTTGGGCACCAGTTCGTAGGGCCGCTTCAGGTAGTGGTAGCCGTAGGGCGGCTCGTAGATCTGGTAGGTGTACGGAGTGTCGTTGCTCCAGTACGAGGCGACCGGATCGAGGTGGCGCGGCGAGGCCTCGGGCACCGCGGTGAACAAGGTGTTGGTCGACGCCGAACCGTCGGGCCAGGGGTTGTTGTTGCAGCCCGCGAGCGCCAGCAGGAGCCCGAGGACCAGCGCCAGCGCCGACGCCGCCAGGGCGCGGCCTGCCGCAACCCGAGCGCCGGAGCCGTCATCCGTCTTCACATGCCTTGGCCCGGACCGCATCGGCTCACCACCCGATCCACACGTCGCGGCCTTGCACCGCCAGCGTCACGCGCCGGCCCATCGGCAGACTGAGCTTGGTCGGGACATGCCCGAAAGGCAGCCCAGAGAGGACCGGAATCCTCGCGTGCTCACGGACCCGTTGCAGCATCGTCGACAGGCCGTAGCCGCGATCCAGCGGCGAACGCTCCCAGCCGCCGATATCGCCGACCAGCAGCGCGCGCTGAGTCGCGAGCACGCCGCTTTGCGCCAGCTGCAGCAGCATGCGCTCGACGCGGTAGGGGTGTTCGTTGATGTCCTCGACGAAGAGCAGCCCGCCCCGGATGCGCGAGGGGCGCGGGAAATGCGGCGTCCCGATCAGCGAGCAGAGCATCGCGAGGTTGCCGCCCCACAGCGGCCCCTTCAGCAGCAGGCCGTCGAAGCCCGGTGCGGTACGAAAACCCACCGCCTCGAGCTCGCCGCCCATCGCTTCGACAAAACAACCCGCGGTCACGTCGTCGACGCCGCCCTGGGCATCGGCACGCCCGAAATCGCCGACGGCCATCGGCCCGGCCCAGCTCGCCGCACCGCTGTGCGCCCACAGCGCGAGCTGCAGCGCCGTGAAGTCGCTGTGCCCGACCCAGCGCGTGCCGCGCTCGACCGCGCGCGCCAGCAGCGGCCAGTCGATCGCGTCCAGCAGCGGCGTGAGGCCGTAGCCGCCGCGCGTGGCCATCGCCACCGCGGGCGCCTCCCCGGCGACGCGGTGCAGGGCCTGCAGGCGCGTGGCGTCATCGCCGGCAAAACGCTGGTGCCGCGCGAGCGCCGCCTCGTCGACGCGCACCTCGAAGCCCAGCGCCTGCAGCCGCCGCGCGGCAAGCCGCAGCGCGGACGCCCGCACGATCACCCCCGAGGGGCTGAAAAGCGTCAGCGTGCTCATCGATCTTCCGGCCATTGCGTGAGCTCGGTGGCTTCACCGGTCGGGATCGACGGCGGCTCCGTCGCTGATCCCGGTTCGGGCGCCTGCGCCTGCGCCGCGGCGGCGTCGCCTGTCGGTGCCGGATCCGAGGACGAGGTCTGCGCAGCCGATGCGCCGACCCGCTCCCCGCGCTGCTGCGCGCGCCGCTCGGCGAAGAAGCGCCGCAGCAGGGCGCCCGAATCCTGGGCCAGCACACCGCCGCGCACGACCGTGTGGTGGTTGAGGCGGGACTGCGCGAACAGATCGACGACGGAGCCGGCGGCGCCGGTCTTCGGATCGAAGGCGCCGAAGACCACGCGCGGCAAGCGCGCGTGCATCAGCGCCATCGCGCACATCGCGCAGGGCTCGAGCGTCACGTAGAGCTCGCACTCGGGCAGGCGGTAGTTCTCGAGCAGCGTCGCCGCGTGGCGCAGCGCGACGATCTCGGCGTGCGCGGTCGGGTCGTGCGTCGTGACCGGCCGGTTGTAGCCGGTGGCCACGACCTGCATCCCCGATTCGCTGCGGCGGACGATCACCGCACCCACCGGCACCTCGCCCACCAGCCAGGCGTTGTGCGCCTGGTCCAGCGCCAGGCGCATGCCGCGTTCGTCGAAAGGGTCTTCGTCCATCGCTCGGGAGCTCGCTCTGCAGGCCGGTCATTGTGCCGTGCGCGCATCCAGGCACGCGTTACAGGTACGCGAGGCGCAACGCGGCGACAAAGCTTGATCTAGCGCCAGCTCCGCGCAGGGTCATCGCCGGCCTTCGGCAAAAACCTGCCTAGCATTGCCGCGCCGCGCGGGCGACCGACCTGCAGGCCCCCCCTGCGCCATGTCCTTGCTGCAAGCCACCGCCCTCGCCCGCTCCTTCGGCTCGACGCGCGCGCTCGTCGATCTATCGATGACGATCGAGGCCGGCGAGATCGTCGCGCTGATGGGTGCCAACGGCGCGGGCAAGTCGACCTTCGTGAAGATCCTCTCGGGCGTGCTGGCGCCCGACGGCGGGCAGATCCGCTTCAAGGGCAAGCCCTTTTCGCCGCGCACGCCCCGCGAGGCCAGCGCCGCAGGCGTGGTCACCGTGCACCAGTCGACCGAGCTCGTGGGCATCCCCGGGCTTTCCGTGGCGGATGCGCTGCTGCTCGAGCGCTTTGCCGACCGTCGCGAGCCCTTCTTCCTCTCGCGCGCCGCCGTGCAGCGGCAGGCGCAGGCCATGCTCGAGCACGCCGGCTTGAACCTGCCGCTGTCGCGCGACTTCGCCGAGCTGGCCGCAGCCGACCGCCAACTGGTGGCGATCGCGCGGGCACTCGCCAAGCGCGCCGAGCTGCTGATCCTCGACGAACCCACGGCCAGCCTGTCTGCCGCCGAGTCGCAGCGCCTGTACGCCACCTTGCGCGAACTGCAAGGCCGCGGCATCGCCGTGCTCTACATCTCGCATCGGACCGCCGACCTGCAGGCGCTGGCCGACCGCGTCGTCGTGCTGCGCGGCGGGCGCGCCGTGGCCGAATACGCGCGACCGGTCGACTTCACGCAGGCCATCGAGACGATGATCGGCCGCAGCCTGCGCATGGCGCGACCGGGCCTGCGCGCCGCGCGCGGCGAGCCCGTGCTGCGCCTGCGTGATGCGCGCCTGCGCCGCGACAGCGAGCCCTTCGCGCTCGAACTGCACCGCGGCGAGGTGGTCGCCATCACCGGCGTGCTCGGTGCGGGCAAGAGCCGGCTGCTGCGCGCCCTCTACGGCTGCACGCCGCTGGCTGGCGGCACGATGCAGCTCGAGGGCGTGCCTTATGCCCCGGCGAGCCCGCGCCAGGCGCTTGCCCGCGGCGTCTGCATGGCCGGCGAGGACCGGCATCGCAGCTCGCTGATGCCGCGCGACTGGCCCGGCGAAAGCGTCGCCCAGACGATCGCGCTGCCGCACCTTGCGCGCTGGTTTCCGAGCGGCTTCGTACGCCGCGCCTTCGAGAACGCCAAGGCGCAGTCGGCGATCGAGCGCCTGGCGATCCGCGCTGCCGGGCCGACCGCCTCGGTATGGACGCTCTCCGGCGGCAACCAGCAGAAGGTCGTGCTCGGGCGCTGGGAGGCCGAGCCCGCCACGCTGCTGCTGCTCGACGAGCCCTTCCAGGGCGTCGATGTCGGCGCGCGCCAAGATCTCATCGACGCCATCCGCGCGCGCAGCGAGGGCGCGACGCTGATCGCCACCTCCGACCCCGAGGAGGCGATCGAGGTTGCCGACCGCGTGCTCGTGATGGACCACCACAGCCTGCGCGAACCCGAGCCGGTGCACGGCGACGAAGAAGCCTTGGCGCTCGAACCCACCCGATGACGAACGCATCCGACAAGACCACGGTCGCCGAACCCGACCTGCTCGAAGCGCTGCGGAAAAGCGCGGTGTTCGTGTTGCTGGCGCTGATGATCGCCGGCTTTGCGATCGCGCAGCCGGCCTTCATCCAGATCGACAACCTGATGAGCATCCTGCAGGCGGTGGCGGTGGTGGCCATCCTCGGTGCCGGCGTGACGGTGACGCTGGCCGTGGGTGGCTTCGACCTCTCGATCGGCGCGGTCGCCGCCTCGAGCGTGATGGCGGCGAGCTACGCGATGATCGTCTGGCAGCTCGGCGCGGTCTGGACCGTGCTGCTGGTGCTGCTGCTGGGGGCCACCGTCGGCCTGCTCAACGCGCTGCTCATCGTGCGGCTGAAGGTGCCGGACCTGCTGGCCACGCTCTCGATGATGTTCCTGCTCAGCGGCCTGCAGCTCATCCCCACCGGCGGGCGCTCGATCGCCAGCGGCCTGATCCTGCCCGACGGCTCGACGGCGCCCGGGCGCTACGACCCTGACTTCCTGCTGATTGGCCGCTCGCTGCTGTTCGACGTCGTGCCCTTGCCGGTCCTCATCCTCGCCGTCGTCGCCATCGTGCTGCACGTGCTCACCGAGCGCACGCGCTTTGGGCGGCTGCTGTTTGCCACCGGGGGCAACGAACTGGCAACAAGGCTTGCCGGCGGCGCCACCGAGCGGCTGCGGACCTGGGCCTACGTCATCTCGGGGACGCTGGCGTCGCTCGGCGGCATCGTCGTGGCCGCGCGCGTGGGGCGCGGCGACGTGTCCTCGGGTGCCTCGCTGCTGATGGATTCGGTGGCCGCGGCGCTGATCGGCTTTGCCGTGCTCGGCCTGCGCCGGCCGAACGTGCTCGGTGCCGTCGTCGGCGCGGTCTTCGTCGGCGTGCTGCTCAACGGCCTGACCATGCTCAACGCGCCCTACTACACGCAGGACTTCGTGAAGGGCGCGGTGCTCGTCGGCGCGCTCGCCCTCACCTACGGCATCGCGCGCACGCGCGGCTGAGCCGCCTGCGCCCTGCCTCTGCCTTTCCCGACCCCGAACCACCCCGAGGAGAACGAGATGAAGCACATCACCAGACCCCTGTTCGCCGCCGCCGTCGCGGCCGCGTTCGCGCTTTGCGGGCCCGCCCAGGCCCAGGGCCTGAAGGGCGCACCGGCACCCTTCGACAAGGGCGGCGTGAAGATCGCCGCGGTCAGCTTCCTGGGCGCGGGCGACTGGCTGCAGGCCTTCGAGGCCGGCGTCAAGCGCCAGGCCGACGCCCTGGGCGTGAAGCTCACGCTTTCGCAGGCGCGCAACGACAACGACACCCAGCGCAACCTGATCCTGCAGGCGATCAACCTGCGCGTGGACGGCATCATCATCAACAACGGCCGCCCCGAGGTGCTGAAGGACATCGCGCAGAAGGCGCTGGACGCCGGCATCAAGGTCGTCGCCTACGACGTGAACCTCGACAACCCGAAGATCCCGCAGATCGAGCAGAGCGACGCCGACATGGCGCGCCTCGTGCTCGAGCAGGCGGTCAAGGACAAGGGCAAGGGCTTCACCGGCGGCGCGGTCTACGTCGCCGGCTTCGCGCCGCTGGACCGCCGCTACGCGGTGTGGAAGGAGTTCGCGGGCAAGTACGGCCTGAAGGAGAAGGCAGTGTGGGGCGTCGTCAACGACACCGTTCCCGCCTCGGTCGCCGACCAGACCAAGGCCGTGCTGCGCGCCAACCCCGACATCGCCGTCGTCTTCACGCCCTGGGACGAGTTCGCCAAGGGCGTGAAGCTGGCGATCGACGAACTGGGCGTCTCGAAGAAGGTGAAGATCTACGGCGTCGACATCTCGACCGCCGACATCCAGCTCATGACCGAGCCCGACAGCGCCTGGATGGCCACCGCGGCGACCAACGCCGCGGTGGTCGGCGAGGTCGCGGTGCGCGCGGTCTCGCTGGCCATCGCCGGCCAGTTCCCGGGGCGCTCGGTGATGCTCAAGCCCACGCTGGTGACGCGCGACGACCTGCTGAAGAACAAGATCGGCACCATCGAGGAATTGCAGAAGAAGTTCCCCGCGTTCCAGAAGAGCGACGCCGCGACCGCGGCGTGGATCCCGGCGGCCAAGTAAGGCCGCGACCCACTCCGCACGTTCACGATCACCGGTTCCACCATGAGCCTGCCCACGCCCGACCACGCCCGCAACATGAAGCTGATCGGCCACTCCGACGTCGGCGGTCGCGGCGACGGGCTGCAGCTCATGGTGCACCGCGGCCACGCCTACATCGGCCACCCGTGGTCGCAGGGCTTCTCGATCGTCGACGTGCGCGACCCGCGCCGCCCCGGCGCGGTCACCTACGTCCCTGCGCCACCCAACACCTGGAACATCCACCTGCAGGCTCACGACGACCTGCTGCTGGTCATCAACGCGCTCGACCTCTTCGCCGGTGTTGAGGCCTTTGCCGACGAGCGCGCGTATTACACGAAGTCGATGGCGGACTCCGTGGGCGGCGAAGCGGCGCACAAGGCGCGCGCCTGGGCCGCGGGCATGACGGTCTACGACATCGCGGTGCCCGACCGGCCGCGCCGGATCGGGCAGCTCGAGATCGACGGTATCGGCCTGCACCGCATCTGGTACGTCGGCGGACGCTGGGCCTACGCCTCGGCACTGCTGGACGGCTTCACCGACTACATCTTCGTCACCATCGACATGGCGGACCCGACGCGGCCGCAACTCGCCGGCCGCTGGTGGCTGCCGGGCATGAACCATGCCGCCGGCGAAATCCCGCAGGCGCTGCCGGGGCGGCGCTTCGCGCTGCACCACGCGCTGGTGGCCGGCGACACCGCCTACGCCTGCTGGCGCGACGGCGGCCTCACGCTGCTGGACGTGAGCGACCGCAGCACGCCGCGCCTCATCAAGCACCACAACTGGTGTCCGCCCTATGGCGGAGGCACGCACTCGGCGCTGCCGCTGGTCGAGCGCGGCCTGCTCGTCGTCGCCGACGAGGCGGTGCTCGACGAGGAGGAGGACGGTCGCAAGCACACCTGGGTCTTCGACATCCGCGAACCCACCAACCCGATCAGCATCGCCACCTTCCCCATCCCCGGCGAGATCGACTACGCGAAGAAGGGCGGCCACTTCGGCCCGCACAACCTGCACGAGAACCGTCCGGGCAGCTTCGTCTCCGACACCCTGGTCTTCGCCACCTGGCAGAACGCCGGTATCCGCGCGTTCGACCTCCGCGACCCCTACCGCCCGGTGGAGGTCGGCGCGCTCGTCCCCGCGGCCCCCGCACGCATGCTCGACAAGCGCCCGAACCGCCCGCGCGTCATCCAGTCGGCCGACGTCTTCGTCGACGCCAAGGGCCTCATCTACGCCACCGACTACAACGCCGGCCTCGAGATCATCGAGTTCGGCGGCTGACGCAGCACCGCTTCGCAACGTCAGATCGGCGAAGGTCGGATGCCCTAGACTGCCTGAATACCGCACACCCGCTTCGGGACCCGCTCCGGGCAGAGGCCGGGCGTGCCGTCACCGCGAAACCGAAAAAGGGGAAGAAGCCATGTTCCTGGAGCATCTGCCGATCGGCGACGACCCGCCGCGCGAAGTCAACGCCGTCATCGAGGTTCCGATCGGCGGCGAGCCGATCAAGTACGAACTCGACAAGAAGGCGAGCATGCTCGTCGTCGACCGCTTCCTCTACACGCCGATGCGCTACCCCGGCAACTACGGCTTCATCCCGCACACGCTGTCGGAGGACGGCGACCCCTGCGACGTGCTGGTGGCCAACACGCGCCCCCTGATGCCCGGTGCGGCGATCGCGGTGCGTCCGGTCGGCGTGCTGAGGATGACCGACGAAGCCGGGGGTGACGAGAAGATCATCGCGGTGCCGACGACGCGGCTGACCCAGCGCTACGCCCACGTCAAGACCGCGGCCGACCTGCCCGAGATCACGCGGCGGCAGATCGAGCACTTCTTCTCCCACTACAAGGACCTCGAGCCCGGCAAGTGGGTCAAGTTCGACGGCTGGGGCGAGGTCGACGAGGCCCAACGTCTGATCACCGAGGCCATCCAACGCGCCCGCAACGCCAAGGGCTGAGGCGGCGTCCCGGCCAGCGGAGGCGTCGCGCTGCGCTCTGCGGTCCGCGAACGGGCGCACTCGGCCTCGAGCAGGGGGATCGGCTTCAAGGCCGGCTGGCGCGATCCCGGTTCCTCGAAGGACTCGAGCCTCTGCCTCTATTGGATCGACTGCGGCTTCCTCTTGGCCGACGACCCGCGCCCCGGATCGTCTCGAGGTCCTGAAGCCCTGTCTCCACGACGGCGCTAGGGAGGCAAGGCTGCGTGCGGCCATCGTCGGCGCAAAATGCACGCCGGCAGGAGCCGAAGCGATGAATCGAGCTGACCAGATCGGAAAGGCAGCGCGCTTGCGTGCGTTGCACGACCGCAGCCGGATGCTGCTGCTGCCCAACGCCTGGGACGCAGGCAGTGCCTGCGTGCTGGCGAATCTCGGGTTTGCGGCAATCGCGACGACGAGCGGCGGCGTGGCCTGGTCGCTCGGCTACGCCGATGGCGAGGAGACGCCGCTGCCGCTGGTGCTCGAGACCGTCGCCCGCATGGCCCGCGTCCTCCGGGTGCCGCTGACCGTCGATTTCGAGGCCGGGTACGGCAAGACGCCGAATGAGGTCGGCCAGAGCGTGCGTGCGCTGATCGAGGCCGGCGCCGTCGGCGTCAACCTCGAGGATGGCATCCGCCACGAGACACTGCGCCCAATCGACGATGCGGCGGCGCGCATCGCCGCGGCGCGGCACGCCGCCGACGCCTGCGGCGTGCCGCTTTTCATCAACGCACGCGTCGACGCCTGGATCATCGGCGGCCATGCGGGCGAGGACGAGCGCATCGACGAGGTGCTGCAGCGCGCCCGCGCCTATCTCGCCGCGGGCGCCGACGGCATCTATCCGATCGCGGTGGCGCAGCCAGGGACGATCGAGCGGCTGTGCGCGGCGATCGACGCACCGATCAACGTCGGTGCGCGACCGGGCTTGCCAGCCCTGCCGGAGCTCGCACGCATGGGCGTCGCTCGCGTGAGCACGGCCACGCGGCTGGCCGCGGTGGCACTATCGGCGGCACGGGACGCGGCGCACCAGCTGCTGACAAGCGACGGCTTCGAGAGCCTGGCTGCCGGCTTCGGCTATCCGGACATGCAGTGCCTCCTCGCATCGCCGGACCCCGACGCCTGACGCCGGGGTCCCACACGCGTCCCGGAACCGCGGCTTCGGCCCCGCGTACCGGTCCCACCTCACGAACGTAGCGACAAGATGGAACAACGTCTCGATTACAAGACCGCCTCGCCCGCGGGATTCCAGGGGATGCTGCAGCTGCAGCTGGCGGTGAACAAGAGCGGCCTCGAGGAATCGCTGCTCGAGCTGGTGAAGTCGCGCGCGTCGCAGATCAACGGCTGCGCCTGGTGCCTGGACATGCACACCAAGGACGCGCGCGCGATGGGCGAGAGCGAGCAGCGTCTGTACCTGCTGCCGGTGTGGCGCGACGCGCACTGCTACACGCCGCGCGAGCGCGCGGCGCTCGGCTGGACCGAGGCGGTGACGAAGATCGCCGACGTGCACGACGTGCCCGATTCCGTCTATGCCGAGGCGCGCAAGCACTTCGACGAGAAGGCGCTCGTCGACCTGACGATGGCGATCATCGCGATCAACGGCTGGAACCGACTGAACGTGGCGTTTCGGACCACCGTCGGCGACTACGTCAGCCCGCACCGCAGCAGCAAGTAGCTTGCTTGCGCCCGCTCCCCCGACTGCGGTGGGGGCGGATCGGTGTAGACCCAGGGACGAGCCCAAGGCTTCCTTCCCTACAATCGCTCGCCATCGACGAGGGCGGGGCAACACGCCCGCTCCTGATCTCGGACTTGCGCCCATCGCATCGCGGGCCGGCGCGGACTCCCTGCATTCCACCCTCGATGCAAGCGCTGCTCAGACTCTCTCGGGCAATCGACCGCGTCAACGCCACCGTCGGCCGCTACGCGATCTGGCTGATCATGGCGGCAACCGCGATCAGCGCGATCAACGCGGTCGTGCGCAAGCTGTTCAACTACAGCTCCAACGCCTACCTCGAGGTGCAGTGGTACCTCTTCGCGTGGTCGTTCCTGATCGCCGCGGGCTACACCCTGCTCAACGGCGAGCATGTTCGCATCGACGTGCTCAATCACCGGCTGCCCAAGCGGCTGCGCGTGTGGATCGACGTCGTCGGCTACAGCCTTTTCCTGACGCCGCTGTGCGTCGTGATGCTCTACCTGTGCACCCCGCTGCTGCTCGAGAAGATCAGCTCGGGCGAGATGTCTCCCAATCCGGGCGGCCTGATCCGCTGGCCCGTATGGGTCGCGATCCCCTTCGGCTTCGGCCTGCTGCTGCTGCAGGGCTGGTCCCAGCTGATCAAGTCCATCGCCTATCTTCGCGGTCAGGGCCCTGACCCCACGATGCCCCCGAACAAGAAGACGGCCGAGGAGGAACTCGCCGAGAGCCTGCGCCGGCAAGGGCGCGGCACCGAGGGCGGCGCCACGCGCCCCCTGGCCGACTGACCTCACGCGAGCGGCCACCCGATGCACTTCATCGCCTCGAACTTTGCCCCCGTGATGTTCGGGGGCCTGGTGTTCTTCCTGATCCTGGGTTTCCCGGTGGCTTTCAGCCTCGGGGCCTGCGGCCTGCTCTTCGGCGCCCTGGGTGTTGCGCTCGACGTGTTCCCCTCGTCCATCCTGATGGTGCTGCCCTTGCGGCTGGTCGGCATCATGAGCAACGAGACGCTGCTCGCGGTGCCCTTCTTCACGCTGATGGGCCTGATCCTCGAGCGCAGCGGCATGGCCGAGGACCTGCTCGAGACGGTCGGCCAGGTTTTCGGGCCGCTGCGCGGCGGCCTGGCGCTGGCAGTGGTGCTCGTCGGCGCGATGCTGGCGGCGACCACCGGCGTCGTCGCGGCCTCGGTGATCTCGATGGGCCTGATCTCGATGCCGATCATGCTGCGCTACGGCTATTCGCGCAGCCTGGCCAGCGGCGTCATCGCCGCCTCCGGGACGCTCGCCCAGATCATCCCGCCGTCGCTCGTGCTCATCGTTCTGGCCGACCAGATGGGCCGCAGCGTGGGCGACATGTACAAGGGCGCCTTCATCCCCGGGTTTGCGCTGATGGGGCTCTACATCGCCTGGGTGTTCGTGCTCGCGATCCTGAAGCCCTCGAGCGTGCCCGCGCTGCCGCCGGAGGCGCGCACCTTCCGCGATGCCAAGGGGCACACGGGCTACGCCTCGCTGACGGTGCTCGCGCTGCTTTCGGGCGCGGTCGGCTACTACCTCGGCGCGCACATGGAGGCGGTGCACACCTGGTGGCTCGGCACGCCGGTGGATTCGGTGCCGACCGACGAACGCATCGTCGTCGCAATGTGCGGCGGTGTCTTTGTCGCCTGGCTGATCGCCGTCATCAACTCCTTCACCCGCCTCGGGCTGCTGTCGCAGCTCGCCGAGCGCGTGACTTTCGTGCTGATCCCGCCGCTGCTCCTGATCTTCCTGGTGCTGGGCACGATCTTCCTCGGCGTGGCCACGCCGACCGAAGGCGGCGCAATGGGAGCCATGGGCGCACTGATCATGGCCGTGCTGCGCCGGCGCCTGAGCTGGAACCTGCTGAAGCAGGCGCTGGCGACGACGACGAAACTCTCGTCCTTCGTCCTCTTCATCCTGATCGGCGCCACCGTCTTCAGCATGGTGTTCCAGGCCGCCGACGGCCCGGTGTGGGTCGAGCACCTGCTGGCCAAGCTGCCGGGCGGACAACTGGGCTTCCTGATCTTCGTGAACGTCATGGTCTTTCTGCTGGCGTTCTTCCTCGACTTCTTCGAGCTCTCGTTCATCGTCGTGCCGGTACTGGCGCCGATTGCCGAGAAGATGGGCATCGACCTCGTCTGGTTCGGGGTGCTGCTGGCGGTCAACATGCAGACGTCGTTCATGCACCCGCCCTTCGGCTTCGCGCTCTTCTACCTTCGCTCGGTGGCGCCGGAGAAGCCATACGTCGACGCGGTGACCGGCAAGACGATGGAGCCGGTGACGACGATGCAGATCTACAAGGGCGCAATCCCCTTCCTCATCCTGCAGCTCACGATGGTCGCCATCCTGATCGCCTTCCCGGGACTGGTCACGAGCCACCTCGACCCGAAGTCCGGCGTCGACGCGGAAGCGGTAGGCACGCAGATCCTGCAGGACCTGGAGAACACGCCGGGCTTCGGGAGCGAAGAAGACGGCGCCGCCAACGACAAGAGCAGCGGCAATCCATTCGAGTAAGGCGAACGCGACGCCTGCACCCGGGAAAACCGGATGCCGCGCGCGCTGCGGCGCGCGTCCCGGGCGCCGCGTGCCTGCGTGAAAGGGAGAGGCGTCGGACGATCGGCGCCGAGCCATGAAGAAAGGGCCGTGGCTTGCGCCAGGGCCCTTCTGGTTTCCGGCAATCCCTGCGCCTGACCGGCGGCTGAGCGTGCAGCCAGCCGGTACGCAGGGGAAGCGGATCAGATCTTGAGTCCCGCCATCGTCTGCGTGAACTGCAGCTCGGAGACGCGGTTCCAGAGGATCTGGTCGCGCTGGAAGGCGCGCATGTCGTCGAAGACGCGCTTGAAGACCTCGGATTTGGCGCGGTGCTCCTCGTACACCTCCTGCGCCGCCTTGAAGCCGGCCTGGACCACGCTCTTCGGGAAGGGCTTGAACTGGATGCCGCTGGCCACGATGCGCTTGAGCGCCGGCGGGTTCAGCGCCAGGTACTTGGTCGTGCCGTCGTTGTAGGCCTCGGCCGCGGCGGCGCGAACGATCGCCTGGTTCTCCGGCGAGAGCTTCGCGAAGGCCTTCTTGTTGATGAAGAACTCGAGCTCGGCGCCGCCTTCCCACCACGCGTTGTAGTAGTAGAACTTGGTCACCTTGTTGTAGCCGAGCCGTTCGTCGTCGTAGGGGCCGACGAACTCAGCGGCGTCCAGCGTGCCCTTCTCGAGCGCCTGGTAGACCTCGCCGCCCGGCATGTTCTGCGCCACGACACCGAGCTTGGCCATCGACTCGCCGAACACGCCGCCGCCCAGGCGCATCTTCAGACCCTTGAGATCCGCTGGCGACTTGATCTCCTTGCGGTACCAGCCGCCCATCTGCGTGCCGGTGTTGAGCGCGCTCAGGGTGAAGAAGTTGTACTTGTCGAACACCTCGTCGAGCAGCTTGCGGCCGTTGCCCTGCAGCTTCCACGCGAGATTCTGGTTCGCCGTCAGCCCGAAGGGCGCCGCGCAGCTCAGCGCGAACACCGGATCCTTGCCCGTGTAGTAGTAGGCGGCGGTCTCGCCCATCTCGATCGCGTCGTCGTTGAGCGCATCGACGATGCCGAAGGCCGGCACGAGCTCCCCGCCCGCGTGCACCGAGACCTCGAACTTGCCGCCCGAGAGCGCCTTCACGGTCTCCGAGAACTTCACCGCGCAGCCGTGCAGCGTCTCGAGCGCCTTCGGGAAGCTCGTGGCCAGGCGCCAGCGAACCGCCGCCTGTGCGTGCACCGCGGGCGCCGCGCCAGCGGCGAGGACGCCGGCGATGCCGGCATGCTTGATGAGAGAACGACGATCCATGAGCTCTGATTCCTTCGGGTGAGGATGATGAAGAGGAAAAACGGCCCAGTGTAGTGAATCCCATGCTCGCTCGGCCATTGGGGATTCACAGAGGATTCCACAACGGGCGGAAGCCACGGGTCCGGCTGCGCCGCGGCCGACGCCTCGCCCTCCTCACCGGCAATGGCGAACCTCAGTCGCCTGCCGACGCCGCCCGCTGCGATCCGGCTTCCAGCGCCTTGCTCAGCTCATCAATGACCTGCTGCTGCGGCGTGTGCACCGTGCCGGCTTCCGTCCCGCTTGCCGGAACTGCCGGATGCAAGGCCTGCACTTGGGCGCGCGCAAGCTGGGCGATGACGAAGACGACGACAAGCAGCCCGGCCAGACCCAGCAGCACGCGCATCAACTGACTCCCACTCGATCATCAACGGCTTCGGTAAGTCGTTGATCGGCTCGATGCAAGAGCCTCAGCACCCTCGCGCTTACCGTCAGAACTACCGTCATTTTGAGAGGCATCCCCGAGCGCAGCTTTCGCCATCGATCGGCATCTATCGAGAACAGTCGGCGCTTCCACAATACTCAGCTGTCGCCGTCTATCGAGATCTATCGCGACTTCGCACGCGATTCCTCTGGCGTGAGGCGACTCCTCGCTCGGTGCGAAGTGATCGAGGGGACGCAGGCATCAAAGGTCTT
>JAIXKN010000070.1 GCA_026932425.1 Burkholderiales bacterium
CTAGAGGCCTAGGACACGACCCTTTCACGGTTGTAACAGGGGTTCGAATCCCCTAGGGGACGCCAGCGCGAGCTGGCCAAGCCTGGCGGCACTTGGGGCGCAAGCCCGGACGCTGCTACCGACGCGGAGTGGTAGTTCAGTCGGTTAGAATACCGGCCTGTCACGCCGGGGGTCGCGGGTTCGAGTCCCGTCCACTCCGCCATCTCTTCGAAAAGCCGTTGCAAGTCTCTGATTTGCAACGGCTTTTCTTTTTGTCGTCGAAGCGGGCCGGTGCGGCGCGCCGTGTCGGGTGCGACCGGATTGGAGTGTTGACTCCAGGAAAACCCCAAGTCTGAGCGTGGCAAGTCCATGCCAAACCCCTAACATGCCGGGCATGGACACTTCCACCCTCTCTCACGACGCAGACGCTGCGCCGGCCGAGAAGCCGTCGGTGGCCAGCGGCGAGTCGACGTCGCGAAACCTGGCACTGGTTCCGATCCGCGAGATCGGATCGCGCTATCGCCCGCAGATCCTCTGGCACCTGCTGCAGCTCGAGCCCGCCGACCGCTACCTGCGCTTCGGCTACAACGCGACCGACGAACAGATCCGCCATTACGTCGAGGGGCTGGACTTCGAGCGCGACCAGTTCTTCGGCATCTTCAACCGCAAGCTCGAGCTGATCGCGATGGCGCACTTGGCGCATCCGCGCGACACCACGGAGCCCGGCTACACCGAATTCGGCGCCTCGGTCTCGCAGCACGCGCGCGGGCGGGGCTACGGCACGCTGCTCTTCGAGCGCGCCGCGCTGCACACGATCAACCGCGGCGTCGACACGCTCTACATCCAGTCGCTCAGCGAGAACGCGGCGATGCTGCACATCGCGCAGAAGGCGGGCGCGCAGATCGAGCGCGCGGGCGCCGAGAGCGAGGCC
Organism: Burkholderiales bacterium; assembly: GCA_026932425.1. Lineage (GTDB taxonomy): Bacteria > Pseudomonadota > Gammaproteobacteria > Burkholderiales > Burkholderiaceae_C > Rubrivivax. Next base: position 911 of record JAIXKN010000070.1, read on the forward strand.
TACCTGCGCCTGCCCGAGGCGAATTTCAGGACGCGGCTCGACCAGTTCCTTGCCGACCATGTCGGGCACGTCGACTACTGGCTCAAGAGCGAGGCTTCGACCCTGCGGGACGTGCTCACGAGCAACCGCAGCGACGACGCGCCAGCGAAGGCCGACGAGCGCAACTGAGCGCGTCGGGAACCCGCGCAGGCCCCGGCGGTCCGGGCCGCGCACGCAGGCTTTCTCCCGAACCACGCCCGGGCGGCCTCGCTGCATCCGGGCGCGGAAGATCGCGGTTGCAGCATGACGTGCCGGCACGCATCGCCGCTTGCGTCGTGCCGACGCCGGGTCGGCGCCCGGTCCATCATCGGGCACTCACGAGCACGAGGGCCGACGCATGAGCCACGACTTCGTCCAGGTGGATGCCTTCACCGACCGGCCGCTGTACGGCAACCCGGCTGCGGTCGTCTTCGACGCCGACGGGATTCCGGCGCCGACCATGCAGCGGATCGCGCGCGAGATGAACCTCTCCGAGACGGTCTTCCTCCTGCAGCCGACGAGCCCCGAAGCCGACTACCGCGTCCGCATTTTCACGCCGAAGAGCGAGCTGCCCTTTGCCGGCCATCCGACGATCGCCGCTGCGCATTCGGTGCTCTCGCGCCGGGCAGACAAGGCCGAGCTGCGGCTCCTGCGCCAGGAGTGCGCCATCGGCTTCGTGCCGGTCGAGATCCTGCGATCCGGCGCCGGCGTCCTGCTGCGGATGACGCAGGGCGCGCCGTCCTGGACGGCGGCGGGACTCTCCCGCGCGACGGTGGCCCGGATGCTCGGCTGCCGCGAAAGCGACCTGGCGGGCAGTCCCTTCGAGGTCGTCTCGACCGGTGTCCCCTGGCTGATCGCCGAGCTCTCGAGTCTGGCCGCGATTTCCTCGCTGGAACCCGACCAGGGGCTGATCGCGCGCGAGTGCAGGGTACTGGGTGCCGCCGGCGTCACCGTCTTCGCCGAACGGGGCGATGGCGGGCCGGTGCGCATCCGCGTGCGCACCTTCGCGCCGGGCGAGGGCATCGCGGAAGACCCGGTCTGCGGATCGGGCAACGGCAGCGTTGCCGCCTACCTCGCGCGTCACAGGCACGCGGGCGAGCGCAGCGGCCGTTACCTCGCGGAGCAGGGCATCGAGATCGGCCGCGACGGCCAGGTTCACGCCTCGTGGGAGCGAGAAGGCGGGGCGCTTCGCGTGCGCATCGCCGGCGCCGCCGCGGTCGTGGCCAGCGGCCAGTTGTTGGTCTGAACACCGGGCGGCCCGCGCGAAGCCGCGTTCTCGGGATGCTCAGATCGGCAGCCGGCTCGTCTGTTTGACGCTTCGCAGCGGAATCTCGGTGACGACGTTGCGCACGCCGTCGATCTTCGTCAGCGTCTCCATCTGGAAGCGCTGGTAGTCGTCGAGGTCGCGCGCGACGACGCGCAGCAGGTAGTCATAGCTGCCGGCCATCAGGTGGCACTCGAGCACCTCGGGTGCCGCTTCCATTTCACGGGCGAAGCGCTCGACCGTCGTCTTGTCCTGGCGCTCGAGCGTGATGCGCACGAAAGCCATGAACTTCAGCTCGACGGCTGCCGGATTCAGCATCGCGACGTAGCCGGCGATCACGCCTTGCTTCTCCAGAAGCTGGACGCGGCGAGAGCAGGGCGTTGCCGAGAGCCCGACCTCCTGCGCAAGCTCGGCGTTGGTCTGCTTGGCGTTGCGCTGCAGCGCGCGAAGGATGCGTTTGTCTATCGAATCGAGCATTCCAACTCATCGTAGCTACAAAACGCATTCAGTTTAGACAAAAACGCTAAGCGAAGGCCTCGAATGTGCTGATCTTGCATCCAATCACTGGGGCAGGATCGCGATACTTCGCGCATCGATCCATCGCGTTGCGCCCGGCGCGCTCGCCGGCGCGGGCTCGGCGCCGGACTTCCTCATGCTCGAACTCTCCTGGCCGGCCTTCATCGCCGCGTCGCTGCTGGTGATCCTCATCCCGGGGCAGGACATGACCCTCGTGATCTCGCGTGCGCTCTCGGCCGGCACGCGTGCCGGTGTCGTGACGGCTGCCGGGGTCAGCACCGGGCTGCTCGTGCATACGGCGCTGGTCACGCTCGGCGTCGGCGCGCTGCTGCAGGCATCGGATCGACTCTTCACCGTGCTGCGGCTCGTCGGTGCGCTCTACCTGCTCTATCTCGGGGTGTCGCTGCTGCGTTCCTCGGGCGAGCTCGCGCTTGCCAGCGGCAAGCCGTCGCGGATGTCCACGCTGCGCAGCTTCACGCAGGGTGCGCTCTCCAACATGTCGAACCCGAAGATCCTGCTCTTCTATCTTGCGTTCCTGCCGCAGTTCGTTCCGGCCAGGATCACGCAGCCGGTGCTCGCACTCTTCGTTCTCGGCGCGAGCTTTGCCGCGCTGACCTTTCTCATCAAGGCGCCGATCGCGGTGTTCGCCGGCTGGCTCTCGGCGTCGGTGCGGCGCCAGCCCGGCATTCTCCGCCGCGTCCATCAGGCCAGCGGCCTCGTGCTGATCGTGCTGGGTCTGATGCTCGCGTTCGAGCACGGGTGAGCGGCACACGCCTGCCGGGCCGGCAGCGAGGCTTGCGCGGGCGAGGGCCGCGCGAGTCCCGTCGGTGCTCAGCGCGCCGCGGCCCGGGCGTTGGCGATCCAGGTGTCGAACTGCTTGCGGTGCGCCTTGATCCAGCCCTGCACGTGCTGCTCGATGTCGGCGGCCTTGTTGGCGCCGTCGTGCATCGCCTTGTTCTGCGCGTTGATGTCGGCGATCGGCAACTGCATCTCGGTGAAGAGCTTCCTGGCCGCCGGGTTGGCCTCGACGAAAGCCCGGTTCGCGAGGATGCGCTGGGTGTTGACGATGAAGCCGTAGTTTTGGCCGTTGGGCAGCTTGGTGTCGATGCCCTTCTGTTCGCCCGGCAGCGACGAGAACGGCACCTGCAGCCAGACGGCGTCGCGGCCGGGGACCATCACGTTGCTGACCCAGTACGGCGTCCACGTGTAATAGAAGACCGGCTTGCCTTGCCGGTAGCGGGCGATCGTGTCGGCGATCAGTGCCGAGTAGTTGCCCTGCACATGCGTGACCTGGCCGCGCAGCTTGTAGGCGTCGAGCTGGTGCTCGATCACGGCCTCGCAGCCCCAGCCGGGGTTGCAGCCCGTGAGGTCGGCCTTGCCGTCGCCGTCGGCGTCGAAGAGCTTGGCGATCTTCGGATCGGCCATCTGCGCGATGCTGGTGATCTTGTACTGGTCGGCGGTCTTCTTGTCGATCAGGTAGCCCTGCAGCGCGCCGGGCGAGTAGCTGT
>JAIXKN010000047.1 GCA_026932425.1 Burkholderiales bacterium
GCACGAAGTCCTTGCCGATGAAGCCGCAGGCGCCCGCGCGCAGCGCCGCGCGCACCACCTCGGGCTGCGTGCGGCCCGAGAGCACGAGGATACGCAGCCGCGGCTGCAGGCCCAGCAGCACGCGGGCAAGGGCGATGCCTTCGAGTTCCTGCGGCGCCCTGAGCGATCCGGCGGGCTGGCCGGTCGCGGCCCGGGCCGTAGTCGCCCCCGGCAGGTGCAGATCCAGCAGCACCAGGTCGGGGCGCTGTTCGGCGCAGGCCTGCAGCGCGCCTTCGGGGGTGGCGGCGGTGCCGACGCACTGCCAGTCGGGCATCGCCTCGAGCAGCGCGGCGACGCCGGCACGGACGAGCAACTGATCGTCGACGATCAGTGCGCGCTTGCGGGGTGGGGGCTGGACTTGCATGGGGGCCGATGCGTGGGACTTGGCGGAGTCATCGGCCTGTGGCGTCCGAACTGAAGCCCCCGGAGACGAGCGCCTGCGTCCGCGGTCGTTGCGCGGCGGGCTCAGCCCATGGGCATCGGCTGGCGGTCGTTGAGGCGGATCCAGCCGCGACCGATGCGGTAGATCGCCCAGGCGCCGAGCACGATCATGCCGAGTGCCCAGGTGCCGAAGCCGATGACGATCAGCGTCAGCGGAAGCGAGACGAGGCCGACGAGGATGGCCCACAGCAGCGCATACCAGAAGGTCCGGATCTGCCAGCTGAAGTGCGTCTCGAGCCAGGTGCCGCGCGCCCGGCCTCGATAGACGTAATTGACGATCACCGCGACGATCGACGGCCAGCCGAACAGGAACGAGCCCAGCACCGTGGCCGCACCGAAGGCGCCGATCGCCAGCCCCAGTGAGTGCAGCCCGTAGACGATGTGCGCCACGCGCAGCAGCGAGCCTTCGTCCTGTGTGGTGATGGTCGTGCCGTTCAAGCTGCCCTCCCTGTGCCGGACCGCCCGGCAGGCCCCGACGCGAGCATATGCCATCGCGGGCGGGCGACTTCAAGCGCCGTCCCGCGATGCCCGTGCCCAGGGCCGAGCTTCCGGCCGCAGGCGATAATGCATGGTTTGCGCGCATTCGCCTCAACGGCCTGCTTTGGCGTACCCGCTGCCCGGCGCCCTGGCGCGCGCGATCGACCCCCAAGCGGCGTCCCGACGGACACCCCACTTCCAGGACCGAAGTCCTGCTGCGGTATGGCCCAGTACGTTTTCACGATGAACCGCGTCGGCAAGACCGTGCCGCCGAAGCGTCAGATCCTCAAGGACATCTCGCTGTCCTTCTTCCCCGGCGCCAAGATCGGCGTGCTCGGCCTCAACGGCTCGGGCAAGTCGACGCTGATGAGGATCATGGCGGGCCTGGACAAGGACATCGAGGGCGAAGCGGTGCCGATGCCGGGCCTGAAGATCGGCTACCTGCCGCAGGAGCCCGAACTCAACCCCGAGCAGACCGTGCGCGAGGCGGTCGAGGAAGGCATCGGCGGCGTGCTCGCCGCGAAGAAGCGCCTCGACGAGGTCTACGCCGCCTACGCCGAGGAGGACGCCGACTTCGACGCACTGGCCGCCGAGCAGGCCGAGCTCGAGGCGATCATCGCCGCGGCCGGCAGCGAGAACACCGACCTGCAGCTCGAGCTCGCCGCCGATGCGCTGCGCCTGCCGCCCTGGGAGGCGCAGATCAAGCACCTCTCCGGCGGCGAGAAGCGGCGCGTGGCGCTGTGCCGGCTGCTGCTGTCCAAGCCCGACATGCTGCTGCTGGACGAGCCGACGAACCACCTCGACGCCGAGTCGGTCGAGTGGCTCGAGCACTTCCTGCAGCGCTTCCCGGGCACCGTGGTGGCGATCACCCACGACCGCTACTTCCTCGACAACGCCGCCGAGTGGATCCTCGAACTCGACCGCGGCCAGGGCATCCCCTGGAAGGGCAACTACTCGGACTGGCTGGAGCAGAAGGAGCGCCGCCTGGCCGTCGAGCAGAAGAAGGAGGACGCGCGCGTCAAGGCGATGAAGGAGGAGCTGAAGTGGGTGCGCTCCAACGCCAAGGGCCGCCAGGCCAAGAGCAAGGCGCGCCTGGCCCGTTTCGAGGAGCTTTCCGACACCGATTACCAGCGCCGCAACGAGACCAACGAGATCTTCATCCCGGTGGCCGAGCGCCTGGGCAACGAGGTCATCGAGTTCAGGAACGTCAGCAAGGCCTACGGGGACCGGCTGCTGATCGACAAGCTCAGCTTCAAGGTGCCGCCGGGTGCGATCGTCGGCATCATCGGCCCGAACGGCGCCGGCAAGTCCACGCTCTTTCGCATGATCCAGGGCGTGGAGCAGCCCGACTCGGGCGAGGTGCTGATCGGCAAGACCGCCAAGCTCGCCTTCGTCGACCAGAGTCGAGAGAACCTCGCCAACGACAAGACGGTGTGGGAGGACGTCTCCGGCGGCCTCGACAACATCGTCGTCGGCCCCTTCGTGATGCCCAGCCGCGCGTACCTGGGCCGCTTCAACTTCAAGGGCAACGACCAGCAGAAGCTTGTCGGCAATCTGTCGGGGGGCGAGCGCGGGCGGCTGCACCTGGCCAAGACGCTGGCGCGCGGCGGCAACGTGCTGCTGCTGGACGAGCCCAGCAACGACCTGGACGTCGAGACGCTGCGCGCGCTGGAGGAAGCGCTGCTCGAGTTCGCCGGCAGCGCGATGGTGATCAGCCACGACCGCTGGTTCCTCGACCGCATCTGCACGCACATCCTCGCCGCCGAGGGCGACTCGCAGTGGTTCTTCTACGCCGGCAACTACCAGGAGTACGAGGCCGACAAGATCAAGCGCCTGGGCGAGGAGGGCGCGCGGCCCAAGCGCGTGCGCTTCAAGGGCATCCACTGACCCGCTGGTCATGAGCCGAAGCCTCGTTGCGGCCGTCCTGCTCCTGTCCGCGGTATCGGCGCTGCCGGGCTGTGCCGGCCTGCGATTGCCGGGAGGGCCTGAAGCCTCCGCACCGGCGCCCGCGGCCAGTGCGCCGCCCGCCGCCGGGCCGTCGGGGCCGTCAGCCGCCGCCCGCGCGTCCGGTCCGGTGGCTGCGCCGGCGCCGCAAGCTCAGCCGCAGCCGCAGCCGCAGCCTTTCGGTGCCGTCGTCAAGGACGCGCGCCGGGTCGACGGCCTGATCACCGTCTGGCAGAAGGACGACAAGACCTGGTTCGAGCTGCGGCCCGAGGACTTCGGCAAGCCCTTGTTCTTCGGCCCGAAGATCGCGCAGGGCATCGGCGAGCGCGGCTTCTACGGCGGGCTGATGGTGGGGCGCTGGGGCAGCTTCGGCCGCCAGCAGATCGTGCAGTTCCGCCGTGTGCACAACCAGGTGCAGCTCGTGGCCTTGAACACCGCGTTCGCCGCGCCCGCGGGCACGCCCGAAGGGCGCGCGGTGCGCGCGGGCTTCTCGATGAGCCTGCTGGGCAGCGGCGCCGTCGTCAGCCAGCCGCATCCCGACCGCAAGAGCGTGCTGGTCGATGCCGGCTCCATCATGCTCGGCGACCTTCTGGGTCTTGGCATGCAGCTGCAGCGCAGCTACCGCCAAAACTATGCCATGGACCGCGCGAATTCGGCGATCACCGCGGTGCGCGGCAAGCGCGGCGAGCTCGTCTTCGAGGTCCAGGCCCACTTCGCGACCGCGGTGCTCGCACAGGCGACGGCCACGCCGACACCGGTGCCTCCGGCGCTGCGGCCGAGCGAACCGTTGACGCTGCCCGACGCGCGCAGCCTCTTCCTCGGCCTGCACTACGCCTTTGCCGAGCTCCCGGCCGAGCCGATGGCGCCGCGCCGCGCCGACCCGCGCATCGGCCACTTCACGACCAGCGTCGCCGACTTCTCCAACGATCTGGCGCGCACGCCGCAGCAGCGCTTCGTCAACCGCTGGCGGCTCGAGAAGAAAGATCCCGCGGCCGAGCTCTCCGAGCCGGTCAAGCCGATCACCTTCTGGCTGGACCGCAGCATCCCGCTGAAGTATCGCGACGCGATCCGGCAGGGCGTGCTCGCCTGGAACGCGGCCTTCGAGCGCATCGGCTTTCGCGACGCGATCGTCGTGCAGATGCAGCCCGACGACGCCGACTTCGATACGCTGGACGTCGCCGCGGCCTCGCTGCGCTGGATGACCAACGCGAGCCCGAGCTTCGGTGCCATCGGCCCGAGCCAGGTCGACCCGCGCAGCGGCGAGATCCTCGACGCCGACATCGGCATCGAGAGCCTGTCCTCGCGC
>JAIXKN010000002.1 GCA_026932425.1 Burkholderiales bacterium
GACGCAGACCAACATCGTCAGCACGCCCAACCTGATCACGCTGGACAACGAGGAAGCGAAGATCGTCGTCGGCGAGAACGTGCCCTTCATCACCGGCCAGTTCACGAACACCGGCACGGGCACGACGAATCCGTTCCAGACCATCGAGCGCAAGGACGTCGGCATCACGTTGCGCATCCGGCCGCAGATCGGCGAAGGCGGCGCGATCCGCATGCAGATCTACCAGGAACAGAGCGCCGTCAAGAGCACGACCGCGGCCGGCACGAGCAATGCGGGCCCTTCGACGACCAAGCGCTCGATCGAGGGCACGGTGACCGTCGACGACGGCCAGATCCTCGTGCTCGGCGGCCTCATCGAGGACACCTACACGACGACGCAGAGCAAGGTGCCGCTGCTGGGCGACGTGCCGGTGCTGGGGCAGCTCTTTCGCAGCGAGAGCCGCCAGCGCAAGCGCACCAACCTGATGGTCTTCCTGCGCCCGATCGTGATGCGCGACGCGATGGCGCAGCAGCGGCTCTCGGACGATCGCTACGAGCAGATACGCGCCTACCAGATCGGCAACCAGCCGCGCCCGAGCATCGTGCTGCCGATCGAGCGCGCGCCGGTGCTGCCGCCTTCGACACCGGCCAGCGCCGTGCCGCTGGCGCCGCTGGAGCCGCCCGCATCCGCGCCGAGGGCGGCTCCGGCAGCCGTCCCGGCATCGATGCCGCAGCCGGTGCCGATGCGGCTGCAGGAAGCGCCGTAGCGCCCCGCGTCCCGATCATGCCTCGCCATCCGCTCCCCTACGCCTTCGCCAAGGCCAACACGCTGCTGCTCGAGGACGACGGCCACGAGCGCGTGCTCTGGGCTGCCGAAACGACGTCCGATGCGGCGCTTTCCGAGGTCGGCCGTGTCTTCGCGATCGACCGGCACGAATTCGAGGCCGCAACGGCACTCTCCGAGCGCATCGCGAGCGCGTACGCCGGCGGTGAGGGCAGCGCGGCGGCGGTGATCGGCGAAGTCGAATCGGGCGTCGACCTCTCGCGCCTGATGCAGGACCTGCCGGCGGTGGCCGACCTGCTGGAAGCCGCGGACGACGCGCCGATCATCCGCATGCTCAACGCGCTGCTGACGCAGGCGGCCAAGGATGGCGCCAGCGACATCCACATCGAACCCTACGAACGCGCAAGCTCGGTGCGCTTTCGCGTCGACGGCACCTTGCGCGAGGTCGTGCAGCCGAACAAGGCGCTGCACGCGGCGCTGATCAGCCGGCTCAAGATCATGGCCGAGCTCGACATCGCCGAGAAGCGGCTGCCGCAGGACGGACGCATCGCGCTTCGCATCGGCGCGCGCGCGATCGACGTGCGCGTCTCGACGCTGCCCAGCGCCCACGGCGAGCGCGCGGTGCTGCGCCTGCTCGACAAGACCGAGTCGCGCCTGACGCTCCCGGCGCTGGGCATGAGCCCCGAGCTGCTCGCCACCTACGAGCGCCTGATCCAGCAGCCGCACGGCATCGTCCTCGTCACCGGGCCGACCGGCAGCGGCAAGACGACGACGCTCTACGCGAGCCTTGGCCGCATCGACACCGCGACGACCAACGTGCTGACGGTCGAGGATCCGATCGAGTACGAGCTGCCGGGAATCGGCCAGACGCAGGTCAACCCGAAGATCGAGCTGAGCTTTGCCAAGGCGCTGCGCGCGATCCTGCGCCAGGATCCCGACGTGATCATGATCGGCGAGATCCGCGACCACGAGACCGCGCAGATCGCGATCCAGGCCAGCCTCACCGGCCACCTGGTGCTCGCGACCGTGCACACGAACGACGCGCCGAGCTCGGTCACGCGCCTGATCGACATGGGCGTCGAACCCTTCCTGCTCTCGAGCAGCCTGCTGGGCGCGCTCGCGCAGCGGCTGGTGCGCAAGCTCTGCCCCGAGTGCCGCCGCCAGGGCGCGGACGGCTTCTGGCACGCGGTCGGCTGCGCCGGCTGCGGCCACACCGGCTACAAGGGCCGCACCGGCGTCTACGAGCTGATGGTCGTCGACGACGCGCTGCGCGCGCTGATCCATGGCCGCGGCAGCGAACAGGAACTGCTGGCCGCGGCACGCGCCGCGGGTCTGCGCTCGATGCGCGAGGACGGGCAGCGGCTGCTGCAGGACGGCACGACCTCGCCCGAGGAGCTGATCCGCGTGACGCGGGACTGATGCGGGATCGATCGCGATGCCCGCCTACCGCTACGACGCGCTGGATGCCGACGGCAAGGCCAGGAAGGGCACGGTCGAGGCCGACAGCGCCAAGGCCGCGCGCGCGCAGCTGCGCGCGCGCGCGCTCGTGCCGCTGGCGCTGACGCCGCTGGCCGAATCGGCTGCCGGGACGTCCGACGGCCTGCGCTTCACGCGCCGCGTGTTCACGAACGCCGGCCTCACCGTATGGACGCGGCAGCTCGCCGGGCTCGTCGCATCGGGCCTGCCGCTGGAGCGCGCGCTCACGGCGCTGGCCGAAGAAAGCGAGGACGAGCGCGCGCGCGAGCTGATCTCGCACCTGAGGAGCGAGGTCAACGCCGGCAGCAGCCTGGCGCGTGCGCTGGCCACCGCCCCGCGCGAGTTCGACGAGGTCTATCGCGCCGTCGTTGCCGCCGGCGAGCAGAGCGGTGCGCTCGGTGCCGTGCTCGAGCGCCTGGCCGACGATCTCGAGGAGCGCCAGGCGCTGCGCGCCCGGCTGCTCGGCGCGATGCTCTACCCGGCGATCGTCTCGCTGGTCGCGCTCGTCATCGTCACCTTTCTCGTCACCTACGTCGTGCCGCAGGTGGCCACGGTGTTCTCGAGCTCCAAGCGCGCGCTGCCGCTGCTCACCGTGATGATGCTCGCCATCAGCGGCTTCGTGCGCCAATGGGGCCTGCTGCTGCTCATGTTGCTGGCTGCGGGCGTCGGGATGCTGCTGCTCGCGCGCCGCGGCGAGGCCTTCCGCGAGCGCAGCGACGCCTTCGTGCTGCGCCTGCCGCTCGTCGGGCGCCTGGCTCGCGGCTACAACGCGGCGCGCTTTGGCGGCACGCTGGCGATGCTCGCCGGCGCGGGCGTTCCGATCCTGAAGGCGCTGCAGGCGGCATCGGAGACGCTCTCCAACCGCGCGATGCGTGCCGACGCGCTCGAGGCGCTGGCGCTCGTGCGCGAAGGCGCGCCGCTGGCCAGCGCGCTGGCCGGCAAGAAGCGCTTCCCGGGGCTGCTGGCGATGTTCGCGCGCCTGGGCGAGCAGACCGGCCAGCTGCCGCAGATGCTGCAGCGCGGCGCGGCGCAGCTCTCCGGCGAGGTGCAGCGCCGCGCGATGGCGCTGGCCACCGTCCTCGAGCCGCTGCTGATCGTCGTGATGGGGGCGGTCGTGATGCTGATCGTGCTCGCGGTGCTGCTGCCGATCATCCAGCTCAACACTTGGGTCCGGTAGGCGCGGCGGGCTCGCGCGCTCGCGGCACGCGCCCGGTCGTCACGGCGTCGTTCGCGTCCCGGTGCGGCTGCGCGCGCGGCCGATGGGCGGCAGGTCCGTGCAGGAAGCCCCGGATTGCGGGGCCTCCCGGGTGTTGCGCAGACCCGCATTTGTGGCAGGCTTTGGCCGAATGTCGGTGCAGAGATCCGAGGAGTCGGCGCCATGAGCAGCGGCAACGATCTGGTTCCCATCGCGCGCGGGCGGCTGCCGATCGCCAGCCTGCGCAGCGTCTATCGCGTTCACGACGTCGAGAAGCGCCTGGACAAGCTCCCGCAGCGCGAGCACGAGAGCCTGCGCGCGACCTACGAGCGCATGCTGGAGAAGGGCGCCGAGCGCTTCCAGGTCAAACCCTCGGGCCTGCCGGCGATGGAACACCTCTACGAGGAGCTGCCCAACTTCGCCGAGGTGCTCGACGAGCTGCGCCGCCAGCTCGCGCTGTGCGAGCACAGCGCCGACCCGCTCGAGCTCACGCCGATGCTGCTGCTGGGCCCGCCGGGGATCGGCAAGACGCATTTCGCGCGCGAACTCGCGCAGCTGCTGGGCACGGGCCTGGGTTTCGTCTCGATGAGCAGCCTCACCGCCGGCTGGGTGCTCTCCGGCGCCTCGTCGCAGTGGAAGGGTGCACGGCCGGGCAAGGTCTTCGAGACGCTGGTCGACGGCCAGTACGCGAACCCGGTGATGGTCGTCGACGAGATCGACAAGGCGCGCGGCG
>JAIXKN010000004.1 GCA_026932425.1 Burkholderiales bacterium
TGGCGTACTTGGCGCTGTAGGCCATGATGCGCGTGTGGATGAAGCGCCGCTCCTCGAGCACGCGGCGGATCGCGCCGATGCGCCCGTCCATCATGTCGCTGGGCGCAACGATGTCCACCCCCGCCTCGGCCTGCACCAGCGCCTGCTGCTGCAGCACCGCCACCGTCTCGTCGTTGAGGATGTAGCCGCTCTCGTCGACGAGCCCGTCCTGTCCGTGCGTCGTGAACGGGTCGAGCGCGACGTCGGTGAGCAGCCCGAGGCTCGGGAAGCGCTCCTTGAGCGCGCGCACCGCGCGCGGGACCAGACCCTCGGGATTCATCGCCTCGCGGCCGTCCGGCGACTTCTTTTCCTTCTCGATCACCGGGAACAGCGCCATCACCGGAATGCCCAGACGCATGCAGTCCTCGGCCACGGCAAAGAGCAGGTCGAGGCTGCGGCGCTTGACGCCGGGCATGCTCGCGACGTCCTGCTCCTGGCGCTGCCCATCGAGCAGGAAGACCGGCAGGATGAGGTCGTCCGGCGCAAGCGCCGACTCACGCACCAGCGCGCGGGTGAAGGCATCGCGCCGCAGGCGGCGGGGCCGATGGGCCGGATAGGCGGCGGGGACATGCACGGCAAGGATCTCCGGAAGGCGCGCGCGTCACGGGAACATCCGGCTGCGCAAGCCCGCGGGCCCGCGTCGGTCTCCTGGCGTCCTCGCAAGCGCTCTGTTACAGTCGCCGCCGAATGATAGTCGCGAGGCTGTCGTTCCCTGCTTTTCCTCCCTGAGCAGGTGCCTTGACGTGATGACAGCGGCAGGGCTTGCTGGCCTCGGCTTCGCCGGGGCCTCTTTTTTGGACCCGTCCGGGCCGCGCGCAGGCGCAACCCATAATGCCGCGATGGGCAGCTCCTACCTCTGGGTCAAGGCCTTCCACATCGTCTTCATCGCGGCCTGGTTCGCAGGCCTGTTCTACCTGCCTCGCATCTTCGTGAACCTCGCGATGGTCGCACCCGACAGCCACGCCGAGCGCGAGCGGCTGCTGCTGATGGCGCGAAAGCTCTACCGCTTCTCGAACATCCTGATGGTCGTCGCGCTGGCGCTGGGCCTGGTGCTGTGGCTGGGCTACGGCGTCGGGCTGGGCGCAGGCAACGGCTGGATGCACGCCAAGCTCGTGCTCGTGCTGGCGACCATCGGCTACCAGGAATTGTGCCGGCGCCGGCTGCGCGACTTCGAGGGGATGGCCAACCGGCACAGCCACCGCTGGTACCGCGTCTTCAACGAGGTGACGGTGCTGCTCTTCGCCGCCATCGTCGTGCTGGTGGTGGTCAAGCCCTTCTAGGCCCGCGGCGCCAGGATACGCCGAGCCATGGCCGGCCGTCACCGCAGCCTCGCCGTGCCGCTGGCACTGGCGATGGTCGCACTCGTCGCCTACGCGAGCCTGCACCCCTTCACGGGCTGGCGCTGGCCTGCCGGCAGCGACCCGGCCACGCTGCTGACGCTGCCATGGCCCCCGTGGGAGACGCCGCTCGACGAGACGCTGAACTTCCTCGGCTATCTGCCGCTGGGGCTGCTGATCGCGGTGGCGGCGATGCGCAGCGGCTGGCAGGTGCACGGCGCCGTGGCGCTGGCGGTGCTGGCGCCGGCGCTGCTGTCCTACGCCTGCGAGGTGACGCAGCACTTCCTGCCCACGCGGCATCCCTCGCTGAAGGACTGGACGATGAACGCGCTCGGCGGGGCGAGCGGAGCGGCGCTGGCGGTGCTGCTGCGCAGCACCGGCGCGCTTGGGCACCTGCAGCGGCTGCGCGAGCGCTGGTTCCTGCCGCGCAGCGCCGGTGCGCTGGCGCTGCTGGCGCTGTGGCCGGCGGCGCTGCTCTTCCCGACCCCGGTGCCGTGGGGGCTGGGGCAGATCGGCCATCGCGCGCGCGCGCTGCTGGTGGCGCTGCTCGACGACGTGCCCTGGGCCGAGGGGGCAACCGCCGTGCTGGCCCCGTTGCCGGCTCTGCAGCCGCTGTCCCCGCTGTCCGAACGCGCGGCGGCGATCCTGGGCCTGCTCTCGCCGGTGCTGCTGGCCTACGCGATCGTGCGGCCGGGCCTGCGCCGCATCGCGATGGCCGCCGGCGCACTGCTGCTGGGCTTCCTGGCGATGACGGTATCGACCCTGCTGAACTTCGGTCCGCTGCATGCACTGGCCTGGCTCACGCCCGCGGCCGTCGTCGGGGCCGGCAGCGCCGCCGCTGCCGCGCTGGCGGCGGCCTGGCTGCCGCGGCGCCTGGTGATGGCACTGGCGCTGATCGCCCTCTCGGCGCTGCTCGCGCTCGTGCAGCAGGCCCCCGCCGATCCCTACTTCGCGCTCACGCTGCAGGCCTGGGAACAGGGGCGCTGGGTGCACTTTCACGGCCTGTCGCAATGGCTCGGCTGGCTTTGGCCCTTCGCCGCTATCGGCTGGCTGCTCGCGCGGCTGTCGACGAACGAGGGGCTTCCCTAGAATCGACGCATGAGCTATTACAAGTACCACATCTTCTTCTGCCTCAACGAGCGCAGCAATGGCGAGAACTGCTGCGCGCAGCACGGCGCGCAGGCAGCCTTCGAGCACTGCGCCAGGCGTGCCAAGGAGGAGGGGCTGCTCGGCGTCGGCGGCGTGCGCGTGAACAAGGCCGGTTGCCTCAACCGCTGCGCCGGGGCGCCGGTGGCGGTCGTCTATCCCGGCGAGACCTGGTATACCTACGTCGACACGAGCGACATCGACGAGATCGTCGAGTCGCACCTCAAGCAGGGCCGCGTCGTCGAGCGCCTGCTGCTGCCGCCCGAAGTCGGGCGCTGGTGAACATACCGCCCCGGCACGGCCCGAGGAACACGAACGGATGAACGTCCATACCCGGCGCACGACGATCGCCGGCCCGGCTGGCGTGATCGAGTGCGCGATCGACGAGCCCGGGCAGGCTTCGGCACGCGGCGTTGCGGTGCTGTGCCACCCGCACCCGCAGCACGGCGGTGCGCTGCAGAACAAGGTCGTGCAGACGCTGGCGCGTGCCTTCGTGCAACTGGGCTGGCGGGCGGTGCGCTTCAACTTCCGCGGCGTCGGCGGCTCCGAAGGCCAGTGGGACGAAGGGCGCGGCGAAGTCGACGATGCGATGGCGGTGATTGCCGCGCACCGCGACACCGCGCTGCCCCTGGCCCTGGGCGGCTTCTCCTTCGGCGGCTACGTCGCGACGCAGGCCGCGGCGCGCCTGCCCGAGGGGCAGAAGGCGCTGCGCCTGGTCTTGATCGCACCGGCGGCGCGGAACTTTCCGCTCGCCGACGTACCCCAGGACACGATCGTGATCCACGGCGAGGCGGACGACGTGGTGCCGCTGTCGGCCGTGCTCGACTGGGCGCGACCGCAGGTGCAGCCGGTGATCGTCGTTCCGACCGCGGGGCACTTCTTCCACGGACAGCTGCCGCTGCTGCGGCAACTGGTGGTCGGCGCCTGGCACTGAGCTAAGCACGGGCGCGCAGGCGACCGGCACGGCTCGCTTTTCTCCTTCTCCTCTCCCTCCTTTCCCTCCTTCCCCGAACCCTCCGCTTTCCGATGCGCTTCCTCCTCACGCTGGCCACCCTGCTGTGCCTGGCCCTGACCGCGCGCGCACAGGCGCCGCAACCGCCCGAGATCGCTGCCCGCCAGTACATCCTCGTCGACCTCGCCAGCCAGCAGGTGCTGGCCGAACGCGAGGCCGATGCTCGCGCCGAGCCGGCATCGCTGACCAAGCTGATGACCGCCTATCTCGTCTTCAACGCGATCCGCGACGGCAAGCTCTCGCTGCAGCAGGAACTGCCGGTGTCGATGCGCGCCTGGGAGGAGCGCAAGGGCGGCGGCTCGCTGATGTTCATCGACACGACGATGCACCCCAAGGTCGAGGAGCTGCTGCAGGGCATGATCGTGCAGAGCGGCAACGACGCCTCGGTGGCGCTGGCCGAGGCGGTGGGCGGCACGCTCGATGGCTTCGTGCAGATGATGAACCGCCAGGCGCAGGCCTGGGGCCTGGCCAACACGCAGTTCCGCAACGTCACCGGCCTGACCGAGTCGGGCCACTACAGCAGCGCGCGCGACGTGGCCACGGTGGCGGCGAAGATCATCACCGAGCATCCGGAGTACTACCGCTTCTATTCGCAGCGCCAGTACACCTACAACCGCATCAAGCAGGACAACCGCAACCTGCTCCTGGGCCGCGATCCGAGCGTCGACGGCATGAAGACCGGCTACACCGCCGCCGCGGGCTATTGCCTCGTGGCCAGCGCGCAGCGCGAGGCACCCGGCGGCCCACGCCGGCTGCTCAGCGTGGTGCTGGGCACCGCCTCGCGCGAGGCACGCGCCGCCGAGAGCCAGAAGCTGCTGAACTGGGGCTACACCGCCTGGGACGCGCTGCGTCTGTTCGACGCCGGCAAGGCGGTGGCCACGGTGCCGGTGTGGAAGGGCAGCGCACACGAGGCGCAGCTCGGCTCGGCGCAGGCGATCGTCGTCACCGTCCCGCGCGGCGAGGGCGGCAAGCTGCAGACGACGATCGAACGCACCGACCCGCTGGTGGCACCGCTGGCCGCCGGCCAGCGCGTGGGCACGCTCAAGGTCAGCACCGCCGGCGGCACCAAGGTGGCCGAGGTGCCGCTGACCGTGCTCGAACCGGTGCCGCTGGCAGGGATCTTCGGGCGCGCCTGGGATTCGATCCGACTCTGGATCAAGTAGGGCCCCGGCAAAGAAGGGGCTGTGATCTGCGGCGCCGCGGCGGCGGATGCCGGACCTCCGCATGCCAGAATGACCGATTCGATCGACGAGGCGGGCGCATGAACGACAACCTCTGCTTCCTCAACGGCGAGTACCTGCCGCTGTCCAAGGCGCGGATCAGCGTGCTCGACCGCGGCTTCATCTTCGGCGACGGCATCTATGAGGTGACGCCCGTCTACGGTCGGCGGCTCTTCCGCTTCGACGAGCACCTGGCGCGGCTGCAGCGCGGCCTCGACAAGATCCGCATCGCCAACCCGGCCACGCGCGAGCAGTGGCTGCAGCGCTGCCGCACGCTCGTCGGCGCGGTCGGGAACGCCACCGGCGCCGACGATCAGGTCGTCTACATCCAGGTGACGCGCGGCGTGGCGCCGCGCGACCACGTGATGCCCGAAGGCCTCGTGCCCACGGCCTTCATGATGAGCAATCCGATGAAGCCCGTGCCGGCGGAACTGCGCCACCAGGGCGCCAGCTGCATCACCGCGCGCGACTTCCGCTGGCAGCGCGCCGACATCAAGAGCACGAGTCTGCTGGGCAACGTGCTGGCGCGGCAGATGTCGGCCGACCAGGGCGCAACCGAGACCATCCTCTTTCGCGACGGTTTTCTCACCGAAGCCTCCTCGAGCAACGTCTGGATCGTCAAGGATGGCGCGCTGCTGGGCCCGCCCAAGAGCGAGCTGGTGCTCGAGGGCATCCGCGTCGAGCTGTTGCGCGAGCTGTGCGAGGAGGTGGGCATCGCCTACAACCTGCGCCCGATCACCGAGGCCGACGTGCGCAGCGCCGACGAGGTGCTGCTGTCGAGCGCGACCAAGGAAGTGCTGGCGGTGACGAAGATCGACGGCGAGGTGGTCGGGCACGGCGCGATGCGCGGCAAGCCCGGCCCGGTCTACGCTCAGCTCTACGAGGCCTATCAGCAGGCCAAGCTGACGATGTCGATCTGAGCGGAAATCCAAACACAAGCCAAGCCGAGATGCGCGAGATCCCGCCCGAGGAAAGTCTGATCGAGTACCCCTGCGCGTTCCCGATCAAGGTCATGGGCGCGCAGGTCGAGGGCTTCGTCGAGGCGATCGCTGCGGTCGCGCTGCACTTCGACCCGGGTTTCGACCCGGCGACGATCGAGCGCCGCGAAAGCCGCGCCGGCAACTACCTGGGCCTGACGATCACCATCACCGCGATCAGCCGCGAGCAGCTCGACGAGCTCTACCGCACGCTCTCGACGCATCCGATGGTCAAGGTCGTGATCTGAGCGCCGCAGCGGCCTCGCCCCTACACGGACGCCGCAACGTAGGGATCGGCAAAGCCCAGCGCCTGCAGGATCTCGCGCTCGCGCGCTTGCATGCGCCGCGCCTCGGCCACCCGCTGGTGGTCGAGGCCCTGCGCGTGCAGCACGCCGTGCACGAGCAGGTGCGCGTAGTGCGCCTCGATCGTCTTTCCCTGCTCGGCAGCCTCGCGCTCGACGACCGGCGCGCAGAGCACGATGTCGGCGACGATGAGCGGCTCGCGCTCGTAGTCGAAGGTCAGCACGTTGGTCGCGTAGTCCTTGCCGCGCCAGTCGCGGTTGAGGCTGCGCCCCTCGTCTTCGCCGACGATGCGCACCGCGATCTGCGCCGGCGCGTCCAGCGCCGCACGGATCCAGCGCGCAACGCGGTGCCGCGGCAGCAGCGTGCGGTGCGCACGATCGGCGAACTGCAGCGAAAGCTGCAAACCCGGCTTCACGGTGCCGGATCCCCGGCGGCACCGCCGCGTGCCCCTGCGGGCGCTTCGCGGCCCCGGCCCTCGCGCTCCTCCCGGCGTCGCGCCGCGTCGTAGGCCTTGACGATGCGCGCCACGAGCGGGTGGCGCACGACGTCGGCGGCGGTGAAGCGGGTGAAGCCGACGCCGGGCACGCGCGCCAGCACGCGCTCGGCGTCGACGAGCCCGCTCTCGACGCCCTTGGGCAGGTCGATCTGGCTGGTGTCGCCGGTGACGACACAGCGGCTGCCGTAGCCCAGGCGCGTGAGGAACATCTTCATCTGCTCGCGCGTGGTGTTCTGCGCCTCGTCGAGGATGACGAAGGCGTGGTTGAGCGTGCGCCCGCGCATGAAGGCCAGCGGTGCGATCTCGATCATCCCCTTCTCGAACGCGCGCCCGACGCGCTCGAAACCCATCAGGTCGTAGAGCGCGTCGTAGAGCGGACGAAGGTAGGGATCGACCTTCTGCGCCAGGTCGCCGGGCAGGAAGCCCAGGCGCTCTCCGGCCTCGACCGCCGGGCGCGTGAGCACGATGCGCTGCACCGCCTGGCGGTCCAGCGCGTCGACGGCGCAGGCCACCGCGAGAAAGGTCTTGCCGGTGCCGGCGGGGCCGATACCGAAGCTGATGTCGTCCCTCATCATCTGCCGCAGGTAGCCCTCCTGGTTCGGCGTGCGCCCGGCGACCTCGCCGTGGCGCATGCGCAGCACGACCGGGCTGGCGTCCGTCACCGGCGCTCCCGCGTCGGGCGCAGCCTCGCGGGACAGCAGCTGCTCCAGCCAGGGCGTGTCGATCGGCCCCTGCGCCGACGCGTAGAGCGCGTCGAGCACGCGCACCGCGCGGTCCGCAACGGTCCTGGACGGCGCCTCGATCCGGAACCGGTGCTCGCGGCGCGTGAGCACGACGCCCAGCGCCTCCTCGATGCGCCGCAGGTGCGTGTCCAGCGGACCGCAGAGGTTGGCCAGGCGCCGGTTGTCGGCCCCGGCAAGCGTGTGGCGGCGAATCACGACGATGGGCTGGCGCGCGTTGCGCAGGAGAGAAGAAGTGCGCATTGTCGCAGCGCGCACCGCCTGCGCCCGCGCCGACAATCCGCGCTCGGTGATGCCTGCAATCCCCCGAATCCCCTGCCCGTCGCGCCTGGCAGCTCGGCTGCTTGCGCTCCTGCCGATGCTGCTGCCGATGCTGCTGTTCGCGCTGCCCGGCGCCCTCGCCCCGAACGCTGCCACGGCGCAGGAAGCCGCGCGGGCCGCCGCCTCGGCAGAGGCAGTACGGGGCGAATGGTTGCCGATGGCCGGACGCTCCGTCGACGCGCTGCAGCTCATCGACAGCGTGCTCATTGCCGAAGGCGCGGACGACCACTTCCCCGAGGGCGTGCCGCAGCGCCGCGTGAGCCTCCCCGACGACTGGTCGCGCTCCCGGCCAGGCTGGAGCGGGCCGGTCTGGTACCGGGCTGAATTCACCCTCGCTTCGGCACCACCGCCTGTGCTGCTCGGCGTGCAGCTCGCCCGCGCGTGCGCGAGCCTGGAGCTGCAGCTGAACGGCCAGTTGCTCTACCAGAGTGGGCCGATGGCCGAACCCTACGTGCTGGACTGCGACCGGCCGCGGCTTCTGGCGCTGCCACCGGCGATGCTGCACGCCGGAACGAACCGCATCGACCTGCGGCTTGCCGGCCCACCGCGGGAGAAGCTGGGGTCGCACCAACGCGCCGCGGCCCTGTCGGCGCTCACGATCGGGCCGCTGGATGCGCTCCAGTCGCGGCAGCACCTGCAGACGCTGCTGCAGCACACGCTGCCGCAGGCCTTGGCCGCGTCGCTGCTGCTCACGGGCGGCTTCATGTTCGTGCTCGGGTTCCTCAACCGGGGCGAGAGCCATCTGGCCTACTTCGGCGCGCTCTCGGTTGCGTGGGCGCTGCTCGACGCGCGGCTGTGGATCCGCGAGTGGCCGCTGCCGCACCGCGCCAGCGAGCTGCTGCTGCTCGCGCCGCTGCCGGTGGCCGCCTGGGCTGCGGTGCAGTTCCTGCTGCGCTATTCGGGCTGGCGTCATCGAGCGGTCGACATCGCGCTGCCGGCGCAGACGCTGCTGATGCTGCTGAGCCTGCTGCTCGTGCCGATGCGCCACTTCCATCTGCTCGTCCTCGCCTGGTCGATGCTGCTGGCGCTCGAGGTCGTCACGGCCGCCGCCCATTACCTGCGTCGGCAACGGCGCGAGCGCTCGCTCTCGTTCTGGCTGATGGGCGGCCTGCTCGCGGTGGTGGCCGCCGCCGCGGTCATCGAGCTTGCCGCGCATTTCGCGTCGGTGCCGGCGCTGCCGGCGCAACTGGCGCAGCTCGCGCTGCCGCTGATGCTGGTGCTGACGGGATTGCGCCTGGTGCAGCAGCAAGGGCTCGCGCGGCAGGAAGCCGAGATCAGCCGCGCACAGCTCGAGCAGCGGGTGCGTGAGGCGACCGCGGAGATCGAGCGCAATTTCCGGCAGCTCTCCGAACTCAAGGTCGAACAGGTGACCGAGCGCGAGCGCAAGCGCATCGCCGCGGACCTGCACGACGACCTCGGCGCCAAGCTGCTGACGATCGTCCACACGAGCGAGAACGACCGCATCAGCACGCTGGCGCGCGAGGCGCTCGAGGAGATGCGCCTGTCGGTGCGCGGCCTCACCGGCCGCGCGATGCGCCTGGGCGACGCGATGGGCGACTGGCGCGCCGAGGTGGTTTCACGCCTGGCGCAGGCCGGCATCGAGACCGACTGGTCGGCGCCGGAAGAGCTGCCGTACACGCTGTCGGCGCGCGCCTACGTGCAGACGACGCGCATCCTGCGCGAGGCGACGAGCAACATCATCAAGCACAGCGGCGCGAGCTTCTGCTCGATCCAGTGCCGGGTCCGGGACGGCGACTTCCGGCTCATCGTGCACGACAACGGCGAGGGCATCACGAGCGAGCCCGACGGGCGGCTGGACCGCGGTCACGGCATGGCGACGATGAAGCAGCGTGCCAAGCAGTTGCAGGGTCAGTGCCTGATCGAGTCGGGCCCCGGGCTCGGAACCGTGATCCGCCTCACGCTTCCACTCGAGCGCGCCCTGGAAACGTCCTGAGCCTTGCCGATATGTTCGGAGCATGAACTTCCGCGCTGCGACGACGCCATGAAGCACATCCTTCTGCTCGAGGACCTGGCCCAGATCCGGGAATGGCTGCGCAAGATCGTGCTGCAGGTCTTCCCGGACGCGCAGATCGTCGAGGCCGCGCGCGTGGCCGACGCGCTCGCGCGCGTGACGGCGACGAAGTTCGATCTCGCGCTCGTCGACCTGGGGCTGCCCGACGGCACCGGAGTCGACGTCGTAACCAAGCTGCGCGACGTGCAGGCCGAATGCCAGTCGGTCGTGGTGACGATCCACGACGACGACGAACACCTCTTCCCCGCGCTGCAGGCGGGCGCCTTCGGCTACATCCTGAAGGAGCAGCCGCGCGAGCTCATCACCGAGCAGCTGCAGCGCATCAGCCAGGGCGAGCCGCCGCTGTCGCCGAGCATCGCACGCCGGGTGATGTCCTACTTCGCGAACAAGGCCAAGCCGCGCGCCGACGCCACGCTGCCGAACGTCTCGCTGACCGAGCGCGAGACCGAGGTGCTGCTGCGCGTGGCCAAGGGCTACACGCTGCCCGAGATCGGCGTGCAGCTGGGCCTCTCGCGGCACACGATCGCCGACTATGTCAAGCAGATCTACCGCAAGCTCAACGTGAGCTCGCGCGCCGAGGCGGCGCTGGAAGCGCAGCGCCTCGGGCTGTTCGGGCGCTGATCAGACGCGCTCGAGCAGCATCGCGATGCCCTGGCCGACGCCGATGCACATCGTGCACAGCGCGTAGCGGCCGCCGCCCTGGTGGAGCTGGTTCACCGCGGTCGCGGCCAGGCGCGCACCGCTGGCACCCAGCGGGTGCCCGAGCGCGATCGCACCGCCGCTGGGATTGACGCGCGGATCATCGTCGGCGAGCCCGAGCTCACGCAGCACCGCCAGGCCCTGCGCGGCGAAGGCCTCGTTGAGCTCGATGACGTCGATCTGCGACAGCGACAGGCCGGTAAGCGCGAGCAGCTTGCGCGTCGCCGGCGCCGGCCCGATGCCCATCACGCGCGGCGGCACGCCGGCCGTGGCCATGCCGACCACGCGCGCACGCGGCTTCAGGCCGTGACGAAGGGCCGCGCTCTCGCTGGCCACCAGCAGCGCACAGCTGCCGTCGTTGACGCCGCTGGCGTTGCCGGCGGTCACCGTGCCGTCGGGCCGGACCACGCCCTTGAGCCGCGCCAGCGCCTCGAGGCTGGTCTCGCGCGGATGCTCGTCCTGGCGCACGACCAGCGGCTCACCCTTCCTCTGCGGGATCGTCACCGGGCAGATCTCGGCGTCGAAGAAGCCGCGCTTCTGCGCCGCGACGGTCTTCTGCTGACTCGCCAGCGCCATGCGGTCCTGCGCCTCGCGCTCGATGCGGTACTCCTGCGCGACGTTCTCGGCCGTCTCGGGCATCGAGTCGACGCCGTAGCGCTCCTTCATCAGCTTGTTGACGAAGCGCCAGCCGATCGTCGTGTCGTAGACCGCGTTGCTGCGCGAGAACGCGCTCTCGGCCTTGGGCATCACGAAGGGCGCGCGGCTCATGCTCTCGACGCCGCCCGCGATGCCCAGCTGCAGCTCGCCGGCGCGGATCGCGCGCGCCAGCGTCCCGAGCGCGTCCAGCCCCGAACCGCACAAGCGGTTGACGGTGGCGCCCGGCACCTCGACCGGCAGACCCGCGAGCAGCGCCGCCATGCGGGCGACGTTGCGGTTGTCCTCGCCGGCCTGGTTGGCGCAGCCGTAGACGACATCGTCGATCGCCGCCCAGTCGACCCCGGGGTTGCGGCTCATCAGGGCCTTGATCGGGATCGCCGCCAGGTCGTCGGTGCGGACGGTCGAGAGTGCGCCGCCGTAGCGGCCGAAGGGGGTGCGCTGCGCGTCGCAGATGAAGGCGTCGATGCTCATGACGGGAATCCTCGTGACGATGCGCGCATTCTGCGGCAGCGGGGCGCCGCGCTTCGTGCGGTGTGACAAATCACGCACGCGGGCGGCAAACCCGTCGGGCGGCTTCAAGTCGATCTGCGCGGCGCCGAAAGATCCCGCATGAAACCGTCGCCTGCGCGTGCGCAGGCAGCGCGCACCGTTACCGCTGGCGTACCGCGAGTCTCTTCATGCCTTGCACCATCGACGTTCAGGACCTGAAGCTCGGCATGTTCATCCGCCTGAAGACGGGCTGGCTCTCGCACCCCTTCCCGCTCTCGAGCTTTCGCATCACCAGCGCCGAGCAGATCGTGGTCATCCGCGGCCTTGGCCTGAAGACGGTGAGCTGGTACCCGGAGAAGAGCGAGGTCGTCGAGCCCTCGTCGCCCGGCTTCGGACGCCTGGCCGCGGGCACCGGGCCGGCGACCGCGCCCGACCCCGAACCGGCCGGCGCGGGAGGCGATGAGACCCAGCGGCGCGCCCTGCAGCGGCGCGAACTGCTCGGGCTGCAGCGCCGGGCGCTGCAGCAATGCCAGTCCCAGTACGACGAGGCGGCACAGGCGCTGCAGCAGACCTGCGCGCTTGCGTCGGCCCGTCCGCGCGAGGCCGCCCAGCAGGCGCAGGCACTGGCTGCCGCGATGCTCGAGAAGATGCTCGGCGACGGCGAGCTGTGCATCCGGCTGCTCTCCAGCGCCTGCAACGACCGCGCGGCAGCGCACGCGCTCAATGTCGCCGTGATCTCGCTGCTGATGGGGCGCACGATCGGGATGCCGGAAGCGGAGCTGCTGGAGCTGGGCACCGGCGCGCTGCTGCACGACATCGGCAAGCTCGACCTACCGCTGCGCGTGCACATGCCCGAGGGGGGCTTCGGCAGCACCGAACTCAAGGCCTACCGCGACCATGTCGCGCTGGGGGTGGCACGTGGCCGGCGCATGGAGCTACCCGCCGGGGCCCTGGCGGTGCTGGCGCAGCACCACGAGCTCGGCGACGGCAGCGGCTTCCCCGAGCGGCTGCCGCTGGACTCGATCGCCCCGGCCGCACGACTCGTGGCGCTGGTCAACCGCTACGACAACCTCTGCAATCCGGGGCCGCGCGGCAGCGCACTGACACCGCACGAGGCCGTCTCGACGCTGTTCGCGCAGAACCGCGGCCAGTTCGACATGGCGATCCTCAGCGGCTTCATCCGCATGATGGGCGTCTATCCTGCCGGTTCGGTCGTGCAGCTCACCGACGACCGCTTCGCGCTGGTGATGCAGGTCAACAGTTCGCGTCCGCTGAAGCCCCGCGTGCTCGTCTACGACCCCGGCGTGCCGCGCGACGAGGCGCTGCTGCTGGACCTCGAGCAGGCGCCCGACCTGGGCATCCGGCGCAGCCTCGCGCCCTCGAAGCTGTCGCCGGCCGCCGCGGCCTACCTCGCCCCGCGCCAGCGCGTCGGCTACTACTTCGACCTTGCCGAACCGCTGAAGGAAGAAGAGGCGGCTGCGCTTTCGGAGGCGTCGTGAACGCTGCGCGCCTGACCGTCGGCACGGTCCCCCGGAGCGCCGGACCCGCTCGATGAGTACAAGCCCTCCGTGCGAGATCGCACCGGCGTCGGCGGGGCCATCGGCCGATCGGTCGCCGCAGCGACAGGCCCTGCTGGACGCCATGCCGCTGCCGGCCTGGCTGGTCCAGGCGCGAGGTGCGCGGGTCGTGGCCGTCAACACGCTGGCCTGCCAGTGGTTCGGGCGCCCGCGC
The DNA here is from genome assembly GCA_026932425.1 of Burkholderiales bacterium. GTDB lineage: Bacteria > Pseudomonadota > Gammaproteobacteria > Burkholderiales > Burkholderiaceae_C > Rubrivivax. The sequence goes on from JAIXKN010000004.1 coordinate 13,200, forward strand.
GACGAGCTGATCGGCTGCCCGGCAGCCCGCCTGCTCGAGACGCCCGAGGATCTGTCCTACTGGGCCACGCTGGAGACGACACGACCGCAAGCGCTGCACTCGCACACGCGCGCCTGCGCCGCCGACGGCCGTCTGCTGCATCTCGAGCGCTGGATCCGCCCACTCCAGGGCGACGAGCTGCTGGTCGTGCTGCGCGATCGCGGGAGCGAACAGGAGACCATCGACAGCGCCGATGCCGTCAGCGCGGAACTGCGCGCGACGCTGGAGGCAACGGCCGACGGCCTCCTCGTCACCGACCTCGCCGGCCGCATCCGCAGCTTCAATCGCCGCTTCGCGCAGCTGTGGAACATGCCGGAGTCGCTGTTCGACCCGCCCGACGACCGCCGCGTGTTCGACTGGATGCGGCGCAGTGTTGCCGATCCGCTGGCCTACGACCGGCAGCTGGCCGTGGTCCAGCGCGCCGTGCTGCTGACCAGCAGCGAGCGCGTGCGGCTGGCGTCCGGCCCGGTGCTCGAGCGTGTCAGCCGTCCGCTCTGGCAGAACGGCCGGCCCTGCGGGCGCGTCTACAGCTTTCGTGACCTCACGCCGCAACTGGCGGCGCGACGTCGCATCGACGAACTCACCTTCACCGACGGCCTGACCGGTCTGCCCAACCGCCGCCGGCTCGCCGAGCGCGTGGTCGAGGCCGCTGCACTGTCGCGGCGCAGCGGCGACGGCTTCGCCTTCCTGCTCGTCGACCTCGACCGCTTCCGCCAGGTCAACGACAGCCTCGGTCACGACGCCGGCGACGAAGTGCTGCGAGGCGTCGCGCAGCGGCTGCAGGAATGCCTGCGCGCCGGCGACGACGTCGCCCGCCTGGGCGGCGACCAGTTCGCCCTGCTGGCCCACGGTCTGGACGTCGACGCGGCCGAGGCGCTGGCCCGCCGCATGCTCACCGCGGTCGGCCAGGCCAGCGGCCAGGTCGGCGACAAGGCGGGAACACCGTTCACGCTCACCTGCAGCATCGGCGTGGCGATGTGTCCGCAGCATGGGCGCAGCCTCGACGAACTGCTGCGCCATGCCGAGGAGGCAATGCGCGCGGTGAAGGACGCCGGCCGCGCGAACTACCGCCTGCCGCGCGAGCGCGGCGTCGGCGACACGCGCCGGGCCCTGCAGCTCGACCACGCGATGCGCAAGGCCTTGGTGAGCGGCCGCTTCCGGCTCAACTACCAGCCCCAGGTGGTGCTGGCCAGCGGCCGGCCGGTCGGGGTCGAGGCCCTGCTGCGCTGGCGCGACCCCGAGCTGGGCGAAATCTCGCCGTCCGAATTCATCCCGGTGGTCGAGGAGACCGGCTTCGTCGTCGCCATCGGCGACTGGGTGCTGGCGCAGGCGCTGCGCCAGGCGGCGCTCTGGCACGAGCGCGGGCATCCGCTGCCGGTGGCCGTCAATGTCTCCGCGCTGCAGTTCCGGCAGGCCCGGTTCGTCGAGCAGGTGGCCAGCGTGCTCGCGGTCAGCGGCCTGCCGCCCTCGCTGCTGGAGCTGGAACTCACCGAATCGATCCTCGTGCGCGACGCCGACGAGGCACTGGCGCGGCTGCAGGCACTCTCGTCCCTCGGGGTGAGGCTGTCGATCGACGATTTCGGCACCGGCTACTCGAGCCTGGCCTATCTCAAGCGCTTCCCGATCGACAAGCTCAAGATCGACCGCAGCTTCGTCGCCGGACTGCCCACCGACGAGAGCGATGCCGGCATCGTGCGCGCGATCCTGCAGATGGCGCGCGCACTGAACCTGCAAGTCGTCGCCGAAGGCGTCGAGACCGCGGCGCAGCGCGACTTCCTGCTGGCCGAAGGCTGCGCGCTGTGCCAGGGCTACCTGTTCTCGCCGGCGCTCGACGCGCTGAGCCTCGAGCAGCGGCTGCAGGACGTCGCCCCCGGCAGTCGACGCGACTGAGCAGCGCACAATCCGGCCAGCGGCGCCGCTTGCGGCGCCAGCGGACGAAGGCGCGATCATGATCTACAAGTTCAAGAGCAAGGCCAGCGGCGATCTCGTGATGCTGGGGTCCAACGGTGACCAACTGCTGCGGCTGCTGGAACGCGAGCCTGCTGCCCAAGGCATCATCGAGCCGCGCGACATGTCGGCCGCACGGCGTGCGCTCGAGGCGGCGCTGGCTCAGGCCGATGCCGACGCCGCGAAAGCCCGGGACGAAGCCGACCCCGAGTGCGAACGCGAGGCCGTCGGCCTGCGCCAGCGCCTGTGGCCGATGCTGCAGATGCTGGAGCGCGCCGCTGCCGCGAACGAGCCGATCGTCTGGGGCGTGTGAACGCGGCCACAGCGCAGGCCAGCAGCGTCTCGGGGGCGTGCACGCGCGTGATCGCGGTGCGGCACGGCCAGACCGACTGGAACGCCGCACAGCGCATCCAGGGCCATACCGACATCGCGCTCAACGCGACGGGGCGCCGCCAGGCCGAACAGCTGGCGCAGGCGCTGGCGCACGAGACGGTGCACGCCATCTACGGCAGCGACCTGCGGCGCACCCGCGAAACCGCCGGACCTTATGCAGAGCGGACCCGGCTCCCGGTTCGAGACGAGCCCGGGCTGCGCGAGCGCGGCTTCGGTGATTTCGAAGGGCGCAGCTTCATCGAAATCGAAGACCGGTGGCCGGAGCAGGCCAGGCGCTGGCGGCAGCGCGACCCGGACTTCGCGCCCATGGGCGGCGAATCGCTGGCCGAGTTCAACGCACGTTGCGTCGACACCTGTGCCCGCCTGGCGCTACGCCACCGCGGGCAGACGATCCTCGTCGTGACGCATGGCGGGGTGCTCGACTGCCTCTACCGCGCGGCCACCGGCACCGGACTGCAGGCGCCGCGCAGCTGGGCGCTGGGCAACGCGAGCGTCAACCGGCTGCTGCACGCGGAGGCGGGCTTCGTGCTGCTCGGCTGGAACGACGAGCAGCAGCTCGAGCCCCGCCTCATCGGCTGAGCCGGGCCGCAGCCAGGCCTGGCCGCGACGCGGCACCTCGCTGCGAAGCCCTCCTAGCGCCGCACCTCGCGCCAGGCGTTCTTCGACGGCGTGATGTTCACGCACTGCGTGACCTGGCGTGTCCAGGACTGCCCATCCGCGTCCTGGCCCGAGCCGACGATGTGCTGGCAGGGCGGCGGGGGCGGCGGCGGGGGCGACGGCGGGCAGGTCGGGCCCGTGCAGGGCGGCGGCGGCATGCCCGAGGTCAGCAGCAGGTTGACGCCGGAGCTCATCGCCGTCGCCGAGATCTGCGTGCCGATGAAGTTGGCGCCGTCGTACTTGTTGCCGGTGAGCACGTCCAGCACGTAGAGGTAGGAGCTGGCCGTGCAGTCGCTTGCGCCGGCGAGGTTGGTGACGAAGGTGATGGCACCGCGCGCAACCTGCGGCTGCGTATTGGCCTGTTCGCCCAGCGGTAGGTCCATGTACCAGCCACGCTTGCTAGCCCAGTCGACCGTGACCGTGGTGGTCGTGTCGGTCGCCTTGGTGTAGGTATGAGCGACCAGCACGCCGCTGCGGACGTTGGGGATTTCAGACCCGTCGGCGATCGCGTAGAAGCTCTGCCTCGGCGAGGTCTTGCCGAAGTCGGTGATGTCCAGCAGCCGGCCGGTGCCCACGAGGACGATGCGCTTGCCTTCGTAGTTGATCAGCTCCGGCGCCGCGGTGATCGGCTGCAGATTGCCCGAGCCGTCCTTCAGGACCGCAATCCTGCTCGCGGCTGTGGGCTTGTTCACGAGGTCGAACTTCCAGAGGTTGCCGCGCAGGTCGCCGCCATAGACGTACTTGACGCTGCCGTCGTTCTCGACGAAGGGCGTGACGTGGGCAAGACCGGCGTCCGGGCCGCCGGCATCGGCCTCGAACACATGCTCGCTCACCCCGGTGGACGGATCCAGCATCCAGAGCCGGCCCTTGCCGTCGTTGTGGCTGTCGTTGTAGCCCGAGGTCACGAGCACCTTGTAGCCGCCACCCGAGACGCGGACGATGACCGGTCGCCCCACGGTCTGGCCGACCTTGGCCTGCGTGCTGCTGTCGCCCGCCGCCGGGAACTCCCATTTCACCGCGGCCGCCAGCTGCGACTCGCTGAGCCCGCGCGGATTGCTGACGTCGATCGCGTAATAGCTGCGGCCGGCAACGCCCATGCCCGCGACCAGCAGCTTGCTGCTCGGGCCGGTCTTTCCGACCACCGGCGTCCCGTCGAGCTGCGTCTTGAACACGTAGGCGCGGCTGCTGGTCTGGCCGATTTCGGGCAGCACCGCTCGGGGCACGTAGGCCCAGAGCTCCTCGCCCGGGTTGCTGCGCGTGTCGATCGCATGCAGCATGCCCTCCCCCGACGCGAAGTAGACGACGCCTTCGTCGCGGGCCACGACCGGCTCGGCGTTGATCACGGCGCCGATCAGGCTCTTGCGCAAACGGAACTTGGTGCCCTCGTGCGTGCGATCGCCTCGCAGGTAATCGATGACCTCGCTGGTTGCGCCCCAGGCATTGCCGGGGTTGACGAGCGAACCGACGCTGCCCGCGGTGAACGGCACGCCGGAGGCGCCATCATGGCTGGCGATCACGCGCGAGCCCCAGGTGCGGTGATTGGTCACCAGGTCGGCGGCGGACCAGGCTGCCGTGCCGCCGACCGCTCCCGTGGACGGGTTGATCGGATTGGCCGTGAGGTCGCCCGTCCAGCCGGCCGGGTTGTAGATGCCGAAGTACGCGCGCTGGTCTCCGCGCTGGAGGTTGACCGTGCTGACGGCCACGCCGCCCTGCGCGCCGACCTGGTCGAGGATGTCGTTGAGGCCGTCGCGAATACTGTTCGCGGTCTCGGTCGGGTTGCTGGCCAGATACATCTTGCCGCGCCCGTTGATCGTCGCGTGCCACTGGTCGTCGATCAGCGACGGGTCGTCGGCCGTCGGCGTCGTCCAGGTCGGCGGCGTAGCAAAGGGGTCGACCGTGGTCGGCCACAGCGAACCGCGCACGCCCAGCGAGATGGCGTAGCTCGTGATGTGCAGGTCGGGGTTTTTGTCGGCGTTGGGCAGCGTCGACGCGCTCGGCTGCACACGACCCAGCGGCAGATCCGAACGCAGGCGGTTGGTGTAGTAGCGCAAGGCGAGGTCGGCCAGCGTGCCGTCCTTCGTCGTCTGGTAGGGCGTGCCGCTACCCCAGGTGGCGGCCGACTTGCCACTGCTCCACGGCGGCGACGAAATCGACGCCGTGTTCGAGAATCCGTCGGTGACGGTGAACATGCTGTTGCGCTGGCAGGCGTACTGCACGATGCTCGTGTTCTCGTTGAACTGCTTGGCGATGTGCTTGACGGTGGCGTGCGTGGGCGTTCCCTCCTGCGCCATCGCGTTCTTGTAGAAGAAACCGGCTAACGCACGACCATTAAGGCTGTTGCTGGGGTTATCGATGTCGTACATCGTGACCGTCGGGGTCGAGGCGGACTCGTCGGTGAAGCGCATCACGCCCATGCGCAGGCCGGTCAGGTTCTCCAGCACCTCGCCCATCGAGGCCGCAAGCATCAACTTGCGCTTGCGGTAGTAGGTGAACCAGTTGGCGAAATTCTGGATTTCGTCTGCATAGCTACGACCCGACGGAAACGGCTTGCTGTCTCCCTGGAGCCGCCCTTGGCCGATCGGCTTGATCTCGTAACGCTGCAACTTCGTAACGTTATCCGGTGCCAAGATACACGTGGCAAGCTCATTCGACGGATCAGGATCCGGGACGCCACAATCCTCTGCGTGCCAGAAGGTCGCCGGATAGTAGCGAACACCGGCGTAGCAAGTGCCGGTCGCCGTTCCGCCTAGGGGGCAATTGCTCGATCCGGAAGCGACTGAGACGTCCGCCGCCGGCAGCCTCATGCCCTTTAGGAAAGTGAAGGTGTACTCGTTTGAATAATTTGTGAAGTTCGGGTTCCCGCCGCTCTTCCAGTCCGTCGTCAGGTTCAGACTCGGCCCCGCACCATAGGCGGGATGCGCCAGGGCGGCACTCGTCGGGGCGTTGCCGAAAGCACGGTTAGCGTTGTCGTAGTAAGCGGGCGCCCAGGGCTTGTAAGTGACGTTCGAGTCGTAGTAAAGCGGATTGAACGCAGCGGAACGCAGCCACGCGAATTGGCGCGTCGGCGGGATCGCGCGACCATTTGAACTGCTGTAGTCGTAGAGCTGACCGCCGGTCGCGCTTCCGACCGGAAACAGGTATGAGAACGATCGACTGCTGCTGGCGCTCTTGAGGGGTTTCCCCCGGGCCGCATCCCAGGCCGTGCTGCCGTTCCACCACATCATTCCCGACGAAGTGTCGAGCAGCACCTCCCAGTCCATCGACCCGGAGTCGTCCATCCCGAAAATCACGTTCGGCTTGGCCAGCACCGCCGCCTTCAGCGGCAGCTCGGCGAGATTTGTCGCGGCGTGCGAGGCGGCGCCGGCGACCAGAGCCGAGATTGCGAGGGCCGAAACGAGGAAGTTCGCGGCGATCTTCATGTGGGAGTCTCCTCTCGCGAATGGGAACGGACGGCGCGCGGCGCTCAGCCCTTGGTGGCAAGGGCCTGGACCCAGGTCTGGGTGTCCTTGGGTCCGGTCACGCGCACGGTGATGCGGAACTGACGTGCCGTCGGCGGGTCCAGGCGCTCGCGGTTGGATGCCGACTCGAGCTGCGGCACCTGCTTGAGCAGGCACTGGCGCAGCGGCTCGGTCACCGGCATTGCGCCGGTGCAGATGCGGTCGACGACGTAGTTCAGCCGGTAGGCTCCGATCACGATCTGCCGTGCAGCGTCGAAGTTCACCATCGGCACGCCGTTGGCATCCTGGTTCCGCTGCGTCGCGAAGTACCAGTTGCCGTTGACGGTGTTGTCGCTGTTCTCGTCGGTCAGCGCCTGCATGTCCGCGAAGGCGGTGTTCACACCGACTTCCGAAGCCTGCAGCGAGGTCTCGCGAAAGGCCGCGTTGCCGGCCGCGAGCGTGCCGACCTCGGTCATGCGCGCCAGCGCCATCCCGCCCAGCAGCATCACCGTCAGCAGCACCAGCACGACGACCATCGTCACGCCGCGCTCGTCGTTTCGCGTCTTCACGTCTTGATCCCCAGCACGAGGTTGCGCAGCGGGATCACGACGATCGCACTGCGGTAGCGGTAGCAGGTCCAGTCGGTCACATCCGGTTCGACGACTGCCCCGAAGAGCTCCGGCTTGCTCAGGCTGGCCTCGCATTGGCCGGCACCATCGGGTTTCTCGCGCTGCGGGCTGCGCACGACGACACCGATGCGCACCGCGCGCACGCGCGGGATGTTCGCCGGGGTCAGTACCGCGAACGTCCCGGTGGCGTCGACCCAGTTCTCGAGCGTCTTGCTCGCCAGCACCGTGGAGGAGATGCCGTACTGCGCCCGGAAGCCGATGACATTGCGCGCGAGCACGGCGCTCGTGCCGTCCATCGGCTGCTCGAGGAGCAGGTCGGTGCCGTTCAACCGATAGCGCTGCCAGCGCAGCTGGCCCAGCAGGGTCACGCCGCCGCTGTCGGTGTAGGCAGGCGGGGTCGAGAACGTGCCGTCGTTGTGCACACCTCCGGCGCCGAAGTCGAGCGTCTGCGGATCATCGTCGGTGGAAGGAGTGACCGCGGTGACGCTGCGCACCGTGCAGGGATCGGCCGCGTTCTCCGGCGAGAGCAGCACCGCATCTCCGACCACCGCGGGCACGAAGGACTTCAACTGGGCCTGACCGCCGTTGCTGGCCGCAGCCAGCATCACGTTGGCCCCCGATTCGACGCGCGTCGACTGCATCACATCGAGCTCGTCGAGGCCAGCCGCGGTCCGCGTGATGCGGACCGGCGCGAATGGCGCGCCGTCGAAATGGGTCGTCGATCCGACGCTCAGGTTCAGGCGGCTGCAGAGATAGCGTGCGTCGCCGAAGAAGCCCAGGCCCGCCGTGGCGGCGTCGTTCTTCAGTGCCGCCAAGGCCGTGTTGATGTTGACCGCGACGCCGCCAACGCCGATGCCCTGGCGCTGCGTGGCGCCGAACATCACCGCGCTGCTGGTGGCCGCCAGCCCGACGATCAGCGCGACCACGAGGCCGACCATCAATTCGATGATCGAGAGGCCGCGCTGCCGTGCGCGCGCACTGGCCGATGGGAAGCAGGGATTTCGATCAGCGCACATCGGTCACCACGCTCAGGAGTCGGGGGTCGTCGTTCTCGCGCGCCGTCCAGCCGATCTGCACCGTCATGCGACCGCTGGCCGTATCCAGCGACACGGTCGGTGTCACGGTCCCCGGCAGCGCTGCGCTCACCCGGTTGGCCCAGTCCGTGGTCCGCGTCATGGCGATAGACGCGGCACAGGCCCCGGTCTGCGGCAGCGTGTAGCAGGCGGCATTGGCGTTGTCGACGATCACGGTGTTGAGCAGCTCGTCGGCCAGTTGCACCGCGGTGGTGCGCAGCTGGGCGTCGGTCGAAGCGGTGACCATCCGTCCCTGCATCCGGCTCATCCCGATGAGCCCGAACGAGAGAATCGCGATCGCGATCAGTGCATCGATGAGGCCGACGCCACGCGCGCGCGATCGCGAGGCCTTAGCGGAACGGGTGGGCTTCATGGGCAGTTCGCCAAGTGATTCGGGCACAGGCGCATCGCGCCACCGGCGTCGACGCGCAGCCCGGGGCAGCGCAGGTCGTCGGAACAGCTGCCGCTCGCAGGGCTCAGGTCAACCGAGATCGGGGTGCCGAAGGGCACCGGGCGCCCCTCGGCGCCGAACTCGAACGCCATCGTCGGGGGCAGCGCCGCGCCTTCGGGCAGCGTGCGTTCGCGCAGCAGCAACGGCGTGGACGGATCCGACATGTCGTGGACCTGGATCGTCGCGCTGTCGGACGCGCGCACACGCACCACGGTGTTGCGCTTGATCGCCTCGCTCTGCGCGATCAAGCTCTCGGTGAAGAGCAGGTTGCCCGATTCGCGCAGGCGCGAGTTGGCAATCAGGTCGCCCATGAACGGTGCGGCCGCCGTGATCAGCAAGGCCAGCACGGCGAGCCCCACCATCAGTTCGATCAGCGTGAGCCCGCGGGCACGTGCGGCGCGACGCCGAGTGTTCATGCGTCGCACGAGACCCCCCTGATGCTCCAGCAGTTGCCCGCCGGCGCACCCCTGGGATGCGCGCTGGTCACGCGCGTTCCCGCCGAATTGATCGTGTAGACGTAGCCGGCAAGCGGACCGGTACCGGTGGCGGTGGCGGTGTAGCCGGTGGCCGTGATGACACAGCTGATGGTGTAGTTCTGCACCGCGGTCGGGACGGCGACCGCGCAAGCGGAACCGCTGGCGTCCGCGTAGCTGCCGCTGTCCTGGAAGCGCTGTTCCATGCGCGTGAAGTAGGACTGCAGCGCATCGAGCCCCGCCGGCACCTTCGAGCGCTGCAGGTAGGCGGTGTACGCCGGCAGCGCAACCGAGGCGAGGATCGCGACGATGGCGATCACGATCATCAGCTCGATCAGCGTGAAGCCACCGGCGGCGCTGCGGGGCGACGGATCGATGGCGTGCATGCGAAGGTGGCGGACAGGCATGTCGTAACTTCCAGGCAGGGCATTGCGGCAGGAGCTCGGCGCATGCCGGGCATCCCCTGTGCGTCGGATATCGGCGCGGTGCCAATGCGCTTGAGGGGCCGGATGTGTGCGGCTGTAAACCGCGTCACGAAGCGCGAGGCGGGCTTCGTGAGGAAGCGCACGAACGACGAGGCTCACCGAGGCCGGGGCCGGTCACACGAGTGCTCGGCCCGCAGACGATCGCGGTGCGATGCTGCCGCCGGACCTCGTCCGCGGCAGACGCGGCGCTGTCGACGGCAGCGGCGACCGGCGCCCGTCGCTGCCTTATCGGACGCTTGCGGCCGGAGCTGAAGCGCAGGGTCCGCCGGCGCCCGGCCCTGGTTCAGCCGCCGTCGAACAGGTCTCCGGGGCGCTGCGGCGCGAGCAGCCCCAGATGGCGCCACGCCGCCTGCGTCGCCACGCGTCCGCGCGGCGTGCGCTGCAGGTAGCCCTGCTGGATCAGGTAGGGCTCGATCACGTCCTCGATCGTGCCCGCTTCCTCGCCGATCGCGGCGGCGACGTTCTCGAGGCCCACCGGCCCGCCGTCGAAGCGGTGGATCACCGCTTCCAGCAGCTTGCGGTCCATCAGGTCGAAGCCCTGCGGATCGACGTCGAGCATCTGCAGCGCACGGTCGGCGGTGGGCGCGTCGATCCCGCCGCTGCCCTTCACCTGCGCGTAGTCGCGCACGCGGCGCAGCAGCCGGTTGGCGATGCGCGGCGTGCCGCGGCTGCGGCGCGCGATCTCGAGCGCCCCGGCCGGGTCGATCGGCACCTCGAGCAACGCTGCCGAGCGCGCCACGATGCGCGTCAGCTCCTCGGGACTGTAGAACTCGAGCCGCGCAACGATGCCGAAGCGATCGCGCAGCGGGTTGGTGAGCATGCCCGCGCGCGTCGTCGCGCCGACCAGCGTGAAGGGCTGCAACTCGAGCTTGATCGAGCGCGCCGCCGGGCCCTCGCCGATCATGATGTCGATCTGGTAGTCCTCGAGCGCCGGGTAGAGGATCTCCTCGACCACCGGCGAGAGGCGGTGGATCTCGTCGATGAAGAGGACGTCGTTCTTCTCGAGGTTGGTCAGCAGCGCCGCCAGGTCCTTGGGCTTTTCCAGCACCGGGCCGCTGGTCTGGCGCAGCTTGACGCCCAGCTCCGCGGCGATGATGTGCGAGAGCGTCGTCTTGCCCAGGCCCGGCGGGCCGAACAGCAGCACATGGTCCAACGCCTCGCCGCGGTGGCGCGCGGCGCCGATGAAGATCTCGAGCTGCTCGCGCGCCTTGGCCTGGCCGACGTAATCGACAAGCGCCTTGGGCCGCAGCGCGCGCTCGATGGCCTCCTCGCCGGGCGAGGCCGGTGCGGCGCTGACGACGCGCGCCGCACGCGGCAGCTCGGGCTGCAGGTCGTCGGTCTGGATGGCCATAAGGCAATTATCGTCGGCACGATCTGCATCAAGCCTCGTCCTTGACCTGGCCGCCTACACTGCAACGCGTGCACGTCCTCCGCCGTCAGCGTCGGTACACCGCCTGGATCGCCATCGTCGCGATGCTCGCGTTCGCGCTCATGCCCACGCTCTCGCGCGCGCTCAGCTTCGCGCAGGGCGGCAGCCAGGGCTGGGTGGAGGTCTGCACGCCGCAGGGCATGCAGTGGGTGTCGCCACAAGGGGAGTCGAGTTCGTCGCCCCCCGATGGCGTGATCGCGCAGCACCTGGATCGCTGCCATTTCTGCCAGCTTGCCGGCACCGGGGCTGCGCCGCTGCCCGCGGCAGCTCCGCCGCTGACCCTGACACCGGCGGCGTCGGAAGCACCGCGGCTCTTCCTGCAGGCCGCACGCACGCTGCACGCCTGGCGCAGCGCACAGCCTCGCGCCCCGCCGTCCCTCTCCTGATCGCCGTTCGTCTGTTCGCGCAGGCCTGAGCGTCCGCGCCGGTTGCCGTTGGCGCCGTCGCAGCCGCCCCGGCCCGTGCCTTCGGCCCCGTACCCCTTGCCGGCCTGCGTTCGCCAAGGCCGGCGGATCAGATCAGGAGAGACTCGTGTTTCGCACCGTCGTCGTCATGCCGGTCATGACGCAAGCGCATCGGTTTGTTCTCGCCGCCCTGGCCTTGCTGCCCGCGGCCCCGGCCCTCATGGCCCAGACCCAAGCCGCGCCAACCCAACGCATCGAAGTCGTCGCCGCCACATCGGCGGCGTCCTCACTCGACGAAGCTGTGGCCGGCGCCTCGCGCCTGCACCTGACACCGCGGCAGCAACCCGCCAGCGTGACCCTCGTCGACACCCAGGCCATCGAGGCCATGGGCGCGCAGAGCACCCAGGACATCCTTGGCGCCGTGGCCGGCATCAGCTGGTCCGCGCAGCCGGGCTCGCCGGGCTCGGTCTTCTATCGCGGCTTCGGCAGCGGCAGCCTGACCCAGCTTTGGAACGGTCTGTCCGTGCAGTACGACGCCATCGCCGCGCGTCCTGTCGACGCCTGGTCGGTTGCCGCGGTCGAAGTGATCGGTGGCGCCTCGGGCTTCCTGTACGGCACAGGCGGCGTCGGCGGCACGATCAACATCGTCACCAAGGTCGCCGATGCCGGCGGCGACTTCACGCATCTGCGTGCCGCCGCGGGCACCACGAGCCGGCTCGCGCTGGACCTGCAGCGCCGCCTGGGCGCCCCCAGCAGCGAAGACGGCGGCGACGGCGGTCATGCCCTGCGCCTGGTCGCCAACGCGACCCAGGGCACGCACGCGGCCAGCGGCGACGGTCGCCGCAGCGCCCAGCTCGCGGCCTCGTGGCGCCTGCCGCTGGCGTCCACGCTGACCCATCTGCTGGCCTTGGAACGGCAATGGGAACAGGTGGATCAACCCTATTGGGGCACGCCGCTGCAGCGCGACGCCGCGGGCGCCATCCTCGGCCGCATCGCCATCGACCCGGCGACGGTGGGCGTCAACTACAACGTGGTCGACGGCCTCTACCGGCAGGACGTGACCTGGCTGCGCAGCGTGCTGCGCTGGCAGCCGAGCCCCGCAGCGGTCTTCACGCACACGCTCTATCACTACGACGCGCAGCGCGACTACGAGAACGTCGAGACCTACGCCTTCGTCGACGCCAACACCCGCGTGGTGCGCGGCAATGCGCTGCTGCAGCGGCACGACCAGCAGCTCTACGGCAGCCGGGGAGAGTTCAGCTTCAAGGGGCGGCTGGGCGCGCTGGCCAGCGACAGCGCCTTGGGCTGGGACTGGAGCTTCAACCGCCAGACCCGCTTTCCGTTGAGCGTGGCCGGGCCCTTCGACCGCACCGATCCCTACGCCCCGGCAGCAACCTACTTCCTGGCCACGCCGGGCATCACCCGCAGCTACACGCCAGGGGCGACCAATCGGCTGCACACGGGCGCGCTGTTTGCCGAGAACCGGACCGTGCTGGGCGCCGGCCTGGCGCTGGTCAGTGCACTGCGCGCGGACCGCATCACGCTGCAGGTCGTCAACCACCGCAGCCCGACGGCGAGCAACCCGGCACGCTTTCACATCGCCTACCACCCGATCACGGGTCGCATTGGTCTGGTGAAGGATCTGAGCCCGGCGTGGCAGCTCTACGCCCAGTACAGCACCGCGGCCGACCCACCCGCAGGCGCACTGGCCACCGCCAACTACGCAGCGCTGCGCGACTTCGACCTCACGCGCGGACGCCAGTTCGAAATCGGCAGCAAGGCCAGCTTCGACCAGGGCCGAGGCCAATGGCGCGTGGCGCTCTACGACATCGTGCGTCGCAACATCGCCATGCCCGATCCTGACGACCGCACACGCGTGATTGCGGTCGGGCAGCAGTCCAGCCAGGGCGTCGAGCTGGCCATGCAATGGGCCCCGACGCCGGCCTGGACGCTGGCCGGCCACCTCAGCCTCACGCGGGCGCACTACGATGCCTTTACCGAAACCGTAGGCGGCGTGGTGGTCTCGCGCGCGGGTCAGCGCCCGCCCAACACGCCTGCCCAGGTGGCCGGCGTGCAGGCCGATTGGAGACCGGCGGCGCAGTGGACGCTGTCGGCGCAATGGCGCCACGTGGGCCGCCGCTACGCCAATTCGGCCAACAGCGCCTGGGACGAAGCCTACGACTTGTTCAGCGCAGGCCTGAGCTGGCGGCCCGATCCGCGGCTGACGCTGCGAGCACAGGTCTTCAACCTCGCCGACACCGTGTATGCCGCGACCGTGGGAGCCAGTTCGCAGGCCTACCTCGGCGCTCCGCGCACGGTGGCGATCAGCGCCGACTGGCGGTTCTGAGCATGGCGTCCGCGAACCGCTTCAAGCGCGGCCTCTACCTCGCGCACCGTTGGCTGGGCATCCTCATGGCACTGGTGATGCTGGCCTGGTTCGTCTCCGGCGTGGTGATGCTCTACGTTGGCTACCCGCGGCTGACGAGTGCAGAGCGGCTGGCCGCGCTGCCGCCGCTGTCGCCACAGGACTGCTGCGTGCCGCTGTCGCAGGCCGTGATCGCGGCCCGGGCCTACCGCGCCACCCTCACGCCGCCGATCCCAGGGCGGCGACCGGCGGCGGGTGACGAGGCCTGGCGACTCACCAGCGTGGCCGGACGACCGATCCTCGTCGTCGGCGATGGGGGCCGGCAGCCGGTGGCCGTCGACGCCCGCAGCGCCACAGTGATCACGGGGGTGAGCCGCGAGGACGCAAGGCGCGCGGCACGGCACTTCGCCCAGGGCGCGCCGGTACGCTGGCTGCAGCAGGTGCAGGAGGACGCATGGACGCATTCGCGTGCGCTCGATGGTCACCGCCCGCTGCATCTGCTGGCCGTCGAGGAACCGCAGGCACGCTGGCTCTACGTCAGCAGCCGCACCGGCGAAGTTGTCCGCGATGCCAATCTCACGGAGCGCAGCTGGGGCTGGATCGGCGCCTGGCTGCACTGGCTGTACCCGTTGCGCGGCGGCGCGCTCGACGTCTGGTGGGCCGACATCGTGATCGGCCTGGCGCTGGCCGGCGCCGTTGCATCCCTCAGCGGCCTGGTGCTAGGTCTATGGCGCTGGCGCTTTCGCGGTCGCTACCGCAACGGTCGCCGAACGCCCTACGCCGATCGCGCTGCCCGCTGGCATCACGTGGCGGGAATGCTGGGCGGCGTGCTGTGCCTCACCTGGGTGCTGTCAGGCCTATTCTCGATGAATCCCTGGAAGATCTTCGACGCCGACGGCCCGCGGCCGGACCGCATGGCCTATGCGGGCGGCGCCGCCGATCCCGCACAGGCGCCGGATCCCTCGCTGGTGTTGCAACGACTGGCGGCGCAGGGTCTGGCGGCGCGCGAAATCAGCTGGCACCGCGTCGGCGGGCAGGGGCTGGCGCAGGCACACGGCCCGTCGGCGTCGCATCTGTTCGTCGACGCCGACGCCCGCGCGCTGCAGGCGCTGCCGTCCGCGCATTGGAGAGCCGCGGCCGCGGCTCTCATGCCCGGCGCACGCATCGTCCAGGAGGATCGGCTCGAGCGTTACGATGCGTACTACTACGAGCGGGTCCCGCACACGATGACCGGTGCGCGCGAGCGCCCGCTGCCGGTCTGGCGCCTGCGCTGGGATGATCCCGGCGCCACCTGGGCGGTGATCGACCCGCGCACGGGCATCCTCTTGCAGGTGAGCGACCGTCATGGCCGAGCCAGCCGTTGGCTGTTTGCCTTCCTGCACAGCTTCGACCTGCCGGTCCTGCTGGCAAGCCGTCCGGCTTGGGACCTGTGGATGCTCTCGTTCGGCCTGGCCGGCATCGTTCTGACCGGCGCGGCCGTCGTCACCGGCAGCCGCCGCCTGCGCCGCACGGGACGCCCGCGGCGACGGCGCGGCCCGATCGTCTCCCTTTCGTCAACCATCCCGGCCGCCGAGCGGCCATAAGCTCAGGAGAATGCCCGTGAAGAACCTCATCCCTCAACGCCTCGGGACTGCCCTCGTGCTCGCACTGTCGATCGGATCGGCCCTGTCCCAGACGACGATCGACGACGCCTGGGTGCGCGCCACCGTGCCGCAGCAGAAGGCCACCGGCATGTTCGCGCACATCACCTCGACGCAGGGCGGCAGGCTGGTTGCTGCTGCCTCGCCGGTGGCCGCCGTCGTCGAGATCCACGAGATGGCAATGGACGGCAACGTGATGCGCATGCGCGCGCTGGCCGCGGGCCTCGAGCTGCCGGCAGGCAAGACCGTGAAGCTCAAGCCCGGCGGCTATCACGTCATGCTGATGGACCTCAAGGCGCAGGTGAAGGCCGGTGACACGGTGCCGGTGACGCTCGTCGTCGAGGACAAGGACGGCAAGCGGGAGACGCTCGAGGTCAAGGCCACGGCGCGTGCTCTCGGCGCTGCCGCGCCGTCGGGCGGGCACAAGCACTGACACTGACACTGACGCGCGTCAGTACAGCACCGTCAGGCGCTGCCAGGCGTCCGGAAGCCAGGCGGTGAGCACGGCCTCCAGGCGCTTGTCGGCGCCGCTGAGGATCGCCACGCCCAGCGCCAGCAGCAGCAGCGCGAAGCCCTTGCGCAGCGCGTCGGCGTGACCGAGCACCCAGCCTCGCGCGCGCGAAAACCCCGCGCGCGAGGCGTAGGCGACCGCGACCAGCGGCGTGGCCGCGCCGACGCCGAAGAGCCCGAGGATCAGCCCGCCGCGGGCGACCCCGCCTTCGCTGGCCACCATCGTCATCGCCGCGGCCAGCAGCGGCCCCGAGCAGGGGCTCCAGACGAGCCCGAGCACGGTGCCGAGCGCGAAGGCGCTGGCCAGCGAGCCGCCGGAGAAGCGCGACGAGGCCTTGTTCGCCCCGGTGGCCAGCGGCGCCATCCACAGCGTGAAGCGCTCGTTCCAGCCCGGCACCAGCATCACGGCGGCGAGCCCGATCAGCAGCAGTGCGCCGACGACACGCACATGATCGGTGTCCAGGTCGAGTGCCGGCCCCACCGCGCCCAGCAGCATGCCCATCGCCGCGAACGAGGCGGCCATGCCGGCGCCCAGCGCCAGCGGCGCAAGGCGGTTGGCCTGCAGCGCGCCGCCCAGCACCAGCGGCAGCAGCGGGAAGACGCAGGGGCTGAGCGTGGTGAGGCTGCCGGCCGCCAGCGCCAGCAGCGGCTGCGTCAGCGCCATGGCGGGTTCAGAGCGCGGCCTTGAGCGCCGCCCGGATCTTGTCGGGCTCGGTGTCGCCGGCCAGGCGCGCCTTTTCCTCCTGGCCCTTGAAGACGACCATCGTCGACTGCATGCGCACCTTCAGCGCGCGGCGCAGCGCCTTTTCCTTGTCGTAGTCGGCCACCAGCACGGTGATCGGCAGGTCCGGTTCGGATTGCAGCTGCGCGAAGGCCTTTTCCTGCTGCTTGCAGGTCGGGCACCAGTCGGCGTGGAAATGCACGGCCACCGGCTGCCCCGCTTGCTGTGCCGCCGCCAGCGCCTGCTCGCTGTAGGGCGCCAGCGTCAGCGCCTGGGCAAAGGTCGCCGCCAGGGCCAGCAAGCCGGCCGCGGCCAGGGAACGCAAGGTCGTCGGACGCATGTCGAGGATCTCCGCAACAGGGACGCAGGGATGGCCGCGAAGGCTGGCGCCGGATGCTATGCCACACTCGCCGCGGCTGCACAAACCCGATGCAAAGGCCTGCCATGTCCGAGCTCGATCTTCAGGTGCGCGACGGCGTCGCGACACTCACGCTCAACCAACCGGCGTCGCGCAATGCACTCTCGCTGTCGATGAAGGCGGCGCTTGCCGATGCGGTTGCCCAGGTCGCCAGCGACAACGGCGTGCGCGCAGTCGTCATCACCGGCGCCGGCGGCGCCTTCTGCGCCGGCGGCGACCTGCGCGGAATGGAGGAGCATCGCCCGATGGCCACGGTGCAGAGCTGGCGCGAGCGCATGCGCGCGCTGCACCCGCTGATCCGCACGCTGCTGACGATGGACAAGCCGCTCGTCGCCGCGGTCGACGGCGCGGCCTACGGCGCGGGCTTCAGCCTCGCGATCACCGCCGATTTCGTGCTCGCGAGCCCCAGGGCGCGCTTCTGCATGAGCTTCATGCGCGTGGGCCTGGTGCCCGACTTCGCCGCGATGTACACGCTGCCGCGCGTGGTCGGCGTGCAGCGCGCGAAGGAACTGATGCTCTCGGCACGCGAGCTCGGCGCCGAGGAGGCGCGGCAGCTGGGCATCGCAATGGAAATCGTCCCGGGCGAGGCGCTGCTCGCGCGCGCGCAGCAACTCGCGGCCAGCCTGGCCGCCGCTTCGCCGATGGCGGTCTCGTTCGTCAAGGCCGGCGTGGGCATGAGCCTGGCAACCGACCTGGACCGCGCGCTTGCCGAGGAGGCCGACCATCAGGCGCTGTGCTTCGAGACCGATCCGCACCGCGAGGCCGTGCGTCGCTTTCTCGCGAAGGAACCGGCCGCCTTCCAGTGGCCTGCACCGCCGGACAAGGCCTGATGCCCGCGTGACCGGACATGTGAGCCGATCCCGGCGACGGGTCAGCGGTTGAGCGCCTTCAGCGCAAGGCGGATGCCCTCGGCGACGCCGACGTCGGCCGGCAGCGCCTTGAGGGCGCTGCCGGCCTCCTTCTCGCTGTAGCCCAGTGCCACCAGCGCCTGCACGATGTCGCTGCCGGCCTCGCTCACCGCTGTCGCAGCGGCGGGCAGCGCGAGCTCGGGCCCGAGCTTGCCCTTGAGCTCCAGCAGCAGGCGCTCGGCGGTCTTCTTGCCGATGCCCGGCACCTTCGTAAGGCGCGCGCCCTGCTGCGTCGAGACCGCATTGGCCAGCTCGGCGACCGAAAGCCCCGAAAGCACCGCCAGCGCGGTGCGCGGGCCGACGCCGCTGATTCGGACCAGCAGGCGAAAGGCGTCGCGCTCGGCCGCGGTCAGGAAGCCGAAGAGCAGCTGCGCGTCCTCGCGGACGACGAAGTGCGTCAGCAGCAGCACCGGCTGACCGATCTCGGGCAGGTTGAAGAAGGTGCTCATCGGCACGTCCAGCTCGTAGCCGACGCCGCCCACGTCCACCAGCACCTGCGGCGGTGCCTTGCCGGCCAGCAGGCCGCTGAGTCGTCCGATCATGATGGCGCCGATTATTCGTCGCCCGCACGACGCAGCGTCCGCGACACAAGGGCCATGACGCAAGACCCACGGCGCCCACGAAGCAATACCCACGGAGCAATACCCACGTACCAATACCCACGGCGCGCGCTGCGGGGAAATGGCGCGCGGCACTGGGCCGCTCTGCATAATCCCGCGAACCATTCATCGACGAGGAGACCCAGCATGCGTACCCAGGTTGCAATCATCG
>JAIXKN010000003.1 GCA_026932425.1 Burkholderiales bacterium
TGCAGGCGCGCCGATTGGCCCTCTGACGGGCGCTCCGACCGGCACTCCGACCGGCGCCTCGACGCTCGGGTCGCGCGGCGCTACAGGATGTAGCGCGAGAGATCCTCGTTGCGCGCGAGTTCGGAAAGCCGCGCGTCGACGGTGGCGGCGTCCAGCGTCACCGTCTGGCCGCTGCGCGAGGGGGCGTCGAAGCTGATCTCGTCGAGCAGGCGCTCCATCACCGTGGCCAGGCGCCGCGCGCCGATGTTCTCGGTGCGCTCGTTGACCTCGAAGGCGATCTGCGCCAGGCGCCGCACGGCCTCGGGCGTGATCTCGAGCGTCACCCCCTCGGTCGCCAGCAGCGCCTGGTACTGCGCGACGAGATTGGCCTCGCGCTGGGTGAGGATCGCCTCGAAGTCGTCGACCGAGAGCGAGTCGAGCTCGACGCGGATCGGGAAGCGGCCCTGCAGCTCGGGGATCAGGTCGCTCGGGCGCGAGAGGTGGAACGCGCCGCTGGCGATGAAGAGCATGTGGTCGGTGCGCACCATGCCGTACTTGGTGTTCACGCTCGTGCCCTCGACCAGCGGCAGCAGGTCGCGCTGCACGCCCTGGCGGCTCACGTCGGCGCCGCCATGTTCGCTGCGCGAGGCGACCTTGTCGATCTCGTCGATGAAGACGATGCCGTTGCCCTCGGCGTTGGCGATCGCCGCCGCGCGGATCTCGTCCTCGTTGACGAGCTTGGCGGCCTCCTCGTCGACGAGCAGGCGCTGCGCTTCGGCGATCCTGAGCTTGCGCGTGCGCCGCCGCCCGCCGCCCATCTGCGAGAACAGGCCCTTGAGCTGCTCGGCCATCTCCTCCATGCCCTGCGGCCCGAGGATCTCGAGCGAGGGCCGCGGTTCGGCAAGCTCGAGCTCGATCTCCTTGTCGTCGAGCCTGCCTTCGCGCAGGCGCTTGCGCATCACCTGGCGCGCGGTGTTGTCCGCGGCGGGTGCCGGCTCGCTGCCGAAGCCCAGGCCGGTGCTGCTGCGCGGCGGCGGCACGAGCACGTCGAGGATGCGCTCCTCGGCGGCGTCCTCGGCCTGCAGGCGCTTGGTCGTCATCTGGCGCTCGCGCTCCTGCTTGACCGAGACCTCGACCAGGTCGCGGATGATCGTGTCGACGTCCTTGCCGACGTAGCCGACCTCGGTGAACTTGGTCGCCTCGACCTTGACGAAGGGCGCATCCGCCAGGCGCGCCAGGCGCCGTGCGATCTCGGTCTTGCCGACGCCGGTCGGGCCGATCATCAGGATGTTCTTGGGCGTGATCTCGGCGCGCAGCTTCTCGTCGACCTGCTGGCGGCGCCAGCGGTTGCGCAGCGCGATGGCCACGGCGCGCTTGGCCATCGCCTGGCCGACGATGTGGCGGTCGAGCTCGGAGACGACCTCCTGCGGCGTCATCCCGAGCGGCGCGTCGTGCTTCATCCGAGGACTTCCACCGTGTGATGCTGGTTGGTGTAGATGCACAGGTCGCCGGCGATCTCGAGCGAGCGCTTGACGATCTGCTCGGCGCTCATCTCGGTGTGCTCGAGCAGCGCGCGCGCCGCGGCCTGCGCGTAGGCGCCGCCGGAGCCGATCGCAACGATTCCCTGCTCGGGCTCGAGCACGTCGCCGTTGCCGGTGATGATCAGCGAGGCCTCCTTGTCGGCGACCGCGAGCATGGCTTCGAGCCGGCGCAGCACGCGGTCGGTGCGCCAGTCCTTGGTCAGCTCGATGGCCGCGCGCACGAGGTGCCCCTGATGCTTCTCGAGCTTGGCCTCGAAGCGCTCGAAGAGCGTGAAGGCGTCGGCGGTGGCGCCGGCAAAGCCGGCGAGCACCTGGTCGCGATGGAGCTTGCGCACCTTGCGCGCGCTGGCCTTGACGACGATGCTGCCGAGCGTGACCTGGCCGTCGCCGCCGAGGGCCACGCTCGTGCCGCGGCGCACGCTGACGATGGTGGTGCCGTGATAGGGTTCCATGAAATACCGTCAGATGAGGGCCGGCGCGCGCGTTTCAAGGGCCGCGCGCGGTGGCCATGGTGCCGGGCGCCTCAGTTCTTGCGCACCTGCACGCGGGCGTGCTCGTTGATGCCCATCGCGCCGAAGAACAGGGCGACGAGCCGGTGCGCGTCGACGAAGTGCACGGCGCGGTTCTCGCTCTTCTTCGTCAGCACCCAGTTGAGCAGGTCGCCGGCGGCGATGAAGTCGACGCGGATCAGCCGCGAGCAGGAGACGCTGACGGTGGCTGCGCTGCCGACGTCGTCGTTGATCGCGCTCAGCGTCTCGCCGATGTCGCCGGCGAGCTGACCCGAGAGCTCGACGCTGGCCACCTTCCCGCCGCTGCCCTGGCCATCCTCGAGCAGGGTCGATTCGACGAAGCCGGTGTGCGGCTCGGTCAGCACCGAGTTCTGCGAGTGGCGTGTCGAGAGCGTGGCCCCGCTGATGCGCACGTTGCAGCGCGTCGGTTCCCACGACGGCGGGGAGACCTCGTAGGTGACGCAGTAGTCGATCGCCGCCTCGTCGAAATGGTCGGGGCGGTTGGCCAGCCGCAGCGCGTCCATGCGCGTGAGCCAGAAGGCCGGGTCGGCGTCGCGCACGCCGGTGGGCGCCGCCTCCTGCAGCACCGTGAAGAGGCGCTCGCCCGAGAGCCAGCGCATCTCCAGCGTCTGCCCCGCCCAGAGACGGAACAGCGTCGAGAGCTGCATCGCGGCATCGGTCTCGATGCGCTGCAGCCGGCCCCAGTCGAAGACCCAGGGCAGCGGCATCTGCAGCGTCTGCGCGCGCAGCTTGGCCACGGCGTCGACGTCGAGCTCGGCCGGAGCGGTCCAGCCGATCGGCGACGGCCCGCTGGCGAGCACCGGCTTCTCGGCGGCCATGGCTTCGGCGACGAGCCGAGGCAGCGAGACCCACTGCGGCGCCGACCAGCCGAACTGGTGGGCGTAGTCGACGGCCAGGCTCTCGAACTTCGATTGCTCGTTGGTGGCGCGGTAGAGGTCGAACAGCACGAGCCAGGTCTCGGCGTGCTGGTGGCGCGTGCCGCCCTCGGCGGTGAGGCGGCGCAGCGCCTGCTCGCAGCCGGCGAAGTCGGCGTTGGCAAAGGCGATCACGGCCTCGTCGAGCTCGGGGTCGTGCATGACCTCGCTGACCTCGACGGCCAGCGGGCTGCCGAAGTCGATCCCGTCCAGCGCGGTCGAGATCGACATCGGCGCCAGCGGCGGCAGGCCGCCGCCCATGCGCACCGAGGCGGCAGCGGCAACCGGGGCGGCGTCGTGCGGCGAGGCCTCGAGCTCGATGTCGGGCAGCGGCGGCAGCCCCGGCGAGACGGTGCCACCGCCGGGTGCGCTCAGGTCCAGATCGATGTCCGGCATGGCACCCGGTGCCGGGGCGGGCGGTCCTTGCGGTGCTGCCGAAGTGGCTGCCGGGGTGAACGAAAGCGGCGCGCCGGCGGACGTCGAGGTCGAAAATCGGCTTGCCGCCGCAGGGCTTTCCGGGGGATTGAAGTAGGCCGGCCGGCGCGGCGGCGCCGCTGCCTCGCGCGGCGGGCTCGCGTCGCCGACCATCTGCTGCTCGATCTCGTCGATCTTGGCCTTGACGACATCGGTGCGCAGGCCGCGGCTGTCGGCGTCGCGGATATCGGAGTCATCGAGCCGGGACGAGGAGCCCAGCGCCGCGAGCTGTTCGGGCGACAGCCCCTCGCGGCGCACCTTGCGCAGCATGTCGAACTCGCGCTTGCGCACGAAGTCGTTGCGCCGCTTGCGCTCGATCATCGCCTTGAGCTCGGACTTCTCCACCTCGAGCTCGCGCACGTCGTGCTGGCGCGAGCTCAGATCGGTCCAGTCGGTGCCGGGGTTCGCGACGAAGCGAACCATCTTGCGGAAGAAGCTCTCGTTCTCGGCCATTGCGATCGATGGTACCGCCGCGAAGGCGCCGGGGCGGGTTCCGGAGAAAAGAGGGTGCAAGCTGTTGTGACGGAGCGCATGGCCAGGCGATTTCGTGCGGCCGCCCGGCCAGAGTCGTCAGTCGCCGAACATCTTCTGCTTGAGCTCGCGCCGCTGCTGCGCCTCGAGCGAGAGCGTCGCGGTCGGGCGCGCAAGCAGGCGCGCCAGCCCGATCGGCTCGCCGGTCTCGTCGCAGTAGCCGTAATCGCCGCTGTCCAGGCGCGCCAGCGACTGCGCGATCTTCTTCAGCAGCTTGCGCTCGCGGTCGCGCGTGCGCAGCTCGAGCGCGTGCTCCTCCTCGATCGTCGCGCGATCGGCCGGGTCGGGGACGATGGTCGTGTCCTCGCGCAGGTTCTCGGTCGTCTGGCCCGCGTTGGAGAGCAGGTCGTCCTTCTGTTCCTGCAGCCGCGCGCGGAAGAAGTCGATCTGCTTCTCGTTCATGTACTCGCTCTCGGGCATCGCGAGCAGTTCGGCTTCGGTCAGGTCGCGACCGGCCTTGGTCTTCCAGGCGTTGGCGAGTTTGGGGTCCGCCTTGGCGGCAGGCTTGCGGGCTTGCGTCGTCACGGGTTCGGAGCTCGGGTTGGGGCTTGCGGGGGCGAAGCCTTCGGTGAAACGATCGAGGGCATGGCGACCGTCGCGGCGGGAGCCGCGACGAACACCGCGCCATCGGCGGCGGAGTTGTCTCGGCGGATGGCGGCCCGGGCCGCAGGCTGGGTCACGGCGATCTCCTGGCCTCCTCGCTGCGCGGACCGGCGACCGCGATGCCGTTCCGGTCGATGTACGGAAACGGCGTGCCCCGCGAGGCGGCGCGAATTCTAGCCGTGCAGGCCCGGCGCAAGCCGTGCCGCAGCCGTGACGGACGACGCGATTCCGGTGGTGATCCGTGACGCGGACTCGAGCCCGGGTTCACACGAGGCATTGCTCGAGTCCCTGCGAGAGCACGTCGCGCGGCAGGTCGATGCCGATGAAAACCATCTTGCTGCCCTTGGCTTCGCCAGGGGCCCATTTGGGCCCGAGGTCGCTGCCCATCATCTGGTGCACGCCCTGGAAGACGACCTTGCGCGCGCTGCCCTTCATGTAGAGCACGCCCTTGTAGCGCAGCATCTTCGGGCCGTAGACCTGCACGATCGCGCCCAGGAAGTCCTCCAGCTTGGCCGGGTCGAAGGCCTTCTTCGACCGGAAGACGAAGCTCTTCACGTCGTCGTCGTGCGCGTGGTGGTGCGGGTGATCGCAGTGCTCGCCGTGCTCGTGGTCGTGATGGTGGTGATCGTGATCGTGGCCGTGGCCGTGGCCGTGGCCGTGTCCGTCGCCCTCGTTCAGAAACTCCGGGTCGATGTCGAGCTTGGCGTTGAGGTTGAAGCCCTTGAGGTCGAAGACCTCGCTGATCGGCACCTCGCCGAAATGCACCTGGCGCTGCGGCGCGCGCGGGTTCATGTGCTTGAGGCGGTGCGCGAGTGCGTCGACCTCGTCCTTGCCGACCAGGTCGGTCTTGCTGATGAAGATCTGGTCGGCGAAGCCGACCTGGCGGCGCGCCTCCTGGCGCGTGTCGAGCTGGTCCTCGGCGTGCTTGGCGTCGACGAGGGTGAGGATCGAATCCAGCAGGTAGCTCTCGGCGACGACGTCGTCCATGAAGAAGGTCTGCGCGACCGGGCCGGGGTCGGCGAGACCGGTGGTCTCGATGACGACGCGGTCGAAGTCGAGCTCGCCCTTGCGGCGCTTCTCGGCCAGATCGGTGAGCGTGCTGCGCAGATCCTCGCGGATCGTGCAGCAGACGCAGCCGTTGCTCATCTGGATGATCTGCTCCTGCGTGTCGACGGTGAGGATGTCGTTGTCGATGTTCTCGGGCCCGAACTCGTTCTCGATCACCGCGATCTTCTGACCGTGGGTCTCGGAGAGCACGCGCTTGAGCAGCGTCGTCTTTCCGCTGCCCAGGAAGCCGGTCAGGATGGTCGCGGGGATGAGGCCGTTGGACATGGTCGGAGGATCGGAGAAGTTGCGGGACCGACCCAGGTATGTGAGGGGGCCGGACTGTGGTTCAAGCCCATCGACGTGTCAAGCGTCTGGGGTATTCTTGACTGTCCGGTCACTGCAGGCACCGTCCGTGTCCGAACCTCATCCAGAACGGCCGCCCGAGGTCGAGACCGAGCGGCGCAGCCTCTTCGAGCGCCTGGTCGAATTCCTGTCGCCGGGGCCAGACAGCAAGGCCGAGCTGCTGAAGACGCTGGCCGACGCCGAGCAGCGCGAGCTGATCGAGCCCGAGTCGCGGCACATGCTCGAAGGCGTGCTGCGCATGGCCGACCTCTCGGCCGGCGACGTGATGGTCGCAGCACCCCGCATGGACCTGCTCGACATCGACGCCAGCTACGAGACGCTGCTGGGCATCGTCATCAGCACCGCGCACTCGCGCTTTCCCGTCTACGAGGGCCAGCGCGAGAACATCATCGGCATCCTGCTGGCCAAGGACCTGCTGAAATTGCAGCGCTCGCCGGCGCTGAAGGTGCGCACGCTGCTGCGCCCGGCGGTCTTCGTTCCCGAGAGCAAGCGTTTGAACGAGCTGCTGCGCGACTTCCGCTCCAACCGAAACCATCTGGCGATCGTGATCGACGAGTTCGGCAACACCGCCGGGCTGATCACGATCGAGGACGTGCTCGAGCAGATCGTCGGCGAGATCGAGGACGAGTTCGACGAGGAGGAGAACGAGCACGGCATCTACACGCTCGCCGACGGCAGCCATCGCGTCGCCGGTGACGCCGACATCGAGGCCGTCAACCGCTTCTTCGCGACGCAGTTGCCCGAGGAGGACTTCGACACGATCGGCGGGCTGGTCGCGCACGAGCTCGGGCGCGTTCCGCGGCGCGGCGAGAGCGTGCCCTGCGGCGGGCTGCTGTTCACCGTGATGCTCACGCGCGGCGGCGCGGTGCGCTGGTTTCGGGTCGAGCGGCTGAGCGCTGCCGCGGCCGAGAGCGCCGCGGGCTGATGCGCGTGCGGATGCATGCGCGCGCGCCGATCGGCCGCGCGCCGCTGCTCGCGCTTGTGCCGGAAGCGGTGGGGCTTGCCGCGCTGGGCGCCCTGCAGACGCTGGCTTTCGTCCATGCCGCACTCTGGCCGCTGCCGCTGCTGGCTGCCGCGGTCCTCGCGTGGCGGCTGGATGCGGCACCCGGCGCGCGCCGGGCCGCCGCGCTCGCCTGGTGCTACGGCTTTGCCTGGCTCGCGAGCGGCACCTGGTGGCTCTTCGTCAGCATGCACCGCTACGGGCATCTGCCGGCCTGGCTCGCGGCGCTGGCGGTGGCGCTGCTGGCGGCGCTGCTGTCGCTCTACCTGGCGCTGGCGGGGGCCGCGTACCGGCGCTGGCGGCGCGGCGGGGCCGTCGATCCGGCGCTCTTTGCCGCCGTCTGGCTGCTGGCGGAGCTCGCGCGCGGCGTGCTCTTCACCGGCTTTCCCTGGGTCGCCAGCGGTTATTCGCAGGTCGAGGGCCCGCTTGCCGCGCTCGCGCCCTGGATCGGCGTCTACGGCATTGGCGCAGTGCTCGCGGCGCTGGCCGCGGGCCTGGCGCGCGCGGTCACGGCGCGTGGCGGCAGGCGCGCGGCGATGCTCGCGGTCGTGGTCTTGCCGCTGCTGGCGCTGGCGTTCGCGGGGCCTGGCGAGTACACGCGCGCCGGGCGCACGCTCACGGTGCAGCTGCTGCAGCCGAACGTTCCCCAGGACCAGAAGTTCGACGGCGAGCGCCTGGCCGCCAACCTGCAGTGGCTCGCCGGTCGCTTCGTGGCGTCGACCGCCGACCTCGTCGTTGCGCCCGAGACCGCGGTGCCGATGCTGCCGCGGCAGCTCGAGACCTACGCGCCGGGGCTGTGGGACGAGCTGCAGCGGCGCTTTGCGCAGGGTCGCCAGACGGCGCTCGTCGGCGTGCCGCTGGGCGAGCACGGGCAGGGCTACACGAACTCGGCGGTCGGATTCTCCGCGGCTGCAGCTGCGCTGCCCGGCGGGAAGTACCGCTACGACAAGCATCATCTTGTGCCCTTCGGCGAGTTCGTGCCGATGGGCTTTCGCTGGTTCACCGAGATGATGCGCATCCCGCTTGGCGACTTCGAGCGTGGCGGCGTCGCGCAGCCCTCGCTGGCGCTTGCCGGCGAGCGCGCTGCGCCCAACATCTGCTACGAGGACCTCTTCGGCGAGGAGCTGGCGCGGCGCTTCGCCGATCCTGCCGCGGCGCCGACGCTCTTCGTCAACCTCAGCAACATCGCCTGGTTCGGCGACACGATCGCGGTGCCGCAGCACCTGGCGATCTCGCGCATGCGCGCGCTCGAGTTCCAGCTGCCGATGATCCGCGCGACCAACACCGGCGCGACCGCGGTGATCGACCATCGCGGGCGCGTCGGCGCGCAGCTGCCCGCGTTCAGCGAGGGCGCACTCGACGGCAGCGTCGAGGGTCGTCACGGCGCGACGCCCTACGCGCGCTGGGCTTCGAGGGCGGGCTTGTGGCCGCTGCTGCTCGTCGCGCTCGCGGCGGTCGCCGTCTTTGCGGCCCGGCGTCCCCGATCGGGCCGGAGCGGGCGCTAACTTCGCGCCAGCGCGCGGGCATCCTGACGTCGCCAGATCGCCGCCAGCGTGAGCCCCGAGACGATGTGCCAGATGCCCCAGAGGCTGGCGATGATGACCATGCCCAGGTCGGCGCCGAACTGGACGGCGATGATGCCCAGCGCCAGCCCCGAGTTCTGCATCCCGCCCTCGATCGTGATCGCGCGCCGGTCGCGGATGCCGACGCCGAAGGCGCTGGCGCCGAGCCAGCCCAGTGCCAGCCCGAGCCCGTTCTGCGCAACCACGAGGCCCAGCTGCGGCAACAGCGCCGCCGTCAGCAGGTGCCGGTCGCGGATGAGGCCCGCGGCGATGAAGAGCAGCAGCGCCCCGACCGAGGCGCGCGCCAGCGGCTTGCGGATCCGCGCCGTCGCGCGCGGGAAGCGGTGCGCGAAGAGCATGCCCAGGATCATCGGCACCGCCAGCAGCGCGACCAGGCTCACCCAGATGTCCGAGGCGTCGATCGAGAGCTGGCGCAGCCAGCCCGCGGTCGCAGGGTTGGTGCTCACCATCCAGGTGAAGTTCAGCGGTGTCAGCACCAGCGCGATGACGCTGGCCACCGCCGAGATGCTCACCGAGAGCGCCGTGTTGCCGTGGCCGAGGTGCGTGACGACGTTGGAGAGCGCGCCGCCCGGGCACGCGGCCACGAGGATCATCGCCGCCTCGATGTTGGGCGGCAGGTCCAGCACGAGCGTCGCGGCCCAGGTCGCCAGCGGCAGCAGCAGGAACTGCGGGATGAGCCCGGCGACGACGGCGCGCGGGGCGCGCGCGACGCCGCGGAAGTCCTCGACGCGCAGGTCGAGCGCGACCGAGAAGACCATCGTTGCCAGCACCAGGCTCAGGATGGCTTGCGTCGGCGTCATGCTGCGAGCCTAGCGGGGGCCGGCCTGCTTGCCGACCCGTAAAATCGATAGTTTCCGCTACGCCGCACCCGGCCCGTTCCGGCCCATGCTCACCTTCCAACAGATCATCCTGCGGCTGCAGGCCTACTGGGACGCCCAGGGCTGCGCGCTGCTGCAGCCCTACGACATGGAGGTCGGCGCCGGCACCAGCCACACCGCGACCTTCCTGCGCGCGATCGGCCCCGAGCCCTGGAAGGCCGCCTACGTGCAGCCCAGCCGCCGCCCCAAGGACGGCCGCTACGGTGACAACCCGAACCGGCTGCAGCACTACTACCAGTACCAGGTCGTGCTCAAGCCGGCGCCGGCGAACATCCTCGACCTCTACCTCGGCAGCCTCGAGGCATTGGGCTTCGACCTCAAGACCAACGACGTGCGCTTCGTCGAGGACGACTGGGAGAACCCGACGCTCGGCGCCTGGGGACTGGGCTGGGAGGTGTGGCTCAACGGCATGGAGGTGACGCAGTTCACCTACTTCCAGCAGGTCGGCGGCATCGACTGCAAACCCATCACCGGCGAGATCACCTACGGCCTCGAGCGCCTGGCGATGTACCTGCAGGGCGTCGAGAACGTCTACGACCTGGTGTGGACCGAGGGCGCGCCACGCGACGATGGGTCCGGCGGCCGGCTTCTCTACCGCGACGTCTACCACCAGAACGAGGTCGAGCAGAGCCGCTACAACTTCGAGGAGAGCGACGTCGAGTTCCTGCTGCAGGCCTTCTCGGCGCACGAGCGCCAGGCGCAGCACCTGATGCAGCGCCAGCTCGCGCTGCCGGCCTACGAGCAGGTGCTGAAGGCCGCGCACACCTTCAACCTGCTCGACGCGCGCGGCGCGATCAGCGTGACCGAGCGCGCGGCCTACATCGGCCGCATCCGCAACCTCGCGCGCAGCGTCGCGCAGAGCTATCTCGAGAGCCGTGCGCGCCTGGGCTTCCCGATGGCGCCGCGCGCCTGGGCCGACGAGGTCAGCGCGCGCCTGGCCGAGCAGGCGGCCAAGGCGGCGGCGAAGGCGGCATAAGCGATGGGCACGACGAAGAACCTGCTGGTCGAGCTGCTCGTCGAGGAGCTGCCGCCCAAGGCGCTGAACAAGCTCGGCGAGGCCTTTGCCGACGTGCTGGCGCGCAGCCTGCAGGCGCAGGGCCTCGTGGCCCCTGACGCGACGGTCACGCCGTTCGCGACCCCGCGCCGCCTGGCGGTGCACGTGAGCGGCGTTGCGGCGCGCGCGGCCGACCGCGCGCAGCAGACCAAGCTGATGCCGGTGGCCGTCGGCCTGGACGCGCAGGGTGCGCCGACTGCGGCGCTCTTGAAGAAGCTCGCCGCGCTCGGCCTGGGCGCCGACGCGGTGGCCGCGCTCGAGCGCCAGGGCGAAGGCAGTGCGCAGACGCTGTTTCTCGACACGGTGGTGCCCGGTGTGGCGCTCGCCGAGGGCGTGCAGAAGGCGCTCGACGAGGCGATCGCCAGGCTGCCGATCCCCAAGGTCATGCAGTACCAGCTCGAGACCGGCGATGGGCCGGACTTCCAGCCCGGCTGGACGAGCGTGAACTTCGTGCGGCCGGCGCACGGCCTGGTCGCGCTGCACGGCAGCGAGGTCGTGCCGGTGCGGGCGCTCGGCCTTGCCGCCGGACGCACGACGCAAGGCCACCGCTTCGAGGCCGCCAAACCGGTGATCGAGCTGCGCGACGCCGATCACTACGCGCAGCAACTGCTGGACGAGGGCGCGGTCATCGCCGGCTTTGCCGTGCGCCGCGCGGAGATCGCGCGCCAGCTCGCGGAGGTCGCGGCGGGCCTTGCGCTGAAACCGATCGAGGACGAGGCGCTGCTCGACGAAGTGACGGCGCTGGTCGAGCGGCCCAAGGTGCTCGCCTGCCGCTTCGAGCGCGAGTTCCTGGCGGTGCCGCAGGAGTGCCTGATCCTGACGATGAAGGCCAACCAGAAGTACTTTCCGCTGTTGGACACGAGCGGCCGCCTGACCGAGCACTTCCTGATCGTCAGCAACATAGCCCCGGCCGATCCGTCGCGCGTGATCGGGGGCAACGAGCGCGTCGTGCGCCCGCGGCTGGCCGACGCCAAGTTCTTCTTCGACCAGGACCGCAAGCGCACGCTCGAGTCGCGCGTGCCGCAGCTCGCGCAGGTCGTCTACCACGGCAAGCTCGGGACGCAGGGGCAGCGCGTCGAGCGCGTGCGCGCGATCGCGCGCCGCATCGGCGAACAGCTCGGCGAACGGCTCGGCGGCGCATCGCTGGCCGAACCGGCCGACCGCGCGGCGATGCTCGCCAAGGCCGACCTGCTGACCGGCATGGTCGGCGAGTTCCCCGAGCTGCAGGGGATCATGGGCGGCTACTACGCGCGCCACGACGGCGAAAGCGAGGCGATCGCCTTCGCCATCGAGGACCACTACCGGCCGCGCTTTGCCGGCGACGCGCTGCCGCGCGGCGAGGTCGGCCTCGTCGTCGCGCTGGCCGACAAGCTCGAGACGCTGGCCGGTCTCTTCGGCATCGGCCAGCGGCCCAGCGGCGACAAGGACCCCTTCGCGCTGCGCCGTCACGCGCTCGGGGTCACGCGCATGCTCGTCGAGCGCCAGCTGCCGCTGGCGCTGCCGGCGCTGGTCTCGGCGGCCTTTCACGCCTTCCCGGCCGGGCACGGCCAGGCGCACGCCGAGGTGCTGCACTTCCTCTTCGAGCGGCTGGTGGGCTATCTGCGCGAGCTCGGCTACAGCGCGCACGAGGTCGACGCCGTCGTCGCGCTGCGCCCGGACCATTGGGCGAGCCTGCCGCAGCGGCTGGCGGCGGTGCGCGCCTTCGCGGCGCTGCCCGAGGCGCAGGCGCTGGCAGCGGCCAACAAGCGCGTGGGCAACATCCTGAAGAAGAGCGAGGCCGCGGCGCATCTGCCGATGGACCCGGCGCTGCTGCGCGAGCCGGCCGAGCAGGCGCTGGCTGCGGCGCTTGCCGAGGTCGGCCCGCGGGCCGACGCCGCCTTCGAGCGCGGCGACTTCACCGCGTCGCTGACGCAGCTGGCCGCGCTGCGCGCGCCGGTCGATGCCTTCTTCGACCAGGTGATGGTCAACGCGGAGGACCCGGCGCTGCGCGCCAACCGGATCGCGCTGCTCGAAGCGCTGCACGCGGCGATGAACCGCGTCGCCGATCTCTCCCGCCTGGCCGCGTGATGCGCCCGGCGCCGGCCCATCCGCGCGGCGCCGGCCCGGTGCACGCGCTCCGGCTCGCGATCTTCGGCCGCGACGGCATCCTCAACGAATACCGCGAGGATCACGTCAAGGCGCCGCAGGAGTGGATCCCGATCCCCGGCGCGCTGGAGGCGCTGGCGCGGCTGAACCACGCCGGCTGGCACGTCGTCGTCGCGACCAACCAGGAGGGCGTGGGCCGCGGGCTTATCGACATGGCCTCGCTCAACGCCGTCCATGCGCAGATGATCCGGCTGCTGACGGAGCAGGGCGGGCGCATCGATGCCGTCTTCTTCTGTCCGCACGCGCCCGACGAGGACTGCGACTGCCGCAAGCCGCTGCCCGGGATGATGCTCGAGATCGGCCGTCGCTACGGCGTCGACCTGGCCGGCGTGCCGATGGTCTGCGACACCCTGCGCGATCTGCAGGCCGCGCAGGCCGCAGGTTGCCAGCCGCA
Source organism: Burkholderiales bacterium (assembly GCA_026932425.1). Classification (GTDB taxonomy): domain Bacteria; phylum Pseudomonadota; class Gammaproteobacteria; order Burkholderiales; family Burkholderiaceae_C; genus Rubrivivax. The sequence goes on from JAIXKN010000003.1 coordinate 13,037, forward strand.
CCTGGTGATGAGCGGGCGCGCGCAGGCGATGGACGAGCCGGCGCTGCGGCGCTGCGTCGAGCTCGTCCCGGCGACCGTCGTGCACGAGAACCTGCGCGCCTTCGCCGACCACCTGCTGCGGCGCGACAACCAGGCCGATTCGATCGCCGCCGAGCTGCTCTGAGCACCCCCAGGGCCTGGCTGCGCCCGGCCCGCCCCCCCGTGGGGGATCGAGCAAAGTGGCAGAGCCACATTTGCTCGAGAGGCGCCGCCACCGCAGCGCCAACCCTAGAATGAGCGCTCATGCCCAAGCGCCGCGACGCGGCCCTGCCCGCGCAGCTCTCGCTGTTCGATGACGAAGCGCCCTGCGGCGCGTCCGCGCCGCAGGGGTCGGTGCCCCCGGCGACGCCGCTCGTCACGCCCGCGGCGTCTGCTGTCGCCTCCGGGATGGCGCCCGGGATGGTGTCTGTGACCCACGGGCCGGGCGTTCCGGCGATCTTCCTGCATCCGCGCGCACAGCGCGAGATCCGGCTGGGCCTGCATCCGGTCGGCTACGAGCTGCGACGGGCGCGGCGGCGCAGCATCGGTTTCGTCGTCGGACCGGAAGGCCTGAGCGTGAGCGCGCCGCGCTGGGTCGGCGTCGGCGAGATCGAGGCTGCGCTGCATGAGAAGGAAGGCTGGATCCTGCGCAAGCTGCACGAGCAGGCCGAGCGCGCGCGGCGCATGCAGGCCGCGCGGATCGAGTGGCGCGACGGCGCGCAACTGCCTTACCTCGGCGAGCCGGTGAGCATCCTGCTCGACCCGCGCTGCGCCGGCGCGGTGCTGCGCAGCGCCGAGGACACGCTGCCCGGGGTGCCGCGGCGGACGCTGCACCTGGGCCTGCCGCAGCACGCGGCCCCGTCGCAGATGCGCGAGCTCGTGCAGGGCTGGCTGCAGCGCCAGGCCCGCGGCATCTTCGAGGAGCGCTGCGCGCTGCTGGCGCCGCGCCTGGGCGTGCAGGTGCGGCGCATCGCGCTGAGCTCGGCGACGACGCGCTGGGGCAGCGCCAGCGCCGACGGCTCGATCCGGCTGCACTGGCGGCTCGTGCACTTTGCGCTGCCGGTGATCGACTACGTCGTCACGCACGAGCTCGCGCACCTGCGCGAGATGAACCACAGCCCGGCGTTCTGGCGCGTCGTGCGTTCGGTCCTGCCCGACTACGAGCGGGCCTTGTCGACCCTGCGCCAGCAGGTGCTGCCGATCCTGGAGTGATCCTGCCCTCCTATCTCGGGGCGGTCCGATCTCAGGTCGTGCCTACCGAGGATGCTGCGAGCGCCGGGCAGCGCCGGGGCACTCCCGCACGTCGCGGACCCGCCCCGGACGTTCAGGAGCGCTCGCTATGATGAACGGCTTCATCAACGCCAAACGGGACGGAGTGCCCTGATGAACCTGCCTGGACTCGACTTCCAGCTCGGCGAAGACATCGACGCGCTGCGCGACGCGGTGCGCGCCTTCGCCGACGCCGAGATCGCCCCGCGCGCTGCCGAGATCGACCGCAGCGACCGCTTCCCGATGGACCTCTGGCGCAAGCTGGGCGAGCTGGGCGTGCTCGGCATCACCGTGCCGGAGGCCTACGGCGGCGCCGACATGGGCTACCTCGCCCACATGGTCGCGATGGAGGAGATCAGCCGCGCGAGCGCGAGCGTCGGCCTGTCCTACGGCGCGCACAGCAACCTGTGCGTCAACCAGATCAAGCGCAACGGCAGCGACGCGCAGAAGCGCAAGTACCTGCCGCGCCTGATCAGCGGCGAGCATGTCGGGGCGCTGGCGATGAGCGAGCCGGGCGCGGGCTCGGACGTCATCAGCATGAAGCTGCGCGCGCAGGACAAGGGTGGCTACTACCTGCTCAACGGCAGCAAGATGTGGATCACCAACGGCCCCGATGCGGACACGCTGGTCGTCTACGCGAAGACCGAGCCCGAGCTCGGCGCGCGCGGCGTCACAGCCTTCCTCGTCGAGAAGGGGATGAAGGGCTTCTCGATCGCGCAGAAGCTCGACAAGCTCGGCATGCGCGGCAGCCACACGGGCGAGCTGGTGTTCCAGGACGTCGAGGTGCCGGCGGAGAACATCCTCGGCGAACTCAACGGCGGCGCGCGCGTGCTGATGAGCGGCCTGGACTACGAGCGCGCGGTGCTCGCCGGCGGGCCGGTGGGCATCATGCAGGCGGTGATGGACAACGTCGTTCCTTACGTGCACGAACGCAAGCAGTTCGGCCAGAGCATCGGCGAGTTCCAGCTCGTGCAGGGCAAGCTCGCCGACATGTACACGGTGCTGCAGGCCGGGCGCGCCTTCCTCTATACGATCGGCAAGAACCTGGACCAGCTCGGCAGCGAGCATGTGCGCCGCGTGCGCAAGGACTGCGCCAGCGTCATCCTGTGGTGCGCCGAGAAAGCCACGTGGATGGCCGGTGAGGGCATCCAGCTCTTCGGCGGCAACGGCTACATCAACGACTACCCGCTCGGGCGCCTGTGGCGCGACGCCAAGCTCTACGAGATCGGCGCCGGCACCTCCGAGATCCGCCGCATGCTGATCGGGCGCGAACTCTTCGCCGAGACGTTGTGAGCAAGGACATCGACGAGCTGCTGGCGGCCAACCGCGTCTGGGCCGGCAACATCGAGCGGCGCGAGCCGGGCTTCTTCACGCGCCTGGCCCAGCAGCAGCACCCGAAGTACATGTGGATCGGCTGCGCCGACAGCCGCGTGCCGGCCAACGAGCTCGTCAACATGCTGCCCGGCGAGATGTTCGTGCACCGGAATGTGGCCAACGTCGTCGTGCACAGCGACCTGAACGCGCTCTCGACGGTGCAGTTCGCGGTCGAACATCTGAAGGTGGCGCACATCCTCGTCGTCGGGCATTACGGCTGCGCGGGCGTGCGTGCGGCGATGCGGGGCTTGCGCGTCGGGCTGGCCGACAACTGGCTGCGCCACGTGCACGACGTGCGCATGCGCCACCGCAAGCGCCTGGACCACCTGCCGGCGCAGCGCCAGGAGGAGATCCTGTGCGAGATGAACGTCATCGAGCAGGTCGGCAACATCGCGCAGTCGACGGTGATCCAGGACGCCTGGGCGCGCGGGCAGGCGGTGACCGTGCACGGTCTCGTCTACGGCCTGGTCGACGGGCTGCTCAAGGATCTGCAGGTCACGATCGATCGGCCCGAATCGGTCGTCGCCGTCTACACTGCGGCGATCAAGCGCTACCCGCGCGTGGCCGACGCCGGCGCCGGCGCCGGCGCCGAAGCCGATCCGGATCCGGCGGTGTTCGCCCAGGCCGCGCTTCCGCCGGCGCGGGAGTAAGGGCACAGACCGGCGCGGAGCGGCGCGGCGATGACGACGCTGTTCCCGCGGGAGCTGACCGACAGCCGCGCATTCGGCGTGGCCAAGGCGATGCTCGAGGGCTTCGACCGCCACTACCGGCTCTTCCGCCAGACCAGCGCCGCAGCCAAGGCGCGCTTCGAGCAGCGCGACTGGCACGGGCAGCAGCGCGCGCAGCGCGAGCGCATCGAGTTCTACGACCGGCGCGTCGACGAGGCGGTGCAACGCCTGCGCCAGGAGTTCGACGTCGACGCGCTGTCGATGGATGCCTGGCAGCAGGTCAAGCTGCACTACATCGGGCTGCTCACCGATCACCACCAGCCCGAGCTCGCCGAGACCTTCTTCAACTCGGTGACGACCAAGCTGCTGCACCGCGCCTATTTCCGCAACGACTTCATCTTCGTGCGCCCGGCGGTCTCGACCGAGTACATCGAGATGGACGAGCCGGCGCACGCGCCGACCTATCGCTCCTACTACCCGACGCGCGAGAGCCTGCACGAGACCCTGCTCGAGATCCTGCACAGCTTCGGGCTGCGGTGCGAATGGGAGGACCTGGACCGCGACGTCGGCGACGTGCTCGCTGCGCTGCAATCGTGCCTGAACATCCGCTGGTCCGACTGGCGGCTGCGCGCCAACTTCCAGATCCAAGTCCTGGCCAGCCTCTTCTACCGCAACAAGGGGGCCTATCTGGTCGGCCGCGTCATCAACGGCTTCACCGCGATCCCGATGTGCCTGCCGCTGGTCTACGGCGACAGCGGGAGACTGGTGATCGACACCGCGCTCTTCGCCGAGGACGAGCTGCAGCTCGTCTTCAGCTTCGCGCGCGCCTACTTCATGGTCGACATGGAGCTGCCCAGCGCCTACGTGCAGTTCCTGCGCTCGCTGATGCCGCGCAAGTCGCGCGCAGAACTCTACAGCTCGCTCGGGCTGCAGAAGCAGGGCAAGAACATGTTCTACCGCGACTTCCTCTCGCATCAGCGCCACAGCACCGACCGCTTCCGCATCGCGCCGGGGATCAAGGGCATGGTGATGCTCGTCTTCGACCTGCCCTCGTTCCCCTACGTCTTCAAGGTCATCAAGGACTTCTTCCCGCTGCAGAAGGAGACCACGCGCGAGCAGATCATGGCCAAGTATCTGCTCGTCAAGCAGCACGACCGCGTCGGGCGCATGGCCGACACGCTCGAGTACAGCAAGGTGGCCTTTCCGCGCGCGCGCTTCGAGGACGAGCTGGTCGCCGAGCTCGAGCACTTCTGCGGCAGCCTGGTCGAGGAGGACGGCGACGTGATCGTGATCCGTCACCTCTACATCGAGCGGCGCATGATCCCGCTCAACATCTACCTGCACGACGCCAGCGAGGCCGGTGACCGCGAGGCGCTCGAGCACGCGGTGATCGAGTACGGCAACGCGATCAAGGACCTGGTGGCGGCCAACATCTTCCCGGGCGACATGCTGTGGAAGAACTTCGGCGTCACGCGCCACGGCAAGGTCGTGTTCTACGACTACGACGAGATCGAGTACCTGACCGACTGCAACTTCCGCCGCGTGCCGAAGGCCCGCACCGAGGAGGAGGAGATGTCGGGCGAGGTCTGGTACCGCGTCGGCCCCAAGGACGTCTTTCCCGAGACCTTCGAGCCCTTCCTGCTCGGCAATCCGGCCGTGCGCGCGGTCTTCATGAAGCACCACGCCGAGCTGCTCGATGCCGCCTTCTGGCAGGCGCACAAGGAGCGCATCCAGGCCGGGCATGTGCACGACGTCTTTCCCTACGAAGCCTCGCGCCGCTTCAGCGTGCGGCGGCGGGCCGCCGAGACCGCGCGCTTCGAGGCCTGATCGTCGGGCCGGCGCCTCGGTGCGCGCCTGGCTGCCCAGTGCCGGAGCCGCGGCCGCAGCGGCAGCCAGAGCCTGATCGCCGCGCTCGGGCGACGCCGGCATGCCGCCTGCCGCTGGCATGATTCGGGGCTGCCAGCATCCATCCGAAGGAGAGCACCATCATGAAGGATCCCATCGTCATCGCTTCGGCCGCGCGCACCCCGATCGGGGGCCTGCTCGGGGATTTCGCCGGGCTTGCGGCCTGGGAACTCGGCGCGGTCGCGATCAAGGCCGCGGTCGAGCGTGCCCGCATCGACGGCGCGGTCGTGGACGAGGTGTTGATGGGCAACTGCCTGATGGCCGGGCAGGGCCAGGCGCCGGCGCGCCAGGCGATGCGCCGCGCGGGGCTGCCGGACTCGACCGGCGCGGTCACGCTCTCGAAGATGTGCGGCAGCGGCATGCGCGCGATGATGTTCGGGCACGACATGCTGGTGGCGGGCAGCGCGCAGGTGGTCGTCGCCGGCGGCATGGAGAGCATGACCAATGCGCCGCATCTCGTGTTCGCGCGCAAGGGGATCAAGTACGGGGCCGCGACGATCTTCGACCACATGGCGATGGACGGCCTGGAGGACGCGTACGAGCGCGGCAAGGCGATGGGCGTCTTCGCGGAGACCTGCGTCGAGAAGTACGGCTTCACGCGCGCCGCGCAGGACGAGTTCGCGATCGCCTCGACCACGCGCGCCAAGGCGGCCAACGAGGACGGCGGCTTCGGCTGGGAGATCGTGCCGGTGTCGCTGCCGGGCAAGGGCGGGGCGACGACCGTGATCACGCGCGACGAGCAGCCCTTCAAGGCCAAGCTCGACAAGATCGCGGGCCTCAAGCCCGCGTTCAAGAAGGACGGCACGATCACCGCGGCCAACGCGAGCAGCATCAGCGACGGCGCGGCGGCGCTGGTGCTGATGCGGCAGAGCACCGCCGAGCGCCTGGGCGTGCAGCCGGTGGCGCGCATCGTCGCGCACGCGGTGCACGCGCAGGCGCCCGAGTGGTTCACGACCGCGCCGGTGGGTGCCATCCGGAAGGTGCTCGAGCTCGCCGACTGGGAGGTCGAGAACGTCGACCTCTGGGAGGTCAACGAAGCCTTCGCCGCGGTCACGATGGCGGCGATGCACGACCTGAAGATCGGGCACGACATCGTCAACGTGCACGGCGGCGCCTGCGCGCTCGGCCACCCGATCGGCGCCAGCGGCGCGCGCATCGTCGTCACGCTGCTCGGCGCGCTGCGCCAGCGCAGCCTCGAGCGCGGCGTGGCCGCGCTGTGCATCGGCGGCGGCGAGGCGACGGCGCTGGCGGTGGAAATGCTGTGACCTTCCTGGGCCTCGGGGGGCACGAGCTCGGGCTGTTCATGCTGGCCAGCCTGGTGCTCAACGCGACACCGGGCGTCGACCTGCTGCTCACCGTCTCGCGCACGCTTCAGGGCGGCGCCCGCGCCGGCGCCGCGGCGGCGGCGGGCATCGCGCTGGGCTGCGGCCTGCACGCGCTGGCCGCGGCCTTCGGTCTGGCCTCCTTGCTGGCGGTGCTGCCGCTGGCCTTCGTCGCGCTGCAATGGGCGGGCGCGGCCTATCTGCTTTGGCTTGCATTCGGGCTGGCGCGCCGTGCGTGGCGGGGGCCGGCGGCGCCGGACCCGGCAGCGGTGCCGACGGTGCGAGGTGCGGGCGCCGACTTCCGCAGCGGCCTGCTGACCAACGTGCTCAACCCCAAGATGGCGCTCTTCTTTCTTGCCTTCCTGCCTCAGTTCATCGGCGCCGACGTCGCCGACAAGACGCAGGCCTTCCTTGCGCTCGGCTTCGTGTTCGTCGTGCAGAGCCTGCTGTTCCTGCTCGTGCTCGTGGCGCTGGTGGCCCGGCTGCGGCCACGGCATGGATCGCCGCGCGCCGCGCGCGCGCTGCAGGCGGTCGGTGCTGCGCTCTTCGCGGCGCTGGCCTGGCGGCTGCTGGCCGCGCGCGCATCCTGAGGCCGGAGGCCGGAATGCCTGCGGCCGATCCGCCTGTGCGGTCCCTGCCACCCGCGGCACCCTGGCGCACGGGGCTGGCGACGCTCTCGCCGGCCTACTTCGGACTCGTGATGGCCACCGGCATCGTCTCGATCGGCGCGCAACTGCTCGGGCTGCCGCTGCTGGCGCGGACGCTCTTCGCGCTCAACCTGCTGGCCTACGGCGTCCTCTGGCTGCTCTACCTGGCGCGCCTGGCGCTGCACCCGCGCGCGCTGCTGCGCGACCTGATCGACCATCTGCGCGGCCCGGGCTTCTTCACCGTCGTCGCGGCCTCGAGCGTGCTCGGCGCGCAGTTCCTGGTCCTGGCGGAGAACCTGACCGGCGGCGCCGTGCTCTGGTTCGTCGCGCTCGTGCTCTGGTGCGCGCTCACCTACGCGATCTTCACCGCGTTCACGGTCAAGGAGGTCAAGCCGCCGCTGCAGGAAGGCATCAGCGGCGCGTGGCTGCTCGCGGTGGTGGCCACGCAGTCGCTGTCGGTGCTGGGTGCGCTGCTGGCCGCGCGCATCGGCCAGCCCTACAAGCTCGAGCTGAACTTCTTCGCGCTGTCGATGTGGCTGTGGGGCGGGATGCTCTACATCTGGATGATGTCGCTGATCTTCTACCGCTACACCTTCTTCCGCTTCCTTCCCGGAGACCTGGCGCCGCCGTACTGGATCAACATGGGCGCGATGGCGATCTCGACGCTGGCCGGGTCGCTGCTGATCGTCAACGCGCCGGATGCGCCCTTCCTCACCTCGCTGCTGCCGTTCACGAAGGGCTTCACGATCTTCTACTGGGCCACCGGCACCTGGTGGATCCCGATGCTGCTCGTCCTGGGCGTCTGGCGCCACGTCTACAAGCGCTTTCCGCTGCGCTACGACCCCCTGTACTGGGGCGCGGTGTTTCCGCTGGGCATGTACGCCACCAGCACGCAGGAGCTGACGCTGGCGATGGGGCTGGACTTCCTCGCGCCGGTGCCGCGGGTCTTCCTCGCCGTCGCGCTGCTGGCCTGGCTCGCGGCCTTCGTCGGAGTCGTCCACAGCGCGGTTTCGGTCCTTCGCGCCTCCTGGCGCCTGGCGGTCACGCGGTCATGAGCGCCACCGTCGGCAGCGGGACCAAGCGCTGGAGCCTGGGCGCGAAGCTGGCGGCCGTGGGCCTGCCCTTCCTGCTGCTCGGGCTCCTGCTGACGGCGCTGACCCTCTGGGTGTCCTGGCAGCTCGACGGCGGCGCGGCGTCGGTCAACGAGGCCGGCCGCATGCGCATGCAGGCCTACCGGCTGGCGTGGACCTCGACGCTGCCCCTTGCGCTGCCGCAGCCGCGTGCCGACCGCCGGGAACTCGTCGCCGAATTCGAGCGCAGCCTGGCGTTGCTCGAGCGTGGCGACCCCGACCGGCCGCTGGTGACGCCTTTCGACGAGACCGTGCGCGCGCGCTATGCCGCCGTGCAGTCGGCCTGGGCGCCGCTGCGGGCGATGCACCTGGGCGGCGGGGACGTCGATGCGGCCCGGCTCGATGCGGCCACCGTCGAGCTGGTGAACGCGATCGACGGCTTCGTGCGCGCGATCGAGCACCACCTCGCGCGCTACACGACGACCCTGCACCTGCTGCAGGTGGCGCTGCTGGTGGCCAGCACCCTGGCTGCGGCGCTGCTGGTCGTCGTCGGTTATCACGTCGTGCTCGAGCCGATCGTCGGCCTGCGGCAGGCCGTTGCGCAGCTTCGCGGTGGCGACCTGGCCACGCGCGTTGCGCCCGCCAGCGGCGACGAGCTCGGCGAACTCGCGGTCGGCTTCAACGAGATGGCGCAGCAGCTGCAGGCGTCCTACGCCCACCTCGAGCAGCGGGTGCGCGACAAGACCGCCGAACTGCACGCGCAGGGCAAGCGCCTGCAGACCCTGTACGACGCGAGCCTGCTCGTGAGCCGCAGCGCCAGCCTGCAGGCGCTGGCCAGCGGCTTCACGCCCCTCGTGCGGGCGGCAGCGCGTGCCGATGCGGCCGCGCTGCGTTACGCCGATCCGGGGCGCGGGCAGTTCGTGCTGCTCGCATCCGACGGCGTGCCCGCTCAGATCGCGGGCGCCGAGCATTGCATCCAGGCGGGAGAGTGCCACTGCGGCCGCCTGCGCGCCGGCGAGGGCACGCGCGTGATCCCGATCCGCGCCGAGGCGGCGACACTGCCGCGCCAATGCGAGCAGGCGGGCTGGGCCACCGTCGTCGCGCTGCCGGTCCAGATCCAGGATCAGCTGATCGGCGAGCTCGACCTCTTCTTTCACGCGCAGGTGACGCTCTCGGACGCCGAACGCACGCACCTCGAGACGCTCGCGTCGCACCTGGCCAGCGGGATGGACAACCTGCGCCTGCACGCGCTCGAACGCGAGGCTGCGGTGGCGCAGGAGCGCACGCTGCTGGCACGCGAGCTGCACGACTCGATCGCGCAGTCGCTGGCCTTCCTCAACATCCAGGCGCAGCTGATGCGCCGCGCGATGGCCGCGGGCGACCCGGCGCGCATGCAGCAGGTGCTGCAGGAGATCGAGGCCGGGCTGCACGAGAGCCATGGCGACGTGCGCGAGCTGCTGATGCACTTCCGCACGCGCACCGACAAGCAGGACATGGAGCAGGCACTGCAGGCCACGCTGCGCAAGTTCGAGCACCAGACCGGGATGCTGCCGCTGCTCACGATCCACGACGAAGGCCTGCCGCTGCCGCCCGACATGCAGGTGCAGGCGCTGCACATCGTGCAGGAGGCCTTGTCCAACGTGCGCAAGCACGCCCGCGCCAGCCGCGTCTGGGTCGACGTCTGGAAGCGCCCGGCCTGGCGCATCGTCGTGCGCGACGACGGTCGCGGCTTCGACACTGCCGCTCCTGCCGCCGACGCCGAGACGCATGTCGGTCTGCGCATCATGGCCGAGCGCGCGGAGCGCCTGGGTGCGACGCTGCAGGTCGATTCGGCACGCGGCGTCGGCACGACGGTGAGCCTGCAACTGCCAACGGCGGGCGGGCCCGATGCAGAAGCGAATGATGACGCCGGACGCGGAAGCGAACCGGCAGGCCAGGGCGGACCGAGCCGCGCCACCCACGCCGCCAGGCCGGCCGTTGCGGCAGCGGTTGCGGCGGGCGACCCGATGAGGACCTGATGATGGACGACGCAGACCGCATCCGGCTGCTGGTGGTCGACGATCACACGCTCTTCCGGCGCGGGCTCATGGCGCTGCTGGCCGCCGACGAAGGCCTGCTCGTCGTCGGCGAGGCCGGCGACGCCGACCAGGCGCAGCGCAAGGCCGAGGCGCTGGCGCCCGACGTGATCCTGCTCGACAACCATCTGCCGGGCGTCAGCGGCGTTGCGGCGCTGCCCGCGCTGAAGTCGGCCGCGCCGCAGGCGCGCATCCTGATGCTCACGGTCAGCGAGGACGAGGACGATCTGGCCGCCGCGCTGCGGGGCGGCGCCGCGGGCTACCTGCTCAAGACCAGCGACGGCGACGCGCTGTGCGCGGCGATCCGCCGCGCCGTGGCCGGCGAGGACGTGATCGCGCCGGAGATGACCGGCAAGCTGGTGGCCGCTTTCCGCCAGGCCGAGTCCCCGTCGGCGCGCGAACCGCAACCCGAGGCCGATGCCGGCGCGGCCGCGCTGACCCCGCGCGAGACCGAGATCCTGATCGAGATCGGCGGCGGTGCCAGCAACAAGGAGATCGCGCGCCGCCTTTCGATAGCCGAGTCGACGGTGAAGATCCACGTGCAGCACCTGCTGCGCAAGCTCGATGTGGGCTCGCGCGTGCAGCTCGCCGTGATCGCGAAGTCGCGCGGCCTGGTCTGAACGGGCCAGCGAGAGGCCGGGCTGCCGAGGCACCCCGCGGGGCCGCTGGCTCGGCGCTCCCCAGGTCCGTATCGGCCCCGTGCCGCTGCCCATCGCCTTGAGCTGACGCAAACACGCGCCAGATCGCGCAACGACTAGTCCTTTCGAACGATGGCGAGCCGCGGTGCCATCGTTCTTCTGCCGCGGCCTGCGCGTCGCATCGGCGGATACCCCGATTCGGGACCACTTCCTAGCATCGCCTGGCAACGATGCAGGAGTGCTCATGAAGAGCAAGCAAAGCCAGGCCTTGTCGGTGCTCGTGGTCAGCACCCTGGCCTTCACCGTCTGCTTCATGGTGTGGATGATGTTCGGCGTCATCGGCATCCCGCTGAAGAAGCAGCTCGACCTCAACGCAACCGAGTTCGGCCTGCTGACGGCCACGCCGGTGCTGACCGGCTCGCTGGTGCGCGTGCCGCTCGGGATCTGGACCGACCGCTACGGCGGGCGCATCGTGATGGCGGTGCTGATGGCCTGCACGATCCCGGCGATCTGGCTGATGGCCTACGCGACGCAGTACTGGCAGTTCCTCGTCATCGGCCTCTTCGTCGGCCTGGCCGGCGGCTCGTTCTCGGTCGGCACGCCCTATGTGGCGCGCTGGTTCCCGAAGAACCGCCAGGGCTTCGCGATGGGCGTCTACGGCGCCGGCAACTCGGGGGCCGCGGTCAACAAGTTCGTCGCGCCGGCGCTGGTCGTGGCCTTCGGCTGGGCGATGGTGCCGCAGGTCTACGCGGCGGTGATGCTGGGCACGCTGATCCTCTTCTGGCTCTTCAGCCACAGCGACCCGGCTCACCGGATCGATGCCAGCGTGCGCTTCTCCGACCAGCTCAGGCTGCTGAAGGATCCGCGCGTGCTCAAGTACTGCCAGTACTACAGCATCGTCTTCGGCGGCTACGTGGCGCTGAGCCTGTGGATGGTGCAGTACTACGTCGGCGAGTACGGGCTCGAGATCCGCACCGCGGCGCTGCTGGCAGCCTGCTTCTCGCTGCCCGGGGGCGTGCTGCGCGCGATCGGCGGCTGGCTCTCGGACAAGTACGGCGCGCACAAGGTCACCTGGTGGGTGATGTGGGTGAGCTGGATCTGCCTCTTCCTGCTGTCCTACCCGCAGACCGACTTCACCGTCGTTACCGTCAACGGGCCCAGGACCTTCCACATCGGCCTCAACGTCGTCGCCTTCACCGCGCTGATGGCGGTGCTCGGCGTGGCCTGGGCCTTCGGCAAGGCCAGCGTCTTCAAGTACATCAGCGACGAGTACGTCGACAACATCGGCGCGGTCAGCGGCATCGTCGGGCTGGCCGGAGGCCTGGGCGGCTTCGTGCTGCCGATCCTGTTCGGCGCGCTGATGGATCTCACCGGCGTGCGCTCGAGCGCCTTCATGCTGATGTACGGCGTCGTCTGGGTGTCGCTGATCTGGATGTACTGGACCGAGGTCCGCCGCACCGAGCTGATGGGCAGGAATGCGCCACCGGCCCCCTTCTCCAAGTCCTTCGCGCGCTGAACGCCTTCGCGGCGCGCGCGCGGGAACGCCCCGGTTGCACAAGGAAGCATGACCATGAACTCGACCACCCTCTCCGGCGGCGCGCCGGCGCGCGCAGGGCGCGGCGCCGACATCGCCGAATGGCACCCCGAGGACGAAGCCTTCTGGGAACAGACCGGCAAGCGCATCGCCTACCGCAACCTCTGGATCTCGGTGCCGGCGCTGCTGTGCGGCTTCGCGGTCTGGGGCATGTGGGGAATCATCACCGTGCAGATGCTCAACCTGGGCTTCCCCTTCACCCAGGCCGAGCTCTTCACCCTGACCGCGATCTCGGGCATCGCCGGCGCGACGATGCGCATCCCTTCGTCCTTCTTCATCCGCCTGGCCGGCGGGCGCAACGTCATCTTTCTGACCACCTCGATGCTGCTGGCGCCGGCGCTGGGCACGGGCATCGTGCTGCAGCACCCGGAGTGGCCGCTGTGGAGCTTCCAGCTGATGGCGCTGTGGTGCGGTGTGGGTGGCGGCAACTTCGCGTCGTCGATGTCCAACATCAGCACTTTCTTCCCGAAGCGCCAGCAGGGCACGGCGCTCGGGCTGAACGCGGGCCTGGGCAACTTCGGCGTGACGACCATGCAGATCGTCGTGCCGCTGGTGATGACGGTGCCGCTGCTGGGGGCGCTTGGCGGTGCACCGGAGACGCTCGTCAACGAGAGCGGCTGGATCTTCGGCAAGATCCCCGCGGGCACGCCGACCTGGATCCAGAACGCGGGTTTCGCCTGGGTGTTCTCGCTGATCCCGCTGTCGCTGCTGTGCTGGTTCGGGATGAACAATCTCAAGCCGATCTCGCCGTCCACCGGCACGCCGATCGTCGCCTTCGCCAAGGTCACCTGGCTCTACACGCTGGCCTTCATCCCCGCGCTCTTCGGTCTCTGGCTGTATCTGCCCCCGCCCACCGGCCTGGGGCTGATCAGCATGTGGATCGCCATCCCGCTGGACATCATCCTCGCGCTCACGATCATGCGCCTGGCGGCCTTCGGCCCGATGAAGGAGGCGGTGGTCAAGCAGTACGCGATCTTCAGCGACAAGCACACCTGGAGCCTGACCGCGCTCTACATCGTCACCTTCGGCTCCTTCATCGGCTTCTCGATGGCGCTGCCGCTGGCGATGAAGGTGATCTTCGACGTCGTGCACATCCCCGACGCCAATGGCGTGATGACGCACACGCAGCACAACCCGAACGCGCTGCCCATCCTCGCCTTCGCGTGGATCGGGCCCTTCGTCGGCGCCGCGGTGCGACCGATCGGCGGCTGGATCTCCGACAAGTGGGGTGGCTCGATCGTCACGCAGATCATCTCCCTGGTGATGGTCGTGGCCTCGGTCGCGGTCGGCTACGTGATGAAGCTGGCGTATTCGTCGGCGACACCCGAGGCCTACTTCCCGATGTTCCTTGGCCTGTTCCTCGTGCTGTTCGCGGCCAGCGGCATCGGCAACGGCTCGACCTTCCGCACCATCGGCGTGATCTTCGACCGCGACCGCGCCGGCCCGGTGCTCGGCTGGACCTCGGCAGTGGCGGCCTACGGTGCCTTCATTGCACCGATCGTCATCGGCGATCAGATCAAGGCCGGGACGCCCGAGCTCGCGATGTACGGCTTCGCCGTTTTCTACGCCGCCTGCCTGTTGCTGAACTGGTGGTTCTACCTGCGCCGCAACGCCTACATCAAGAACCCGTGAGGACGACGCCATGAGTCACTTTCTCGACCGCCTGAACTACTTCTCGCTTCCGCGCGAGAGCTTCGCCGAGGGCCACGGGCGCACCACCGGCGAGGACCGCACCTGGGAGGACGCCTACCGCAACCGCTGGGCGCACGACAAGATCGTGCGCAGCACGCACGGCGTGAACTGCACCGGCAGCTGCTCGTGGAAGATCTACGTCAAGGGCGGCATCGTCACCTGGGAGACGCAGCAGACCGACTACCCGCGCACGCGGCCGGACCTGCCCAACCACGAGCCGCGCGGCTGCGCGCGCGGCGCCAGCTACAGCTGGTACCTCTACAGCGCCAACCGCGTCAAGCACCCGATGGTGCGCGCGCGGCTGCTGCGGCACTGGCGCGAGGCGCGCCTGAAGCACGACCCGGTGGACGCCTGGGCGGCGATCCAGGCCGACGAGGCCAAGCGCCGCGACTACCAGAAGGTGCGCGGCCTGGGCGGCTTCGTGCGCTCGTCCTGGGACGAGGTCAACGAGATCATCGCCGCGGCCAACATCCACACGATCAAGACCTACGGGCCGGACCGCGTGGTCGGCTTCTCGCCGATCCCGGCGATGAGCATGATCAGCTACGCCTCGGGCGCGCGCTACCTCTCGCTGATCGGCGGCGTGTGCATGAGCTTCTACGACTGGTACTGCGACCTGCCGCCGGCCAGCCCGCAGATCTGGGGCGAGCAGACCGACGTGCCCGAGAGCGCCGACTGGTACAACAGCGACTTCATCATCGCCTGGGGCTCCAACGTCCCGCAGACGCGCACGCCCGACGCGCACTTCTTCACCGAGGTGCGCTACAAGGGCACGAAGACGGTGGCGGTGACGCCGGACTACTCCGAGGTCGCCAAGCTCGCCGACCTGTGGCTGCACCCCAAGCAGGGCACCGACGCCGCGGTGGCGATGGCGATGGGCCACGTCATCCTCAAGGAGTTCTACTTCGACCGGCGCGCGGCCTACTTCGACGACTACGCGCGCCGCTACACCGACCTGCCGATGCTCGTGCTGCTGGAAGAGCAGCAGCTGCAAGACGGCCGGCGCGCGCTGGTGCCCGGGCGCTTCCTGCGCGCCAGCGACCTCGACGGGGCGCTCGGCCAGGACAACAACCCGGAGTGGAAGACGCTGGCCTTCGACACCAGCGGACGCATCACGCTGCCCAACGGCTCGATCGGCTTCCGCTGGGGCCCGCAGGGTCGCGCCGACGCCGGGCGCTGGAACCTCGAGGACAAGGACGCGCGCGGCAACGAGGCGGTGAAGCTCAAGCTCTCGCTGCTCGAGGACGGTGTGCAGCCGCACGAGATCGCCGACGTCGCCTTCCCCTACTTCGGTGGCCAGCCCAATCCCTATTTCACCGCCAGCGACCAGGGCGGTGACGTGCGCTGCATGAAGCTGCCGGTGACCGAGATCGAGCTGGCCGGCGGCAAGCGCGCGCGCGTGGCCACCGTCTTCGACCTGCAGGCGGCTCAGTACGGCATCGACCGAGGTCTTGGCACGGGTGCTGCGAGCTTCGACGACGACGCGCCCTACACGCCGGCCTGGCAGGAGCGCATCACCGGCGTGCCGCGCGAGCAGATCATCGCCGTGGCCCGCCAGTTCGCCGAGACCGCCGAGAAGACCGAGGGCCGCTCGATGATCATCATCGGCGCCGGCATGAACCACTGGTACCACGCCGACATGAACTACCGCGGCGTCATCAACATGCTGATGATGTGCGGCTGCATCGGCAAGAGCGGCGGCGGCTGGTCGCACTACGTCGGGCAGGAGAAGCTGCGCCCGCAGACCGGCTGGACGCCGCTGACCTTCGCGCTGGACTGGATGCGCCCGCCAAGGCAGCAGAACTCGACCAGCTTCTTCTACGCACACACCGACCAGTGGCGCTACGAGAAGCTCGGGATGGGCGAGGTGCTCTCGCCGCTGGCCGACCGGAAGGCGTTCTCCGGCAGCGCGATCGACTTCAACGTGCGCGCCGAGCGCATGGGCTGGCTGCCCAGCGCCCCGCAGCTCAACCGCAACCCGATCGCGGTGGCGCGCGAGGCCGCCGCCGCCGGCATGGACGCCAAGGACTACGTCGTGCAGCAGCTCGAGGAGGGCAAGCTCGACTTCGCCTGCCACGACCCCGACGCGCCGCAGAACTGGCCGCGCAACCTCTTCGTCTGGCGTTCCAACCTGCTGGGCTCGAGCGGCAAGGGCCACGAGTACTTCCTCAAGCACCTGCTGGGCACGAGCAACGGCGTGCAGGGCAAGGACCTCGGCGAGGAAGTCGGCCCCCAATCCCCCCAAGGGGGCACGCCCGGCTTGGGGCGGCCCGGCGCCGGGCAGGACGCCAAACCCACCGAGGTGAAGTGGCACGCGCAGGCGCCCGAGGGCAAGCTCGACCTGCTGGTGACGCTGGACTTCCGCATGAGCACGACCTGCCTCTACAGCGACATCGTGCTGCCCACCGCGACCTGGTACGAGAAGAACGACCTCAACACCAGCGACATGCACCCCTTCATCCACCCGCTCTCCGCGGCGGTGGACCCGGCCTGGGAGGCGCGCAGCGACTGGGAGATCTACAAGGGCTTCGCGAAGAAGTTCAGCGAGCTCTGCGTCGGGCACCTGGGCGTCGAGAAGGAGGTCGTGCTGACGCCGCTGATGCACGACAGCCCGGGCGAGCTCGGCCAGGCGCTGGACGTGCGCGACTGGAAGCGCGGCGAGTGCGAGCTGATCCCGGGCAAGACCGCGCCTGCGATCACCGTCGTCGAGCGCGACTACCCGAACGTGTTCAAGCGCTACACCGCGCTCGGCCCGCTGATGAACACGATCGGCAACGGCGGCAAGGGCATCGCCTGGAACACGCAGACCGAGGTCAGGCAGCTCGGTGAGCTCAACGGCGTCGTGCGCGAGGAGGGCGCGACCAAGGGCATGCCCAGGATCGACACCGACATCGACGCCTGCGAGGTCGTGCTGCAGCTGGCGCCCGAGACCAACGGCCACGTCGCGGTCAAGGCCTGGGATGCCTTGTCCAAGGCGACGGGCCGCGACCACGTGCACCTGGCCCTGCACCGCGAGGACGAGAAGATCCGCTACCGCGACATCCAGGCGCAGCCGCGCAAGATCATCAGCTCACCGACCTGGAGCGGCATCGAGAGCGAGAGCGTCTCGTACAACGCAGGCTACACCAACGTCCACGAGCTGATCCCCTGGCGCACGCTCACCGGCCGCCAGCAGTTCTACCAGGATCACGCCTGGCTGATCGCCTTCGGCGAGGGCTTCTCGACCTACCGTCCGCCGGTGGACGTGAAGGCCGCGGCACCGATGCACCAGCAGCGCAGCAACGGCAACCCCGAGATCCTGCTGAACTTCATCACGCCGCACCAGAAGTGGGGCATCCACTCGACCTACACCGACAACCTGATGATGCTCA
>JAIXKN010000062.1 GCA_026932425.1 Burkholderiales bacterium
TCGCGCAGCCCCGACCTGGCCAGCGGCGGCGTCAAGGTGAAGACGCGCGTCGTCGACATCGACGAAGGCCCGCGCCCCGACACCAGCCTCGAAGGCCTGGCCAAGCTCAAGCCCGCGTTCGCGGCCAAGGGCAGCGTCACCGCCGGCAACAGCAGCCAGACGAGCGATGGTGCCGGCGCGCTGATCGTCTGCAGCGAGAAGGCCTTGAAAACCTTCAACCTGCAGCCGCTGGCGCGCTTCGTCAGCTTCGCTGCGCGCGGCGTGCCGCCCGAGATCATGGGCATCGGTCCGATCGAGGCGATTCCGGCCGCGCTCAAGCTGGCAGGCATCGCGCAGGACGACCTCGGCTGGATCGAGCTCAACGAGGCCTTCGCCGCGCAGAGCCTGGCGGTGATGGAGACCTGCAAGCTGGATCCGGCCAAGGTCAACCCGATGGGCGGCGCGATCGCGCTGGGCCACCCGCTGGGTGCCACCGGGGCGATCCGCTCGGCCACGGTCGTGCACGCGCTGCGCCGCCACAAGCTGAAGTACGGCATGGTGACGATGTGCGTGGGCATGGGCCAGGGCGCAGCCGGTATCCTCGAACGCTGCTGAACCAGGCCCACCGAAGAAACCGGAGTCCCGCATGAGCATCCGCACCGCCACGATCGACGGCGTCGCGACGATCGAGATCGCACGTCCCGAGAAGAAGAACGCGCTCACCATCGCGATGTACCAAGCGATGGCCGACGCGCTGTGGGCCGCCAGCGTCGA
This sequence comes from Burkholderiales bacterium, assembly GCA_026932425.1. GTDB lineage: Bacteria > Pseudomonadota > Gammaproteobacteria > Burkholderiales > Burkholderiaceae_C > Rubrivivax. The sequence continues at coordinate 754 of JAIXKN010000062.1, forward strand.
CGCCGCGGTGCGTGCGGTGCTGATCACCGGGCAGCCGGGGATCTTTACCTCGGGCAACGACCTCGAGGATTTCATGAAGCAGCCGCCCGGCGCGGGCGGCGACGGCTTCGAGAAGTCGGCGGTCGCGAAGTTCATGGTCGCGCTGCTCGACTGCCCCAAGCCCGTCGTCGCCGCGGTCACCGGCGCGGCGATCGGCATCGGCACGACGATGCTGATGCACTGCGACTTCGTCTACGTTGCCGACGACGCCCGGCTCGCGATGCCCTTCGTGAGCCTCGGGCTCGTCCCCGAGTTCGGCTCCAGCCTGCTGATCCCGCAGCTGATGGGCCAGCGCCGGGGCGCCGAGAAGCTGATGCTCGGCGAGCCCTTCGGCGCCGAGGAGGCGGTCGAATGCGGGCTGGCCAACGCGGTGCTGCCGGCATCCGAGGTCGTCAACCATGCACGCCGGGTCGCGGCGCGCTTCAACGCGCTGCCGCCGAGCGCCGTGCTGGAGTCCAAGCGGCTGATGCTCGCGCCGCATCGCGAGCAGCTGCGGGCCGTGATCCGCACCGAGGGCGAGCTTTTCGTGAAGCGCCTGGGCAGCCCCGAGGCCAAGGAGGCCTTCCAGGCCTTCTTCGAGAAGCGCAAGCCCGACTTCTCGAAATTCTGAGCTCAGCGCGCAGCGCGCGAGGACGATGGCGCACGCGGCACTGAAGCTGGCGCTGGCGCCGGTGTTGGTCGCGCAGGGTCTGGCCACGCGCGCGCGCATCCCGCGTCTGCCCGAGCCCGAGGGCGCGCGCGCGGGCGAAGTCGGCGAGATCGGCGAAAGGCCGCCGCTTGCGCTGCTCGTCGCCGGCGATTCCTCGGCCGCGGGCGTGGGCGTCGCGCACCAGCGGGATGCGCTCGCGCAGCCGCTGGCGAGCCGGCTCGCGGCGCGCACGCAGCGTCGCGTGCGCTGGGAGCTGCTCGCGCAGTCCAGCCTCGATACCGAGGAGACGCTGGCGCTGCTGCAGGACAGGCCACAGCTGCGCACCGATCTCGCGGTGATCGTCACCGGGGTCAACGACGTCACCGGCCGCGTTCCCGTGCAGCGCGCCCTGGCTGCGCGGGCGGCGATCGTGCAGTTCCTGCGGGACAGGGCCGGCGCACGGCATGTGGCCTTCGCGCCGCTGCCCCCGGTCCATGCCTTCCCGGGCCTTCCCCAGCCGCTGCGCTGGGTGGCGGGTGCCGAAGCCCGCCGCCACAACGAGGCGCTGCGTGACTGGTGTGCGGCGCGCGACGGCGTCTCGCTCGTGCCGATGACGCTGCCGCTCGATCCGGCGGCGATGGCCAGCGACGGCTTTCACCCCGGCGCAAGGGCGTACCGCTGGATCGCCGAGGCGATCGCCGAACACCTGGCGTCGCTGCCGGCGCTTCGGAGCGCTGCCCGATGAAGACCCCGGCGCCGCGCGTTCGCGCCGTGCTCTTCGGGCCGACGGCGCCGCTGGGCCACGTGCAGAGCGGGATCGACAAGCAGCCGGTGGCGGGGCCGCACCCGGTGGACCCGCTTGGCCTGCGCGGCGACGAGCAGGGCGACACGCGCGCGCACGGCGGCATCGACAAGGCGGTCCACGTCTACCCCTGGTCGCACTACGCGTGGTGGCGCGAGCGCGATCCGCAGCAGCCGCTGTTCGAGCGTCCCGGCGCCTTCGGCGAGAACCTGAGCGTCGAGGGGCTGGACGAGAGCGACGTGTGCCTCGGCGACGAGTGGCGCATCGGCACGGTCCGGCTGGTGCTGACGCAGGGGCGCCAGCCCTGCTACCGGCTCAACCTTCGCTTCGGCGTGCCGGACATGGCCGCCCAGGTGCAGCAGAGCCTGCGCACCGGCTGGTACTTCCGCGTGCTGGAGCCGGGGATGCTTGCGGCCGGCGATGTTCCCGAGCTGCTGCGGCGCCCGCACCCGGAGTACAGCGTCGCTCGCGTGATGGCGCTGATCCGCGACCGTGTCGTCGATCGCGATGCGCTTCGTCCGCTGCTCGAGCTGCCGCTCACGCCGAGCTGGCGCAAGCTCTTCACGCAGCGTCTGCAGCGCGGGCAAGCCGAAGATTGGTCCCGTCGGCTCGACGGGAGCTGAGCGGCAGCAGGTCCAGGGGCGAGGCCCGGCTGCTCAGTTCAGCGCGCGTGGACGACCCTGATCGTCGATCGCGACGTAGGTGAGCTTCGCCTCGGTGACGCGGACCAGCTCCGGGTTTGCCGGATTGCGTTCCGCCCAGACCTCCACGTGCACAGTGATCGAGGTGCGACCGACGCGGACGATGCGCGAGTAGAAACTGAGCAGGTCGCCGATCGACACCGGTTGCTTGAAGATGAACTCGTTGACGGCCACGGTGGTGATCCGGCCCTTGGCGACGCGCGCCGGCAGCACCGAGCCGGCGATGTCGACCTGCGCCATGATCCAGCCGCCGAAGACGTCGCCGTTGGCGTTCGCGTCGGCGGGCATCGGCGCCACGCGCATCACCAACTCGATACCCTCGGGCAGGTCTGCGGGCACGGCCAGGCGCGTGTCGGTGACGGCCCGTGAACTTGAATCGCGGCTCATGGGCCACACCTCCTTCGGTTGCTGCATGCATTTTCCATGAGATATCGGACGTCGTCTCTGCCCTTGCCCGCGGACTCGCGCGAGGCACCGCGCACGCGTTCGGACTGGGGCGCGCTGACCCGGCTGCTGCCGTATTTCTGGACCTATCGCTGGCGCATGGCGCTGGCGCTGCTCTTCCTGATCGCGGCCAAGGTCGCCAACGTCGGCGTTCCGCTGCTGCTCAAGGAGCTGGTCGACCGCCTGACGATCGAGCCGGGCAGCACCGCGGCGCTGCTGGTCGTGCCGCTCGGACTGCTCGTTGCCTACGGCGCGCTGCGGCTGTCGACGTCGATCTTCACCGAGCTGCGCGAATTCGTCTTCATCAAGGCCACCGAGGGCGCGACGCGGCGCATCGCGCTCGAGGTCTTCGAGCACCTGCACGGCCTGAGCCTGCGCTTTCACCTCGACCGCCAGACCGGCGGCATGACGCGCGACATCGAGCGCGGCACGCGCGCGGTGCAGGCGCTCGTCAGCTACTCGATCTACAGCATCCTGCCGACGCTGGTCGAGGTCGGGCTGGTGCTCGTGCTGCTGGGCGTCAAGTTCGGCGCGGGTTTTGCCGGCGTCACGATGGCTGCGCTCGTGCTCTACATCGGCTTCACCGTCTCGGTCACCGAATGGCGGACGAAGTTCCGGCGCGAGGTCAACGAGCTCGAATCGGACGCCCACACGCGCGCGATCGACTCGCTGCTGAACTACGAGACCGTCAAGTACTTCAACAACGAGGCCTACGAGGCGGCGCGCTACGACGAGCAGCTGCGCCGCCTGCGCCGGGCGCGGCTCAGGAGCCAGGGCTCGCTGTCGCTGCTCAACAGCGGCCAGCAGCTCATCATCGCCTGCGCGCTCGTGACCATGCTGTGGCTGGCCACGCGCGGCGTCGTGCAGGGCACGATGACGCTCGGCGACCTGGTGATGGTCAACGCCTTCATGATCCAGCTCTACGTGCCGCTGAACTTCCTTGGCGTCATCTACCGCGAGATCAAGCAGGGTCTGACCGACCTCGACCGCATGTTCACGCTGCTCGAACGCGAGCGCGAGGTCGCCGACGCGCCAGGCGCCAGACCGCTCGAAGTCCGCGAGGGGGTGGTGCGCTTCGAGCGCGTGAGCTTCTCGTACGAGCGCGGTGCGAAGGCTCGGCGCCCGGTGCTGCACGAGCTGAGCTTCGAGATCCCCGCGGGCCGCACGGTGGCGGTGGTCGGGCCCTCGGGCGCCGGCAAGAGCACGCTGGCGCGGCTGCTCTACCGCTTCTACGACGTCGACGCCGGGGGCGGGCGCATCACGATCGACGGCCAGGACATCCGCGATGTCACGCAGGCCAGCCTGCGGCAGGCGATCGGCATCGTGCCGCAGGACACGGTGCTCTTCAACGACACGATCGAATACAACATCGCCTACGGCCGCCCCGGGGCCACGCGTGCCGAGGTCGAGGCCGCGGCGCGCGCGGCGCACATCCACGACTTCATCGCCGCGACGCCGCGCGGCTACGAGACCATGGTCGGCGAACGCGGCCTCAAGCTCAGCGGCGGCGAGAAGCAGCGCGTCGCGATCGCGCGCACGCTGCTGAAGAACCCGCCGATCCTGATCTTCGACGAGGCGACCTCGGCGCTCGATTCGGCCAACGAGCGGGCGATCCAGGCCGAGCTCGCCAGCGCCGCGCAGGGCAAGACGACGCTCGTGATCGCGCACCGGCTCTCGACCGTCGTCGACGCGCACGAGATCCTCGTCATGGACCACGGCCGCATCGTCGAGCGCGGCACGCACGCCGAGTTGCTCGCGCTGGCCAGGCGCTACGCGCGGATGTGGGGCTTGCAGCAGAGCCAGGGAGAGGGTGTGCCGGTCGCTGATCCCAAGTGATGCAAGCAGGCATCCACGAAAGGACAATTGCCTCTTCAAGAAGCTTGTCGGGCAGCCGGGATATCGCTTGCGCGTTGGGGACTGGCGCGTGATCTACGACCTCGAAGCAGAGCGATTGGTCGTCCGGGTGTTGCGCGCGGCACCGCGCGGTGGAGTGTACGAATGAGCAGGATTCGGGTGATCGAGATCGATGGTCGGCGCGCCTATGTGGTTCCCGCCGATGTGTGGCAGCGGATCGGGCACTTGGTGGAGGACGCCGAGGATGCAGCGGTCTACGCCGCTGCCGTCGCCAGCGACGATGGGCTTCGCGTTCCAGCCCCGGTGGCCTTTGCGATTGCCGACGGCACCCATCCCGTGCGAGCGTGGCGCGAGCACAAGGGCATGACCGTTCACACGCTGGCGGCTGCGGCGGGCGTGAGCGCGGCCTACGTGAGCCAGATCGAATCCGGCAAGCGTAGCGGCACCACGGCGACGCTGAAGAAGCTTGCCGCGGGGCTTGAGCTGCCTGTGGAGTTGCTGTTGTTGCCCTGAGTGAAAACCGACCGTTGGGGCCGTGGCCGCACGGCTTCTGGTCGGCGAGCGCTTCAGCGAGACGCCGACGTCTCGCTCAACGCCTCCTCCAGGTGCATCGCCATCCGGCTCGCGCAGGGCGCACGCATCGCAAATGCGCTACATTGCCGGACATGAAATCCGCACAACTTCCTCCGGTCCGAGTCGAACCCGACGTGCGGCGCGAGATCGAGTCCGCGCTGCGCGAGGGCGAGACCCTTTCGCAGTTCGTCGAGGCGGCAGCACTCGACGCAGCGCGGCGGCGGATCGCGCAGGAGGCCTTTCTGGCGCGCGGCCGAGCGTCGCTTGCCAAGGCGCGGCGGACGGGTCGGTTCCATCCGGTGGAGCCGGTGCTCGACGAAATGCGGGCTCGCCTCGAGCAGCGGATGAAGACCCTTCGAGAGAACGGCGCACGCAACGGCAAGGCGTGAGCTTCTCCGTCCGCCTGACGCACGAGGCGCTGGAGGACCTGGAGCGGCTGGAGGCTTTTCTCGTCGAGTTGGCGCTTCGCCACGGCGATTTCGATCTGCCGCTTCGCGCGGTTGACGCGATCCGGCGGGAACTGCGCATCCTCGAGACCAACCCCTACACCTGTCGCAAGGTGGGCCCCAACCCGCTGGAGCGGGAACTGGTGATTCCGTTCGGGAGCAGCGGCTACGTTGCGCTGTTCGAGATCATCAGCGAAAGCGAGGTCGTCGTCAGCGCGATCCGACACCAGCGCGAGGACGATTACCACTGATGCCCGCCTACGAAGCTGCGTCGGGCGATTTCCTGTCTGACCGATTCCAGCCGTCACCGTCTCCTGCGAGAAGGCCCGCCCCAGATGCAGCGCCAGCTTCGCGGCATCCGAGTCGGTGATGCCGCCCGGATTGGCCTGGGCGACTTCAGCCGGCAGCAGGCGCTTCCGCCAAGGCCTCCTCCAGATGCATTGCCAGGCGGGTCGCCAGCGCCATGATCGTCAGCGACGGGTTCACCGAGAGCGTGCGCGGCAGCAGTGAGCCGTCGCCGACGTAGAGGTTCCGCACCTCGTGCGAGCGGCCGTTGCGGTCGACGACCGAGCGCTGCGGGTCGTCGCCCATGCGGCAGCCGCCTTGGGTGTGGGTCGAGATGATGCCGGTCCAGCAGACCTGCTTCGCGCCCGCGGCCTGGAGCACGCGGCGGCTGAAATCCAGGGCCGCATCCAGGCGCGCGTGTTCGCTCGGCTGGAAGTCGACCGTGATCTGCTCCTGGCCGTCGGCGGCCAGGCCGACCGCGCCGTGGTTCTCGTCGTTGACCATCGCCAGCACGCCGACCCAGCGCCGGTAGGCGCGCAGCGCCTCGATCAGCGGCTGGCCCCACAGCGGCCCGCGCTCGTCGCGGATCGTCGTGCCGAAGGCGACCGGGTCCATGATCGTCGAGGTCTCGAGCACGAAGCCGCCGTCCTCGTCGACCTGGTGCTGCATGCAGTGCGCGCTGATCGGGTAGACGCGGTGCGAGTCCTGGATCTCGTCGAAGAGGCCGTAGACCAGGCGCAGCGGGTGCAGGCCGACGTGCCGGCCGATGGCAGGGCTCGAGAGCCCCGAGCGCAGCAGCAGCAGCGAGGTGTTGAGCGCGCCCGCGGCGGCGACGACGAAGCGGCCGCGCGCCTCCTGCGTGTGGCCGTCGGCCGTCTGCCAGCGCACCCCGGTTGCGCGCGGACCGCCGCCGGTGCCCTCGATCAGAATCCGGTTCACCTGTACGCCGGTGCGCAGCTCGAGCCCTCCTTCGGCCAGCGCGCGCGCGATGTAGGCGTTCATCGTCGACTTGCCGCCGTCGGTCGGGCAGCCCTGCAGGCAGGAGCCGTAGCTCAGGCACTTGGCGTCGGTGTAGGACATCACCGGCTCGACGTCGGTGCCGAGCGCCCGGAAGCCCGCCTGCGCGGTGAAGACGCTCTTGCCCCAGTCGCCGCGCTCGCGCACGGTGAGCACCTTCTCGACGCGGTCGTAGAAGGGCTCGAGGTCGGCCAGCGAGAAGGGCTCCCCGTCGTCGTTCGTCAGGCCGCTGGCCGCGTGCCACTTGGCGATGTCGCGCTCGTGCGCGCGCAGCGCGACCTTGGTGTTGATCGTCGTCGAGCCGCCGACGCTCCGGCCCGAGAGGAAGGCGACGACGTCGCCATCCGGCAGCGGGGCAAAGCGCATCGGCCAGTAGAGGTCATGGTTGGCCTTGACCTCCCAGCGCTTGAAGTCGGCCGAGGTCAGGTGCCGCCCGGCTTCCAGCAGCAGCACCCTGCGGCCGCCCAGCGCCAGCTCGGAGGCGATCACGCCGCCGCCGGCGCCGGAGCCGACGACGATGACGTCGAAGTCTTCGTTCATCGTTTCCTCCTTCAGCGGGTGCCGAGCCAAGACCAGTCGCGCTCGAGGTCGACCGGGCGCGGCACCTCGAAGCCCATTTCCGCCCAGGCGCCGGGGCCGGGTGCGCCGGGTGCGACGAAGTCGCTGCAGAAGGCCTCGACGGCCAGAGCGCGCACGAGCGCGAACTCGGCGCTGCGCTCGTGCGCAGCGAGCGCCTCGGCCGTCGTCGCGCCGGCGAGCGCGTCGATCGCCTGCAGCGCCGCCTGCTGCAGCGGTGGCGGTGCCGTGGCCAGCGCCGCGTCGGTGTAGACGGCCGGACCGATGCGCGACGAGCCGGGCACGATCAGCTCGCACAGCGCCTCGAAGCGGGCCGCGCGCTGCGCGTCGAGGATCTTCAGCGTCATCGCGTGTCTCCTGCCGGATGCCTGCCGGTGCGCGGCCATTCTAGAAGTCGCGTTCCGTGCGGTCCGCTCGGGCAGAAGCGGCAGACGCCGGGCCGAACGGGGAGGCCGCGCTCGGCGCGGCGCCGCATCCTGGGTGGCGGGCGGGTCACTAGACTAGCGGCCGATGGAAACCAAGTGGCTCGAGGACTTCATCGCGCTGGCGGAGACGCGCAGCTTCTCGCGCGCGGCGCAGCAGCGGCACGTCACGCAGCCGGCGTTCAGCCGGCGCATCCAGTCGCTGGAGGCCTGGGCAGGCATCGACCTGGTCGACCGTTCCTCGTACCCGACGCGGCTCACGCCGGCGGGCGAGAGCTTTCACGCGCAAGCGCTCGAGATGGTCGCGGCGCTGCAGTCCACGCGCAACCTGATGCGCAGCCACCAGGCGGTGGGTCAGGACGTGCTCGAGTTCGCGCTGCCGCACACGCTCTCGTTCACCTTCTTCCCGCACTGGCTGATGAGCCTGCGGCCGCAGCTGGGCATGCTCAAGACGCGGCTGCACGCGCTCAACGTGCACGACGCGGTGCTGCGGCTCACTGAGGGCAGCTGCGACCTGCTGATGGCCTACCACCATCCGAGCCAGCCGCTGGAACTGGCCTCGGACCGCTACGACATGCTGAGCCTGGGCTCGGAGACGCTTGCACCCTATGCGCGCGCCGGCGCCGACGGCCAGCCGCTGCTGCGGCTGCCGGCGCTGCCCGGCGCCGCGGTGCCCTTCCTCGGCTACGCGCCGGGCGCCTACATGGCGCGCCTGGTCGACGTGATCCTGAAGGGCGCGCAGCCGACGCCGCTGCTCGAGAAGGTCTACGAGACCGACATCGCCGAGGGCCTGAAGGCGATGGCGCTCGAAGGGCACGGCCTGGCCTTCCTGCCGGCGAGCTCGGTGCGCCGCGAGCTGGAGGACCGGCTGCTGGTTCCCGCGGCCGACCCGGGCCGACTGGAGCTGACGATGGACATCCGCGTCTACCGCACCCGACCCGCGGGCAACCGCCAGGGCAAGCCGCTGGCCGCGGCGCTGTGGGACTTCCTCGCGCGGCAGCGCGCGCGCGCCGGGATGGAACAATCGCCGGCATGAGCATGCCCGCGACGCTGACGCTGACCCGCCCGGACGACTGGCATCTGCACCTGCGCGACGGCGCGGCGCTGCGCGCCGTGCTGCCGTACACCGCGGCGCAGTTCGCGCGCGCGATCGTGATGCCCAACCTCAAGCCGCCGGTGACGACGGCGTCGCAGGCGATCGCCTATCGCGAGCGCATCCTGGCGGCGCGTCCGGCGGGCAGCGACTTCACGCCGCTGATGACGCTCTACCTGACCGACACGACGACGCCCGCCGAGATCGCGCGCGCCAAGGCCGCCGGCGTGGTCGCGCTCAAGCTCTATCCGGCGGGCGCCACGACCAACAGCGACGACGGCGTCACCGACATCCGCAAGACCCGCGCGACGCTGGAAGCGATGCAGCGCGAGGGCCTGCTGCTGCTCGTGCACGGCGAGGTCACCGATCCGGCGGTCGATATCTTCGATCGCGAGGCGGTCTTCATCGATCGCGTGATGATCCCGCTGCGGCGCGACTTCCCCGAACTGAAGATCGTCTTCGAGCACCTGACGACGCGCGAGGCCGCGCACTACGTCAGGGACGCCGATGCGCACACCGCGGCGACGATCACCGCGCACCACCTGCTCTACAACCGCAACGCACTCTTCGTCGGCGGGCTGCGGCCGCACTTCTACTGCCTGCCGATCCTCAAGCGCGAGGAGCATCGACAGGCGCTGCTCGCCGCGGCAACCTCGGGCAGCCCGAAGTTCTTCCTCGGCACCGACAGCGCGCCGCACGCGGCGGCGCTCAAGGAAGCCAGCGTCTGCGGCGCCGGCTGTTTCACGGCGCCGGCCGCGCTCGAGCTCTACGCCGAGGCCTTCGAGGCCGCCGGCGCGCTCGCCCGGCTCGAAGGCTTCGCAAGCCACTTCGGTGCCGACTTCTACGGCCTGCCGCGCAACACCGGCTGCGTGACGCTGCTGCGCCAGCCGCGCACGCTGCCCGAGCAGCTCCCCTTCGGCGAGGTGACGATCAAGCCGCTGCTCGGCGGGCAGGAGCTGAACTGGTCGCTGCAGCCCGGCTGGTCTTGAAAACACCGGGGCCACCCTAAGATCGCAGGTTCCCGAAACCAGCCACGCCCGGTGATGGGCGCGCGTCGATGAAACGAATCCTCCTCTTCGTGGCCACCAACCTCGCGGTGATGCTCGTGCTGGGCATCGTCGCGTCCTTGCTGGGCGTCAACCGCTTCCTCACGGCCAACGGCCTGCAGCTGGGCCAGCTGCTGGGCTTTGCGCTCGTGTTCGGTTTCGGCGGCGCGACGATCTCGCTCCTGATGAGCAAACCGATCGCCAAATGGAGCACCGGCGCACAGACGATCAACGACTCCGCCGACCCGACGCACCGCTGGATCGTCGGCACGGTGCAGGGCTTCGCGCAGAAGGCCGGCATCGGCATGCCCGAGGTTGCGATCTTCCAGGGTGAGCCCAACGCCTTCGCCACCGGCGCGTTCAAGAACTCGGCGCTGGTGGCCGTCTCGACCGGGCTGCTGCAGAGCATGAACCGCGAGGAGGTCGAGGCGGTCATCGGCCACGAGATCGCGCACGTCGCCAACGGCGACATGGTGACGATGACGCTGATCCAGGGCGTGATGAACACCTTCGTCGTCTTCCTCTCGCGCGTGATCGGCTACTTCGTCGACCGCGTCGTGCTGCGCAACGACCGCGACGGCGTGGGCATCGGCTACGTCGTCACGACGATCGTGCTCGACATCGCGCTGGGCGTGCTGGCCGCGATCATCGTCGCCTGGTTCTCGCGCCAGCGCGAATACCGCGCCGACCGCGGCTCGGCCGAACTGATGGGCCGCAAGCAGCCGATGATCAACGCGCTCGCGCGCCTGGGCGGCATGGACCCGGGCGAGCTTCCCAAGAGTGTCGCGACGATGGGCATCAGCGCGCGCCCGACCGGGATGATGGCGCTGATGGCCAGTCACCCGCCGATCGAGGACCGCATCCGCGCGCTGCAGCAGATGCAGTCCTGAGCATTGCAGGGCGCGCGGGGACCGTGTGCCCCGCGCCGCCTTCGGTGCAAGATCGCGCATCCTCGTTCCAACGGATGCGCCTCATGTTCCAGCTCAGCGTTCCCTGGTGGGAATTCGTCCTCCGCGGTTTCGTGGTCTATGTCTTCCTGCTGGTGTTCCTGCGCCTGACCGGTCGGCGCAACATCGGGCAGTACGACCCTTTCGACCTCGTGCTGCTGCTGATCCTCTCCAACGCGGTGCAGAACTCGATGAACGCCGGCGACAACTCGCTCGTCGGCGGCCTCATCTCGGCGCTGACGCTGATCGGCTGCCACCTGCTGATCTCGCAGCTGGCCTGGAGCAATCCGCGCTTGGCGCGCCTGCTCGACGGCACGCCGCGCGCGCTGATCCGCGACGGCCGGATCGACCGCGCCGCGATGCGCAGCGAGCGCCTGACGCTGGACGACGTGCACGCAGCGCTGCGCGCTGCCGGCTGCCTGAACGCGCACGAGGTGCAGGTCGCGACGATCGAGACCAACGGCCAGATCACCGTCGTGCTGCGCAACCGCCGCTCGGCGCAGGGCTTGCCGCCCGACGACGTGTCCTGATCGCGCCCGGGGCCGGACTGCGCGCAGTCACGACTGGCGCACGCCCTCACCCCGCGACGCGGGCGGAGAAGCCTGGGCCGGAGCCGCCGGTTTCAGGCGCGCCTGAAGGCGGCGAGCAGCGTCGCTGCGGCGACGAAGAGCGTGCCGAAGAGGCGGTTCATCGCGCGCACCTGCCCGGGCGACTTCAGCACCGCGAGCACACGCGCAGCCATCGCGGTGTAACCGGCCATCACGATGAGGTCGGTGCAGACGAGGGTCGCACCGATGACTGCGTACTGCAGGGCCAGCGGGCGCGACGGATCGATGAACTGCGGCACCACGGCGAGCATGAACGCCGTGCCCTTGGGGTTGACGGCGTTCAGGCCCCAGCCGCGCAGCACCAGCGTACGGCGCGTGGCCTCGCTGCGCTCGCCATCGATGCGCTGCAGGGCCGAGACCGGGGCACGCCACTGCTGCAAACCGAGCCACAGCAGGTAGGCCACGCCCATCCACTTGACGACCGCGAAGGCGGTCGCCGACGCCACCATCAGCGCACCGAGGCCGATGCCGACGATCATCAGCTGCGTGATGATGCCCAGTGCCAGCCCGATCGTGAGCCAGTAGCCGCGTGCGAAGCCGTGGTTGACGCCGGCGCCCATCGCCGCGATCGCACCGGGTCCGGGCGAGAGGCTGATCGCCCAGGACGCGGCGAGGAAGGTGAGCCACAGCGAAATCTGCATCGCTGCGATTATCGACGCCGCAGCTTCTGGCGCAGACGCCGCGCGACCGGCTGCACGACTTCGCTCCACCAGCGCAGCAGGCCGTAGGAGAGCTGCACCTTCTCGTGGCCGACCGGCTGGTCGGCCGGTGCCGTGAACCAGGCGGCCTTGGGATAGGCCAGGTGCTGTGCCGGGTAGACGCTGCGGTGGCCGATCATCAGGTAGGCCGACACGCAGGCGCCGGCGACATAGAGGGTCGAGCCGCCGCCGAAGAGCTCGATGCCCATCAGGATCGCGGCCACCGGCGTGTTCGAGGCCGACGCGACCACCGCGACGAGGCCGACCGCCGCACCCTGCGCCGAGGACATGCCCAGCAGCGGCGCCACCGCTCCGCCCAGCACCGCGCCGATCACGAACTGCGGCGTGACGATGCCGCCGTAGAAGCCCGATCCCAGCGTCAGCGCGACCAGCACGATCTTCACGAGGAAGCCGAGCAAGGGCATGGGATCGCCTTCCAGCGCCCCTTCCATGATCGGCAGGGACAGGCCGATGTAGTCGCGCGGCAGCACGATGAGCACGGTGGCCAGCAGCACGCCTCCGGCCAGGGGCCGCAGCGGCGGCCAGAGCTCGAACTGCCTGCCCAGCCGGGAAAAACCGCGCCGCGCCAGTTCCAGGGCCTCGACGAACCACGACGCCGCGACGCCGCAGGCCACCCCGATCAGCGTCGTCTTCAGGAACAGCCACTGCGTGAAACTGGCTTCGAACGCGATCTGGTACTCGGGATAGGGGATGCCCCAGAAGCGGCTGACGACGAAGGAAGTCACCCCGGCGACGATGCCCGGGAACAGGAAGTCGTGCCGGATGCGGCCGATCGCCAGCATCTCGACGCCGTAGATCGCGCCGGCGATCGGCGTGCCGAACACGCTGGCAAAACCCGCGCTCACGCCGCAGGCGACCAGGCGCTTGCGCAGTTCGGCATTCAGGCGCAGGGCCTGCCCCACGCCGGCGGCCACCCCGGCGCCGATGTGCGAGCACGGCCCCTCCTTGCCGGCCGATCCGCCGCAGCTGAGCGTGATCAGCGCCGCCACCGGCTTGACCCACATCGTCACGAGCGGCATGCGGCCGTGCTGATCGTTGACCGCGACGATCGGCTCGTCGCGCAGGCCGCTGCGATCGAGCCGGTACCCGTAGTGCAGCAGCACCCCATTGGCAAGCCCGGCCAGCGGCAGGAGCACGGCCAGCACGATCCAGGGCGCGTCGTAGAGGTGCCCCTCGGTGAGGAAGAGCAGGCGCAGGAAGGCGCTGCACACGGTGCCGACGAGCGCTCCGGTGACCATCGCCAGCACGAGCCACAGCGCGACCGTGGCCAGCATCAGCAGGGGTTCGGCGGGGGAGAGTCGTCGCATGGCGGGCAGGCTGCCCGGCGGGACCTGGGAGGGGTGCTGGTCATTCTAAGAACGCCGCCGCAGCCTCGGATGCAAGCACCGGTCGGCGCAGCCCAGGCCCGTCGATGAGACAATGGCACGGTGAAGTCGGCCAGACCGCCGCTGGCAGAGGTCCCGAAAGGGCGTGCTGGAGGAAGGTCCGGACTGCACAGGGCAGCGCAGGAGCTAACGGCTCTCCACCGCGAGGTGAGGATCAGAGCAACAGAGACGAGTCTGCCCGGGGCCTCCCCTTGCGAGGGGGTGTTCTGCGAGATGCCGGCCTTGGCCGGCATGCATCCGGCGAGAGCCGGATGCCCGAGGCGCGAGCCGAGGGGAGCAGCCACCCTGTCCGGGGCCAAGCCCCGGACGGGGTGAAACGGGCAATCTCTGCGCGCAGCAACACCAAGTAGGCACACGTCGAGGCGGCCCGCGGAGTGTGCGGGTAGGTGGCACCGAGCCGCGGTGGCGACACCCGGCCCAGATGAATGGCGGTCACGGCGGCCTCTCCTTCGGGGGTGGCCGCTGCACAGAATCCGGCCTATCGGCCGACTTCACCTTGTTCTGTATACACTGCCCGAGACCGCGACGTCCCGGGCCGGCGCCTGCGTGGCCCCCGGCCCGGGAACGCGACGGTCCCCCCTTCTCTTCCTTTCGTGAACCCCGACGCTGCCCATCTCTGGCGCGGCCCGCGCTGGGCGCTGCCGCTGCTGCTGGCCGGCCTGAGCATGATCGGGCCGTTCGCGATCGACACCTTCCTGCCGGCCTTCGCCGGCATCGCCGCCTCGCTGCACGCCACGCCGGTGCAGATGCAGCAGACGCTGTCGGTCTATCTGTTCGGCTTCGCCGCGATGAACCTCTTTCACGGGGCGCTGGCCGACAGCTTCGGTCGCCGGCCGGTGGTGCTGACCGGGATCGCGGTGTTCACGCTCGCGTCGGCGGGCTGCGCGCTGGCCGAGTCGATCGGTGCGCTCGTCTTCTGGCGCGGGGTGCAGGGGCTCTCGGCCGGCGCCGGGATGGTCGTCGCGCGCGTGATCGTGCGCGACCTCTTCCCGCCGGTCGAGGCGCAGCGCGTGCTCTCGCAGGTGACGATCTGGTTCGGCATCGCGCCGGCGGTGGCGCCGCTCATCGGCGGCATCCTCTTCGACACGCTCGGCTGGCACTCGATCTTCTGGCTGCTGGTGCTGCTGGGCAGCCTGATCGGGATCGTCAACTGGCGCTTGCTGCCCGAGACGCTGGCGCCCGCTGCGCGGCAGCGCTTCGCGCCGCTGCCGCTGCTGCGCGGCTACGCGCAGATGGTCTCGAGCGGGCGCTTCCTGGCACTGGTGGTGGCCAGCGGCATCCCGTTCAACGGCATGTTCCTCTACGTGCTGAGCGCGCCCGCCTTCCTCGGCGAGCACCTGGGGCTCGCGCCGACACAGTTCTTCTGGTTCTTCCTCTGCACGATCAGCGGCGTGATGAGCGGCGCCTGGGCCTCGGGCCGCCTGGCCGGGCGCATCACGCCGCGGCGGCAGATCCGCTGGGGCTACGTCGTGATGATTCTGATCGGCGTCGTCAACGTCGCGATCAACCTGTGGCTGCCCAAGCATCCGGCAAGCTCGATCCTGCCGGTGGCGATCTACGCCTTCGGCTGGTCGATGATGACGCCGGTCGTGACCCTGCTGCTGCTGGACATGGTGCCCGAGCGCCGCGGCATGGTGTCCTCGGTGCAGTCCTCGCTCAGCAGCGTCAGCAACGGCGTCGTCGCCGGCGTGCTGGCGCCGCTGGTGATGCACTCGGGACTGGCGATGGCGGTGGCCTCGCTCGTGCTCGGACTCTCGGGGCTGGTCTGCTGGACCTGGGTCAAGCGCAGGTTGACGCCGCTGCCCTCGAGTTGAGCCGCGGCGTCAAGGGCGGTGCGTCGCGAGCAGCAGTGGCCACAGCCAGAGGCTTGCCAGCCAGCGCAGCCAGCGCGCGACCGACAACGGCTGTGTCTCGTGCTGCGCGACGCGAACGAAGAGCGCAACCGCACCGGCGATCACGTAGAGCAGCAGCAGACCGTAGATCGTGACGCGGGCGCCGTAGCTGCTGCCGATCAGGTCGCCGAGCCAGCGCCCCAGCAGCGCAGCGACCGGCACGGAGGCCAGCAGCGCGAGCGCCAGCCCCGCGATCGCGTGCCGCAGCCGCCAAAGGGGATCGTCGTTCCAGCTCATCGCAGGCAGCGATTGTCCCCGCCTGTGCCGACGCCTGCGCCGCCGCCCGCACCGCCGCCCGCGCCGCCGCCGTCGTGGGCGCCGATGCGGGCGCCGATGCCGGCGCAGATGTGCGTGCTGCTGTCGGCGCTCAGGTCGCCGTCATCGCCGAGCGCAGCGAGTCGCCGAGCAGCGCCAGCCGCTGCGCGTCGGCCTCGGGCAGCTCGCCGGCGCGCAGCCGCGCGGCGCGCTCGATCGCACGCAGACGGAACGAGAGCTCGCGCTCGACCGCGTCCACCTCGGGCACGTCCTGCCCGGCAATCGCGTCGCCGCACCACAGGCCGCTGGCGGTCCAGCCGACGCGCAGCCGCTCGAGCAGGTGCGCGGCCAGCGCCAGCGCGTCCTGCAGCGCCGGGGTCCCGGCGCCGCCGGCCAGGGCTTCGGTGCAGGCCTGTGCCGCCTGCAGGCCGGAATCGAGCTGTGCCAGCCGCTGCTTCAGCGTCTCGGGCGCGTGACCTTCGAACAGCGGCGGTTCGCTCTGTGCGGCGCTGGCGATGCGCCCGGCCCAGCCGAGATCGAACTCGCCCGGAACGACGCGCAGCGCGACACTTGCGCGCACCAGGCAGGGCTGTTCGCCGCGCATCACCGCGAGCGTGGCCTCGACGACCGCGAGCAGGCGTCCGAGCGGCGAGAGCGCGTCGCGCCGGGCCGCATGCGGATAGCCCGAGCCGTCCAGGCGTTCGTGGTGCTCGCCGACCGCGCGCGCAAGCGTCGCCGGATAGTTGGTCAGCTGCGAGAGCAGCAGCTTGCCGACGTGCGGATGCACGACGAGCTGCTGGTAGCTGACGAAGTCCAAGGTGCGGCCGGCGTCGGCTTCGCCGAAGCTCGGGTCGATGTACATCTCGCCCAGGTCGTGCAGCAGCCCGCCGAGCATCGCGATGCGCACGTCGGCGGTGCCGCCGCCGTTGTCGATCATCAGCGCCCCGGCCAGCGCCATCGCCTGGATCGCGTGCTCGAACGAGGCCGGGCGCGAGGCCTGGCCGGCGGTCAGCAGCAGTTGCGCCACCGGATGCAGAGGCAGGTGCGCGACCTCCTGCATCAGTCGCGGCGCCGCGGCGCGCAGCAGCGGCGACAGCGGCGAGCTCGAGCTCAGCAGCTGCCAGGTCGCGTCCAGCAGGGTCTGCGTCGTGACGCCGTCCTCGGCCATCAGGCAGGTCTCGAGCGGGTTGCGCAGCTTGCGGTCCATCAGCTTGCGCTGCAGCGCCGCCGAGACCGGCTGGTCACGCGCCCAGAGCTTGATCCCCTGCAGGTCGAAGATGTCCCGGCAGGCGATGATGCTCTTCGTCTGGCTGGCCTCGAGGATCGTCGCCAAGGCGTGCGGATTGGCGGTGCTGAACGTGGTCGTGGGGGTCGACGGGGCGGCAAAGGGCACGGCAGGCTCCTGGATTTCGGGGGTGCGGTCCGTTCTTCGGCCGTGCGGCGTGCCGGCATGAGCCTTCTCTGGTGAACGAGGCGCGGCATTTGCAAGCGGATGTTTCGGCGCGCCGAGCATGGCTGCTTTCAGGACGGGCAGGACAGCGCTGGCGGCACCGCGGGCCCGGCGAACCGGGGCAGACTCGCGTCATGAGCCCTGCACCCGCATCCGCACCGGCACCCGCAGCCGTGTCCACGCAAGCGGCCGCATCGAACGACGAGATCCTCGCGCTCGACGCCGCCGGGCAGCGGCGCCTGATCGGCCGCCGCGCGCTTTCGCCGGTGGAGCTGCTCGAGGCCTGCATCGCGCGCATCGACGCGGTCAACCCGGCGGTCAACGCGATCTGCGCGACCGATTTCGAGCGCGCCCGCATCGCCGCGCGTGCGGCCGAGGCCGCGCTGCGCGCCGGGCAGCCGCTGCCGCTGCTGCACGGGCTGCCGCTGGGCGTCAAGGACCTGCTCGACACCGAGGGGCTGCTCACCACCTGCGGCAACGTCGGGCTGCGCGGCCATCTGCCGAACGCCGACGCCGCGCTCGTCGCGCGGCTGCGCCGGGCCGGCGCGATCGTCGCCTGCAAGACCAACACGCCGGACATGGGTGCCGGCGCGAACACGCGCAACGCGGTCTGGGGCGCCACCGGCAATCCCTTCGACCCGCGGCTCAACGCCGGCGGCTCCTCGGGCGGCAGCGCCGCGGCGCTGGCCACGGAGATGCTGCCGCTGGCCACCGGCTCGGACACCGGCGGGTCGCTGCGCATTCCCGCGGCCTGGTGCGGCGTCGTCGGCCTGCGGCCAAGCCCGGGGCTGGTCGGCGACCCGCGCCGGATGCTCGGCTGGTCGGGCCTGCCGGTGCTCGGGCCGATGGCGCGCAGCGTCGAGGATGTCGCGCTGCTGCTGGCTGCCAGCGTCGGCGCCGAGCGCGAGGACCCGCTGTCCTGGGATGCCGCGCCGACCGATTTCTGGCCGCTGCGCGACGCCGACCTCTCGCGCCTGCGCGTGGGCTGCACCGAGGACTTCGGCATCGCGCCGGTCGACGCCGGCATCCGGCGCACGCTGCGCGCGCGGCTTGGCGCGATCGCGCCGCACGTGGCCCTCTTGCAGCCGATCGAGCTGGACATGCGCGAGGCCGACTTCGCCTTCGACGTGCTGCGCGCCGAGGCCTTCCTCGCGAGCTTCGGCGATGTCGACCCGGCCGCGCTCAGCGCGAATCTGCGCGCGAACCTGGAGCTGGCGCGCGGCTTCACGCTGGCCGATCGCGCCCGCGCGCACGCGGCGCAGACCCGCATCGCGCGCGCCTTTGCACACGCGCTCACACAGGTCGACATCCTGATCGCGCCGGTGCTGCCGATCCCGCCGTTCCCGTGGACCGAGCTCTACGCGCAGCAGGTCGACGGGCAGCGCATGGCCAACTACTACCGCTGGCTCGCGCTGTGCTACGGCGTCACGCTCTCGACGCATCCGGCGCTGGCGTTGCCCAGCGGCCGCGACGAGACCGGGATGCCGTTTGCGCTGCAGCTCGTCGGTCGCCTGCGCGGCGACGCGCAGCTGCTGATGCACGCCAGGGCGCTCGAGCGGCTGCTTGCCAGCGATCCGCAGACGGCGCGCCCCCGCCCCGACCTCTTCGCGCTGCACACGCCGCGGCCGGAGCTCAAGGCCATCGTCACGCATCCGCCGGTGTACGAGGGCCTGCCCGTTTCCGGGGTGATCGCCGCCCCGGTGTGAGCCGGCGGACGGCCGCGGCGGGCGTCGCAGACAGGCGTGCGCGGGAACGAAAAAGGCCTCCCGCGGGAGGCCCTTTTCGTCGGTTCGTGACGCTGCGCGCGCCGCTTGTCAGCGTGCCCGTGCAAGCGTCAGCGCGCTTCGGCCGGCTTCAGCGGCTGGCGGCGATCGCCTTTTCCGCCGCGTTCACGAGATCGGCGCCGATCTGCGTCTTCCACTTGTCGTAGACGGGGCGCGTGGCCTTGACGAAGGCCTCGCGCTCGGTGGGGGTCAGCTCGGTGATCGTCACGCCGAGTGCTGCGATCTCCTTGAGCAGCGGCTTGTCGGCTTCGGCCAGGCCCTTGCGCGCGATCGCCACTTCCTCCTTGCCGGCGTCGATCGCGGCCTGACGCACGATCGCCTGGTCCTCGGGCGTCCAGCTTGCCCACACGTCCTTGTTGACGACGAAGATCAGCGGGTCGGCGACGTAGCCCCACATCGTCACGTACTTCTGGCCCACGTTCTGCAGCTTGGCCGCGGTGAAGATCGACATCGGGTTCTCCTGCCCGTCGACCGCGCCGCTGGCAAAGGCCGGCTGCGCGTCGGCCCAGCTCATCTGCGTCGGGTTGGCGCCGAGCGCCGTGAAGGTGTCGATGAACAGCGGCGAGCCGACGATGCGGATCTTCAGGCCCTTGAGGTCCGCGGGCGACTTCACCGGATGCTTGCTGTTGGTGAGCTCGCGGTAGCCGTTCTCGCCCCAGGCCAGCGGCAGCGCGCCGGCCTTGTCGACGATCTGGAAGAGCCGCTTGCCGACCTCGCCCTGCGTCAGCGCGTCGATCGCCTTGTAGTCGGGCATCAGGAAGGGCATCGAGAAGAGGTTGAGCTCCTTGATCTGCGGCGACCAGTTGATCGTCGAGCCGATCGCCATGTCGATCACGCCCTGGCGGATCGCGGTGAACTCGCGCGTCTGGTCGCCCTGCACCAGCGCTACGCCGGGATAGAGCTTGATGTTGATGCGGCCCTGCGTGCGCTCCTTGACCAGCTTGGCCCAGATCTCGCCGCCCTTGCCCCAGGGGAAGGCGGTGCCGACCACCAGGCTCATCTTGTACTCGGCCTTGTAGTTGGGCGGCACCTGCGCCTGCACCGGCGCAAGGCTTGTAGCCGCCAGCGCCAGCGCGGCGAGCGAGCACTTCAGGAAGGAACGCGTCTTCATCATCTTCATCTCCTCGTCGTGTCGAAAATCGTTTTCAGAAACCCAGGGCCCGCGGCAGCCACAGCGCGAGCTGCGGCCAGACGATCACCGCCAGCACCACCAGCCCCATCGCCAGCACCAGCGGCAGCACCCAGCGCACGGTCTGCTCCATGCTGACCCCGGCGATGCGGCAGGAGACCATCAGGTTGACGGCCATCGGCGGCGTGAACTGGCCCATCGCGACCATCAGCGTCAGCAGCACGCCGAACCAGACCGGGTTCCAATGGTAGTGCTGCATCAGCGGCCACAGCAGCGGCACGAAGATCAGGAAGATCGAGATGCCGTCGAGGAACATGCCGGCCGCAACGAGCAGCAGCACGACGAGCGCGAGCACGCCCCACTCGCCCAGGCCCGAGCCGACGATCGCCTGCGTGATCGGGTCGATGACGCCCAGCGTCGAGAGCGAATACGCGAAGATCCCCGCCAGCGCGACCACGACCAGGATCACCGCCGAGAGCTCGCCCGATTCGCGCAGCACGTCGACGAGGTCGCGCCAGCCCATCGTCCGGTGCACGACCATGCCGACGAAGAGCCCGTAGAACACCGCGACCACCGCCGCCTCGGTCGGCGTGAACCAGCCCATGCGCATGCCGCCGAGGATCACCACCGGCGCCAGCAGCCCCCAGATCGATTCGACGAAGCTCTTCCAGAGCGGCGGGCGCGGCAGCGCAGCTTCGAGCTGCCCCATGCCGTGGCGCCGTGCCATCCACACCGAGGGCACGATCAGCGCGAGGCCGACGAGCACGCCCGGGATGAGCCCGGCGGCGAAGAGCGCCGGCACCGAGGCGCCGGGCACGAGCACCGAATAGACGATGAAGGCGATCGAGGGCGGGATCAGGATGTCGGTGGCCGCCGCCGCGCCGACGACGCTGGCCGAGAACGCGCCCGGGTAGCCGGCGCGGTGCATCGCCGCGATCATCACGCCACCCACCGCCGCGGCGGTGGCCGGGCCCGAGCCCGAGATGCCGCCCATGAACATCGCCACCGCGATCGCGATCAGCGGCAGCATGCCCGGCCCGCGTCCGACGATGGCGGTGGCGAAGTTGACCAGCCGTGCCGCCACACCCGAGCGGTCGAAGATCGCGCCGACGAGCACGAACATCGGCACCGCCAGCAGCGGGTACTTGCCCAGGCCCGCGTAGAAGTTCTGCGGTGCGGCCAGGAGCCCGAACCACTGCGTCTGCGGGTTCGCGAGCCCGATCGCCGCCACCCCCGCCAGGCCCAGCGCGACGCCGATCGGCACGCCCACGATCATCAGGACGATGAAGCTGGCAAAGAGGAGCAGCGCGATCATGGTGGCCGGGGCGATCGCGGACGATTCTAGAAGTGCCGTCGCCCGCGGCCGCGCGACGCGGCAAGGGTGGATGATCGCGCCATCCGCGCGTGCGCAAGGAGGCGCAGATGGGCGTCTGGAGCTGGATCGGGATCGGCGTGCTGGCGCTGGCAGGTGCCGCGCTGGCGCTGCATTTCGTCGGGGAGCGCCGCTGGCAGCGCGCGACGCAGGAGCTGCACCTGCAGCTCGAAGCGAGCCGGCAGAGCCTGCCGATCACGCGCCTGCCGCATGGTGAACTCGGCGTCCTGCCGCCGCCGGTGCAGCGTTACCTGCGCGCCGCGCTGCCGGCGAATGCACCGATGGTGGCGACGGTCGAGCTGCGGCACGAGGGGAGCTTCGACATCCGCGAGGAGGGCCAGCTCTGGCTGCCCTTCGCATCGCGCCAGCGCGTGCAGACGCGCCGCCCCGGCTTCGTCTGGGACGCGCGCATGCCCGTGGCGCCGGGGCTTGCGGTGCACGTGCACGACGCCTACATCGGCGGCGTCGGCATCCTGCATCCGGCCGTCGCCGGCCTGGTCTCGCTCGCCGAGCGCAGCTCGGGCGGCGACTTCGCGCGCGACGAGCTGATGCGCTTCCTCGCCGAGTCGCCCTGGTACCCGACCGCGCTGCTGCCGAGCCAGGGCGTGCGCTGGACGGCGATCGACGAACGCTCGGCGCGCGCCACGCTCGTCGACGGGCCGCACGAGGTCAGCCTCGTCCTCGTCTTCGGCGCCGACGGCATGGTCGAGTCGGTGCGCGCCGCCGCCCGCGGTCGCAGCCTGCGCGGCCAGCTCGTCCCCACGCCCTGGGAAGGCCGCTGGCAGGCGTATGAGACGCGCTGCGGCATGCGCGTGCCCACCCGCGGCGAGGTTGCCTGGCTGCTGCCCGAAGGGCGCAAGCCCTACTGGCGCGGGCAGCTCGTGGAAATGCGCTGCGCGTTCGCGGAGTGAGGCTGCGGCGGCGCTGTCTTGTCGCTACATGTCTTGTGGCCAGCTGCTTCCACCCTACACTGCCCTCATTGCCGGAGCCCCGCCATGAACTTCCACCTCGAATGCGAATGCGAAGACGACGGCCGCTGGCTGGCCGAAGTGCCTGAGCTGCCGGGCGTGCTGGCGTATGGCGCCACGGCCGCCGAAGCGATGGCCAAGGCCCAGGCGCTGGCCCTGCGCGTGATTGCCGAGCGGCTGGAGCAGGGCGAAGCGCGACCGTTGGACATTCGTCTGACACTGCCCTCCGTCGCGTGAGCGTCTGGCCGTCTGCCAAGGCCCGGCGCGTGCTGGCCGCGCTGGAGCGGCTGGGCTGGCAGGTGAAGCGGCAGACGGGGTCGCACAAGACGCTGGCGCGCCCCGGCTTGGGAGGACTGCTTTGACACCGTGGATGAGACCGCCGTATTTCGAGATCCGGGAGCTCGCGTTGTCTGGACGGATCAGGATCCGCTGGGGCGACTGGATGGGGCGAACACCCGCGCCTGTCCCGAGTGGCGTGGCATTGGCGGACAAGGTCGAGGGGATGATGCTCGGCCTGGCCATCGGGGATGCTCTAGGCAACACGACCGAATCGATAAACCCGGCAGTCCGGCGCGAGCGGTTCGGATGGGTCGAGGACTATCTCCCGAACCGCCATGCTGGTGGCCGGCGCGTCGGCTTGCCGTCGGACGACACTCAGCTTGCCTTCCGGACGCTGGAGCATCTCATTGAAGGAAAGGGCCATTACCTCGATCCCCAGGCGCTTGGCAATCGCCTGGCGCACGGCCGGATCTTCGGCATCGGGCAGGCCACCCGCCAGTGGCTGGCCCGCTTCACCCAAGGCGGCCATTGGATGACGTCAGGCACTCCTTCCGCTGGCAACGGAGCCTTGATGCGGATCGCGCCCGTGCTGATCCCGCACCTTGCGTCGCCGAACTGCGATCTCTGGGTCGACACGCTCATGGCGGCGCACCTGACTCACGACGACGAGTTGTCGAACGTGAGTTGCCTGGCACTCGTCGATGCGTTGTGGCGGGCGATTGCGACCGAGGGCACGGTCGCACAGGGGTGGTGGCTGGAGCGCTGGCTGGAGGTGTGCGATGCGCTGGGAACCGGCGTTTGCTATCAAGCGCGAAACGGACGACCGAAGGACTTCGACGGAACGATCTCGCAACTCCTGCGGGAACATGTGAGCCGGGCGCTGGAACGTCGACTGCCGGTGGACGATGCCGGCGAGTTGTGGCACTCGGGGGCATACCTTCTCGAGACGGTGCCGACGGTTCTGTACATCCTCGAGCGCTTTGGAAACGACCCGCGCGAGGCCATTCTTCAGGCCGTCAATCAGACTCGAGACAACGACACCATCGCTGCGATCGTAGGCGCTGCGGTAGGCGCCTTGCACGGCGCCAGTGCACTGCCATCCCCGTGGATCGAGGGACTCTCGGGCCGACTGGGCGCTAAGGACGATCATCGGGTCTTTCATCTGCTGGAGAGGGCAGGGCAAACATTCGGCTACGGTTCGACGCCCGCGGTGCGCGCCAGGGCGTCGCTTTATCGGAAGGCAGCGGAGGCGGGCGCCGGTCCGACAGACATTCCGCCCGACCTGCTCCGCGGCGAGCTTTGGGTGAAGGTGGTGGGCTTTCTGCAGCAGAACTGGGCTGTGGTCCGGTCATCGGGGGCGGGCGAGCAGGTGCGGGTCTGGTTCGTCGATGACCGGTTCGATGTCTTCGACTTCATCGATTACGGGGCTGCTGCTTCGTCTCGCAAAGCTCTGCGGATCAACGGGTTCGAGCCTTACCGTGCGAAGACGCACGGATGGCTGAATTCGCCCATTCCAGCTGGCGTCGGTGTGGGTCGCACGCGCCAACTCGACTGGGCGCCGCGACGCATCTACTCCTCCGGACAGTACTGGGTGCAGCCGGATGACCTCTGATGGTGTCGGTGCTTCCCTATCTTGCGTGCTGGGCGCGTGCACCCCAGCTCATGGCTCAGCTCGTGGCGAACCATTGCGACGACGCCCTGTTCGCTCGCTTGACCTGCGACGGTGCCCCGCTGCCCATGGCGATCGAGCGGGTGGCACGCGCCTATCTCGACGGATAGCCGCTACCCATCGGCAAGAAGAGGCTTACAAAGAAGGAGCGCGACAGCCGCTTCTGGGCCAGCGAGGCTGTGAAGGGCTGCCCGTCCGGCGCGTGGGTCTGCGAGGCTATGTCGGTCGCCTTGGCGCGGTGCCTCGGTCAGGAGGCTGTGGCTGTCGATGTATTGGCAGTACCTGAGAACCGGGAGGAAGTGCCCTGTGGCACGCGTCAAGACAAGTAACGAGGTGACGACCATCCAGCTGACGCCACAGTGCCGAGCGGCCTGGGAGACAGCTGCAGCGCTTGAAGCGCGCTCCCTGGCCAACATGTTCGAGGTTGGCAGCCCCGACCACTGCCGGCGGCAGGAGACTGCCTTGCCCGCACCGGTTCCAGACGTCATTCCCCCGAAGCCTGCGGTACGCAGGCGGCCATCCAAGAACCAACAAGAAGGGTGACTCGCGATGCAGAGAGCAAGCGAAACCACCGACCGACAGTCTCTGACTTCGAACCTGTTCGCGGGCAACGTCCCCATCAAGGCTGCGCTCAACGAGCTGCGACTGCGACTGCTGGACCTGACGGGCCGAAACCGCCTCATCAACTTCACGCACCCCGCCGGCAAGTCGCTTCAGTTCGTGCACACGAGCATCGACGGCACCTTCCGGCGTCTCATGGCCGACCCGGGTAACCGTGTCGCAGTCACGCCGCTTCCAGAGCCCGACCGGAGCGACTGGGTGTCGCGCGGCGGAAAGCTGGCTCGGCCGGAACCGAAGGACTTTGCTGCCAAGGTCGGCATCGACCCCTCCTACGAGCTGTTCTTACGGTCAGGAAAGGCCGTTGCCGCTGCCAGTTCCGGTTCCCAGGCCCGAACGCTTTTCTACGCGGACGACCTGGGCCTGCACGGTCGGAAGCTGGAGCGCGAGGCCAAATCGGCCATCGAGGAAACCGGCGCGAACATGCTGCACCTCGTGCTCGGCTTCCTGGAGTTTCCCGAGTCGCCCGGGAGCGACAAGCTTTTCCGTGCGCCTCTGGTCTGCGTCCCAGTCCATATGACCCGGACCGATGAGGGCCCGTACTCCAACTTCCACCTGAACCATACCGGCGAGGAACTAGCGGACAACCTCTCGCTGCGCGAGAAGGTCAAGCGCGACTTCGGGCTGAACCTCCCCGAATACGACGCTGATAAGGACGCGTCCATCGAAAGCTACTTCGACGCCGTCGCCGGAGCCATCGCCAAGCTTCCGAACTGGCGCGTGCGGCGAATGATGACGCTCACGCTGCTGTCGTTCGCGAACATGCTGCTCGTGCGCGACCTGGACCCGGAGAACTGGCCGAAGGTCGGCGCGAAGTCCACGCTGCTGGAACATCCGCTGGTTAAGCAGGTCTTCGAAGGTAAACCCGCCTCCGGTGACGCCCAGTACGCGACCGAGTACGCCATCGACGACCATCCGCGTAGCGGCCTTCCGCTCATCTACGACGCGGACAGCTCGCAGCACAGCGCCCTGATTGACGTCATGGACGGCAAGAGTCTGGTCATCGAGGGGCCGCCCGGCACCGGCAAGTCTCAGACCATCACGAATCTGATTGCTGCTGCTCTTCAAGAGGGCAAGAAGGTGCTCTTCGTTGCCGAGAAGCTCGCGGCGATGGAAGTCGTGAAGTCGCGCCTGAAGCTTGCCGGCCTCGACCCTTTCGTTCTCGAACTGCACAGCAACAAGACGAACAAGAAACGTGTCCTGGAGGACCTTGGCGCTCGCATCAAGATGCGTGTCCAGAACTCGCGAAACCTTTCGACCCTTCTCCAGCAGCAGGAGCAGAAGCGGCAGGAACTGAAGGCCTACGCCGACCTAATGAACACCAAGGTCGGCAACAACCTCGGCCTGACGCTGCATCAGGTCATGTGGCGCGCCGAGTTGAACAGGTTGCGTTGCGGCCCGTGTGGGTCAGCGGTTCAGAACTTGGACTACTCGGCGGCGCCTCGGACCACCTCTGGGCAGCTGAGGGCACTCTGCGACCGGCTGCGCTACCTTGCGTCGCAGTTCGAACCCATCGGCACCTACGGCCCGGCGCATCCGTTGTGGGGCTTCTTCCCGAGGGAGTTCACGCAGGAGGATCACGATGCTGTTGAGCGCACACTGACCGAATTCGCAGCCAGGTTCAATACGTTCTCCACCGCGATGGAACAGGCGGCGGCGCTTCTCGGGGGAAGCAACCTCAACATGAGCGCTAAGAGTGCGGAGCGGCTGGTCTCGGTCCTGGAGTACCTGGCGCCCGCCGACGCGGATGAGGTGGCGTTCCAGCTGCTCCCGCGACTGTTCACCGACGTCGACCCTGAAGGCTCTCGCAGTCGCGTCTTGCTCACTGACTTGATCGCGAAGTCTGCTGAGATTGAGGCGACGGAATCGAAGGTGTTGCGGCACCTGGTCCACGCCACGCCTGCGACTGCGGCGCAGGTCAGCACCTGTGATGTTGCGGCGAGCCAGCTGGCAGAACTGGGTCTCGGCTCGTTGACTGCGACGGACTTGGCACAGACCCGTTTGACTCTGCAGAAACAGGCGAACGAGGCAACTGAAGCACTGCAGCGCCTCGACCGAGCTGCGGAGGCCGTCTCCATTCAGCTCTCCTGGAGCGACGGCTCGATTCGCAAGCTGGCAGCCGTGGCTCACGTGGTTGGCACGGCGCCCAAAGACCTGCTGAGCATGCTGCATTCCGGCCTCAGGGGGCCCACGGCGGTCTCGACGCTACAGGCAAGCATCGAGCGCCTCGAAGCGAACCAGCGGTCCCACAAAGAACTGAGCTCCAAGTTCTACCTGGATGCTGTGCCGGCGGACAACCTGCTGTCCGAAGCCATCCTCACTCTGCGGGAAGGCGATGCTTGGTATCGCATGCTCCAGAAGCGCTGGCGTTCGGCCGTACGCACCCACCGGCAGCTGCAGCGAACGAAGGAGAAACGGTCCGCCGCGGAAAGGCAGCGCGAGCTCGAACAGATTCGGCAGTTGGTGAACGACCAGCATCTGTGGCGCGAGAACCTTGAACTGCGCACCACCGCAGGGCCTCACTTCAAGAACGAACAGACGCCGCTGGCGTCGCTGTTGACTGTTGCGCGCTGGCTTGAGGCCTCGGACGCTTCGCTGGAGGAAGCTCAGGTCTCCATGGTCGCGTTCGACCCGATTCGCCTGGACCGGCCGACGCTGGCGGCGCTCCACGTCGAGGCTGAAGCTATCCAGAAGGCACTAGCAGAGCTTCGTCAGTTCGAGGAGACGTTGCAGGATATTTTCCACAGCGCGGCGCCTTCCGTGCGCCGCGAAATCGCTGATGCTGACTGGAAGCGCCGGCTTGCGATGGTCGAGGCAGCTACCCAGACCATTGCGGTGGTCGAGCGGGTCATGGCCAACACGGTGCGGCCTGAGATTTCCGCGCAAGACGGGCTTTCGGCAATTCGTGCAAGTCATGCGTTGCCGAGACTCGAATCTGAACTGAACGAGCATGTCGAGGCCAAGGCGCTGTTTGGCGCCACCTACGCCGGGCGCAGGACTGACTTCGAGGCTGCGCTTGCTGCGCACACTTACGGACAGCGCGTCAAGCAGCAGCGACTTCCGACCAGCATCGAGAAGACCCTTCTTTCGCCGGACTGCGTGGCCAATCATGGCTGCCTTAGCTCGTATACGTCCGTAATCAACGGGGGCTGGCAGGCCGTTCTTGACTTCACAGAGGCCATGTCGAAGTTCGGGCGTTTCGAGACCGGTGCCTGGGCCGACCCTGCCGGGCGCTCGACGTCGGAGTACGCCAAGCAACTTGCCGTGAAGACTGGCCGGGCTGCCGAGAAGGTCGGCGGCCTGCTGCCTTGGGCGCAGTACGTCGCCGCGCGAGCCGATGTGACCGAGGCTGGGCTTGAGGGATTCGTCACCGGACTGGAGTCGGGTGTCATTCCTCCCGACAAGCTGGAACACGCTTTCCTTTACCGGTTCTACTCGGTGCTAGCCCAGTCGGTGTTCGCGAATTTCGCGACGCTTCGCAAGTTCAGCGGGCTCCGGCATGCCTCGGTGCGGAAGGACTACGCAAATCTGGACAAGGAAATCATCCAGATGCGCGGGTGCCAAGTGGCGCAGGAGTGCCGACGGCTTGCTCGTCCCCCGGCTGGCACCTCTGGAACTCGGGTCGCGGACAAAACCGAAATGGAGCTGCTGAATCTGCTCATCCCGCAACAGCGGCCTCGCGTGCCTGTTCGGCAGATGCTCCGCCGCGCGGGCAAGGCCATCCAAGAGCTGAAGCCATGCTTCATGATGGGCCCGCAAGCGGTTGCGCAGTTCCTCGCCCCGGGTCACCTCCACTTCGACATCGTCGTCATGGACGAGGCCTCTCAGCTACGTCCCGAGGAGGCGATTGGCGCCATCGCGCGCGGCTCACAACTGGTGGTCGTCGGCGACCCCAAGCAGCTTCCCCCGACGTCGTTCTTCTCACGCTTGAACGCAGCCGATGGCGATAGTGACGACGGCCGTGGGCCCCTGACGACCACCGAGGCCGAAAGCATCCTGGACGTGTGCATCAGCCACTTCCAACCGGTGCGTAGGTTGAGATGGCATTACCGGTCGCGGCACGAGTCGCTCATCGCGTTCTCGAATCACCACTTCTACCGCAGCGACCTGGTCGTCTTCCCGTCACCGTACCCGAAGAGCAAGTCGTTGGGTCTGCGATACCTGCATGTCGCGGACGGCGTCTACGAGAACCAGATGAACCACGTCGAGGCCCGGCGCGTTGTAGACGCCACGGTCGAGCACATTCTTCATCGTCCGGACGACTCGCTAGGGATTGTCACGCTGAACATCAAGCAACGAGACCTAGTTGCTGAACTTCTCGAGGAGCGCCTGCGGAGCTTGCCTGAGGCCGTCGACTTCAAGGAGCGCTGGGATGCCGAGGGCATGGGTCTGTTCATTAAGAACCTGGAAAACGTCCAGGGCGACGAGCGCGACTGCATCTTTATCTCGACAACCTTCGGCAAGGCTAGGGGAACGGGCGTTGTTCGCCAGAACTTCGGGCCCATCAGCCGCGATGGCGGGTGGCGACGCCTCAACGAATACGAAGGGACTTCCCCAGTCCTACAACGGTATCGAGGTACCAAGAT
>JAIXKN010000094.1:0-19190 GCA_026932425.1 Burkholderiales bacterium
TCGGCACCATCACGAGCGAGCTCTGCACGCTCATCATCGAGCGGTAGCCCGAGTCGACGCGCTCGACCTCGCGGGCGATCAGGCCGTAGCAGACGTAGTTCAGGCCGGCGCCGCCGTAGGTTTCGGGGATGGTCGCGCCCAGGAGACCGAGTTCGCCCATCTCGCGGAAGATCGAGGCGTCGGTCTTCTCTTCGCGGAAGGCCTGCTGCACGCGCGGCAGCAGCTTGTCCTGGCAGTAGGCGTGGGCGGCGTCGCGCACCGCGCGCTCGTCGTCGGTGAGCTGCTGGTCGAGCAGCAGCGCGTCGTCCCAGTGAAAGCTCACCTTGCTGTTCGAAGAAGTCATCTCGTGCTCCGGCTGCGTGGGTCAGACGCCGATTCTCATGATGACTCGCCGCGGTGACAACCGTTATTCTCGCACTCTGGTATTCGGAAAGCGCACTCCGAAATCATCGACAGCAGGCCATGCGACGCAAGATCCCGTCCACCGCGGCGCTCGCGGCCTTCGAGGCCGCGGCGCGCCACGGCAGCTACACCGGCGCGGCCGAGGAGCTCGCGGTGACGCAGAGCGCCGTGTGCCGGCAGATCGCCACGCTCGAGTCCTTCGTCGGCGTCAAGCTCTTTCGCCGCGGCCGCCGCGGCGTGCTGCTGACCGAAGCCGGCCAGGCCTACGGTCGCACGGTGCGCGCGCGGCTCGAGGAACTCGAGCGCGACACGCTCTCACTGATGGCCAGCGGCAGCGGCCGCGGCGTGCTCGAGCTCGGCGTCGTGCCGACCTTTGCCACCGAGTGGCTATTGCCGCGCCTGCCCGACTTCCACGCGCACCACCCGGACATCACGCTCAACCTCACGACGCGCATCCAGCCCTTCCTGTTCGAGGACAGCGGCCTGGACGCCGCGTTGCACGCCGGCGGCGCACCCTGGCCGGGCAGCGACTCCCTGCACCTGATGCGCGAATCGCTGGTCGCGGTGGCCAGCCCCGCGCTGCTCGCCGAGCGCCTGCCCGGGCGCACGCGGCTGCAGCCGGCAGACGTGGCACGGCTGCCGCTCTTGCAGATGGCCACGCGCCCGCAGGCTTGGCGCGGCTGGTTCGAGGCGCAGGGCCTGCACGTCGAGGGTGATCTCGCCGGCCCGCGCATGGACCTGTTCTCGATGCTCATCGCCGCGGCCGGCCGCGGGCAGGGTGCGGCGCTGGTGCCCCAACTGCTCGCCGAGCCGGCGCTGCGCGAGGGCCGTTTGCGCGTGCTGGTGGAGCGCCCCCACTACAGCGACCGCAGCTACCGCCTGATCTACCCCGAGGCCAAGGCGCACCACCCGGCGCTCGTGGCGCTGCGCGACTGGCTCGACGACCAGGCGCGCGCCTGGCGGGCGCAGACGGGGCTGGATTGATGAGGCCGTAGGACTGGTTGTCGTAGGACGGGAAGTAGGACCGGGAGTCACCGCACCAGTCTAGAATCTGGTTGAATCAACCAGACGAGTCAAGGCGCCGACCATGAGCACCGTGGGTCTGTTCGAGGCCAAGACACATCTATCCGAACTCATCGCGCGCGCCGAGCGCGGCGACGAGGTGGTGATCACGCGTCACAACAAGCCGGTGGCACGGATCGTCCCGATCGCCGACGTGACCGACGCGCGCAAGCGCGCGCGGGCGAAGTCGAGAATGCGCGCCCTTGCCGCGCTGCAGTCCTTCGAGCCCATCGAGGTGCAAGGCGCGACGCTGGCCGAACTGATCCGCGAGGGCCGCGCTTGAAGCCGACCGATCCGGCGCCCGACACCGTCGTGCTCGACGCGTCCTTCGTGCTGCGCTACGTGCTGCACACAGGCGCGCCGCGCCCGGCTGCGGCGGGCCTGGAGGCCTTGCGCGACTGCGAGCTGATCGTGCCGCCGATCTGGAACGCCGAGATCGCCAACGCGCTGGTGCAGGCCGAACGTCGCGGCGCCGCGCCGCCCGAGCGTGTCGGCCAGGCGCTGGCCGCGATCCTCGCGCTTGCGCCGACGGTGGACGCCCAGCCCATCGACGTGCCGCGCAACCTGGAATGCGCGCGCGCCTACGGGCTCTCGGCCTACGACAGCCTCTACTTCGAGCTGGCGCTGCGCCAACGCGCAGCGCTTGCGACCTTCGATGCCGAGATGGTGCGCGCCGCGCCGCGCGCGGGAATCCGTCTCTATCCCGATCCTTCGACCCTGATGCCGACATGAAAGCCGCCGAGATCCGCTCCACCTTCCTGAACTACTTCGCCTCCAAGGGGCACCAGGTCGTCGCTTCCAGCCCGGTGGTGCCGGGCGACGACCCGACGCTGCTCTTCACCAACGCGGGGATGAACCAGTTCAAGGACGTCTTCCTGGGCTTCGACAAGCGGCCCTACCAGCGCGCGGCGACGGCGCAGAAGTGCATCCGCGCCGGCGGCAAGCACAACGACCTCGAGAACGTGGGCTACACCGCGCGGCACCACACCTTCTTCGAGATGCTCGGCAACTTCAGCTTCGGCGACTACTTCAAGCACGATGCGCTGAAGTACGCGTGGGAACTGCTGACCGTGTACTTCAAGCTGCCGCCCGAGCGCCTGTGGGCCACCGTCTACGAGGAGGACGACGAGGCCTACGACATCTGGCACAAGGTGATCGGCCTGCCGGCCGAGCGCATCGTGCGCATCGGCGACAACAAGGGCGGGCGCTACCAGTCCGACAACTTCTGGATGATGGGCGACACCGGCCCCTGCGGCCCGTGCAGCGAGATCTTCTACGACCACGGCCCCGAGGTCGCGGGCGGCCCGCCGGGCAGCGCCGAGCAGGACGGCGACCGCTACATCGAGATCTGGAACAACGTCTTCATGCAGTTCAATCGCACCGAAGACGGCACGATGCACCGCCTGCCCAAGCCCAGTGTGGACACCGGCATGGGCCTCGAGCGCCTGGCCGCGGTGCTGCAGCACGTGCACAGCAACTACGAGATCGACCTCTTCGAGCACCTGCTCGCGGCCACGCGCGACGCGGTGCTGGATGCCGGCGGCGCGCGTGAGGCCGAGTGGGTCAAGGACCTGCAGACGCCGAGCCTGAAGGTCATCGCCGACCACATCCGCGCCTGCGCCTTCACCGTCACCGACGGCGTCATCCCCGGCAACGAGGGCCGCGGCTACGTGCTGCGCCGCATCGCCCGCCGCGCCATCCGCCACGGCTACAAGCTGGGCGCGCGCAAGCCCTTCTTCCACAAGCTGGTGCTGCCGCTGGCCGCCGAGATGGGCGAGGCCTACCCCGAGCTGCGGCGCGAGGCGGTGCGCGTGACCGAAGTGCTGCAGGTCGAGGAGGAGCGCTTCTTCCAGACGATCGCCAACGGCATGGAGATCCTCGAAGCGGCGCTCGCCAAGGGCGAGAAGCAGCTCGACGGCGAGACTGCCTTCAAGCTGCACGACACCTTCGGCTTCCCGCTGGACCTCACCGCCGACGTCTGCCGCGAGCGCGGCGTGGCGGTGGACGAGGCCGGCTTCAACGCCGCGATGAACCGCCAGCGCGAACAGGCGCGCGCCGCGGCGAAGTTCAAGATGGCGGCCGGGCTTTCCTACACTGGCGACGACACCGCCTTCCACGGCTACGAGCACCTGGTGTGCGAGCACAGCAAGGTGGTGGCGATCTACG
Organism: Burkholderiales bacterium; assembly: GCA_026932425.1. Lineage (GTDB taxonomy): Bacteria > Pseudomonadota > Gammaproteobacteria > Burkholderiales > Burkholderiaceae_C > Rubrivivax. Next base: position 3,631 of record JAIXKN010000094.1, read on the forward strand.
TCGACGGCAGCGCGGTGACGCACGCCAAGGCCGGCGACGACGTCGTCATCGTGCTCGACCACACGCCCTTCTACGCCGAGAGCGGCGGCCAGGTCGGCGACCGCGGCGAGCTGCGCAACGCGCGCGCGCGCGTGCTGGTCGAGGACACGGCGAAGATCCAGGCCGCGGTGCACGGCCACCAGGGCCGCATCGTCGAGGGCGAGGTCGAGCTCGGCGACGTGTTCGTCGCCCGCGTCGACGCCGAGCTGCGCGCACGCACGATGCGCAACCACAGCGTCACGCACCTGATGCACAAGGCGCTGCGCGAGGTGCTGGGCGGCCACGTGCAGCAGAAGGGATCGCTGGTGACGCCCGAGCGCACGCGCTTCGACTTCGCGCACAACCACCCGATGAGCGCGGCGCAGATCGCGCAGGTCGAGGGGATGGTGAACGCCGAGATCCTCGCCAACACCGCGACCCAGGCGCGCGTGCTGCCGCTGGAAGAAGCGCAGAAGCTCGGCGCGATGATGCTCTTCGGCGAGAAGTACGGCGACGAGGTGCGCGTGCTCGACATCGGAAGCAGCCGCGAGCTCTGCGGCGGCACGCACGTGCAGCGCAGCGGCGACATCGGCCTCTTCAAGATCGTCGCCGAGACCGGCATCGCCGCCGGGGTGCGCCGCGTCGAGGCGGTCACCGGCGACAACGCGCTGGCCTACCTGCAGCAGCTCGAGGGCGCGGTCGAGCGCGTCGCGGCGCGGCTGAAGGTGGCACCCGCCGAGGTCGACGGCCGCGTCGACGCGCTGCTCGAGCACGCGCGTGCGCTCGAGAAGGAAGTCACCGCGCTCAAGGGGCGCCTGGCCTCGGCGCAGGGCGACGACCTCGCGGCGCAGGCGGTCGACGTCAAGGGTCTGAAGGTGCTCGCGGCGCGACTGGACGGGGCCGATGCGGCGACGCTGCGCACGACGATGGACCAGCTCAAGAACAAGCTGAAGAGCGCGGCGATCGTGCTCGCCTCGGTCGACGGCGGCAGGGTGCAGCTCGCCGCCGGCGTCACCGCCGATGCGACGGGCCGCGTAAAGGCGGGCGAGCTCGTCAACTTCGTCGCCGGCCAGGTCGGCGGCAAGGGCGGCGGCAAGCCGGATCTGGCGATGGCCGGCGGCAGCGACGCCGCGGCGCTGCCCAGGGCGCTCGCATCGGTCGCGGGCTGGGTCGGCGAGCGCGCCTGATCGGGCTCTTGCCTTCGGGCGATCGGCTTGCGCGTCAGCGCGGCGGCTGCCAGACGTTGCGGCAGCGCGTCTCGCGCACGAAGAAGGTCGACACCGCGCCGAGTGCCGCGAACGCCGCCATCAGCAGCAGCCCGGTGCGATAGTCGGCGGGTGAGTAGAGGCGCGCGCCGCCGTCCATCGCGCCCTGCCAGTTGCGGTCCATCACCCAGCCGACCAGCGGCTGCAGGATCGACGGGCCGAGGAAGACGCCCATGTTGACGATGCTCGTGGCCATGCCCGAGACCGCAGGCGGGTTGACCTCCTTCGCGCAGGCCCAGGAGAGCGTGAGGCTCGCGGTCACGATGCCCATCGCCGTGCACAGCAGGGAGGTCGTCGTCCGCGACGGCGCGTCGAGTGCGAGCCAGGCCCACCAGCCGATCGCGTGCAGCACCGCGCCTGTCACCATCAGTGGCTTGCGGCGCTTCAGCCGGTCCGACACCGGTCCCATCAGCAGGCAGCCGATCGCGAAGCCCCCGAAGTACACGGTGATGTGGTTCGACGCGACCGCGCGCGTCATGCCGTGCACCTGCATGAAGTAGGGCACCGCCCAGAGGCCGGCGAAGGCAAAGAAGCTGCCGGCGATGCCGACGTTGACGAAGAAGCCCGGCCAGGTCAGGCGGTTCTTCATCACCGCGAGCAGATCCCGGTGCCAGGCGGTCGAACGCTTCGGGGGGTTGTGGCTCCCGGCCAGGACGGGTGTGGGCGAGGACTCGCCCGGTCGGTCCTGCACGAAGAACCAGGAGAGCACGCCGATCAGCAGCGAGGCGATGCCGATCGCAATGAAGACTGCGCGCCAGCCCGCCGCCTGCGCCGCCCAGGCCAGCGGCGTGCCCGCGGTCATCGTGCCGAGGTTGCCCATGAACATCATCGTGCCGACGAGCGTCGCGAAGCGGCTCTCGACGTACCAGACCGCGATCAGCTTGAGCATCGCGATGAAGGCCACCGAGACGCCCAGGCCGGCAAGCGTGCGCCCGATGAGTGCCACCGGGAAGCTCGGAGCCAGTCCGAAGAGCAGCGAGCCGACGCCTGCGACGATGCCCCCCAGGGTGAGGATGCGGCGCGGGCCGAGCGTGTCGGCGAGCACCCCGGTCGGGATCTGAAGCAGGGTGTAGACGTAGAAATAGGTCGCCGCGAGCACGCCGAGCGCCGCGGCGTTGACCTGGAAGGCCGCGGCCAGGTCGCCGGCAATGACGGCCGGTGCGACGCGATGGAACATCGACATCAGGTAGGAGGCCAGCGCCAGCAGCATCACGACCGTGCGCAGGCGCGAGCTGGCGGTCGTCGTCGGGGTCGATGTCATCGGCGCCGATGCTCGGCAATCGCGGGCGGCAGGGTCTTGTCGAGGAACAAGCCGGGTGTCGATCGAGCTCGATTGCGTGTTCGTCGAACGGGTGCGCCGACGACCGGCTGTTGGGTGGCAGCGACTCCGGCAGGAGCAAAATGGCCGTTCTTCGTCATGGCCTCATGCCGCCGATGCCGGCAGCCCGAACAGATGGTCGAAGGCCCAGGTGAAGACGAAGGTATAGACAAGAAAGAAGAGCAGCAGCCCGAGGTCCAGCAGCAGCGCGGCCCACCAGCCGACGCCCAGCCACCAGGCCATGAAGGGCACGAGCCAGAAGGTGAGTCCTCCCTCGAACCCGATCGCGTGCGCGATGCGCCGCGCCGCACTGCGTCCGCGCACGCGCTGGCGTGCCTCCCAGCGCTCGAAGAGCGCGTTGAAGACCCAGTTCCAGCTCACCGCGATCGCCGAACTGCCGATCGCCAGGCCGCCGGCCGTCGGCAGGTCCTGGTCACCGGCCAGCATCACGAGCGTGACGAAGGCGATCGCCAGCGCCTCGTACAGCGTGACGTAGAAGACGCGCCGCCACGGGCCCTGGAACGAGAACAGCAGCGGCGTCCGCGTCGACATGGAGCGCGACTCTAACCAAGCACAGCAGGCCCTTCGCCGCACGGCGCGGGGCACGCGGCGATGAGCACCGTCACGCGGCGACAGCTCGTGGCCCTGGTCGTGCTCACGCTGATGTGGGGCCTGAACTGGCCGATCATGAAGCTCTCGCTGCGCGAGCTTTCGCCGCTGCACTTCCGCGCGCTGACGATGGGGCTGGGGGCGCTCGCGCTGGCGGTCCATTTCGCTGCGCGCGGCATCCGGCTCATGCCTCGCGGGCGGAGGCCCTGGCGCGAGGTCTTCGTGCTCGGGCTGCCCAACATCCTCGGCTGGCACGCGCTCTCGATCATCGGCGTCTCGCAGCTTCCGGCCGGGCGTGCGGCGATTCTCGGCTTCACGATGCCGGTGTGGACGGTGCTGATCTCGGTGCTGTTCTACGGCGAGCGGCTCAGCGCCCGCCTGGTGCTCGCGGTGTGCGCGGTGCTCACCGGCATCACGCTGCTGCTGTGGAACGAGCTCGCGCAGCTCGCGGGCCGGCCGGCGGGGATCGCCTGGATGCAGGGCGCGGCCTTCTGCTGGGCGCTGGGAACGGTGTGGATGCGGCATGCGCGCCTCACGCTCGCGCCCGAGGCCCTGGTCGTGTGGATGATGCTGTGGTCGGCGGCGGTGCTGGCGCTGCTGGCCGTGCTGCTCGAGCCGCCGCAGGCCTGGTCCTTCAGCCTGCCGGTCTGGGCGAGTCTCGTCTGGTCGGTGCTCATCAACTACGGTGCGGCGCAGGTGATCTGGTTTGCGCTCGCGCGTGCGCTGCCGGCGTCGACGAGCGCGATGAGCGTGATGGCCGTGCCGCTGATCGGGGTGCTGAGCGCGCCGCTCGTCGTTGGCGAATGGCCGAGCTGGCAGGACATCGCGGCGATGGCGAGCGTCGTCATCGCGATCGGCGCGGTGCTGCTGCGCCGCCGCTGAGCCGCGTTCGGCGCACAAGGAGGGCCAGCGGTGCAAGGGCGCGCCCTTGCCTCGGGATGCCGGGTGTTCGGATCGTGGTCCGACGCTGCGAGCTTGCGAAGGGCCTACGCGTTTTGCCTCATTGCCGCGCTGGCGCCGCGTGGCGAGAGTCCGTGCATCTGCTGCTGCGCCTGCGGCGGCCACCTGCGTCTGCTCTCGATGGGAATCGCGATGAAGCTCCACACCCCCCGACGTCTCCTGCTGGCGCTGATGGCCGCGATGGCGTGCTCCGGTGCCGCCTGGGCCGATGCCTGGCCATCCAAGCCGATCCGGCTCGTCGTCAACTTCCCGCCCGGCGGCGCCGCCGACGCGATGGCGCGCGCGCTCGGGCCGCGGCTGACCGAGGCGCTCAAGCAGACGATCGTGATCGAGAACAAGCCCGGCGCGGGCGGCAACATCGGTTCGGGCGAGGTCGCGCGCGCGCCGGGGGATGGCTACACCTTCCTGATGAGCTCGGGCGGCGCGATCACGATCAACCCGATCATCTACCCGAAGATGGGCTTCGACCCGGAGAAGGCACTGGTGCCGGTGGCCGCGGTCGCGCGCGTGCTCGTCTACCTGGAGGTCAACGATTCGGTGCCGGTGAAGACGGTGCAGGAGTTCATCGCCTACGCCAAGGCCAATCCCGGCAAGCTGAGCTACGGCACGCCGGGCGTGGGCAGCTCCCCGCACCTGGCGGCCGAGATGTTCGACCGCATGGCCGGCGTGAAGACCACGCACGTGCCCTACAAGGGCGCCGGGCCGGCGCTCGTCGACGTGCTGAGCGGTCAGCTCAACTTCTGGTTCGATCCGGGGCCGGGCCTCAAGCACCTGAAGGAGGGCAAGATCCGGCTGCTGGCGGTGGGCAGCCCCAAGCGCTCGCCGCTGCACCCGGATGCGCCCACGCTCGACGAGGCGGGCTTGCCGGGTTTCAACGCCGACACGATGTTCGGCATCTACGCGCCCAGGGGCACGCCCGAGAACGTCCTCTCGCGGATGCACGACGAGGTCAACAAGGCGCTCGCCAGCCCCGAGGTCGTGCAGATCATCCGTACGCTCGGCGCCGACGCCTCGCCGATGAGCCGCGCCGCCTTCGTCGAGCACCAGAACCAGGAGCGCGAGCGCTTCGGCGGCCTCGTGCGGGACCTGGGTTTGAAGCTGGAGTAGAACGGCATCGCGCCGCGGAAGGGCGGCCGCCGGCCGGAGGCAGCGCCTAGCCGATCCAGACTGTTGCGCGATACACCACACCGTCAGCCATGACGCGTTGGGGCCGAGCGATTTCGGGCCCGGCCGGCATCGATAATGCCGCCCCTCATGGTCCCTCGCTGCGCTCTTGGGCAGCCGCCTATCGTGCCTGCACGCCCGCTCTCATTGCGTCCGCTGCCGTTGCGCTTCCTCTCTTTGCGGTTTTCCGCGGCCAGCGCGCTGGTCCATGCATCCGTGGCATTCCTGTTGGCGGGCGGGCTGCTGACCGCCCCGGCATGCGCAGCCGCGTTGCAGCCGGTCTCGATGCAGATGTCGTCTGCGCAGCCGACATCCGGCCTGACCGAGGCCGGCGGCGCACTGGTGCAGGAGGTGCTGCGCCTGCGCAGCCGGTCGCCGCGCGTGCGCGAGCTGCAGGCGCGGCTGCGGAATGCGAAGCTGCTGGCGGTCTACGACGTCAGCGACCATTTCGATGCGCTCACGCGAGCGGCGGTCGTCAAGCTGCAGCGCGAAGCCGGGCTGCGGGAGAGCGGGGTCGTCGACCGCCCGACCTGGGACGCGCTGCTCGCCCGCTCGCAGCCGCCGACCGCCGCCGAGCTCGGCAATGTCGACATCGGTGCGTGGTTCACGGCCCCGAGCCAGCCGGGCTACGTCAAGGAGCTGCAGCACCGGCTGCGGCAGGTCAAGCTCTACCAGGGACCGATCGACGGCCACTTCGACGCCGCGACGCAGCAGGCGGTTTCCGCCTGGCGCCAGCGCATCGGCCTGCCCGCCAGCGAGGTGATGGACGAGCGCAGCTGGGCGCCGTTGATCCGCCGCACGCGCAATCCGCGCTACGTCGACCTCTTCGAGGCGCCGCCGGCGAGCACGATGACGCAGGAGCTCGACCCGCGCTGCCTCACGGGCAAGGTCGTCTGCATCTCCAAGCAGCAGCGCAAGATGTCCTACGTCGTCGACGGGCAGGTGCGCTTCGTGCGCGAGGCGCGCTTCGCGCGCCCGGGCTGGGAGAGCCCCGAAGGCGAGTTCCGCATCTGGTACATGAACAGCGACACGGTCTCGAAGATCTTCGGCGAGCGCACGCCGATGCCCTACGCGATCTTCTACCAGGGCAACGTCGCGATCCACTTCTCGCAGGACTTTGCCGACAAGGGCTACGAAGGCGGCTCGCACGGCTGCAGCCAGCTGCGCGACTACCAGGTCGCGAAGTGGCTCTACGAACAGGTGCGGGTCGGCGACCGGGTCGTCGTCTACCAGTGAGCCTGCGCCGAGGCGGCTCACACCTGCCGGGTTAGGCCTGCCGGATCACGCCTGCCCCGAGCTCGAAGGCCCGGGCATCCGGCGTCGAGAGGGTTTCCAACAAGTGACGCCACGGAGCGATCTCCGAAGAATGCAGCCGGCATCGGCTCTCTTCGATCGCCGATCCAGGAGGGGCCGTCAGGCCCGCCTTGCAGGAGCGTTCTCCCATGGCCACCAGTGCGCACCTGGATACCTTCGCCCGCGACAAGCTGCCGCCGCCCTCGGCGCTGCCCGAGTTCCTGTTCGAGGGGCCGGAGCTGCAGCTCCCCGAGCGGCTGAACGTCACCGCCGAGCTGCTGGATCGCTGGATCGAGCAGGGTGAAGGCGCACGCGTCGCACTGATCGGCGAGCGCGACGGCAAGGCCTTTTCATGGTCCTATGCCGAGCTGCACGAGCGCGCCTGCCGCATCGCCGGCGTGCTCACCACGCGCATGGGCCTCGTGCCCGGCAACCGCGTGCTGCTGCGCGGCGCCAACACGCCGATGTACGCGGCCTGCTGGCTCGGCGTGATGAAAGCCGGCGGCATCGCGGTCGGCTCGATGCCGCTGCTGCGCGAGCGCGAGCTGAAGATCATCATCGACAAGGCGCAGATCACGCACGCGCTCTGTGACGCCCGCATCGCCGAGGCGCTGCAGGCCGTGCGGCCGCAGTGCCCGCAGTTGCGCGAGCTGCTGCTCTTCAACGGCGACGAAGGCGCGGGCTCGCTCGAAGCCGGGATGGCCGCGCAGCCGGCCGCCTTCGCGAGCGTCGACACCGCCGCCGACGACACTGCGCTGATCGCCTTCACTTCGGGTACCACCGGCGTGCCCAAGGGCACGATGCACTTCCATCGCGACGTCATCGCCGCATGCCGCTGCTGGCCGTTGCACGTGCTGCGCGCGACCGGCGAGGATCGCTTCTTCGGCAGTCCGCCGCTGGCCTTCACCTTCGGCCTGGGCGGGCTGCTGATGTTCCCGCTCTCGGTCGGCGCCTCGGTGGTGCTGGTCGAACGCACCTCGCCGGAGTCGCTGCCCGCAACGATCGCGCGGCATCGCGTCAGCGTCTGCTTCACCGCGCCGACTTCGTACCGCGCGATCGCGCTCGCACTCCCGAAGATGGAGCCGCGGCCGGACCTGTCCTCGCTGCGCAAGTGCGTGAGTGCCGGCGAGGCGCTGCCGGCGGCCACGCGCAAGCTCTGGAAGGACGCCACCGGCATCGAGATCATCGACGGCATCGGCTCGACCGAGCTCTTCCACATCTTCATCAGCGCCGACGAGGCGCACTCCAAACCGGGCGCCACCGGCGTGCCGGTGCCGGGCTATCGCGCCTGCATCCTCGACGACGAGGGCCGGCCGCTGCCGCCGGGCCAGGTCGGCCGCCTGGCCATCAAGGGGCCCACCGGCTGCAAGTACCTGGCCGACGAGCGCCAGGCGGTCTACGTGCAGAACGGCTGGAACCTCACCGGCGACGCCTACCTCGTCGACGAGGACGGCTACTACGTCTACCAGGCGCGCACCGACGACATGATCATCACCGGCGGCTACAACATCGCCGGGCCCGAGATCGAGAGCGTGCTGCTGCAGCACCCGGCGGTGGCCGAGTGCGGCGTCGTCGGCATCCCCGACGAAGCGCGCGGCCAGATCGCCAAGGCCTTCGTCGTTCTCAAGCCCGGCCACGAGGGCAGCGCCGCACTCGTGAAGGAACTGCAGGACTTCTGCAAGCAGGGCATCGCCGCCTACAAGTACCCGCGGGCCATCGAGTTCCGCGATGCCCTGCCGCGCACCGAGACGGGCAAGCTGCAGCGCTTTCGGCTGCGGCAGGGGGGGTGAGTGCAGCGGCTCCTCGAGCGAAATTCTCAGGCGCCGATTTCACTTTCGAATACGCGTGCCAGGCGCTCGTCGAGTGTCACCAGGCGGGCGCCTGCAACCAAGGCCGTCGCGGCGACGATCGCATCAGGCAGACGCAAGAGCCGACGGCGCCGCAAGGCGATGGCACGCGCCTCGGTCGCCTCGTCGATGGGAAGTACGCGACAGAGCCCAAGCCAGCGGCGAACCGCTTCTTCTTCGTCTTCGCCGAGGTCTGGGAAGCCGAGCAATTCCATCCGCGTGATGAGACTGACGCCGATGCGCCCCGGTTCGAGTCCTGATTCGTCGGCCAGGCTCACTGCAGGCGCATAGCCTTTCAGCAGGCCGATGACGAGGTTGGTGTCCAGCAGATGCGCAACGCCACCGTTCATCGCCAGTCGTCGCGCAGCCGCTGCTGGATCATTTGTGGATCCTCACGCCAGTTCGGCGAACCGGCGAGGGCGCCGACCAGGTCGTGCCAGTCTTCCATCGATGTATGTGTGTGAGACGTGGACTCGCACACTCGCGTGCCCAGCGGCGTCAGCAAGGCAGGTCCTGCAGGGACCGGGATACGCGGATCCAGGGGACGCACTCGTCCGCTAGGGTCGATTTCGACTTCGATCGTCTGCTGGCTCATGAAATGCTCCAAATGCCGAACCTTCGCAAGCGAGGTTCGTGATTGTCCCGCAGCGGGGTCGTGGCGGGGTTCGCAGGGCTGACGAGAGACCAACGGGCGCTGCGCCAAAATCGCCCGCTTTGCACCGCAGCCGCGCCCAGCCGTCTAGCCGCCTGGGCCGGCCTGATCCCCAGTCGTGACGCCTGACCTCTTCTCCCCGCCGCCGGCCGATCCGGCGGATGCCATCGCGCTGGCCGAGTATGCCGAGCGCGCCTACCTCGAATACGCGCTCTCGGTCGTCAAGGGTCGCGCGCTGCCGGACGTGGCCGACGGCCAGAAGCCGGTGCAGCGGCGCATCCTGTTCGCGATGGAGCGCATGGGCCTGGGCTTCACGCCGCCGGGCGGCGCCAAGCCGGTGAAGAGCGCGCGCGTCGTCGGCGACGTGCTCGGCAAGTTCCACCCGCACGGCGACCAGGCGGCCTACGACGCGCTGGTGCGCATGGCGCAGGGCTTCGCGCAGCGCTACCCGCTGATCGACGGCCAGGGCAACTTCGGCAGCCGCGACGGCGACGGCGCGGCGGCGATGCGCTACACCGAGGCGCGCCTCTCGCCGATCTCGCGTCTGCTGCTGGACGAGCTGGACGAGGGCACGGTCGACTTCCAGCCCAACTACGACGGCTCGCAGCAGGAGCCGCGGCTGCTGCCGGCGCGGCTGCCGTTCTCGCTGCTCAATGGCGCGAGCGGCATCGCGGTGGGCATGGCCACCGAGCTGCCGAGCCACAACCTGCGCGAGGTGGCGCAGGCGGCGGTGGCGCTGCTGAAGGACGAGCGCCTGCCCGACGACGAGCTCTTCGCGCTGCTGCCGGGCCCCGACTTCCCCGGCGGCGGGCAACTCATCAGCAGCGGCGCCGAGATCCGCGCCGCCTACGCGAGCGGGCGCGGCAGCCTGAAAGTGCGCGCGCGCTGGACGATCGAGGACCTGGCGCGCGGGCAGTGGCAGCTCGTCGTCACCGAGCTGCCGCACGGCACGAGCGCCGCGCGCGTGCTCGAGGAGGTCGAGGAGCTGACCAACCCCAAGCTCAAGCTCGGCAAGAAGGCGCTGACGCAGGAGCAGCTGCAGCTCAAGGCGGCGGTGCTCGCGGTGCTGGACACCGCGCGCGACGAGTCGAGCAAGGAGGCGCCGGTGCGTCTGGTGTTCGAACCGCGCAGCCGCACGGTCGGGCAGGCCGAGCTCGTCAGCACGCTGCTCGCGCACACCAGCCTCGAGACGAGCGTGGCGGTCAACCTCACCGCGATCGGCCTGGACGGCAAGCCGGTGCAGAAGAACCTGCGCCAGCTGCTGGCCGAGTGGCTCGAGTTCCGGCAGGCGACGGTCGCGCGGCGCACGCGGCACCGGCTCGACAAGGTGCTCGATCGCATCCACGTGCTCGAAGGGCGGCAGCTCGTGCTGCTGAACATCGACGAGGTGATCCGCATCATCCGCAACGCCGACGAGCCGAAGCCCGCGCTGATCGAGCGCTTTGCCCTTACCGACCGGCAGGCCGAGGACATCCTCGAGATCCGGCTGCGGCAGCTCGCGCGGCTGGAGGCGATCCGCATCGAGCAGGAGCTGGCCGACAAGCGCGCCGAGCAGAAGAGGCTCGAGGAGATCCTCGGCAGCCCGGCCGCGCTCAGGCGCACCGTGATCAAGGAGATCGAGGCCGACGCGAAGCAGTACGGCGACGATCGCCGCACGCTGATCCAGGAGGAGCGGCGCACCGCGGTCGAGATCAAGGTCGTCGACGAGCCGGTGACGGTGATCGCAAGCCTCAAGGGCTGGGTGCGCGCGCTCAAAGGCCATGAGGTCGACACCGGCGCGCTCTCGTTCAAGGCCGGCGACGCGCTCTACGGTGCCTTTCCCTGCCGCAGCGTCGACACGCTGCTCGTCTTCGGCAGCAACGGGCGCGTCTACAGCGTTGCGGTCGCGCAGCTGCCGGGCGGGCGCGGCGACGGCGTGCCGATCACGACGCTGATCGACCTGGAGGCGGGCACGCAGGTCGCGCACTTCTGGGCCGGTGCAGCCGAGCAGACGCTGCTGCTCTCGGGCACCGGCGGCTTTGGGCTGCTCGCGCGTGCGAGCGACCTGCAGGGCCGCAACAAGGCGGGCAAGGCCTTCCTGACGCTGGACGCGGCCGACCGGCCGCTGCCGCCGGTGGCGGTGCAGCACGGTTGCGCGCAGGTGGCGTGCCTCTCGATGGACGGGCGGCTGCTGGTGTTTGCGCTCGACGAGCTCAAGCTGCAGCCCGGCGGCGGGCGCGGCCTCACGCTGATGGACGTCGACGCGAAGGCGCCGCTCGCCTCGGTGGCCGTCTTCGCCGACGCGCTGCGCGTGCTCGGCCAGGGCCGCGGCGGCAGGGACAAGGAGGAAGTCTTGAAGGGCGCAGCGCTCGCCGCGCACCAGGGCCGGCGCGCGCGCAAGGGGCGCAAGGTCGACGGGTTCCCGAAACCGATGCGGCTGGCGTGAGCACGCCGGGCGCTGCCGCGCCGCCGCCTTCCGCCGCCCTGCCGCTGTGGCGGCAGCGCGAGTACATGCTGCTTTGGAGCGGGCAGCTCACGACCAACGTCGGCGCGCAGGCCTCGGGGATCATCTACCCGATCCTGATCCTTGCGCTCACCAGCTCGCCGGTGCAGGCGAGCTGGGCGACCGCCCTGCGCATGGTCCCCTACCTGGTGCTGAGCCTGCCGGTGGGCGCGCTGATCGATCGCTGGGACCGCCGCCGCGTGATGCTGGTGTGCCACGCGGCGCGATTTGTCGCGGTGGCGAGCGTGCCGCTGGCGATGGCATTCGACGTGCTGACGATCGCGCAGATCTACGTCGTCGCGATCCTCGAGGGTGCGCTGCACGTCTTCTTCAACATCGCCGAGACCGCGGCGCTGCCGCGCGTCGTCGCACCCGGCCAGCTGCCGCAGGCCACGGCGCAGAACCAGGCGGGCTTCGCGTCGGCGGCGATCGTCGGCCCCGCGGTCGGGAGCTGGCTCTACCAGGCGGTCGGGCGCGGCTTTCCCTTCGTCGTCGATGCGGCGAGCCACCTCTTCGGCGGGATCGCGGTGTGGAAGCTGCGCACCTCGTTCGCGCCGGCGCGCGACCGCAAGCCGCGGCCGCTGCGCGACGAGGTCGCCGAAGGGATGCGCTGGCTGTGGCAGCAGCGCGTCGTGCGCGACATGGCGCTCGTCACCAGCGTGCTCAACGGCATCAACGCCGCGCTGCCGCTCCTGCTGATCGTGCTGGCGCAGGAGCGCCAGGCCAGCGAGGCGCAGATCGGCCTCGTCTTCTCGCTCGGCGGCGTCGGTGCGATCGTCGGCGCGCTGCTCGGCGGGGTGATCGCGCGGCGCCTGTCCTTCGGGCACGCGATCCTGCTGAGCGTTGGCGTGCGCGCGATCTGCATCCCCTTGCTGCTGCTGTGCCCGGGGCCGTGGACGCTTGGCGCCGTCTACGCGCTGGCCAGCCTCTTCGGCCCGCTCTACGACGTCGTGCAATTCAGCTATCGCATCGCGCTGATCCCGGACACGCTGCAGGGACGCGTCAACAGCAGCTTCCGGCTCTTCGCCTTCCTGCTCAACCCGGTGGGTGCGGCCGCCTGCGGCTGGCTGCTCGAGCACGGCGGCTCGACCTGGACGACGGCCTTCTTCGGCGCCCTGTGCGTGCTGCTCGCCCTGGCCGTGCGCTGGGACCCGGCGATCCGGAACGCGGTGCATCCGCACACGCGGGTGCACGAGGTGGAGGCGTGAGCGGGCGGTGTGGGAGTGACGCCGCGTCGCTCGCCTCGGGCCGCTCGATTTCTTCGGACCCATCTTCTTCGGACCCATCTTCTTCGGACCCTTGGCCTTTGGGAGGGTGGCGCATGGTTTGCCCCCGTGTCGAGCCAAGTGAGGCTCGCTTAGACTGCCGGCGCGAAGCACAGGCGGGAAGCAGGGTTGCAGCGTCGTCACGGCCGCGCGAAGGCAGCGCGGGGGCGGCGCAAAGGCAACGCGAAGGCTGCGGAATTGCGGTGAGTTCGCGTTGAAATGACGGCAACATCGCGGCTGTTGCCGCGCCCGGGATCGGGTGCGGGATCCGTCCGCGTCAGTGCCTCGAGGAGACCCCAGCCCGTGCAGCCGACCAACGTGTCCGACCCGGCCTATTTCCACAAGGTCGTGGATTGCCAGTGGGCCTGCCCCGCCCACACCCCGGTGCCGGAGTACATCCGGCTGATCGCCCAGGGGCGCTACGACGCCGCCTACATGGTGAACTGGGTCGCCAACGTCTTCCCGGGCATCCTCGGCCGCACCTGCGACCGGCCCTGCGAGCCCGCGTGCCGGCGCTCGCGCGTCGAGGAGAAGAACCTCGGCAAGCCCGAGCCGGTGGCGATCTGCCGCTTGAAGCGCGTGGCCGCCGACCACAAGGGGCAGGAGATCCGCGCGATGATCCCGCGCCCCGAGCCGCGCAACGGCAAGCGCGTGGTCTGCGTCGGCGGCGGGCCGGCGAGCCTGACGGTGGCACGCGACCTCGCGCTGCAGGGCTATGCCGTCACCGTGTACGAGGCGGAGAAGAAGGCCGGCGGCTTCATGTGGAGCCAGATCCCGCGCTTTCGCCTGCCCGAGAGCGTGATCGACGAGGAGGTCGGCTACATCCTGAACCTCGGCGTCGAGCTGCGCGCGGGGCAGCGGGTCGATTCGCTGAAGGCGCTGCTGGCCGAGGACTGGGACGCGATCTTCGTCGGCAGCGGCGCGCCGCGCGGGCGCGACCTGCAGATCCCTGGGCGGCAGGAGGCCGCCGAGCACATCCACGTCGGCATCGAGTGGCTGGCCTCGGTCTCCTTCGGGCACGTGAAGTCGGTCGGCAGGCGCGTGCTCGTGCTCGGCGGCGGCAACACCGCGATGGACTGCTGCCGCAGCGCGCGGCGCCTGGGGGCCGAGGACGTCAAGGTCGTCGTGCGCAGCGGCTTCGATGAGATGAAGGCCAGCCCCTGGGAGAAGGAGGACGCGATGCACGAGGGCATCCCGATCCTCAACTACCACGTGCCGCTGGCCTTCGTGCACGAGGGCGGACGCCTGGTGGCGATGCGCTTCCAGATCGTCGAGGCGCGCTACGACGACAAGGGACAGCGCAGCCTGGTGCCCACCGGCGCGCCCGACGTCGAGCTGCCCTGCGACGAGGTGCTGATCGCCGTCGGCCAGGAGAACGCCTTCCCGTGGATCGAGCGCGACCTGGGCGTCGAGTTCAACCGCTCTGGCCTGCCGGTGCTCGACGAGACGAGCTTCCAGTCGACGCTGCCGCGCGTCTTCTTCGCCGGCGACGCGGCGCTCGGGCCGAAGAACATCATCACGGCGGTCGCGCAGGCGCACGAGGCCGCGGTGTCGATCGACCGCTTCTGCCACGGCGAGGATGTCGCCAAGCGCCCGCCGCCCTACACCAATCTGGTCTCGCAGAAGATGGGCATCCACGAGTGGAGCTACGACAACGCGCCGACCAACGACATGCGCTTCAAGGTGCCCTGGGCGCCGGCCGAGCAGACGCTCACGAGCATGCAGGTCGAGGTCGAGCTCGGCTTCGACCTGGAGACCGCGTGGAAGGAGGCGCAGCGTTGCCTCAACTGCGACGTGCAGACGGTGTTCACCGACCGCCTGTGCATCGAGTGCGACGCCTGCGTCGACATCTGCCCGATGGACTGCATCACCTTCACGGCGAACGGCGTCGAGGAGGACCTGCGCACGCGGCTGAAGGCGCCGGCCGAGAACCTAGACCAGGCGCTGTACGTCAGCGGACCGCTGAAGACGACGCGCGTGATGGTCAAGGACGAGGACGTCTGCCTGCACTGCGGCCTGTGTGCCGAGCGCTGCCCCACCGGCGCCTGGGACATGCAGAAGTTCCTGCTGATCACCGCGAAGGCGGGTCCGGCCTGCCGCGACAGCACCCCCAATGACAAGCGCGTCGGAGCCAGCGCATGACGATCAACCGCATCGAGGCCGTCAACGACTTCGTCGTCAAGTTCGCCAACATCAACGGCTCGGGGTCGGCCTCGGCCAACGAGCTCTTTGCCAAGGCGATCCTGCGCACCGGCGTGCCGGTGAGCCCGCGCAACATCTTCCCGAGCAACATCCAGGGCTTGCCGACCTGGTACGAGGTGCGGGTCTCGCAGGACGGGTGGCTGGGCCGGCGCGGCGGCGTCGACATGATGGTGGCGATGAACCCGCAGACCTGGGACCGCGACGTCGCCGAGATCGAGCCCGGCGGCTACCTGTTCTACGACAGCACGCGCCCGATTCCCGAGAGCGCGTTCCGGCGCGACATCACGGTGATCGGCATGCCGGTCACCGCGATCTGCAACGCGACCTACGAGGATCCGCGCCAGCGCACGCTGTTCAAGAACATCATGGTGCTGGGCGCGCTCTCGGCGCTGATGGACATCGACGCGCAGGTGCTCGAGGAGCTGCTGGCCGAGCAGTACAAGGGCAAGGAGCGGCTGCTGGAGAGCAACCTGCGCGCGCTGCAG
>JAIXKN010000094.1:19200-30058 GCA_026932425.1 Burkholderiales bacterium
CGAGCAGTACAAGGGCAAGGAGCGGCTGCTGGAGAGCAACCTGCGCGCGCTGCAGTCCGGCCGCGGCTTCGCCAAGGACCACTTGCAGCCGCCGCGCCACCCGGGCATCGGCCTGAAGGTGCGGCGCGCCGACACCGTGGGCGACCGCATCTTCGTCGACGGCAACAGCGCCGCGGCGCTCGGCGCCGTCTACGGCGGCGCGACGGTCTGCGCCTGGTACCCGCTCACCCCCAGCACCTCGGCGGCCGAGGCCTTCACGAGCTACTGCAAGCGGCTGCGGCATGACCCAGAGACCGGCGAGGCGCGCTACGCGATCGTGCAGGCCGAGGACGAGATCGCCGCGATCGGCATCGTCACCGGCGCGGGCTGGAACGGCGCGCGCGCCTTCACCGCGACCAGCGGCCCGGGCGTGAGCCTGATGACCGAGATCATCGGCCTGGCCTACTTCGCCGAGATCCCGGTGACGATCATCAACGTGCAGCGCGGCGGCCCGAGCACCGGCATGCCCACGCGCACGCAGCAGGCCGACCTGCTCGCCTGCGCCTACGCCAGCCACGGCGACACCAAGCACGTGATGCTGCTGCCGCAGGACCCGGCCGAGTGCTTCGAGCACGCGGCCACGGCGTTGGACCTGGCCGACCGGCTGCAGACGCCGGTGTTCGTGATGACCGATCTCGACATCGGCATGAACCAGCGCCTGTGCAGGCCCTTCGCGTGGGACGACGCGCGGCGCATGGACCGCGGCAAGGTGCTGAGCGCCGAGCAGCTCGAGGCCGGCTTCGACTTCGGCCGCTACAAGGACGTCGACGGCGACGGCATCCCCTGGCGCACGCTGCCGGGCACGCACCCGAGCAAGGGCAGCTACTTCACCCGCGGCACGACGCGCAACCCCTACGCCGTCTACAGCGAGGCCGGCCCCGACTACATCTACAACGTGCAGCGGCTGCTGAAGAAGTTCGAGACCGCGGCGACGCTTGTTCCGCAGCCCGAGCTGCGGCCCGCGGAGAAGAAGACGCGCCTGGGCGTGATCTACTTCGGCAGCACGACGCCGGCGATGGAAGAGGCGCTGGCGCGCCTGGCCGCGCAGGGCATCTTCCTCGACGCGATGCGGCTCAAGGCCTTCCCCTTCCCGCAATCGGTCGCCGACTTCATCGCCGAGCACGACCACGTCTTCGTCGTCGAGCAGAACCGCGACGCGCAGATGCGCTCGCTGCTCGTCAACGAACTCGAGATCGACCCCGAGCGCCTCGTGAAGGTGCTGCACTACGACGGCACGCCGATCACCGCGCGCTTCATCACCGAGGCGATCATCGATCACGTGCACGCGCTGGCCGTTGCGCCGCGCCGCGAAAGGATCACGACATGACCTACATCGCCAAGCCGCGGCTGCACCACCCCTCGCTCACGCGCAACAAGGTCGGCTACACGCGGCGCGACTACGAGGGCAAGGTCAGCACGCTGTGCGCCGGCTGCGGCCACGACAGCATCAGCGCCGCGATCATCCAGGCCTGCTGGGAGCTGGACATCCAGCCGCACCGCGTCGCCAAGCTCTCGGGCATCGGCTGCAGCAGCAAGACGCCGGACTACTTCCTCGGCGCCAGCCACGGCTTCAACACCGTGCACGGCCGCATGCCCAGCGTCCTCACCGGCGCGGCGCTGGCCAACCGCGAGCTGCTCTACCTCGGCATCAGCGGCGACGGCGACTCGGCCTCGATCGGCCTGGGCCAGTTCGCGCACGCGATGCGCCGCGGCGTGCGCATGGTCTACATCGTCGAGAACAACGGCGTCTACGGCCTGACCAAAGGCCAGTTCAGCGCCACCGCCGACCGCGGCAGCAAGAGCAAGAAGGGCGTGGTCAACGCCGAGAACCCGGTGGACCTGGTGACGATGGCGCTGCAGCTGGGCGCGACCTACGTGGCGCGGGGCTTCTCGGGCGACAAGACGCAGCTCGTGCCGCTGATCAAGGGCGCGATCGACCACGGCGGCGCGGCGCTGCTGGACGTGATCAGCCCCTGTGTGGCCTTCAACAACCATCCGGGCAGCACGCGCAGCTACGACCACGTGCGCGCGCACAACGAGGCGGTGGGGCGCATCGACTTCATCGACCTCGCCAAGGAGGTCATCGCCGAGCCCGCGCCCGACGAGGTGCTGGAGCTGCCGCAGCGCGACGGCAGCGTGATGCGCCTGCGCAAGCTGCACGAGGGCTACGACCCGAGCGACCGCCGTGCGGCGATGAACCTCGTGCACGAGCTCGCCGAGCGCGGCGAGATCGCCACCGGGCTGCTCTACGTCGACCCCCACCCGCACGACCTGCACGCCGCGCTGAACACCGTGCAGCGCCCGCTCAACGCGCTGCAGGACGCCGATCTCTGCCCGGGCCGCGCAGCGCTCGAGAAGATCAACGCCGCACTGCGCTGAGGCGAAGACTCCCTCTCCCGCCCGGCGGGAGAGGGTGGGGGTGAGGGTGCAGGCATGCCGCCGCACCACCCCTCACCCCACCCTCTCCCCGCAAGCGGGGCGAGGGAGCGAACCGAGCGGTAGAAAGAGGTCCACGCCATGACCGCCACCCGCACCGAAACCGACTCGATGGGCGCCATCGCCGTCGCCGCCGACCGCTACTGGGGTGCGCAGACGCAGCGCTCGCTCGAGCACTTCGCGATCGGCGTCGAGCGCTTTCGCTGGACCTTCCCCATCGTCAAGGCGCTCGGGATCCTGAAGAAGGCGGCGGCGCAGGCCAACGTCGAGCTCGGGCAGCTCGATGCGCGCCTGGGCGGCGCGATCGTGCAGGCGGCCGACGAGGTCATCGCCGGGCGCTGGACCGAGCACTTCCCGCTCGTCGTCTTCCAGACCGGCTCCGGCACGCAGACGA
Source organism: Burkholderiales bacterium (assembly GCA_026932425.1). GTDB lineage: Bacteria > Pseudomonadota > Gammaproteobacteria > Burkholderiales > Burkholderiaceae_C > Rubrivivax. The sequence continues at coordinate 22,070 of JAIXKN010000094.1, forward strand.
ACATGAACGCCAACGAGGTCATCGCCAACCGCGCCAGCGAGCTGCTGGGCGGCCAGCTCGGCAGCAAGTCGCCGGTGCACCCGAACGACCACGTCAACCGCGGGCAGTCGTCGAACGACACCTTCCCGACGGCGATGCACATCGCGGTGGTGGCGCAGCTGGACGAGCACCTCTTCCCGCGCGTGCAGCAGCTGCGGCAGACGCTCGCCGACAAGGCCGAGCGCTTTGCCGGCATCGTGATGACCGGCCGCACGCACCTGCAGGACGCGACGCCGGTGACGCTCGGCCAGATGATCGGCGGCTGGGTCTCGCAGATCGACCACGGGCTGCAATCGCTGCGCGGGACGCTGCCGGGGCTCCATGAACTCGCGATCGGCGGCACCGCGGTCGGCACGGGGCTGAACGCCCACCCGCGCTTCGGCGAGCGCTGCGCCGCGGGCATCGCGGCGCAGACGGGCGCGCCTTTCATCTCCGCGCCGAACAAGTTCTACGCGCTCTCCGCGCACGACGCGCTGGTCGCCACCTCGGGCGCGCTGCGCACGCTGGCCGGCGCGCTGATGAAGATCGCCAACGACGTGCGGTGGCTGGCCAGCGGGCCGCGCTGCGGCCTGGGCGAGCTGCAGATTCCGGAGAACGAACCCGGCTCGTCGATCATGCCGGGCAAGGTCAACCCGACGCAGTGCGAGGCGCTGACCATGGTCTGCGTGCAGGTCTACGGCAACGACGCCGCGACGGCGTTTGCCGGCAGCCAGGGCAACTTCCAGCTCAACGTCTTCAAGCCGGTGATGGTCCACAACGTGCTGGAGAGCATCGCACTGCTGGGTGACGCCTGCGCGTCCTTCGACGTGCACTGCGCGTGCGGCATCGAACCGAACCTGCCGGTGATCCAGCGCCATCTGGCGGAGAACCTGATGCTGGTGACTGCGCTCAACCGTCACATCGGCTACGACAAGGCCGCGCGGATCGCCAAGGCCGCGCTGCACGAGGGCAGGACGCTGCGCGAGACGGCGCTCGCGCTCGGCCTCGTCAGCGCCGAGGACTTCGACGCCTGGGTCGACCCGGCGAAGATGACGCAGCCCTCGGCGGACTGAGCACGCGCAGCTTCAGCGCAGCTGCGGCTGTGGCGGCGAAGGGGGCTGCGACAAGGGCTTCGCGCGGCGCCCGCCGGTGAGCTGGTACTCGATGCCGGCCTTGATGATCTGGCTCAAGCCCGGCGCGTGCTCGGAGAGCGCCAGCCATTCGTCGGCACGGTTCGCGCTGACGGTGACGACGGCCGAGCAGATGCGGTCGTTGAGCGGCAGCATCGCCAGCGTGTTGCCGTAGCGGAAGCACTCCCAGGCCACGCCGCCGTGGTCCAGCTCGTGGCGCACGCGACCGACGACGACGCTGCGGCCGAAGTCGTGCATCGCCGCGCCGATGCCGGCCATGCGGCGGATCGTCGAGAAGCGGCTGTCGGCGGCCACGAGCAGGCGGCCGGCGAGCCGGCGCCCGTCGGCCAGCGTGACGCGCGCCGTCGTCTCGTCGCGGTCGATCGCGGTCACGCGCGCCTCGGCGATCACCTGCACGCCGGCGCGCTGGCCGGCGGCACGCCAGGCGGCGCGACGGATCAGGTGGTTCGGAACGAGCCAGCCAAGCGGCCCCTCGTCGCTGCCGCTGCGTTGCCCGAAGTGCAGCACCAGCGGCGAACTGCCATCGATCACGTGCGCCTTGTTCAGCGGCGAGACGTCGGCGTCCTCGAGGTGCTCCCACAGGCCGAGCGCGGTCATCACGCGCCGCGTGCGGTGCGTGAGCGCGATCTCGCGCCCGTCCTCGGGCGGCTCCTGCAAGGCCGCCAGCGGCTGCTGCTCGAGCAGCGTCACGCGCAGGCCCAGATCGCCGAGGGCTGCCCCCAGCGCCAGGCCTGCCGGGCCTGCGCCCACCACCAGAACGTCGGCGTCCAAAGCGCTCTCCTCAGTCATGCGCGAGCCTCCTGCGCTCGTCGGTCGTGCGTGAGGCCCTCACTCACGTGTATCCGCGTGTGTCCACCATCATCAGCCGCGAAAGCGCTTGCGCTCCCGGGGCTTGCCGCGCAGCAGCAGCCACAGCGCCGCCAGCAGCAGCAGCGCGAACAGCGCGCCGCTCCAGTATTCGTAGGGCAGGTCGAAGAGCCGCGGCTTGTCGGCGCAGGCGGCGGTGGCCATGGAGACCTCGGGCCAGCGTGCGTCCAGGCCCAGGTCACCGATGAGGCGGTCGGCCAGCGTCATCGCGCACGAAGCCTGCTCGGCTGCGACGAAGCGCTGCCAGGTGGCCAGGCAGGGCTGCACCGCATCAGCTGGGCGCGGCTGCTCAAGCGCGTCTTTGACATCGACATGCAGCACTGCCCGAACTGCGGCGGCGGCGAGCTGAAGATCATCGCGGCCATCCTCGAGCGGCCGGTGATCGAGAAGATCCTGACTCACCTGGGGCCGAGTGTGGACGCAAGGCCGTCCCTGCGGACGGCCTTGCGCCTCACGAAGGGCCCGAGCTCTGCGAGGGCGCGGCCTGCAAGGCTGGATCCGCAGCCGCCGCCCCGAGGGCGGGCGCGCGAGGCGGGGCAGGACTGAAGCCGCCTGGGCCGCGCCGGCCGTCAGAAGAACCTCGCACGAGGCTGCGCTGCTAGCGGCAGCCAGGGCGGCGCTGCGCCGCATGTCGGCTCGATGTCGACCGACCAAGGGTCAACCCTGATATCGAGGCAGAACGAGGACCAGGCGAAACGTCGGGTGCCGATCGAATCGGGCCAAAGCAACAGCCCAGGCGGCAGTTCCGCCAGTTCCAAGCCCTCCGGACCGCCATTGGCTGGCAGGCCACGAGGCCGTTTGAAATTCCTATGCACAGCCACCGCCAGCGCCGGAATCGGCAGCCGTGGCGCGCGCTGCCGAGGCGGTCCAGTCGCTGCAACACGAGACGCCGACGCCGCGCCCGGCACGGAAGCATCGCCCAGCCAGACCGAAGCCGCCGCGCCAGCCGCCCGGCACGCGCCGCCGCCGCGCACGGCGTCTGCATGGAAGACCCGCACGCCTGCCCCAACGCCCGCCGCGGATCGCTCCGCGAGCCCCCCACCGCCCGTGGAAGTGGCAGCCGCTGCGGCGCCAGCGCCCGACCCGCAACCGGCCGCGCCGCGGGAGCTGTGCGCCGGCAGCAGCTTCCTGGCGCGCGCGGTATGCCTGCAGCGCGAATGCCGGAAACCGGGCATGCAACAGCATCCGCAGTGCGTGCAGATGCGTGAGCTGCAGCGCTCGCTGCACAACCCGGACGGGGGCGGCTGAACCCCAGCCGCAGCACGCCCATGCTCGGCTGCGGCATCATCGCCCCGCATGGACGGTGAGCTCGACAACCTGACTGCGTTCGCTCGGCGCCATCGGCCCCTGCTGGTGCTGACCGGCGCCGGCTGCAGCACCGAGAGCGGGATTCCCGACTATCGCGATGCCAACGGCGACTGGAAGCGCCCGGCGCCCGTCACCTACCAGGCGTTCGTCGGCGACGCGGCGACGCGCCAGCGCTACTGGGCGCGCAGCCTGGTCGGCTGGCGCGTGATCGGCCAGGCACGCCCCGCGGCGGCCCACCATGCGCTGGCGCGGCTGGAGGCCGCCGGCCACGTGGCCATGCTGCTGACGCAGAACGTCGACGGCTTGCACCACGCGGCAGGCAGCCAGCGCGTGATCGACCTGCATGGACGCATCGACACCGTGCGCTGCCTGGGGTGCGGCGCGCGCAGCGCGCGGGCGTTGCTGCAGGCCGAGCTGCTGGCGCGCAATCCGGACTGGGCCGCGCTGGATGCGCGCACCGCCCCGGACGGCGACGCCGACCTTGACGGCATCGACTTCTCCCGCTTCGAGGTACCCGTCTGCCAACGCTGCGGCGGCATGCTCAAGCCCGACGTCGTGTTCTTCGGCGAGAACGTGCCGCGCGAGCGCGTGGACGCCGCATTTGCCGCGCTGCATGACGCCGACGCGCTGCTGGTGGTCGGCTCGTCGCTGATGGTGTATTCCGGTTTTCGCTTCGTGCAGGCGGCTGCCGCCGCTGGCAAGCCGGTGGCCGCGGTCAACCTCGGGCGCACGCGCGCGGATGATTTGCTGGCACTCAAGGTCAGACGCAGCGCTGGTGCCACCCTTCGGGCGCTGGCATGTGCGTTGGCGGAGCGTGACTCGATGATCGCCACGACTGCCCTCGAGTCGGGCGCTGCGGCATCGCCGCTGAAGCGCGCGCTGAGGCCGTGACCAGGACGGGAGTCGAAGTCAGCGTGGACGCCCATCCAGCCACGCCGCCCGAATCAGCTGCCCGCAGCGCGCCGAGGCGAAGCCTTGGCCGCCCGAGTCGGGATTGTCGGGGTCCACGATGCCGCTGGTGTCCCAGCGCGCCACGATGCCGTACCAGCTCTTGCTGGCGTCGATCCAGGGATAGAAGCCGAACGCCCCGGCACTGCTGAACGCGCCGTCGCCGTTGACCGGATCGTCCTCGACCCAGTGGCCGATCGAATAGTGGTAGCTCTCGCTGGACGGCACCGGCGCGTTGAGCGCCTGGCTGCAGGTGCTGGGGTTGGTGCAGACCGCGTGCGTGCCCAGTGCCGCCTTCATGAGCAGCTGTCCGGACAGGATCTTGCGCAGGAACACGGCGTAGTTGTCCGCGCTGGTCGCCACGCCGCCAGCCAGCTGCGGCTGGGTGTAGGTCAGGGCGATGTCGCTGCCAAGCCGCGCCTGCAGCTCGGCCGCCAGGCCGGCGTTGTTGAGCGGCCCCAGGCCGATCAGGCTGGCGTGCTTTTCCATGTGACCGCCGCCATACGAAAACAGGCCATCGGCCGACGGCACATAGGTGCCGTTGTTGAGGTAGGCCACGCAGGCGTCCACGGTCTGGCTCCGCAGGCAGCGTGAAAAGCGCGTGTAGCCGCTGCGAAAAGTGAGGAATTTGACGTCATCATTGCTCAGTGCCCCTTGCCGCAGCTGCACCACGTAGGCGCCATACAACCACTTGGATGCCGAGGCAATCGGCATCACCGTTGCGCCCGTATACGCGGGCTGGCCGCCGTTCGCGGGCACCGAGCCGGATGCCAGTCGGCCGGAAGTGTCGCCCACTTCCCAGTAGAACGGCTGGATCGGCGCGCACGCATTGCCGACACCTTCCGCAGTGGCGGCGGCCGCTGCGCTGCGCGTGGCCAGATCGGGAACGCTTGGCCCGGGCGGGGCCGGATCGGCTGGCGATGTTGGCGCCGGCGCCGGCGTCTCGCCGGCACCGCCACAGGCGCTGAGCGCCAGTCCCGACACCAGCATCGCTGCCGCGTGCGCGGCCAGGAAGCTGCACATGCGCGGGCGAATCCATCGAATCGGCCTTGACATCCCGAGCCTCCTTGTCTTTCTCGCTCGGGCCCGAACGCCGGACCCGCATCGCCACGATAGGAGTCCCGCATGAAGCATCCTTGGCGAGCGCCTGAAGCCGGCGCAAAGATTCGTAAACGATTGCAACCGCACCCAGTCGGACGCGGCCCTGGCAACGGCGGTCAAGAACGCAGCGTCTTTACGCCGGCTGGCGTGCCCAGCAGGCACAGCTGCGCCTTCTGGTGCGCGAACACCCCCACCGTGACCACGCCCGGCCACTGGTTGACTTCGCTCTCGAACGCCAGCGGGTCGGCGATGCGCAGGCCGCGCACGTCCAGGATGTGCTGGCCGTTGTCGGTGATCAGCGGCGCGCCAGCCCTTGTGCGCTGACATCGACGGTTTCAGCCTGCATGCTGCGGTGCGGGTCGAAGCACATGATCGCAAGCGCCTGGAGCAACTCTGCCGGTACATCACCCGCCCGGCGCTGTCGGACGAGCGCGTGCAGCTCAACGCCGCCGGCCAGGTCGAGCTCAAGCTCAAGACACCGTGGCGCGACGGCACCACGCACCTGGTGATGTCGCCGCTGGAGTTCATGCAGCGGCTGGCCGCGCTGGTGCCGCGGCCGCGGTTGCACCTGATCAGGTTCCACGGCGTTCTGGCACCCAACGCCGAGCTGCCCCCGCTGGTGGTGCCGCAGGGGCCCGAGGTGCAAGAGCAGGCCACCGATGCTGCAGTTGCCGCCGAGTGCGAGGTCGAGACCGTTCAGGCAGGGCTGCACCGCATCAGCTGGGCGCGGCTGCTCAAGCGCGTCTTTGACATCGACATGCAGCACTGCCCGAACTGCGGCGGCGGCGAGCTGAAGATCATCGCGGCCATCCTCGAGCGGCCGGTGATCGAGAAGATCCTGACTCACCTGGGGCCGAGTGTGGACGCAAGGCCGTCCCTGCGGACGGCCTTGCGCCTCACGAAGGGCCCGAGCTCTGCGAGGGCGCGGCCTGCAAGGCTGGATCCGCAGCCGCCGCCCCGAGGGCGGGCGCGCGAGGCGGGGCAGGACTGAAGCCGCCTGGGCCGCGCCGGCCGTCAGAAGAACCTCGCACGAGGCTGCGCTGCTAGCGGCAGCCAGGGCGGCGCTGCGCCGCATGTCGGCTCGATGTCGACCGACCAAGGGTCAACCCTGATATCGAGGCAGAACGAGGACCAGGCGAAACGTCGGGTGCCGATCGAATCGGGCCAAAGCAACAGCCCAGGCGGCAGTTCCGCCAGTTCCAAGCCCTCCGGACCGCCATTGGCTGGCAGGCCACGAGGCCGTTTGAAATTCCTATGCGCTGATCTGGAAGTACAGGTCGGCGTCGTCGACGCGGTGCTCGCCGATCGCCCCCAGCGCCCGCTCGAGCCGGGCCTCGTCCAGACCGAAGGGGTCAAGCAGCAGCTGCCGGGCGATCGGGAGGCGTTCGAGGGTGGGTTCGCGCGAGATCATGGGCTCATTGTAGGCAGCGGTGTCGGCCCGCGGGGCGCCGCGCAGACACAGTACTTTGCAAAGCCCGGGTGCACGCCGGGCGCCGGGCACCCGTTGTATCGCCAATGCCGGGCCCGGCAGCGAACAAGACTCCAAACCCCTGACCCCGAAAGGCATGTGTCATGAACCTGCTGTCGAAGACGTCGCTGTCCACCGTCACCCTGGCGCTGGCCCTGTTGGCCGGTACCGCCCAGGCCCAAACCCCTCCGGCGCCCGCCGCGTCGATGCCCCGCGTCGATGCCCGCCAGGCGCGCCAGGAGGCACGCATCGGCCAGGGCGCCGCGTCCGGTGCGCTGACGCCGCACGAGCAGCGTCGCCTGCAGCGCGAGCAGCGTGCCATCACCAAGGCCGAAACCAAGGCCGAGGCCGACGGCACGGTGACCGCGCAGGAGCGCCGCAAGCTGCACCGCATGCAGGACGCCGCCAGCCGCGACATCCACCACCAGAAGCACGACCGCCAGCACATGCCGGGCGCGGCCAGCGCGCCCAAGCCCTGAGCGTGGCCTGGGCCGGGCCGGGCGGCTAGTCAGCCGCCGGCTCGGCGCCGGCGTCGCGCAACGCCAGCGCCTGCTGGTACAGCGCATTGCACGGCGCACCGCTCCATTCGGCGGCCAGCGCCACCGCCTGCTTCAGCGGCAGCTCGCGCAGCAGCAGCTGCAGCGCGCGCAGGGCCTTGGCCGGCAAAGCGTCGGCCGCCGCCGCGGCCGCCGGCACGGCGTGCAGCACCAGCGCGAACTCGCCGCGGCAGCGGTGCGCCTCGGCGCCCAGCCAGGCCGGCAGCTCGGCGGCCACCATCGTCGCGATGGTCTCGAACTGCTTGGTCAGCTCGCGGCACAGCGTCAGGCGCCGCTGCGGCGCGGCCGCGGCCAGCGCGGTGGCCAGCGCCTCGATGCGGTGTGGTGCCTCGAACAGTACCTGGGAGCCGTCGGCCTGCAGCAGCGCGGCCAGCGCCAGAACGAGGACCAGGCGAAACGTCGGGTGCCGATCGAATCGGGCCAAAGGAACAGCCCAGGCGGAAGTTCCGCCAGTTCCAAGCCATCCGGACCGCCATTGGCTGGCAGGCCACGAGGCCGTTTGAAATCCCTATGCGCCTCGTCGATCATGCCGGGCAAGGTCAACCCGACGCAGTGCGAGGCGCTGACCATG
>JAIXKN010000096.1 GCA_026932425.1 Burkholderiales bacterium
GTCGACAAGCCCGCGGGTGTTGCCGTGCACGGCGGCAGCGGCGTGAGCTCCGGGGTCATCGAGCAGCTGCGGCGCTCGCGCCCGCAGGCGCGCTTCCTCGAGCTCGTGCACCGGCTGGACAAGGAGACCTCGGGCGTGCTGCTGCTGGCCAAGAAGCGCAGCGCGCTCGTCGCGCTGCAGGAGCAGTTCCGCTCCCGCGACGCGGGCAAGACCTACCTCGCGCTCGTCTGGGGCGCGTGGCCGCCGCGGCTCAAGATCATCGACCTGCCGCTGCTGAAGACGCTGGACGCCGCCGGCGAGCGCCAGGTGCGCGTGGTGTCAAAGGCGCACGATCAAGGCCGGCGCGCGATCACGCTCGTCAGAGTCATGGGCGAGACCGGCGGATGCACCCTGCTCGAGGTCAGGATCAAGACCGGTCGAACGCATCAGATCCGCGTGCATCTGGCGCATGCGGGGCATCCGATCGTCGGGGATCCGAAGTACGGCGATTTTGCGCGGAACAAGGCGTTCGCGAAGGCCAATCGGGTCGATCGCATGTGCTTGCACGCGCGTGAACTGTGCTTCGTTCACCCTGCGCGTGCCGAACGCATGGTGCTGCGTGCGCCGATTCCGGTGGAGTTTCAAACGCTGAGTGAGGATCTCGTTCGCATGAATTCGTCCGGGAACGAAGCCATCGCGTAAAGGACAAGAGGGATGGCAAGCCATCCCTCCCGTGACACCCTAAGGGGCGCTTCAGCGCTGGCGACGCAGGCGGCCGGCGCCCAGGCCGAGCAGAGCCAGACCAGCAAGCGCGAGCGACGCGGGCTCGGGCACCGTGGTCGTGATCTCCTTGACCTTGATATCGACGAAAGCGTTCGTGAAGGACTGGGCGGTCACACCACCCGCCCGCAGGAGGTTCAGGTTCCAGGCGGCACCGCCACTGGCCAAGGCCAGATTCACGTAATCGGCAATCGTCGTTCCGAAACCCGTCGCCGCACTGCAGCCGCTGGCCGTCGTGTAGCCGCCCGCGCCGTCGGCGATGTAGCCGGTGCCGTTATCGTCGATCCCGAGCACCAAACCGGTCGCGTTGCCGCACCGGAAGGTGGCATCGACCACCGCGTTCAGCAGCGTGCCCGTGCCGGTCAGGCTCGTCAGGATCGACGTGTAGTTCAGGCTCGTCTCAACGTTGTCGCGATCCTCGTCGGTCACCAGGATGTAGTTGCGTGCCGCCCCCGCACGGTAGCTGTAGCCGTTGGCCGTGTTGATCCCGGAATAGCCGTCTTCGGTGGCGCCACTAAGGACGAGGGTAGACGTTGCGGTGCCGAACTCGGCGGCGGTGCCGAATTGGTTGCCAACGCCCCCAACGTCGTGCTGATGGCCAGTGTAGTGCCCGCCACCGCCGCCAAAACCCACGAGCCCGTAACGGTTGCCGGTAAGGCCCGCAGCGTTCAGGCCCGTATCGAGCGAGACCATCATCCCGGCCAGCCAGGCGTGCTCGCCGGACATCGAACCCGACTCGTCGACGATCGCAACGACATCGGCGGTGATCGGCGCTGCGAGGACCGAGGTGCCAAAAGCCGCCATCAGTGCGGCCGCCAGTAGCGATTTCTTCATTGCATGCTCCTATTGAAGAAGGGTTGGGTGGGAACGCATTTTTCTGTCAAGCAGACTTTGTGCCACCCATGGCTACCGCTACGTAAGTCGTTGTTTTATAATAAGGTTCAGACAGGATCGAGTGTCCAGGATCCACAGGCAAACACGAAGTGGCAAGTTTTTCGACACCTGACCAAGCTCCCTGGTGTCGTAGATGGAAGCTGCGCTGCTTGCCACAATCGCTCCCACCTTGTCGGGTGCTTGACCAATGCTCCGTTCCCGCCGCTTCGACCTGATCGCCTTCGACTGGGACGGCACGCTGTTCGATTCGACGGCGCTGATCGTGCGCTGCATCCAGGACGCCTGCCGCGACGTCGGCGTCGCGGTGCCGAGCGACGAGGCCGCCGCCTATGTCATCGGCCTGGGGCTGGAGGACGCGCTGCGCCACGCGGCGCCGGGACTGCCGATCGAGCGCTACCCGCAGCTCGGGCAGCGCTACCGCCGCCACTACTTCGCGCGCCAGCACGAGCTCGTGACGTTCGAGGGCACGCTGGAGATGCTGCAGGCGCTGCGGGACCGCCACCACTGGCTCGCGGTGGCCACCGGCAAGAGCCGGCAGGGCCTGGACATGGTGCTGCAGCAATCGGGCCTGGGCCGGCTCTTCGACGCGACGCGCACGGCCGACGAGACGCAGCCCAAGCCGCACCCACGGATGCTGCACGAGCTGATGCGCGAGTTCGGCGTCGAGGCCGAGCGCACGCTGATGATCGGCGACACGACGCACGACCTGCAGCTGGCGGCCAACGCCGGCGTCTCGAGCGTGGGCGTGAGCTTCGGCGCGCACGACGAGCGCAGCTTCGACGCCTTTTCGCCGCTCTTCGTCGCGCGTTCGACGCGCGAGCTGCACGACTGGCTGCTTGCGCATGGCTGAGCGCGCCGATGTCGCCGGGCAGCGCCTGCCGCTGTGCGCGTCGACCGAGCTCGTCGAGCGCGGCCGCGCCTGGGTCTGGGACGTGCTGGAGCATGGCCAGCCGGTGCGTGCCTTCGCGCTGCGCTTCGACGGCACGGTCGTCGCCTACCTCAACCGCTGCACGCACGTGCCCGCCGAGATGGACTGGCTGCCCGGCGAGTTTCTCGACGCCGACAAGCAGCTCATCCTGTGCTCGATGCACGGCGCGATCTTCGAGCCGAGCGACGGGCGCTGCCTCGGCGGCCCGGCGCGAGCCGCGCTCACGCCGGTGCGCGTGGCCGAGGAGGACGGGCAGGTCTATTGGTATCCTTCGCGCGACATCCGGCCCGTGTCGCCGGACGATCCCGCAGCCGGGAGCGCCGCATGAACCCCCAAGACGATCAAGGCCCGCCGCCTGTGCAGGCATCGGGCGCAGCCCCCGTGCCGGCGCGACCGTCGGGTGGCGGCGCGCGTGCCGACGCGAATGCCTCGTCGCCGCTGGAAGGCGGCCTCGAGCGTCTGGTGCGCGAGTACCTGCAACAGCAGCGCGCCGATCGGCGCTGGCGCATCTTCTTTCGCCTCGCGTGGCTGGGCCTGGCCGCGATCCTGGTGCTGGGGCTGTTCACGCAGCGCATGAGCACGACGTCGGCCGGCAAGCCGCACACGGCGCTGATCGAGGTGCGCGGCGAGATCGGTCCCGACGGCGAGGCCAGCGCCGAGAACCTGGTTTCGGCGCTGAAGTCGGCGTTCGAGGATCCTGCCGCGCAGGCGGTGGTGATGCGCATCAACTCGCCGGGCGGCAGCCCGGTGCAGAGCGGCATCGTCAACGACGAGATCCGGCGTCTGAAGGCACTGCACGACAAGAAGGTCTACGCGGTGGTCGAGGAGATGTGCGCCTCGGGTGCCTACTACATCGCCGTCGCGGCCGATGAGATCTTCGTCGACAAGGCCAGCCTCGTGGGCAGCATCGGCGTGCTGATGGACGGCTTCGGCTTCACCGGGGCGATGAAGAAGCTCGGCATCGAGCGCCGGCTGCTCACCGCCGGCGAGAACAAGGGCATGCTCGATCCCTTCTCGCCGCAGAACGAGCGCCAGACGGCGTACGCGCAGGCGATGATCGACCAGATCCACGACCAGTTCATCGCCGTCGTCAAGGAGGGCCGCGGCGAGCGCCTCAAGGAAACGCCCGAGACCTTCTCGGGCCTGTTCTGGAACGGCGAGCAGGCGATCACGCTGGGGCTGGCGGACCGCCTCGGCAACCTGGACTTCGTCGCGCGCGAGATCGTCAAGGCCGAGGAGGTCGTCGACTACACGCCGCGCGGGAACCTCGCCGAGCGGCTGGCCAGGCGCTTCGGTGCGGCGATCGGGCAGGGCGCGGTGCAGGCGCTGCGCGAACTGCCGCGCCTGCATTGATGCCCGCGCCGGAGCCGTTTTCGCTGGCGGCGCGACGCGCGGTCTGGCCGCAGTACCTGCTGCCGAAGCGGCTGCTGACGCAACTGGCCGGCCATGCCGCGGGTGCGCGGGCCGGCGCGCTGACGACGGTCTTCATCCGCTGGTTCGCGCGCCGCTACGGCGTCGAGATGAGCGAGGCGCTCGAGCCCGACTTGGCGCGCTACGAGACCTTCAATGCCTTCTTCACGCGTGCGCTCGCTCCCGGCGTGCGCCCCCTGGCCGACGCCGCATGGCTGTGCCCGGTGGACGGCGCGATCAGCGAATTCGGCGCGCTGGACGGCGAACGCCTGCTGCAGGCCAAGGGCCACGCCTACACCGCGACCGCGCTCCTGGGCGGGGATGCCGAACTCGCCGCGCGCTTTGCCGGCGGGCACTTCGCGACGCTCTACCTGAGTCCCCGCGACTACCACCGCATCCACATGCCGGCCGCGGGCCGATTGCGGCGGATGGTGCACGTGCCCGGAGACCTGTTCTCGGTGAACCCGGCGACGGCGCGCGGCGTGCCCGGGCTGTTCGCGCGCAACGAGCGTGTGGTCTGCGTCTTCGACGGAGTCGAGGGCTCGCCCGGCCCCTTCGTGATGGTGCTGGTGGGCGCCACCGTCGTCGGCAGCATCGCGACGGAGTGGCACGGCGTCGTCACGCCGCCCAGGCCCGGCGCGCTGCGGAGCTGGACCTACGACGACGTCGAGATCCGGCTCGGTCGCGGCGAGGAAATGGGCCGATTCCTGCTCGGCTCGACCGTGGTGCTGCTGCTGCCACCGGCAGCGCTCGCATTCGATCCCGCCTGGCGGCCCGCTGCCCCGATCCGCATGGGGCAGGCGATGGCGACGTGCACGCCCGGCGCCGGAGCCGCTGCTCCTGCGCCCGCTACTGCTTGATGGCCTCGATCTGGATCGTCACGCGCACGTCGTCGGCGAAGCCCATCTTGATGCCCCAGTCGGCGCCGTACTCGCTGCGCTTGATCACGGTCTCGAAGTCGCCGCCGCAGACCTCGCGCTTGAGCATCGGGCTCTCGTAGCAGTTGAAGCGCAGCGCGTCCAGCGTCACCGGGTTGGTCTTGCCGCGCAGCGTGAGCTGGCCGACGACCTTCTTCACCTTGTCGCCCTCGAACACGAACTGCTCGCTGACGAAGCGTGCCGTCGGATGGTTGGCGACGTCGAAGAAATCGGCGCTCTTCAGGTGCGTGTCCAGCGGCGCGACGCCGGTGACGATCGCCGACATGTCGAGCGTGATGTCGGCCTTGCCCGTCTTCGCCTGCTTGTCCAGCACCACGCTGCCGCTGTTCTTCGCGAACAGGCCGCGGTTGGTCGAGGTGTTGAAGTGCGGGATCTCGTAGCGCGCGAAGGTGTGCGTGGGGTCGACCGCGTAGGTTGCCGGGGCGGCCTGCGCCAGCAGAGGGGCGGCGAGCAGCGCGGTGGTGGCAGCGGTGGGAATCAGCCTGTGCATCGGGTTTTCTCCGTGAAGTCAATCAAAAGGGTGAAAAGGGGATTCGGGTCATCGGGATCACAGCGGCGGCAGACCGGTGAGCGCCAGCTTGAAGCGCACCTGCACTTCGTCGGCGACGAGCGAGGTGTCGGCCCATTCGCCGTCGCCGACCTTGAAGGCCAGGCGCTTGATCGCGAAGCTGCCGCTGGCGGTGCTGCTCGCGCCGGACTGGGTGATCTGCACCGGCACGACGAGCGGCTGCGTGCTGCCCTTGATGCTGAGTTGGCCGCTGACTTCGAAGCGGCCGCCGCCGAGCGCCTTGATCGCGCTGGACTGGAAGCTGGCCTGCGGGAATTTGGCCGTCGACAGCCATACCGGCTTGCCGACCTCGACGTCGATCTCGGCGGCGCCGAAGCGGGCGCTGCCGGTGTCGATGCTCATGCTGACGCGGCCAGTTTCGGGCCGGCGCGGATCGAGCGCGATCTGCGCATCGAAGCGGCCGAAGCGTCCCTCGACCGGAACGCCCATCTGCTTGATCACGAACGCGATCTCGCTGCCCTGCGCCTGCAGCCGGGCCGGCGGCGGCGCTGGCGCCGGCGTCTGCGCAAGCGCGGCTACGGGCGCAAGCACGGCCGCAAGCAGCAGCACGCTCGCGGCACGCCGGCGCGGTCGTGGGAGGAAGGAAAGGGTGGTACGAGCGAGGGTGTGGTTCATGGTGTGATCCAAGCGGGTCCGGGCTTGGCGCGGGCATCTGGGCGAGAGGCCTCGTGCTTCTCGACGGTGCTGAGCATCCCCAAGGCCGAGCTGCGCCCAGCCCGTTCCCCGCGGGTCAAGTGAAGTGACAGGGCCACGTTTGCATGCGCGTCTTGCGATGACGCGACGGCGGCTGGTGCCTCAGGCGCGAAGCGGCCAGGGCCACATCCGGTGCAGCGTGCCGGTGCCGTCGAGCCAGTGGTGCTTGAGCGCCGCCGCCACGTGCACCGCGACGATCGCCGCCATCGCGATCGCCAGCGCGTGGTGCGCGGCCTTCAGCGTCTCTGCGAGCTCGCGGTCGGCGGGCACCAGATCGGGCAGCGGCAGCACACCGAACCAGACGACCGGAACCCCGGCGGCCGAGCTGTACATCCATCCCGCCAGCGGGACGGCGAAGAAGAGCACGTAGAGCGCGACGTGCGCGGCGTGCGCCGCGCGCGCCTGCCAGGCGGGCAGTTCGGTGTCGGGCGGCGGCCGGTGCGTCAGGCGCCATACGAGGCGCAGCAGCGAGAGCACAGCGATCGTGATCCCGGCCCACTTGTGCCAGTTGAAGAGCTTGAGCCGGGTCGGCGACAGCGGCAGCTCGGTCATGGTCATGCCGAGCGCCATCATGCCCAGCAGCGCCGCGGCGAGCAGCCAGTGAAAGGCGATCGCGGTCGCCGTGTAGCGGGGTGGTGCGGAGTGCATGGTGGCAGTGTGCCGGCACGCCTTGCGCCTGCCGTTCAGGCCGCTTGACGCGGAACTTCAACGGTTTCGAACGCGCGCTGCCTCAGCCCGCCACCGCGCCGAACTGCGCCTCCAGCTCGCGCCGCAAGGCGTAGGCGCGGGTCCCGGTGTCGATCGCGACGTCGTCCCAGACCAGGCTCTGTCCCTGCCGGACCGGCCGGACCAGGCGCACATCGTGCGCAAGACCGAGCGGCAGGCCGCCGGCGGCCAGCGACGCGCGCGCCGGCTGCAGCTTGCCCCAGACGGTGTAGCCGCCTTCGCCGTCGAGCACTTCGCCGACCTTCAGGTCGCGCTTGGCGGTGGCGACGACATCGGCGTTCCAGCAGTGCGCAACGCCGGTGGCCTCGCGCCGCAGCGCAAGGCTCGCCACCGAGTAGCCCACCTCCAGCCCGATCAAATGCCAGCGCTTGTAGAGCGTGAAGTAGCGCCCGCTCGGGTCGGTGTGCGCGTTGTATTCCTCGAAGCAGTTGCGGATGTACTCGGTCTCGCCCTCGACGGTGACCCAGACACCCATGCGGATGTCGTAGGGAACCGTGCGGCCGTCGGCCTCGAGCGAGGAGATCACCTCGACCATGCCCTTCTTCTCGAGCACGCCGCCTTCGCTGCGCGGGCGCGTGACGTAGGGGATGTCGGCGATGCTGGCCGGCGGATAGAGCAGGCCGGTGCCCGGCACCGCGAGCCCGGTCGCGTTGGCCACCGCGCTGCTCTCGATCGCGGGCTTGGAACCGTCGAGGAAGCTGTTGAACATCTTCGGGTTGAGTCCGCCGCGCACGGCCTGCTCGGGCGTGAGCCCGTAATGGCCCCAGACGGTCTCGGGCGTGCTCTGGCTGAAATGCGGCAGCCACTTGTGCCCGCGGCCGCCGGCCACGACCGGAAAGCCGCAGGTGCGTGCCCAGTCGACGAGGTCGCAGATCAGCGCCGGCTGGTCGCCGAAGGCCAGGCTGTAGAGCACGCCCGCCTCGGCGGCCCGGCGCGCCAGCAGCGGTCCGCAGAACGCGTCGGCCTCGACGGTGACGTTGACGACATGCTTGCCCGCCGCGAAGGCCGCCAGGCAGTGATCGACCGCGGCGATCGGATGTCCGGTGCATTCGACGACGATGTCGATCGCCGGGTGCGCGACCAGCGCCTGCCAGTCCTCGCCCACATGTGTCGTCCCCTCGCGCAGCGCGGCCTCCAGGCTGGTGGCCTCTGCCCGCCCGGGCTCCCAGCCCACGCGCTCGAGATTGCGCCGCGCCGCGTCCGGCGCGAGATCGGCGATGCCGAGCAGGTGCACGCCCGGCGTGCGCGGGATCTGGCTCAGGTACATCGAACCGAACTTGCCGGCGCCGATCAGCCCGACGCGGATCGGTCGACCATCGCTGGCGCGTTGCTGGAGTTGACGGTGCAGGCTCATGCGGGCTCTCGTGGTCGCTGCGGGGTCCGCCGCAAATGGCAAGGCGTGATCGCGATTGTCGGTCGTCCCTAATGATCGGGATGTCGGTTGCGCGTTTCGTGCGCCAACATCGCGCCCTGAAGCCCATTCACTGCGCAGGAGGTGTCCATGGCCGCGCACGCATCGACCGACGCCGGCAGGCCGCTGCAGCAGCAGATGGTCAACGCGGCGGGGGCCGCGTGCGCTCGGCGCCGAGGGCGTCGAAGGCATCGCCCGCATGGCGGTGCGGATGTCGAAGAGGTCTTCGACCGGCGCTGGAACGAGGCCAGGGTGATGCGCTACTTCCAGGGGCCGCCGAACTACTGGGATGCCGACAGCATCCGTCGCAACGTGCTGCTGAAGTATTCGCCTCAGGGAATCGCCGCGACTCGCTTCGACCCGAAGTCGATCATGCTCTACGCGTTCGGCGCCGAGCTGTTTTCCGACGGGCTTGGCTCCACGAACGAGAACAGCACGCTCTCCAGCGCCGACCAGTCGATGATCCGGGAAATGTACCCGCGCTGATTGCGACGGGCGGGGTGCTCGGCGCTCAGGCCAGGGCCGCTTGTGCGCCTTGCTGTTGCACCGGCGTCCGATGCAGTTGCAGCACGCGCCAGCCCTTGCGCAGCGCGGTCGCCGCCAAGCGCGGGTCGGGGTCGACGACCACCGGCCGGCCCACTGCGCTCAGCAGCGCAAGGTCGTTGATCGAGCTGCTGTAGAAGGTGGCGCGGCGCAGGACCGCGTCGCCCTGGCCGTGTGCAAGCAGCCACTGGCGCACGCGATCGAGCTTGTGGGTGCGCATGTTCGCGTGGCCGCTCAGCATGCCGGTGCAGCGGCCGCCGAACCAGACGAGTTCGGTGCCGAGCACGGTGCCGATCCCGAGCTCGCGTGCCAGTGCCTCGGCGAGCACCCGGCTCGTCGCACTGGTCAGCAACAGGGTGTCGCCTTCGGCGCGGTGCCGCTGCAGCAGTTCCCGGAACGCGGCCGGCAGGTGCGGGCGGGCCACTTCGGCGACGAAGCGCGCGAGGAGCGGAGCCAGCTGGGTCAGCTCGCGGCCAGCGAGCAGCGCCGCCTGCGCCAGCGCGTAATCCTCGGGCACGACGGTGCCCGCGCCGTACTGCCGCGCGACGTGGTCGCAGCGCTCCACCTGGGCGTCGTCGATTTCGCCCAGGCCACGGAGGAAGCGCCACCAGAGCGTATCCACGTTGGCGCCGGCAAAGGCGGCGTCGAGGTCGAAGATCGCAGCTTGCATGATCGTCCTTGACGCAAGTCTATCGGCTGCCGGCGCGGTGCTTCGCACGGGATTGCATGTCCGTGGCCTCATTCACGCCGGGATCGCGTGACGTATTGCACGTGCAGACCGCAGCGGCGACGCGTCGGCTTATCGTTGCGGCATGAATCATGAGATCCCGACGATGCACTTCGGACCGGTGACGATCCATTTCGGCGAGAAGAACGGGAAGTACCCGGATGGCAACCAGGTCATCGTCCGCGGTGCCGAGGCGACCGCGATCTTCGACACCCCGCTGGCGGCCAACCGCATCCCGGACGTGATCCGGGAGGCCGACCTCGCGATCCTCGGTCACGTGCACGAGGACCACATGGCCGGGCTGCACCTCGTGCCGCAGGTGCCGCTCTTCGTGCACGAAGCGGATGCGCCGGCGGCGCGCAGCTGGGAGGGCATGGCGCGCCACTACGGCTACGGACCGGAGGTGCTGCCGGGGCTGCGCCGCAAGATCGAGACGAAGTTCCACTACCAGCCAAGGCCCGATGCGATCGCCTACGCCGATGGCCAGGTCTGGGATCTGGGCGGCGGGGTGCGCGTGCGCGCGCTGCACATGCCCGGCCACACCGCCGGACACAGCGTGCTGCTGGTCGAGCCCGAGGGCGTGGCCTTCATCGGCGACATCGATCTCTCGAGCTTCGGGCCCTACTACGGCGACGCGAGCTCGGATCTGGCGGCCTTCCGGCGTTCGCTGGCGCGGCTGCCCGAGCTGCCGGCATCCGTCTGGGTGACTTCGCACCACAAGGGGGTGGTGACCGAGCGCGCGAAGTTCCTCGAGATGCTGCAGGCCTACGCCGCGCGCCTGGACGAGCGCAGCGAACGCCTGCTGCAGATGCTGCAGGCCGGGCCTGCGACGATCGACGAGCTCGTGCGCCAGCGGCTGCTCTACCCGCCCGAGGCCGACGAGCTGTGGATCGACTCGGCCGAGCAGCGCACGATCACGCTGCACCTGGCCGAGCTGTGCGCGGCCGGGCGCGTGCGCGAGCGCGACGACGGGCGCTTCGCGCTCGCGTGAGCGTTTCGAGTCAGAGCCCGCGCGCCTCGCGCCAGGCCAGGTGCTCGCGCACGGCCGCGCTGCCCTCCATCTGCGTCGCGTAGCGGCCCAGCAGCTTGAGCACCCGCGGACCGGCGTAGCCGAGCACCGTGAATGCGCTGCCGCGGTCGAAGGCCTCGGCGTAGTCGGCGATCAGGCCGCCTTGCAGGCGCATGCGCGCGATGCCGTCGAAGGCGATCAGCCGCCCGGCGCTCTCGGGCTGGCGAGAACGGTAGCTGAAGACGTAGCGCGCGTAGCCGAGCGTGCCGTCAGAGAGCGGCTCGAGGAACTGCCAGGCGAGGCGCTCGCCGCCCTCGTGAAAGCGCAGCAGCATCGCGCCGATCGCGGCGCGCCCGTGGTGCGCGCCGAAGAAGCCGTCGTGGTAGCAGGCGTCCTCGGTGAACAGTGCCGAGAAACCCTCGGCATCGGCGCGGCTCACCGCGGCGGAGAAGGTCTCGAGAAAGGCGGCGAAGTCCATCAGGTCCGTTCTCCGGCAAGGCGTGCGCGCAGGAAGCTGCTTGCACCGTAGCGGGTGACGCGTTCGGGACAGCGCTGCTGCAGCAGCCGCGTGCGCAGGCCCAGCGGCGCCTCGTCGAAGAGCCGCGCGTCCATCGTGCGCAGCTGCGGGCTGATCGCGGGCATGAACTCCATCTGCGCGAGGACGTCGCGCTGCAGGTCGATTCCCGGCGCGATCTCGATCAGCTCGAGCCCCTGCTCGGCAAGGCGGAAGACGCAGCGTTCGGTCACGTAGAGCACGCGCTGGCCGCGGGCGCGGGCGAAGTCGCCGCTGAAGGTGCGCTGCTCGACCGCGCGCACGAACTTGCGCGCGCTGCCTTCGCTGAGCACCTCGATGCGCCCGCCGCCCACGCGCAGCTGCAGGTCGCCGGTCGTGAAGGTGCCGACGAAGACGACGGCCTTGGCCGCCTGGCTGATGTTGATGAAGCCGCCGGCGCCGGCCAGGCGCGGGCCGAAACGGCTGACGTTGAGGTTGCCCGCGGCGTCGACCTGCGCCATGCCGAGCACGCCCAGGTCCAGGCCGCCGCCGTCGTAGAAGTCGAACTGGCTGGGCTGGTCGATGATCGCCTGCGTGTTGACGGCCGCGCCGAAGTCCAGCCCCGAGGCGGGGATGCCGCCGATCACGCCGGGCTCGGCGGTCAGCGTCACGAGGTCGATGATCTGCTCCTCGGCGGCGACGGCGGCCACGCCCTCGGGCATGCCGATGCCCAGGTTGACGACGGCCCCGCGCGTGAGCTCGAGCGCCGCGCGGCGCGCGATCACCTTGCGGGCGACCAGCGGCATCGGCGCGATCTGGCTCGCCGGCACGCGGATCTCGCCGGCGTAGGCCGGGTTGTAGGGTGTGGCGAAGGTCTGCGGATGGTCCTCGGCGCGCTCGGCGACGACGACGCAGTCGACGAGCACGCCCGGCACCTTGACCTGGCGCGGGTTGAGCGAGCCGCGCTCGGCGATGCGCTCGACCTGCGCGATCACGATGCCGCCGCTGTTGTGCGCGGCCATCGCGATCGCCAGCGCCTCGAGCGTCAGCGCCTCGCGCTCCATCGTCAGGTTCCCGTCCGGGTCCGCGGTGGTCGCGCGGATGATCCCGACCTGGATCGGGAAGGCCTTGTAGAAGAGGTACTCCTGCCCGTCGATCTCCATCAGCCGCACCAGCTCCTCGGTGGTGCGCGCATTGATGCGGCCGCCGCCGTGCCGCGGGTCGACGAAGGTGCCCAGGCCCACGCGCGTGAGCGTGCCGGGCTTGCCCGCGGCGATGTCGCGAAAGAGGTGCGAGATCACGCCCTGCGGCAGGTTCCAGGCCTCGATCCGGTTGCCGGTGGCCAGCGCCTGCAGCCCGGGGCACAGGCCCCAGTGGCCGCCGATCACGCGCCGCAGCAGGCCCTCGTGCGCCCAGTGGTTGAGCCCGCGCGTCTTGCCGTCGCCCTGGCCGGCGGCGTAGACGAGCGTGAGCCCGCGCGGCGAGCCCTGGCCGGTCTCCTCGCGCGTGGCCAGGAAGCGCTGCTCGAGCGCGATCGCGATGCCTTCGGGAAAGCCGATGCCGACGAAGCCGCCGGTGGCGACGGTGTCGCCATCGTGGATCAGGCGCACTGCGTCGGCGGCAGTGCTGATCTTGTGCGGCCGCTCGGCGCCCGTTGCGGGGTGCTGGGGATCCAGGTGCATGGGGCGACGTCTGTGGGCTGGACTTTCACGATGTTGCTGGCGGCATTCTGGCCGCATCGCGCGCCCACGCCCGGTGGCGCCTACAAGGGGTCGAGCGGGTAGATCGGCCGGCGCACGTGGCGGAAGGGCAGCGCCGCGTAGTCCGAGGTGCAGACGCCGGTGCCTGCGCATTCGACGACCCCGGCGGCAAGACTGCCGAGACCGGCGCGCCAGTGCACGCGGCTCTTGAGCATCAGGTAGCGCTTGTGCGCCGGTGCGATCCCGACGGCGTGGAAGGCGGCCAGGTCGTGCGGCTCGACCTGGCGGCTGACGACGACGATCTCGACCTTGCCGGTGTCCAGCACCGCGGTCGGGCCCATGTGGTTGACCTCGCCGCGCGCCATCGGGCCGAGGTTGCGGAAGCGCCCGTCGCTGATCAGGCGCACGCGCCCGCGCACGCGGCGCGGCTGCCCTTGCAGGTCGATCGCCGGCATCGCGAGCTTGCCGCCCAGCGCGAGCTCGACCTCGGCGCCGACACCCGCCTGGATCATCGCCTGCACCGCCTCCGGGTCGTGGATCGCGAACGCCGCCGCACCGTCGAGCCCGGCGTCGAGGATCGCACCGAGCACGGTCATCGTGTCCATCGTGCCGCCGGAGGCGCAGTTGTCGCAGTGATCCAGCAGCACGACCGGCCCCGCATCCTCGGGCAGCGTCGCGCGCAGCGCCTGCGCGCGTGAGATCGATTCGGCCAGCGGCTCGGTCCGGTAGACGAAGCCGGCGCGCTCGGCCCAGGCCTGCTCGAGCAGCTCGTCGCACCAGCGCCGCGCGCGCTCGGGGTCGCCGTCGGTGACGACGACCGCCGACAGTCCCGCCTGGCTGACGTCGGCATTCGGGAAGCCGACGAAGACCGAGGCGCAGAGCGCACCCTCCAGTTCGATCGCCTTGCAGCGCGCCTGCAGCTCGCGGTTGGGGCTCTCGTGCGTGCCCTGGCGCATCACGTGCGGCAGCATCGGCCGGTTCCCCCACATCATCGTCGGCCGGCTGCGGCCGGCGAGCATCGCGAACACCGCACGCCCGGCGCGCAGGCCGGTGTCGAACATGTCGACGTGCGGATAGGTCTGGTAGCCGGCGATCACCGTCGCGTGATCGACCATCGCCGGGAACAGGTTGGTGTGCATGTCCAGCGCCACGCCGATCGGCACCTTCGGTGCGATCGCGCGCAGCCGGCGCAGCAGCTCGCCCTCGCCGTCCTCGAACGAGCGCGTCACCATCGCGCCGTGCAGGTCCAGCAGCACGGCATCGCAGCCGTCGGCGACGGCCGCCGCGATGCGCCCGACGATGTGCTCGTAGGCCTCGTCATCGACGGGGCCGCTCGGCCAGGCGTTGGCCGCCACCGGCAGAACGACCTCGGCGCCCGCTTCCTCGGCCAGGTCGATGAAGGCGCCGATCGCCGTGCCGGTGCCCTTGTAAGCCTGATAGGCGTCGGTGCCGCCGATCGGCTCGCTCGCGTCGCCGGCGAAGCGGGTCAGCGGCGTGGGCACGGGCGAAAACGTGTTCGTCTCGTGCTTCATCTGGGCGATGACGACTCTCATGCGGACTCCATGCGGGGCATGGTCGCCATCGTCGCCCATCCGGGGCGAATCCGGACCTGAAAGATCTCTCAGGGCCTGCGGGGCTCGCTCACGGGGCGAGCCCTGCGGGCGGCTCAGGCGCTTGCCGAGGGCGCCGAGGGCACCGAAGGCGGATACCCCGCTTCGACCAGCGCGGCAAGCACGCGCTCGGCTTCGGCCTGCGTCTGGATGCTCACGTGCTTGCGGGCCAGATCGACTTGCACCTGCGCGGCCGGATCGACTTCCTGCACGGCCTCGGTGACGGCGCGGACGCAGTGGCCGCAGGACAGCTTGGCGATGTCGTATTCGAGCATGGGATGAGCTCCGGACGGGTTGGATCGGGTCTGAGGGTCAATACGACGATCTTCGACCTTGCCACGATGGGAAGGTCAAGTGGGAACCGATCCGTGACGCGCAACGTGACACCCACGATCGAATTAGGGCTTGACCTTCCCATGATGTGAGGGATGATGCTGCGCAGATGAACACGATCACCGAACCCGTCGCCGCGGTGCCGGCGACCTCGTCGAGCGCGTCCTGCAGCTGGCAGTTCGCGGTGCAGGGCATGACCTGCGCCTCCTGCGCCACGCGCGTGGAGAAGGCGCTGCGAAAGCTGCCCGGCGTGCAGAGCGCCGAAGTCAACCTGGCGACCGAGCAGGTCCACGTGCAGGCCGGCCCCGAGCTGACGCTGCAGCAGATGGCCGCGGCGGTCGAGAAGGCCGGCTACGAAGTCCCGAGCCAGGAGTGGCGGCTGCGCATCGAGGGCATGACCTGCGCTTCCTGCGTCGCGCGCGTCGAGAAGGCCCTGAAGAAAGTGCCCGGCGTGACCGCCGCGACGGTGAACCTGGCCACCGAGACGGCGAGTGTCTCGACGCGCGGCCTGGCCGATGGCGTGGCGCCGCTGCTGGCCGCCGTCGTGAAGGCGGGCTACGAAGCGCGTGTCGAGCTCGACGACGACGCCGGCGCCGTGGTGCAAGCCAAGGCCGCGCCGACCTGGCCGCTGTGGGTCGCCGGCGCGCTGTCGCTGCCGCTGGTGCTGCCGATGGTGGGCATGCTCTGGGGCTCGCACTGGATGCTGCCGCCCTGGCTGCAGTTCGCGCTCGCCACCCCGGTGCAGTTCATCTTCGGCTGGCGCTTCTACAAGGCGGGCTGGAAGGCGCTGCGCGCCGGCAGCGGCAACATGGACCTGCTGGTGGCGCTGGGCACGAGCGCCGCCTACGGCCTGAGCCTCTACGAATGGCTGCGCCCGGGCGCCGACCCGATGCCGCACCTCTACTTCGAGGGCGCGGCGGTCGTCATCACGCTGGTGATGCTCGGCAAGTGGATGGAGGCGCGCGCCAAGCACCAGACGACGGCGGCGATCCGCGCACTGCAGGCACTGCGCCCGGAGACGGCGCGCGTGCGTCGCGACGGCGTCGACGTCGACGTGCCGCTGGCGATGGTGCGCGTCGGCGACCTCGTCGTCGTGCGTCCGGGCGAGCGCGTGCCGGTGGACGGCGAGGTGGTCGAGGGCGCGAGCGAGGTCGACGAGTCGCTGATCACCGGCGAGAGCCTGCCGGTGCCGCGCCAGGCGGGCGATGCCGTCACCGGCGGTGCCGTCAACGGCGAAGGGGCGCTGCTGCTGCGCACGCGCGCGGTCGGCGCCGAGAGCACGCTCGCGCGCATCGTGCGGCTGGTGGAGTCGGCGCAGGCGAAGAAGGCGCCGATCCAGCGCCTGGTCGACCAGGTCAGCGCCGTCTTCGTGCCGACGGTGATCGCGATCGCGTTGCTCACCTGGCTCGGCTGGGGGCTGATCGGCGGGCAGTGGCAGCAGGGCCTGCTCAACGCGGTGGCGGTGCTGGTGATCGCCTGCCCCTGTGCGCTGGGCCTGGCGACGCCGGCGGCGATCATGGCCGGCACCGGCGTCGCGGCGCGACGCGGCATCCTGATCCAGGACGCGCAGGCGCTCGAACTCGCCCACCGCGTCGGCGTCGTCGCGTTCGACAAGACGGGCACGCTGACCGAGGGCCGCCCGCGCGTCGTGCAGGCGCTGGCCGCCGACGGCGACGAGGCGGCGCTGCTGCGCCGGGCCGCGGCGCTGCAGTCCGGCAGCGAGCATCCGCTCGGGCGCGCCGTCGTGCAGGCCGCGCAGGAGCGGCAGCTCGCGGTGCCGGCTGCCAGCGGCGTGCGTGCCGTCCCCGGGCGCGGCATCGAGGGCGAGGTCGAGGGCCGCGCTCTGGCGCTGGGCAGCACGCGCTGGGTCGAGGAGATGCAGGCCGATCGCGGCCGGCTTGCCGCGCAGGCCGAGGCGCTGCAGCAGCAGGGGCGGACGGTCTCGTGGCTCGTCGAGCGCGCGGGCGAAGCGCCGCCGCGGGTGCTGGGGCTGCTGGCCTTCGGCGACACGCTCAAGGCCGGTGCGGCCGAGGCGATCCGGCGCCTGCACGAACTGGGCGTGCGCACCGCGCTGGTGAGCGGCGACAACCGCGGCAGCGCGCAGGCGGTGGCCACACAGCTTGGCATCGACGACGTGCGCGCCGAGGTGCTGCCGGCCGACAAGGCGGCGGTGGTTGCGGCGCTGCGCGAAGGCGGCGCGGTCGTCGCGATGGTCGGCGACGGCATCAACGACGCGCCGGCGCTGGCCGCGGCCGACGTCGGCATCGCGATGGCGACCGGGACCGACGTCGCGATGCACGCTGCCGGCGTCACGCTGATGCGCGGCGACCCGCGGCTCGTCGCCGATGCGATCGACCTGTCGCGCCGCACGACGGCCAAGATCCGCCAGAACCTGTTCTGGGCCTTCGGCTACAACGTCATCGGCATCCCGCTCGCGGCCGCGGGGATGCTGAGCCCGGTGATCGCCGGTGCCGCGATGGCCTTCAGCAGCGTCAGCGTCGTCACCAACGCGCTGCTGCTGCAGCGCCTGGACCGTGGTCGCCAACCGGCCGAGGCGACCGCGGCCGCGGCACGGGAGCAGCCGGCATGAACATCGGTGAAGCGGCGCGGCGCTCGGGCGTCTCGGCGAAGATGGTGCGGCACTACGAGTCGCTCGGCCTGCTGCCGCGCGTGGCGCGCACCGAGGCCGGCTACCGCCAGTACGGACCGGAGGAGGTGCACACGCTGCGCTTCATCCGCCGCGCGCGCGAGCTCGGCTTCTCGATGGCCGAGATCGCCGACCTGCTCAAGCTCTGGCAGAACCGCGAGCGCGCCAGCGCCGACGTCAAGCGGATCGCAGAGGCCCACATGGCCGACCTGGATCGCCGCATCGCCGAGATGAGCAGCATGCGCCGCACGCTCGAGCAGCTCGTGCACTGCTGCCACGGCGACGAGCGCCCGCAGTGTCCGATCCTGGACGAACTGGCCGAGGTCGGGCAGGATGCGGGGTCTCCTGCTGCGCCGGGTCCGGCGCGGCCGCCGGCAAGGAGGGCTGCATCCCCATGAGCACGCCGAGCACCCCGGCCACCACGGCTCACATCGTCGCGATCCGCCGCCAGGGCGAGATCGAGGGCTACCAGCTGCGCATCAACGGCGGCGGCGCGGGGCTCTCGAAGTTCTTTGCCGCGCGCAAGCTCGGCGGCGCCGACAAGGCACTGCGCGCTGCGCGCCGGCTGGCGCGCGAGCTCGGGCTGCCGAAGACGCGCAAGCGCGGCGGCAGCGAATCCGGCCGGCTGCTCAGCACCAGTCGCACACCGGCCGCGGGCGTGCGCTTCGAGTGGACGCCGTTTGCGCTGCGCACGGTGCTCTACGTCGTTGCGACCTGGCGCGACCGTGCCGGCCATCCCTGCAGTACGCGTTTCTCGGTCGACCGGCACGGTGCCGAGGCCGCGCTCGATCTGGCGATCGAGCGTCGGACTTGCTGCGGCGCGCCGACCCCGGACCGCACGGCGCTGCTGCGCGCCTTGCGCAAGGTCCTGCGCAGCGGCCCGCCGCCGCGCTGAGGCGCGCGACGGGGCACCGGTCCCGATCGAAGCCGCGTTCGCCCCTGAGCTTCGACCGCGACGGTCACTGTTGCCTTTGTGCCGCGTGCAGCGACCAGCGCGGCCGGTGCTGCCCACTCCTGCACGACTTGTGCGGTGCAGCGATGTTATCCTTCGCTTGTATAGACATGAGCGCAGAACCCGCCCCCACACCGTCGATGCGGGCACTGCGCCCGGTGCTGTCCGACCCGCTGCGCGAGCGGATGCAGGCGCTGCAGCAGCGCCTCGAGACCTTGAGCCCGACCTCACGCGCGCTGCTCTGGAGCGCGGGTGCCGGCGTCGTCTTCAGCGTGCTCAACGCGACCGTGCGTTCGCTCTCGCAGCAGCTGCACCCGATGCAGGCGCAGTTCCTGCGCTACCTCTTCAGCATCGTCGTGATGCTGCCGCTGGTGTGGCGCGCGGGGCTGGCCGCGTACCGGCCGAACAGCATCGGCGGGCAGTTCCTGCGCGGCGGGGTGCACGCGCTGGGCCTCGTGCTCTGGTTCACCGCGCTGCCGCGCATCCCGCTGGCCGACATGACGGCGATCGGCTTCACCGGCCCGCTGTTCATCATGATCGGCGCCTGGCTCTTCCTCTCGGAGCCGATGCGCTGGGAACGGTGGCTGGCCACCGGCATCGGCTTCGTCGGCATGCTGGTGATGCTGGCGCCAAAGCTCGCCGGTGCCGGCGGGCAGGCCGGCCTCTGGCACCTGGTGATGCTGGTCTCGGCGCCGGTCTTCGCCGCGTCCTTCCTGCTGACCAAGGCGCTGACGCGCACCGAGACGACCGAGGTCATCGTCTTCTGGCAGGCCCTGACGGTGGCGCTCTTCAGCCTGCCGCTGGCGCTGCCGGTGTGGCAGTGGCCCGACCTCTGGCAGTGGGCGGGCTTCGCCGTCTGCGGCCTGCTGGGCGCGGTCGGCCACTACTGCCTGACGCGCTCGTACCGGCACGCCGACATCTCGGCGACGCAATCGGTCAAGTTCCTCGACCTCGTCTGGGCGGCGCTGCTGGGCCTGCTGCTCTTCGGTGACGTGCCCAGCAGCAGCACGCTGGCCGGCGGCGTCATCATCAGCCTGGCCACGCTCTGGCTGGTGCGGCGCGAATCGGCGGCGCTGCGCCGCGCCGAAACAGTGGCCTGATCATCGCGGCCTGATGACCGCGACGACGCACGCCCCGGATTCGCGCTACGCCTGGACGCGGCTGCTCGTCACGCTGGTCGTGATGACGATCGGCTCGGCCGCGATGTACGTGATCCCGGTCGTGCTGCCGGCGGTGCAGGCCGAATTCGGCGTCGCGCGCGCCGACGCCTCGATGCCGTACACGGCGATGATGGTCGGCTTTGGCCTCGGCGGCATCTGGATGGGGCGCCTGGCCGACCGGCACGGCGTGATGCGGCCGCTGATGGTCGGCGCCGCGGGTCTCACCACCGGCTTCGTCGCGGCCGGCGCGTCGGGCAGCATCGAGGCCTTCAGCCTCTGGCACGGGCTGCTGCTCGGCTTCTTCGGATCGTCGGCGAGCTTTGCGCCGCTGCTGGCCGACACCTCGCTTTGGTTCGTGCGCCGGCGCGGCATCGCGGTGGCGATCTGCGCCAGCGGCAACTACGTCGCCGGCACGATCTGGCCGCCGATCGTGCAGCACTTCGTCGAGACGCAGGGCTGGCGTGCCACCTACACCGGACTGGGCCTGTTCTGCGCGCTCGTGCTGCCGCTGCTGGCGCTGACGCTGCGCGGGCGCCCGCCGGCGCTGCAGCCGCAGCCGGCCGGGCAGCCGCGCGGGCCGGTGCCGTCCGATCGACCCTTCGGCCTGAGCCTCACGCAGGCGCAGGTGCTGCTGTGCATCGCCGGCACCGCCTGCTGCGTCGCGATGGCGATGCCGCAGGTGCACATCGTCGCCTATTGCAGCGACCTGGGCTTCGGCCCGGCGCGCGGCGCCGAGATGCTGAGCCTGATGCTGGGCCTGGGCATCATCAGCCGGCTCGTCTCCGGCGCGATCTGCGACCGCATCGGCGGCCTGCGCACGCTGCTGCTGGGCAGCTTCCTGCAGGGCGTGGCGCTGCTGCTCTTCCTGCCCTTCGACGGGCTCGTTTCGCTCTACGTGATCTCGGGCCTCTTCGGGCTCTTCCAGGGCGGCATCGTGCCGAGCTACGCGATCATCGTGCGCGAGCATTTCCCGCCGCGCGAGGCGGCGGCGCGCGTGGGCACGGTGATGATGTTCACGCTCTTCGGCATGGCGCTGGGCGGCTGGATGTCGGGCAAGGTCTTCGACCTCACCGGCAGCTACCACGCGGCCTTCCTCAACGGCATCGCCTGGAACCTGCTCAACCTCTCGATCGCCGGCTTCCTGCTCTGGCGCACGATGGGCGGACCGCGCGTCGGCAGGCCGCGCGCGGCCTGAGGCACTTCCTTCTCTCTCCCCCTCCTCGCACGCGGGCAGAGGAGACTTCCCAGTGGTCGTCGGTCGCAGTGCGCGCCTTCAGCCGAGCTGCGCGAGCTCGCGCATGGCCGCTTCCTCGAGCCCCAGGCGCGCGCCGGCGGCCAGCAGTTCGGCCCAGGTCGTCGCGTCGATCGGGATGCCCTCGCGGCTGCGCCGCTCGCGGCTGGCGCGCTCGGGGTCGCCGGGCAGCATCACCGCGGTTTCGCGCGAAGGCGGCGAGGCCTTGACCCAGTCGGCGAAGGCGCGCGCCTCCTGTGCCAGGTGCGCCGCCGTCCCGAGGCGTTCGGGGTCGACGATGAAGCTCAGCATGTTGTTGATGATCGCGTCCGAGCTTGGTGCCGCGTGCAGCGTGCTGCCGCCGCAGAGCGCGCCGGCGAGGATCTCGCAGGCCACCGCCAGGCCGTAGCCCTTGTGCCCGCCGAAGGGCAGCATCGCCCCGCGCGGTTCGCGAAAGAGCGTGCCCGGGTCGCGCGTCGGCCGCCCGGCCTCGTCGATCAGCGCGCCCGCGGCCACCGGCTGGCCGCGGTGATGCGCAACGCGCGCCTTGCCGTACGCGATGCGGCTGGTCGCGAAGTCCAGCACCATCGGTGCCTCGGCATCGGCCATCGGCACGCCGACGCACATCGGGTTGGTCGCAAAGCGCGCGTCGCTGCCGCCGAAGGGCGCGACGTGCGGCGGCGAGATCACGTTGACGAAGTGGATGCTGACAAACCCCTGCGCCACGCAGATCTCGGCGTAGGCGCCGATGCGGCCAAGGTGATGGGTGTCGGCCAAGCCCAGCACCGCGACGCCGTGCGCGCGAGCGCGCTCGATGCCCAGCTGCATCGCCTGCACGCCGATCGCCTGCCCGTAGCCCGCCTGGCCGTCGAGCGTCAGCAGCGCGCCGTGGTCGCTGCGCACGGCCAGCTGCTGGTTGGGCTTGAGCACCCCGGCGAGCAGGTTGTCGACGTAGCGCGGCAGCATGCCCACGCCGTGCGAGTCGTGCCCGGCGAGGTTCGCGTCGACGAGGTGCTGCGCGACGCGCCCGGCCTCCTCGGGCAGCGAGCCGCCGCGCTCGACGATCGTTTGCGCAAGCCGCCGCAGTGCGTTCGCCTGGACGACGATGTCCGGCGTCTGCTCGCGCGCGCGCGATGCCCCGTGCCGATGCTCCTGCCGCTGGCCGTGGCGGCGCTCGGGGCGGCGCTCGAGGCGGTCTTCATCCCGGGGCGGCGACGCTGGATCAGGCCGGTGCCCTTGACGATCCGCGCGGCCTCTGGTTTCCCTTCCCGGCGAGTGCGCCTGCATCGCGGGTCGCCCCTGTGCGCGGTCGCCGGGCTGCGCGGCGGGGGTTCTGCGATCCTCTGGCGGCGCCGATGCGTGGGCAGCGCGGTACTCGGCCGCCTCCTGCCGCGCCAGCGCGAGCTGCCCGTCGAGCGCCTCGGGCGTGATGCCCTTGAGCGCGCAGAAATTCGTCTTCGCCAGCGGGCTGCTCTCGAAGTCGCGCAGCAGCCGCGCGCGCGCGCGCCGCGCCTGTTCCTGCGCCGGATCGCGCGCCGGGATGATGGCGACGGCTTCGCGCGGGCGTGGTGGGCGCCCTTCGCGAGCACGATGGCGCTCGTGCTCGCGCCCCGACGCCGCGGGCGGCGTTTCGCTCATCCCGGGCTCGCCGGTCCCGGCTGCGGAATGGGGCTGCCGTGGCGCGCCTTCGCGCGCAGCGGCCCGCGCGGCCCGCCGTGCTTCGCGTATCTGCGCGTCGCGCTCCTTGCGCAGTGCGCGCCGGCGTTCGACCTCGTGCGCGGCGGCGTCGCGGTGCTCGGCCGAGACCTCGCCGGCAGGCTGGCCGTCCAGATCCAGCCGTTGCGGCTCGCGCGACAGCGCGATCAGGTAGTTCGTGCTCGTCGTGTGGCGGTGCAGGAAGGCCGAGAGCGCCCGGCGCGTGAATACGCCAGGTGCGCGCGCCTGGATCTCG
The DNA here is from genome assembly GCA_026932425.1 of Burkholderiales bacterium. Taxonomy (GTDB): domain Bacteria; phylum Pseudomonadota; class Gammaproteobacteria; order Burkholderiales; family Burkholderiaceae_C; genus Rubrivivax. The sequence continues at coordinate 22,684 of JAIXKN010000096.1, forward strand.
GCCTGGATCTGCAGCTTCAAAGGCTTGGCCGCGCCGCCGAAGAGCGCGGGAAAGCGCGTCTTCAGCTCCGCGGCCACCGCGGCGAAGTCCATCGTCGGTGCCGCTGCCGGAGCACGCTGTGCCGGTGTCGGCACCGCGGGTGCTCCGGGAGCGGACTCGGGCGCAGGTCTCGATGCAGGCTCGGCACGAGGCTCGCTGGCCGCTTCGGCAGCAGCCTCCGGCCCGGGTTTCGAAAGGCGCTCCGGCGTTGCGGGTCCGGCAGATGCCGCGGCATCGGGCTGCGGCGTCGGAGACTCGGGAGGCAGGGAAGGGTCGCTTGACATCTTGGATGGCGCGGCAGGGCAGGGCGATCGATCTCGCCGGATAGCCGCGATTGTCCACGGCCCGCACAGTCGCGCGCGCGGTTCGTCGGCCCCACGCGTCAGGCCCCGCGCCGAGCTTCAGAGCCAGCGCCGCACGCGCGTGCAGTAGCGCTCGTATTCCGCGCCGAAGATCTTCGACAGCACTTCCTCCTCGGGCCGGATCTGAAAGCGCGTCATGTAGGCGATGAAGAGCGGCGGCCCTGCGAGCGGCGCCAGCGCCGACAGCCATGCGGCCCAGCCCAGCAGCAGCGAGCACATGCCCAGGTACATCGGATTGCGCGTGACGCGATAGATGCCGCCGGTGACGAGCACCGCGCTGCGCTGCGGCCGCATCGGGTTGATCGTCGTGCGCGCCGCCCGGAACGAGAGCAGCCCGAGGAAGTCGACGCTCAGGCCCACGGCAACGAAGACGAGTGCCGCTGTCCACGCCGTCTGTGGCGCGAGCGGCAGCGGCGGACCGAGCGGCGCGACCAGCCACATCAGCAGCGCGACCAGCACCCCGACCGCCGGGGGCGGGATCTTGAGGTTCAGCCAGGACATCGGCCGCCGGTCCAGCGGCTCCCGAACGGCAGGCGGCTGCGCCTGTCCGCGTTTCGGGGGCGCTGCGCCCCCGGACTCAGGTCTGGTCCTTGACCGCGGCGCCGGCAGCGCCCTTCTGCGTGGTGGCGATCGCCGCGTCGCGCGCCGCCTGGGTCGCGAACACCGGGCTCGTGCCGACGATCTGGCCGTTCGCCGCCTTGAGGTTGAAGTAGAAGCGGCCATCGCTGGCGACCTTGCGCTCGTAGCGTTCGTCCTGCGGCGCGTTCGTCTGCACCGAGGCGATGCCGTTCTGCGCCGAGGCCTTGGCTTCGTAGCCTTCGCTGCTCAGCAGCGTGCCGTCGTCGGTCCGCAGCGCGAAGCGGAATTGGCCGTCACTGCTCTTGGTGAGGTCGAACCAGGTGCTCATGGACAGGGTCTCCTTTCGGGGTGTCACGCGGGCCGGGAGGCCCGCTCCGGCTCCGATCCTACGCAAGAAGGTGCGCCTGGCCTTGCCGACTCGCGATCGACACGCGTCGGGGCCTGGGTCGGCCGTCAGGCTCGGGACTGCAAGCGGCGATAGAGTCGATTCATTGCCCGTTGACGGGTGTCAACGCGTTTGCGCCCCCGCGCGGCGTCAATGGACCTTGGAGCACGATGTCGATGAGCTTCGAATTCGATCCCTGGCGCAGCATGAGCACGGCCTCCGACGTGGTCGCGCTCTCGCATGCCTCGCCCGAGCGGCTGGCCGCGGTGCAGGCGCAGCGGCTTGCGCGGCTGCTGGCCGCTGCGCGCCGCGCGCCGCTGCACGCGGACCGGCTTGCCGCCTTCCCCGACGACGCGCCGCTGTCCGAGCTGCCGGTGATGGACAAGGCGCTGCTGATGGCCAACTTCGACGACGCGCTCACCGATCCGGACCTGAACCTGGAGAGCGTGCGCGCCTTCGTGCGCGACCCGGCGCGCATCGGCCGGCCGATGAGCGGACGCTACGCGGTCTGGGAGAGCTCGGGCAGCAGCGGCAATCCGGGCCTCTTCCTGCACGACCCGGGCGCGATGGCCGTCTACGACGCGCTCGAGGCGCTGCGCCCGGGCTGGTCGGACCCGCGCGCGAGCTGGATGGGCGCCGCGCCGGGCGGGCGCATGGCTTTCGTCGGCGCGATCGACGGGCACTTCGCGAGCTACGCCTCGCTCGAGCGGCTGCGGCGGCTCAACCCCTGGCTGGCGCCGATGCTGCGCAGCTTCTCGATCCTGCAGCCGCTGCCCGACCTGCTCGCGCAGCTCGACGAATGGCAGCCGACGCGCCTGGCCAGCTACCCGACCGCGGCGGCCCTGCTGGCTTCGTGCCAGCGTCAGGGCATGTTGCACCTGCGCCTCTCGCAGGTGATGACGGGTGGCGAGACGCTCGGGCCCTCGCAGCGCGAGGCGATCTCCGCGGCCTTCGGCTGCCCGGTGCGCAACAGCTACGGTGCCTCGGAGTTCCTCACGATCGCCGCCGAGTGCGCGCACGAGTCGCTGCACGTCAACACCGACTGGGTGATCCTGGAGCCGGTGGACCGCGAGATGCGCCCGGTGCCCGAGGGCAGCTTCTCGTACACGACGCTGCTCACGAACCTGGCCAACCACGTGCAGCCGCTGCTGCGCTACGACCTCGGCGACCGCGTGCGCTTCGTCCCCGGGCGCTGCGCCTGCGGCAGCCCGCTGCCGGTGATCGAGGTCGAGGGCCGGCACGACGACGCACTGCACCTGCGCGGCGCGCGCGGGCAATGGGTGACGCTGCTGCCGATGGCGCTGTCCACCGTGCTCGAGGACGAGGCCGGCGTGTTCGACTTCCAGCTCTGCCAGCACGACGAGCGCACGCTCGTGCTGCGCCTGGGCGCGGCCGAGGCCGGCGACTGCTGGGAGCGCTGCCACGAGGTGCTGCACCGCTACGCGAAGCAGCAGGGCGCCAGCGCCCTGCGCCTGCTGCGCGAGCCCGACATCCCGCCGCAGCGCGGGCGCAGCGGCAAGGTGCAGCGAGTGGTCGCGCACGCGAGCGTGAAGCCGGACGCCGGCGGCGGCACCGGCGGCACGCGCGGCACGCGCAAACGTCCGCGCGCGGCCAAGACCCGCGCCTGAGAGCCGGGGTTTCCGGCAGGGTCGATCACGGCGGCAGTGGCGTCAGGGTGCGGCTGCCGCGGTCGCAGGGTTCGCGCACGGCGACGGCGGAATGGCGGAAAAGCCGGCAATGCGCGGACTGCCGGAAATGGCGGGAATGGTCAGCGGTTGAAGAAGTCGTCCCACTCCATCTCGTCCCACCACTCGGCCTCGAGCCCCTCGCAGGTCGTGCCGTGGGCGCTGCACATGAAGCAGCCCTCGCCGCGCGTGAGCGTCGCGTCCTCGCGCGCCGGGTAGCGGCCGAGCAGCGCAGCGGCATCGGCCTGTGCCGCGGCCTCGGCCGGGCGCATCGCGCGGTCGGGCAGCTCGCTGACGCCGTAGCGGCCCAGGCGCTCGGCGCCTTCCTGGTAGAGGACCGAGTTCTCGGCGTCGATGTGCCGCCACAGCGCGTGCGAGTAGCGCGTCGCCAGCATGCGCAGCGCGTGCCGGTCGTTCGGCGCGAGCGACCCCTGTTCGAGCAGCGGCTGCATCCGTCGCAGCCAGGCGTCCATCTCGCGGTGTTCCTGCGTGATCGCGTGCACCGGGCCGCGGTCGGCGGGCAGCCCGGCGTCGTCGACGAGAGCCGCAAAGAGGATCTGCTCCTCGCGCTCGACGTGGAAGTGCCCGACGTACTCGGCGAAGAAGGCGGCGAAGCGCCGGCCGTCCTGCGGGTCGACGTCGGCGTCGGCGTCGGGCTCGCCCAGGCGATCGGCGTAGGTCCGGAAGGCGCCGAGCACCTGGTCGATCAGCTCGTGCTCGGCCTGGAACGCGTCGATCAGTTTCATGGTCCCGTGATGCTGCCTCCAAACGCAGGCCGGTGCCAAGCTTGTCCCTTCCCCGGAGGGGAACTCGGCGTCCGCGGGCCTGGGCCCGGACAATCGTCTGCCGGCGCCAGATGCGCAGCCGCTTAGGATTGCCGGCATGACCTGCGCCTCCGATCGCCCGCGCCGGCAGTCCCGCCGGCGCGTCTTGCTGCGGCTCGCGTGGCCCGGCGTGCTCTGGGTCTCGGGCCTGCCCTTGTTGCCCTTGCTGCCTTTGCATGCGCACGCCCAGCGCAGCTACCCGACGCGCGCGGTGACGCTGCTCGTCCCCTTCGCGCCCGGCGGCATCGCCGATCTCTGCGCGCGCACGGTCGTCGAGCACATGGGGCGCACGCTCGGGCAGCCGGTCGTGGTCGAGAACAAGCCCAGCGCCGGCAGCATCGTCGCCAGCCAGGCCGCGGCAAGGGCGCGACCCGACGGCTACACGCTGCTGCTGGTGAGCAACGCCAACGCGGTGAGCGTGGGCCTCTTCAAGCGCCTGCCCTACGACCCGCTCGAGGACTTCGCGCCGGTCGGCCTGATCGGCAGCTTCGAGCTCGGCCTGTTCGCGCCGGCGGCGGGCCGCTTCGCGACCCTGGCCGATGCGCTGGCCTACGCGCGCGCGAATCCGGGCCGGCTCAACATCGGCACGATCGCGCCCGGCAGCACGCAGCACCTCTCGGCCAAGCTCTTCGAGACGATGGCCGGCATCGAGGCGCTGATCGTGCCGTACAAGGGCAGCCCGGCGGTGCTGACCGCGCTGCGCGCCGGCGAAGTCGATCTGGCCTTCGAGGTGCTCGGGCCGATGCTGCCGCAGGTGCAGGCCGGCGCCGTGCGCGCGCTCGCTGTCACCTCCAGCCGGCGCAACCCGGCGCTTTCCGGGGTGCCGACGGTGCAGCAGGCCGGCGTGCCCGCCTACGAGGTCGAGAGCTGGAACGGCATTGCGGCACCCGCGGCCACGCCGGCACCGGTGCTGGCCACGCTCGCACGCGCCCTGCAGGCGGCGCTGGCCGACGCCGGGGTGCAGCAGAAGCTCAGGCAGCTCGGCGTGCGACCGCTGCCTGGGGAACCCGCAGCACTGCACGAGTTGCTCGCGCGCGAGATCCAGCGCTGGGGCGCGGTGATCCGCGCCGCGAAGATCGAGCCCGAGTAGCGGCAGGTCGCTGCCGCGACGAAGAAGCTGTACGGCGCCGTCGTCGCCCCCGGGAGATCGGACAGCGCAGCAGCGCCTCGCCGGCAAACGCGATCATCTGTCGGCGCTGCGGACGAGCGAATCCTCAGGCAGCGGATTCGAGCTGCCAGCCCGGAAACACGAGCACCGCGGGATGGCAGCGAAGGGCGCGGCCAAGCACCTTGGCGCGTTCGACGCCAAGGTTGACGCGCCCATTCTCGATGCTGGAAATGGTGGTCTGCGGGATGCCGCAGAGAGCCGAGAGCTGCGTCTGGCTGAGACCCTGCAATTCACGAAGAATCCGAACCGATTCACCAGGGGTGACGTCGATCCGCTTCCTCGCCGGAATGAGCTTGTTCATGTCAGCGTTTCCGATAGTCATGCGCAGTGACCCGTACGACCTGGACGATCATGACCTCGGCCTCCACGGAGTAGACGACGCGCCATTGCTCGTTGAGCCGGGACGACCTGAAGCCCTTCCAGTCGCCGGAGAGGGCCTCGTCACGAAAACCCTTGATGGCGCGAAGCCCCTGCGGGCCGGAGAGCATGGCAATGTCCTTCCACTTCTCGTAGCGCTTGAGGATCTCGATCGGCACGCGCCCCGAGGAGAGATCCTTGTCGGCCTGGCGGTGTTCCAGGATCGTCCACATGTCGCATTGTGACTAGTCTAAAAAAGACATGTCAAGTGCTTGATCGGCGTGGACTGCCGGGAACTTCGATCTGGCCCGTTGGCACAGGGGCGATGGGCTTGCGCTGAGGCACGCTGCCCGGCGAGCCAGCCGAACTGCAGGAGATGCTCGCCCGCGCGATCCAGCGCTCGGGCCAGGTGATCCGCGCTGCGAAGGTCGAGGCCGAACGGCGGCTGGCCGCCACCCCCGCACTCAGGGCCGGCGCGCCATCAACTCGCCGGCCAGGTTCTCGTAGCCCTGCGCCGCGTGCAGCAGTTCGGCGTCGCCCTGCGGGCGGCCGACGAGCTGGATGCCGCAGGGCCAGCGGCCGTTGGCGTGAAAGCCCGCGGGCAGGCTGATTGCCGGCAGCCCGGCGAAGGTCGCGTAGAGCGTGCATTCCATCCACTGGTGGTAGGTCTGCATCGCGCGCCCGCCGACCTCGCGCGGCCAGGCCAGCGATGGCGCAAAGGGCCAGCACTGCGCCACCGGCAGCGCCAGCAGGTCGTAGCGCTCGTAGAGCCCGCGCATGTGCTCGTAGAAGGCGCTGCGCACCGCGGCGGCGTGCATGAAGTCGGCGTTCGAGAGGCCCGCGGCCTGGTCCAGCTCCCACAGCGCCTCGGGCTTGACCTGCTCGCGCGAGGCGCCGGGCAGCGCGAGCGCCGCACCGACGATGGGCGCAATCAGCGCGCGCCGCCACAGCAGCCAGGCCTGCCAGAGCGCGTGCAGGTCGAAGTCCAGCGCGGCCGGCTCGACGATCGCGCCGCCCCCTTCCATCGTGCGCAGCGCGGCTTCGCAGCAGGCGAGGATGCCGTCCTCCATCGCCAGGTGGCCGCCGAGGTCGGCGAGCCAGCCCACGCGCAGCCCGCGCAGCGAGGCGTCCGCCGGCGGCACGAAGTCGCGCGGCCCGTCGGTGAGCGAGAGCGGCGCGCGCGGGTCGAAGCCTGCCTGCGTCGAGAGCAGGCGTGCGACGTCGCGCACGCTGCGGCCCATCGGCCCGTCGGTGGCGAGCTGGCTCACGAACAGCTCCGGCCGCGGCCAACCCGGCACGCGGCCCTGGCTCGGGCGCAGGCCGATGACGTGGCTCCAGCCCGCCGGGTTGCGCAGCGAGCCCATGAAGTCCGAACCGTCGGCCACCGGCAGCATCCGCAGCGAAAGCGCCACCGCCGCCCCGCCGCTGCTGCCGCCGCAGGTGACGCTCTCGTCCCAGGCGTTGGGCGTGACGCCGAAGAGCGGGTTGTAGGTGTTCGAGCCCAGGCCGAACTCGGGCATGTTGGTCTTGCCGATGACGATGCAGCCCGCGGCCTTCATGCGCTGCACGTAGAGGCTGTCGACCGCCGCCGTCGAGCGCGCCAGCAGCGGCGTGCCGAAGGTCGTCGGGAAGCCGATCGCCTGCCCGGTGTCCTTGATCGCCTGCGGGATGCCGTGCAGCCAGCCCATCGACTCGCCGCGCGCGAGCTGCGCGTCGCGCTCGTCGGCCTGCTGCAGCAGCCGCTCGTCGGGTGCCAGGTTGACGATCGCGTTGGCCCTGGGGTTGAGCGCGTGGATGCGCCCGAGGTAAGCCTGCATCACCTCGCGGCAGGACAGCTGCCGCGCGTGGATCGCGCGGCTGAG
>JAIXKN010000046.1 GCA_026932425.1 Burkholderiales bacterium
GCTTCGTCGCCGAGCCGCTGCGCTTCGGCCGCCTGTTCCTCGCCGGTGACGCCGGCCACATCGTCCCGCCCACCGGCGCCAAGGGCCTGAACCTCGCGGCCAGCGACGTCGCGCTGCTCGCCCGCGGCCTGGTCGAGCACTACATCGAGCACAGCAGCGCGGGCCTGGACGACTACTCGCGCCGCGCGCTCTCACGCATCTGGAAGGCCGAGCGCTTCTCGTGGTGGTTCACGCAGCTGATGCACCTCTTCCCCGAGACCGGCAGCTTCGGGCTGAAGATGCAGATGGCCGAGCTCGACTACCTCTTCAGCAGCGAGTCGGCGCAGCGCGTCGTCGCCGAGAACTACGTCGGCCTGCCGATCTGAGCGCCTCCAGGGCGGGGCGGCGGGCAGCCGCGGGGCGATCGCGCGCGCCCGCGAGGGGAGCGCTGCGGCCGCCCCGCACCCTTGCGCGGGGATCCAGGAGGCAAGAGGAGGCAAGGGGGCAGAATCGGCGTCCGCAATCCGCATCTCTGGAGCCCTGAATGAGTCTGCCTCCTTCGCATACCCGGCGCCGGCTGAACCTGGCCGCCTGCGGCCTGCTGGCCGCGTCGATCGCCCCCGCCTCCGCCCTGGCGCAAGGCACCGCCTGGCCGACGAAGACGGTCCGCCTGCTGGTGGGCTTCCCGGCCGGGTCGACGCCCGACATCTCGGCGCGCATCCTGGCCGAGGGCCTGGCCAAGCGCCTCGGGCAATCGGTCGTCGTCGAGAACAAGCCGGGTGCCAGCGGCAACATCGCCGCCGACCAGGTCGCCAAGGCAAGCGACGATCACACGCTGGGCGTGCTGATCAACGGCAACCTGACCTCGGCCAAGCTGCTCAATCCCAAGCTGCCCTACGACCCGGCGAAGGACTTCAGCCTGCTCTCGCTGCTGACGACGGCGCCGCTCGTCCTCGTCGCGCCGCGCGACCTGCCTTCGGGCGCCGACTTCTTCCTCGCCGCGCGCAACGCCGGCGACAAGTGGAGCTACGGCTCGGTGGGCATCGGCTCGGTGGGGCACCTCGGGATCGAGTACCTGAAGCTGCGCGCCGGGAATTTCGACGCGGTGCACGTGCCCTACAACGGCAACCCGGCGGTGATCACCGCGCTGATCCAGGGCCAGATCCAGATGGCGCTCGTGCCGCCGGGCCTCGCGCTGCCGCAGGTCAAGGCCGGCAAGCTGCAGGCGATCGGCGTCACCGCCGGCCGCAGCACGCTCGCGCCGGACACGCCGTCGCTGCGCGAGGCCGGGATCAACAACTTCGAGCTCGAGGTCTGGACCGCGCTCGTCGGCCCGGCGCGCCTGAGCCGCGCGGCGCAGGACCGGCTGGCGCGCGAGGTGCCCGCGCTGCTGCGCGAGGACGACGCGCGGCAGAAGCTCTTCGCCGCCGGCTGGCAGGCGCAGGGAACGGCTCCCGAGGGACTGCGGCTGCGCGTGAAGAGCGAGGCCGCGATCCTCGGCGGCATCATCCAGATGCGCGGCATCGCCAACCAGTGAACGCAGCGGCGCGGCTGCACGAGCCCGCGCGGCAGACCGAGATCTACGCCGAAGTCGACGTCTGCGTGCTCGGCGGCGGGCCGGCCGGACTTGCCGCCGCGGTGAGTGCGGCCCGCGGCGGCGCGCGCACGCTGCTGGTCGAGCGCTACGGCTTCCTCGGCGGCATGGGGACGGCCGGCGGCGTGACCAACTTCGCCGGCCTCTACGGGCGCCGGCAGGGCCGCATGCAGCCGCTCGTGCGCGGCGTCGTCGACGAGCTGCTGGCGCGCATCGACCGGCTCGGTGGCCTGAACGAGCCGCAGGACGGCATGCAGGGCCGCATCCGCGTGCGCAGCTACGACACCTCGGCCTACAAGTGCGCGGCCGACGAATGGCTGCTCGCGGCGGGCGTGCAGCTGCTCTTTCACGCGCTCGCCGTGGGCTGCATCCGGGAGGGCGGCAGCGACAGCGGCAAGGCCAGCGGCCGCATCGACGCGCTGCTCGTCGAGACCCGCTCGGGGCGGCGCGCGATCCGGGCGCGCGAGTTCATCGACGCCAGCGGCGATGCCGACCTGGCGCACTTTGCCGGCGTTCCGTACGAATTGGGCGACGGCCAGGGGGGCGCGCTCTTCCCGAGCACGATGGCGCGCATCGGCAACGTCGACGCCGAGCGCGCGCTTGCGGCGGTGGGCGACTTCAAGGCGATCGACGCGCGGATGCAGGCCGCCGCCGGGCGCTGGCGCTTCGCGCGCCGCGGCGCGATCCTGCGGCCGCAGCGCAACCGGCGCGAGTGGCGCGCCAACGTCACGCAGGTCGCCAACGCCGACGGGCTCGCGGTCGACGCCACCGACGCGCGGCAGCTGAGCGCGGGCGAGATCGAAGGCCGGCGCCAGCTCGTCGAGTACTTGCGCTTCCTGCGCGCCGAGGTGCCGGGCTTCGAGGCCGCCGAGTTCGTCGAGATCGCGCCGCAGCTGGGCATCCGCGAGTCGCGTCGCGTCGTCGGCGAGTACGTGCTGAGCGGTGAGGACGTGCTCGGCGGTGCGCGCTTTGCCGACGTCATCGGGCTCAGTGGCTGGCCCGCCGAGCAGCATGTGGCCGGGGGCATCGAATGGGCGTTCCCGCGCGACGCCGACAACGCCTACCACCAGCTGCCGTTTCGCATGCTGCTGCCGCAAGGCGCGCCGAACCTGCTGGTGGCCGGGCGCTGCGCGTCGATGGACCACCTGGGCCAGAGCGCCGCGCGCGTCAGCGGCCCCTGCTTCGCGATGGGGCAGGCGGCCGGCAGCGCGGCGGCGCTGCGCGCGGCCGGCCGCTTCACGATCGAGGCGCTGCAGCAGCGGCTGCGTGCCGACGGCGCCGATCTGGACGACGCGTCCTGATTCCGGCGCTTCCCGCGACGACCACCACGAGCACGATGCAGATCCGCGAACTCGGCCGCCTGCCGTATGCCGGCATCGAGCAGGCGATGCGCGACTTCACCGCCGCCCGCGACAAGGACACGGCCGACGAGCTCTGGCTCGTCGAGCACGAGCCGGTGTTCACGCTCGGCCTCGCGGCCCGCGCCGAGCACCTGCTCGCCCCCGGCGACATCCCGGTCGTGCAGACGCAGCGCGGCGGGCAGGTCACCTACCACGGCCCGGGCCAGGTCACGGCCTATCCGCTCGTCGACCTCGCGCGCCTTTGCATCTACGTCAAGGAGTACGTGCACCGGCTCGAGGAGGCGGTGCTGCGCACGCTCGCGTCCTACGGCGTCACCGGCCACCGCGTGCGCGGCGCACCGGGCATCTACGTGCGCCTGGCCGACCCCTTCGACCACGCGATGCTGCCGCCGCCGGCGCCGGGGCAGGATCCGTTCGCGGGCCTTGGCAAGATCGCGGCGCTGGGCATCAAGGTCACGCGCAGCCATGCCTACCACGGCCTGGCGCTGAACGTCGCGATGGACCTCGAGCCGTTCACGCGCATCAACCCCTGCGGCTACGCCGGCCTGCAGACCGTGGACCTGCGGACGCTTGGCGTGGCCGCACGCTGGGACGAGACCGCGGCGCGGCTGGCCACGGAGCTCGAGCGGCTGCTGCAGCCGCG
>JAIXKN010000026.1:0-7690 GCA_026932425.1 Burkholderiales bacterium
CAAACCCAAAAGGGCCCGTATCCACACGATACGGGCCCTTCTGGGTTTTGGGGCGTCGGGTTCCAAGCCGGCGGCGGCGCTGATGGCCGAATCGTCCGCTTCCAAGGCTCGAGATCTAGGCATTCCGACAGATGCAGCCGCAGGAGACTGCCGCGGCATAGGGGAAGCCAGGGAGCCAGCGGTCGATCCTGTTCGAGCTTTCTTTTCGCGCCTCGAGTTCAGGTGGGCAACTCGCTCTGCGCGGTAGGATCGCCGGCAAAGATGGCACGCATCAGTTCCGATTCGCGCGAGTCGATGATCGCCAAGAACTCGTCTGCGCCGCGCATGCTGCGAAAACTCGTCATGCCTCGCTCGAGGAAGTGCTGCAGTGATGACAAGCCTGCCGCTCGGGCAGGCCCGCGCATCAGCTGCAGGACTTTGACCAGCCAGGCGCGGCGCGTATAGCGGTCCAGCGCCTTCCCGATCTCCATCACCATCGCGAGCTGCGCTTCGCGGTCTTGGCGCCGGCCGACCTCGAGCCAGATGCGCATGTACTCGGCTGGTCCGATGGGTTCGTGCGTCAGCTGCGTCGCCATGGCCGAGTCCAGTTCTTCGGAGAGCGCGTGCAGATGCGCAAGGTCGAGCACGGTCGAAATGATCTCCGCAGGAAAGAGCGCTGCGATCTTCGGCACGATGCGGGCGAACTCCTCGTCCCGCTGACGGAAGTCGACGGGTCCGTAGAGGTCGACGAGGAAGAAGCCGGCCGCTTCCCGGTAGCGTGGCGATGCGAGCAAGTCGCGATAGGTCCACTCGAAGCGCCGCTGCTGGTAGCGCTTGACTTCGTGGGCTTTCCGCTGAAGCTCGGGATCCGCCTCGCGCTGGCGACGCGCCAGATCGACGCGCTCGAGCCAGCGCAAAATCTCAGCTTTCAAGCGCCCCCCGGATCCTGGTCATGCTTACGGTCGCACCGACATCCGTCCGCGGCACTGGTTGGTCCTCTTCAATGATCGCAAGAATTCAACGCGCTTCCGTCGTACTGTGGTGCCTGGCCCTGATGTCGCTGCTTGCACTGCTTTGCACACGCGCCGCAACGCCCTGGACTGTCGCCGGACTGCTCGTGTTCATCTTGGGCATGCCGATCGTACTGGTGCTGCAGTTTGCGACGATGACGATCACGAACCGTGCCGACCCGGGTTATCGAGTTCCGATCGGGACGGTGTTGCGGGCCTGGGCGGGGGAGCTTGCGGCCGCGATTCGGGTGTTCGGCTGGTGGCAGCCGTTTCGCAGCGATGCGCTGCAAGACTGCCCGGACGCTGGGTCCGCGGGTGGACGTGCCGTGCTGCTGGTCCACGGCTTCGGGTGTAACCGCGGGTTCTGGCTGCCGTGGCTGCAGCGCCTGCGCAACGAAGGCCGGAGCTACATCGCACTGACCCTCGAGCCACCCTGGGGGCCGATCGAACGCTACGCTGCGGCGATCGAAGCCGCCGTGATGCGCCTCGAGCGCCAGACCGGGATGCCGCCGGTGATCGTCGCGCACAGCATGGGCGGCTTGGCCGTCCGCAACTGGTGGGTGCAGACCCGCGTCGATCGCATCCATCGGCTGATCACGCTCGGGTCTCCGCATCATGGCACGGTGCTGGCGAGGCTCGGGCATCTGCCCAACGTGCGCCAGATGCGCAGGCACAACGCGTGGCTGCAGGCGCTCTTCGAGCGCGAGGGCGAGGAACGTCGGAGACGGGCAAGCTGCTTCTGGAGCCTGTGCGACAACATCGTCTTCCCGGCAGACACGGCGACGCTCGAGGGCGCCGCGAACCATCGGATCGTCGACACCGGTCACGTTGCGATGGTTGGCCACCCAGCGCCCTGGCTCGAGACACAGCGCTGGCTCATCGTGGGAGCGCGTGCCGGGGGTGCCCGCGGCCAAGACTAGGATTCGTCGACGTCCTGCAGCAACGCGAGCGTTGGTCCCGGCGCCATGTGCAGGAGTGCAGCGATGTCGCGGACGTCGTCGTCCAGTGCGGCGTTGTTCCAGCCTTGCGCGGTATGACGTGCGAGGCGGATGGCCAGCAGCACGGTGCGCGCCTGAGTGTTCGTCGCTTCGAGATTTGCGTCGGCGAGCATGACGAGGGTGCGAGGCAGTCGCCATGCCTGCATCAGCGCCTGCTGCAGATCGGAGACGCGGATGCCGAGCAGTGCGATCTGCGCCGCGGCCGAGCGCAGGCCGCTGTCGGCATGCTGCCGACGCGCGATTTCGAGCATCAGCGCCGGTGCGCGCAGCCAGGCCAGCAGTTCCGCGAAGTCGTGCAGCAGCGCGCACTCGTAGAGCAGAGCCGTGTCGTGATCCATGCGCTGCACTGCGAAGGCGAGGGCAAAGCGTGCGGCGCGGCGGCCTCGCTCGAGCACCGCCTCGAAGCCGCTCAGCGCTTCGGGTTGCTCAGCCAGGGTGTCTTCCGCGCAGGCCTGTGCGCCGAAGGCGCGGAAGAAGGGCCCGATGCCGAGCATCACCAGCGCCTGCCTGAGCGTTTCCGCCTCGGTTCCCTCGCGCCCGCGGCGCAGCTCTGCCAGATGAGCGTAGACCTTGACGGCCAACAGCGGGTCGCCGGCGAGGGCGTCGGCCAGCATGCGCGCGTCGACCGCGTCCTCGCTCTGGCCCAGATCCTCGATCGTCTCGCGGCTGTTGCGCAGGATCGGCAGGCTCGAGGCCTCGAGTCCGGCCATCCACCCGGCGATGGTTCGGGGCGGAGTCGCGCGCAGATCTGATGGCGGGATCCTGTGCGCTGTAAAGGCCGGCGATGGGACCATGATGCGACGCTTATCGGCGCATCGGGGCAGCGGCTTGAGCAGCCCCGCAGTCAGCCCGGGCCGGCACGGGTTCAGAAGCTCCAGCTGGCGCTCAGTTGCAGCAGGCGTCCGGCGCCGGGAACGTAGTGCCCGGCGTAGAGCGCGTCGGCGTAGAGCTTGTTGCTCAGGTTCGTCAGGTTGAGCTTGAGCGTCAGCGCGTCGGGCACGAGCGTGTATTCGGCCATCAGGTCGGCCGTGACGTAGCCCTTGGCCGACCAGCCCGGATTGCGGTTGGGAGTCTGCGACGAGCGCATGTTCAGCCCGGCTCCGAGCCGCAGCTTGGGCGTGGCCTGGTAGGTCGTCCAGATCGTGCCCGAGTGCCTGGGCGTCAGCGAGGGCCGGGAGCCTTCGGCCTCTCCCATCGACACGCCCTTGTCGATGGTGGCCACCGGCAGCCACATGTAGGAGACGTAGACCTCCCAGGCAGGAGTGATCCGCCCGGCGATGTCGAAGTCCAGGCCGGCGACGTGGCGCTTGCCCGAGAGCGTCACCAGGTTGATGAGCGGGTCGGTGTTGCGCTCGTGCAGCTTGGTCGAACGGAAGGCTGCGATGCGGCCCGAGAGCCGGCCGTCGGCCGAATCGAGCTTGGCGCCGAGCTCGAGGTTGATCGCCTGCTCGGGCGGGATGTCGACGTTTGCGGCCGAGAGTGAATAGGCGTCGCCCGAGGTGTTGAACGAGGTCGCCGCCGAGAAATGGAACGAAGCCAGCGGCGTCGGCTGGAAGAGGACGCCGGCGCGCTTGCTCCACTCCGAGACCTTCATGCGATAGTCGGATGTGGTGACGGGGCCCGGGGCGTTGTTCGGGATCGCGTAGGTGTTGTAGTCGCCGCTCAGACGGTCGTAGCGCAGGCCCAAGAGCAGCTTCCACGCCGGCGCGACCTGGACCAGGTCCTGCGCGTAGACGCCCACGCCATGGGAGACGTAGTCGCTGGTCGTGCGCAGCACGCGCAGCGACTCGTCGACCCAGGCGCCGTCGTTCGGGCGGCCGATCTGCGTCGGCGGCTTGACCGGGACGACCCCACCCTGTGCGGCGTTGCGCGCACCGTAGACGGTCTTCTCCTCGCGCGCGTAATCGATTCCGGCCTGCACCTCATGGCGCAGCCCCAGGGCCTTGAACTTGCCGCTGTAGTCGCTCTGCGCGAGCCAGGTATCCAGGTCCTGGATCTTGAGGTGCGTGCCGCGAGTGAGCACCGTCTGCGGTCCGAAGCTCTCGAGCGAGGCGGCGATGCCGCCGGGCTGGAGGTCCGGGCGGGCCAGGCGGATCGCGCCGGCGCGCTGATCGCGCTCGTAGAGGCCGCGACGAATCTTGGTCGTGATCTCGTGGCTGCGGTCGACGCGGTGCGTGTGCGTCGCCGTCAGCGTCGAGGCCTTGCCGGCGTTGCGGTCGCTGACAAGGCCGTAGTAGGCCGTTGGGTCGAGTGGCAGCATGGTCGTCTCGCTGCTCGGCGACGTCGGCGTCGGGCGGATCCACGGCAGGCCGTAGTTCATGCCGTTGCCGTTGTCGAGCAGATAGCCGGTGACGCTGAACTCGTCGCGGCTGCCGATGCCGAAGCGTGCCGTCGCCGCAACACCCGCCTTGTCCAGCGAACTGCCGGCGCCGTTGTTGTCGGCGCGCGTGAGCATCGTTCCCAGGCGCAGCGCCGATTCCTTGCCCAGCCGCAGGTTGAAGTCGCCGACCATGCGCAGGTAGGAGTGATTGCCGAAGGTGAAGTCGACCTGGTGCTCGTCGATCACGCGGGCGACCTTGCTCACCTGGTTGACGGCGCCGCCGGTCGAGCCGCGGCCGAAGAGCATCGACGCCGAGCCGCGCAGCACCTCGAGCCGGTCGTAGAAGAAGGTGTCGCGGTCGTAGAAGGCCGGGTCGCGCATCCCGTCGACGAAGATGTCGCCGGTGCCCTGCAGCGGGAAGCCGCGCAGGCGGATGTCTTCCTCACTGCCCTCGGCGGCGAGGAAGGTGACGCCGGAGGTGTTCCTGAGCACGTCCTTGAGCGTGTCCAGGTTGCGGTCGTCGATCAGGCGCTCGGTGACGACGGTCACCGACTGCGGGATGTCGCGCAGCTCCTGCAGGCCCTTGCCGATGCGCGTCGTCGTCGCCTGCACGCCTTCCTTGCCTTGCGGTTCGGCGCGCCCCGTGGCCTTGATCACCGGCATCACGGTCTGCGGCTTCTCGCCGGCCTGGGCGTTCGGGCTCGCCGCGGAAGCGGCAGCGGAGGCAGGCGCGGCGGCCTGCGCCAGCGCTGCGCCGTGGGCGAGTCCGAAGCTCGCGGCGAGCGCGGCCAGGGGCAAGAGTCGGGGTGCGCGCGGCGCGCGGCGTCGGGAGCATGAGGAAGGCGTCATGGCAGGGTGCGGTTGAGGGAAAACGGGGCCCTGCCGGTGGCTGCAGCCACCGGTCGGCAGGCAAGAAATGGGGCGGTGCGTGCTCGGGCCGGCGCGGTTCAGCGCGGTTCGGGCTCGCTGACGAAACCGATCTTCGTGAGGCCGGCGCGCGAGGCGTCGGCCAGGGTCTGGGCGACTGCGCGGTAGGCCACCGACTGGTCGGCGCGCAGGTGCACTTCGGGCAGCGGCTGTTTCTGCCCGGCCAGCGCGAAGCGCTCGGCGGCCTGCTCGCGGCTCACCGGTTCGCCGTTGAAGAAGCGCTGGCCCTGGGCGTCGATGGCGAGCTCGATGCGTTCGGGCTCGAGCCGGTTGAGCTCGCTGCTGGCCTTGGGCAGCTCGAGCTTGACGGCATGCGTCAGCAGCGGCGCCGTGACGATGAAGATCACGAGCAGGACCAGCATCACGTCGATCAGCGGCACCATGTTGATTTCCGACATCGGCGCGGCCTGACGATTGGCGTCGAAGGAGGCGAAAGCCATCACCCGCTCCCTGCTCAGGCCGCGACCGCGGTCTCGACGCGGCGCAGCCGCGCGCCGCCTTCGGCCTGCGCGGCGGCTGCGCCCGGCGCTTCACCGAGGGTGAGGAAGCTGTGCAGCTCGAAGGCGAAGCTGTCCAGCCGCGCCGCGACGACCCGGTTGGCGCGCGTGAACGCGTTGTAGGCGATCACCGCGGGGATAGCGACGGCCAGGCCCAGGCCCGTCATGATCAGCGCCTCGCCGACGGGGCCGGCGACCTTGTCGAGCGTTCCCGCGCCGCTCATGCCGATGGCCACGAGCGCGTGATAGACGCCCCAGACGGTGCCGAAGAGGCCGACGAAGGGGGCGGTGGCGCCGACGGTGCCCAGGAGTGTGAGTCCGCGCTCCATCTGCAGCGTTTCCTCGTCCAGCACCTTGCGCATCGTGCGCGTGATGAACTCGCTTGCCGACCCGGCCTCGGCCAGGCGCGTCGCGCCATGGCGCGCGTGGTGCTGGCCGGCGTGCATCGCGTGTGCCGCCAGATGCGAGAAGGGATCGTGCGCGCCGTGCGTCTGCAGCTCGTGACGGACCTGGTCCAGCGTTCCGGCGTTCCAGAAGAGTTCGAGGAAGCGCTCGCCACGCCGGCGCCTGCGCGCCTGCGTCAGGCCCTTGACGGCCACCAGGGTCCAGGTGGCGAACGACATCAGCAGCAGCAGCGCGAGCAGCGTGCGGCCGACCGCGTCGCTCTGGCCGAGGAAATGGGCAAAGCCCAGCGCGTGGTTGGCTTCCATCTCGGGTCTTCCTTCACTCGATTTCGTATTGCAGCGGCGCGATCACGATCCACTCGATCGCGACGCCGTTCTCGGTCTGCGGCTTGAAGCGGGCGCGCTTCATCGCCCATACGGCCTGTTCGTCCAGGCGCGCGTGGCCCGAGCTCTTTTCCACCGTCACCGCACGCGGCTGTCCGTCGGTGCCGACGCGCACGCGCAGCAGCACCGTGCCTTCCTCGCCCATGCGGCGCGAGGCCAGCGGCACCTCGATCGGCGGCGGAACCAGGTAGGCCACGCTGCTGGCGGGCAGCATTCGCGGAGGCGGCGGCGTCACCGGTGCCGGCGCTGCCGCGGGCACGGGTGGTGCCGGGCTCACCGCCCGCACGACCGGTGCAGGCGGGGCCTCGCGCGCGGGCTCGGGCTCGACGATCGGATCGGGTTCGGGCTCTGGTGCAGGGGGCGGCACCGCGAACGGCGCGGGCGCCTGCGGCGCCGGCTTGGGCGGTGCGGCCAGCACGGGTGGGGGCTTGGGCCGTGGTGCGGGCTTGACGACCTCGCGCACGCGCGGGGGAGGCGGCGGTGGCGGGGGCTCGGGTTTCGCTGGCGCGATGGTGATGAAGTCGACGACCACCGGCGCCACCTGGCGCACGGCCTCCTGCACTGCCGAGATCTGGAGCAAGCCCCAGAGCGCCGCGACGTGGGCGAGCACGACGGCCGCGATCAGCAGCCGACGCTCGCCGGGTCGCAGATCGGCACCGCTGCGGGGCGGAGGAAAAAACGGCGAGTCGACCGCGTCGGCCAGCGATTGCATGTCTGCAATGCTAGCGCAAACAAGAACGATTAGCGTTAAGGATTTCCCGTGCCAGCTGATCTGGGACAGAAACTGCCCGCTTCCCTTCGGCGATGGCTGCGAGCCGCGCCGGCCATGCGCCGCTTGCTCGCTCGCGCACCGCCTCATCGTGCGCGGGCGCCCTGTGCGCGCCGGGGCGGGGTCGTTCCACTCGCTCGCGCGTGCTGCGTGCCGAGGCATTCCGGTGGTCGACACCTGATCGCTGCTGGCGTAGCCGCCACTTGCACGTTCGCCCGCCCCGCATCCTGCGGCGTCTTTGGCCGCGGGCTCGAGTGGGTTGGCGGTGACGGCCCGGCTCCGGATCTTGTTGCCCGACCGCGCACCGCCCTCTCTTTCGGCGACGTTCCGGCGCCGCCTACTCCTCCTCGCGCACCTGCCAGCCCTTGGTCAGTTCCTGCTGGACCGTCGGCGGCACCGGGT
>JAIXKN010000026.1:7700-18708 GCA_026932425.1 Burkholderiales bacterium
TCGCGCACCTGCCAGCCCTTGGTCAGTTCCTGCTGGACCGTCGGCGGCACCGGGTCGTAGTGCGAAAGCGCGATCGTGTAGCGGCCCTGCCCGGCCGTGAGCGCGTTCAGCCGCGACTGGTAATTCGCGAGTTCCGACATCGGCGCCCGCCCGCGGATCTGCACGCTGCCCGCGGCCAGGTTGCTCGTGCCGGTGACCATGCCGCGGCGCGACGAGAGGTCGCCGGTGATGTCGCCCATCGCCTGCTCCGGGGCGCCGATCTCGATCGAGACGATCGGCTCGAGCACGATCGGCCGCGCCTTGGCGATCGCGTCGACGAAGGCCTTGCGGCCCGCGGTGACGAAGGCGATCTCCTTGCTGTCGACGCTGTGGTGCTTGCCGTCGTAGACGACCACGCGCACGTCGACCACCGGGTAGCCGGCGATCGCGCCGCCGGCGAGCACCTCGCGCACGCCCTTCTCGACCGCGGGGATGAACTGCCCGGGGATCGTGCCGCCCTTGACCTCGTCGACGAATTCGAAGCCCGCGCCGCGCGGCAGCGGCTCGATGCGCAGGAAGACCTCGCCGAACTGGCCCGCGCCGCCGCTCTGCTTCTTGTGTCGGTGGTGCCCTTCCGCCGGGACGGTGATGGTCTCGCGGTAGGCGATGCGCGGCGGCTTGGTGTCGACCTCGAACTTGTAGGTCTCGCGCAGGCGGTCGAGCAGCACGCGCAGGTGCAGCTCGCCCAGGCCGTAGATGATCGTCTCGTTGGTGCTCGCGACGTGGTCGAGCTTGAGGCAGGGGTCCTCCTGCACGAGCTTGCCGAGGATCTCCGACATCCGCTGCTCGTCGCCGCGGCGCTTGGGCGTGATCGCCAGACCGTACACCGGCACCGGGAAGTCCAGCGGCTTCAGGTGGATGTGGCTGTCCTCGGCCGCGTCGTGCAGCACCGCGTCGTAGTGGATCTCGTCGACCTTGGCGACGGCGACGATGTCGCCCGGAACGGCCTTCGCGACCTCCACGTGGTCCTTGCCGCGCAGCATGAACAGATGTCCGACCTTGAAGGGCTTGCGTCCGTCGCCGATGAAGAGCTGGCTCTCGCGCGTCACCGTCCCCTGGTGCACGCGGAAGACGCCGAGCTTGCCGACGTAGGGGTCGACGGTGACCTTGAACACCTGCGCCAGCACGTGCAGCGCGGGGTCGGGTGTCGCGTGCATCAGCTTGGCGACCTCGCCCTCGTCTTTGAAGAAGTCCGGCGGGTTGCCTTCGCTCGGGTCGGGCAGCAGCTTGACGATGATGTCCAGCAGCTCGGCAACGCCCGCGCCCGTCTTGGCCGAGACGAAGCACACGGGAATCAGGTGCCCCTCGCGCAGCGCCTGCTCGAGGGGTGCGTGCAACTCCGAGGCGTCGATGTCGCCTTCGTTCAGGTAGCGGTCGACGAAGTCGGCGTCGACCTCGACGACCTGTTCGACCAGCGCCTCGTGAGCGTCCTCGACGCTGCCGAAGTCGCTCTCGCCCTCGCGGCTGTAGAAGCAGTCCAGGACCTTGCTCGCGCCGGCTGCCGGCAGGTTCAGCGGCAGGCACTCCTTGCCGAAGGTCTCGCGGATCTGTTCCAGCAGTTCGGCGAGCTTGTCGGGCGCGGCATCGATGCGGTTGACGATGATGAGCCGGTCGAGCTGCTGCGCGGCCGCATACTCCATCATGCGCACCGCCATGGGTTCGATGCCGGCGGCGGCGTTGATGACGATGGCCGCAGTCTCCACCGCCTCGAGCGCCGGCAAGCTCTGGCCGAGGAAATCCGTGCCCCCGGGGGTGTCGATCAGGTGGATGCGCGCGCCGTCGTGCTCGAAGTGCACGATCGACGAATTGAGCGACTGCTGCATGCGACGCTCGAGCGGGTCGTGGTCGCTGACCGTGCTGCCGCGCTCGATGCTGCCCATCGCGCCGATGACGCCGGCGTGCTGCAGCAGCGCTTCGGTCAGCAGCGTCTTGCCCGTTGCGGGCGGGCCGACCAGGGCGAGGGTGCGGATCGACTCGGTGCCTGCGCTGGCACCGCTGGCTGGGCTCGGCATGGGCTGCTCTCCTGCAACCCGCCATGCGCCATCTGCGGGCTGGGTCGTTGCTGGACGTGTTCGGGCTCGCACGGGCGCCGGATCAGCGTACGCTTTTCGGCGCGCGCCGACAACCGCGTCAGCCATGGGGTCCGCGCGTTCGGAGCCGCCTTTTTCGGGTCACAATCGCAAATGCGAATCGCTTTCACATAGGTCGCCCGATGTCCGTCCCGGATCGACGCTCATCCATGCCCCGGCTGCGCAGCAGCCTCGTCTCGGCACACCGCGCGCAGAGGCGCGCCCTCGTCCTGGGCAGCGCCGCTGCGCTGGCCTTGCCGCTGACCGTCCGCGCGGCGGCGCGCAAGCGGCTCGTGGTCGCCGGGCCGCTGGCCTCGATCTCCTACCCGCTGATGAACATGGTCGATCGCGGCGAGCTTGCCGATCTCGCCGAACAGGTCGAATTCGTCTCCTGGAAGGACCCGGACCAGCTGCGGCTGCTCGCGATCGAGGGCAAGGCCGACTTCGTCGCGATGCCGACCAACGTCGCGGCCAACCTCTACAACCGCGGCGTCAAGCTGGCGCTGCTCAACGTGATGACCTGGGGCGTGCTCTGGGTGATCTCGCGCAAGCCCGGGCCGATGACGCTCGCCGACCTCAAGGGTCAGGAACTGCTCGTGCCCTTCCGCGGCGACATGCCCGACATCGTGCTGCAGCTGCTGGCGGCGCGCGAGGGGATCGACCTGCGCAACGAGGTCAAGCTGCGCTACGTCGGCTCGCCGCTGGACGCGATGCAGATGCTGCTGATGCGGCAGGCCGATCACGCGCTGCTGGCCGAGCCCGCGGCGGCGCTGGCGCTGCGCAAGACCAAGTCGTTCCCGCTCTCGACCGTGGCCCCCGAACTGCACCGCGCGATCGACATCCAGGCCGAATGGGGGCGCGTGCTCAAGCGCGCGCCGCAGATGCCCCAGGCCGGGCTCTGCGTGCTCGGGCCGGCGCTGCAGGACGAGCCGCTGCGCGGGCGCATCCAGCAGGCCTGTGCCAAGGCACTCGCCGATTGCGAGGCCGCGCCCGACGCCTGTGCCACCGACGTCGTGCGCCATGTGCCTCAGCTGGTCGCACCGGCGGTCGCCGATTCGATCCGCATCGACAACGCGCACTTCGAGACCGCCAAGGCCGCGCGCTCCGAGCTCGAGTTCTTCTTCCAGCAACTCCTGGAGCGCCAGCCGCGTCTGATCGGCGGCGCGCTGCCGGGCGACGCTTTCTACGGCGGCTAGATACGGCGGCTAGACCTTGCAGCTCGTTCCGACCCAGACCACGCGCAGCAGCGAGCTCGCGGTGCAGCCGCGGCAGCGCTGGTACGCCGCGGTTGCGACCTACGTCTGGAGCGGCTGGGGTGCGGTGGCGAGCCTGCTCGCTGCGCTCGCGGTCTGGGAGTGGGCGGCCTCGCGCCTGGGCCCGCTGGCGCTGCCCGACCCGCTGGCAGCGCTGCAGTCGCTGCGCGAGCTGATGGCAGAGGGCAGCCTCTGGCCGGACCTGGCGGCAACCGCGCGGCGTGCGCTGATCGGACTCGTGCTCTCGATCGTGACCGGCACGCTGGCCGGGGTGGTCGCCGGGCTCTCGGCGACGGCGTCGATGGCGGCACGTCCGCTCGTCACCGTCGTCCTCGGCACCCCGCCGATCGCCTGGCTGGTGCTGGCGCTGCTGTGGTTCGGCTCGGGCGACGGCACGCCGGTCTTCACGGTCTTCATCGCGACCGTGCCGATCGTCTTCGTCGCCGCGCTGCAGGGCACGCGCACGCTGGACGCGCAGCTGCGCGACATGGCCAAGGTCTTCGGCCTGCCGTGGCACATGACGCTCGTGCAGGTCTATGGTCCGCATGTCCTGTCCTACGTCTTCCCGGCCTGGATCACGGCGCTTGGCAGCGCCTGGAAGGTCGTCGTGATGGCCGAACTGCTCGCCAGTCCCGACGGCGTCGGCGCGGCGCTCGCGGTGGCGCGCTCGCAGCTCGACACCGCGGCGGCGCTGGCCTGGACGGGCGCGGTCGTCGGCGTGCTGCTGCTGCTCGAGTACGCGGTGCTCGAGCCGATCAAGCGCGAGTTCGAGCGCTGGCGCGAGCAGCCCGAATGAGACCGCCGGGCGAGAGCGGCCGCGCATGCTGAGGATCGCCGGCCTGAGCCACGCCTGGGGCGTCGTCGAGGTGCTGCAGGACATCGACCTCGAGCTGCACGAGGGCGAGCTGCTCGCGCTCGTCGGGCCTTCGGGCTGCGGCAAGACGACGCTGCTGCACCTGGCCGCGGGCTTGCTGCCGGTGCAGTCCGGGCGCGTGGAGCGCGGCGTCGAACGCCCGGCGATGCTCTTCCAGCAACCGCGGCTGCTGCCCTGGCAGCGCACCGACGACAACATCGCGATCGGCCTGCGTGCGCAGGGTGTGGCGCGCCGGCAGGCGCGCGAGCGGGCGCGCGTGCTGGGTCAGGAACTGGGGCTGGACGAGCGGGCGCTCGCCGCCTACCCGCACCAGCTCTCGGGCGGCATGCAGAGCCGTGCGGCGCTCGCGCGCGCGCTCATCCTCGAGCCGGCGCTGCTGCTGCTCGACGAACCCTTCTCGGCGCTGGACATCGGCCTGCGCGCGCAGCTGCACGCGCTGCTGCTCGATCACGTCAAGCGCCGCGGCACCGCGGTGCTGCTGATCACGCACGACCTGATGGAGGCGGTGCGCCTGGCCGACACGGTGCTGGTGATGGCGCCTTCGCCGGGCCGCTTGGTGCATCGGCAGGCGGTGGCCGGCGACCCGCTGCAGCGTGACGACGCGGCGGTGCACCGCGCCGCCGCCGAGCTGCTGGCCGTCCCAGCGCTGCGCCGGGCGTTCGACCTGCCGGCGCCGGAGCCCGCGTGAGGAACGGCGTGGGCGACGCGGGCGGGGTGAGCCGGGTGGGCGGTGGCAATCCGCTGCGCGCCGAGCACCCGCTCTGGCAGTGTGCGCTGCGGCCGTTCTTTCTCGGTGCACTGGCGGTGGCGATCGCGGTGATGGCGGCCTGGCTGCTCGTGCTGGGGCCCGGACTTGCGCTGCCGGCGGCGATGCATCCGCGCTGGCATGGCCTGGGCCTGATGCTGGGCATGGGGATCGCCGCGGTCGCCGGCTTCCTCTTCACCGCGGTGCCGGAGTTCACCTCGTCGCCCGAGTTCGAGGAGTCGCTGCTGCGCCGCGGCTTCGTGTTCTGGCTGCCCTGCGCGCTGCTGCCCTGGCTGCCCTGGCCCGGGGCCGAAGCCCTTGCGGCACTGGCCGGCGCGGGCTTCCTGGCCTGGCTCTCGGCGCAGATGCTGCCGCGCCTGTGGCAGCAGGACGGGCGGCCGCATCTCGAGCTCACGATCGGCCTGATCGCGCTGCAGGCGGCACTGCTCGGGCTTGCGCAGGCGCTCTGGCGCGGGCAGGCCGTCAGCGCCTGGCTGGATGCGCTGCTGCTGGCGTTCGCGGGGCTGACGATCCTGGCGCTGAGCCGCATCTCGATGCGCATCGTCAACCGGGCGATCGACGCGCGCCGCGATGCAGGCCTGCCGGTGCCCGAGGACCCCTATCTAGCCCGGCCTCCGCGGCGCCGGCTTGCGCTGGCGCTGCTGGCGGCACAGGCGCTGGCCGGGCTGCTGCTGCCGGAAGTGCCGCGCGTGCAGGGATGGCTCGCCTTGTCCAGCGCGGCGGCGCTTGCCGCACTGCTCGGCGACTGGCACGTCGGACGCGCCCTTTTCCGCCGCTGGCCCTTCCTGCTGCACCTGGTCTACCTGTCGCTGTGCGCGGGCTGCGGCCTCTGGGGCCTGGGGCAGCTCGGGCTCGGCGGCGGCTGGGTCAGCGCCGGCCGGCACCTGGTGGCCGTCGGCGGCTTCGGGCTTGCGATCTTCATGGTGATGGCGATCGCCGGGCGCACCCACGTCGGGGTGGCGCTCGACGAACGGCCCTGGCTGCCCGCCGCAGCAACGCTGCTGCTCGCTGCCGCGGCGCTGCGCGTCGCCGCGGCGCTGGGCGGACCGTGGCAGATGCTGCTGGCTGCAGGGCTTGCGTGGATGCTGGGCTTTGCATGGATGGCCGTGCGCAGCCTGCCGCTGTGGTGGTGCCCTCGCGCCGATGGCCTGCGCGGCTGCCAGGAGCCGCTGGACGAGGACGATTGATCGCACCCATGGTGGCCCGCCGCGGCGCGCGGCGCGAGCCGCGCATCCCGCCGCGGTTCCACGACGCCGGCGCCGGGCCCGGGCCTCGGCGCGCGCCTGAAGCGGCGCGTCGGTGCCGGCTCGCGTGTCCGGGGCTGTGGCTACACTGCGCGCCATGTCCGAAGCGATGGTCGGCCCCGGAGCCTGCGGATGCATGGACGTCGACGGCCATGATGAGGGGCCTTGCCGCGCCGCGGAAGCGAAGAGCAGGTCCGTCGCGATGAAGTCCGGGCAGCGCGCACGATGATGCACGGCCTTGCCCGGACGGTCGCACGGCCGGTCGTGCTGCTGGCCGTGCTGCTGGCGCTGGTGGCGGTTGGCGGCGGCGGGCTGCTCTGGCTCGAGGCCGAACGCGCACAGGCCAACGCGCGTGCCGAGGCCCTGCTGCGTACCGAGCAGCGCGCGGCACAGCTTGCCGACGCGCTGGCCGGTGAAGTGCAGGCGCTGCTCGGCGGTTTCGACATCGCGCTGCAGCACCTGCGGCGCGAGTGGTACGCCGACCGGCACGACTTCGACCGCCGCGCCGAGGCGATCGTGCAGGCGCTGCCCGCGGGAGCGGTCGATCACGTCACGGTGGTCGATGCGCGCGGACGCATGCTCTACAACAGCCTGGGCGCGACGGCGGCCATCGACATCTCGGACCGGGAGCACTTCCGCGCGCAACGGGACAGCGAGCGCGATCGCCTCCACGTCGGCAAGGCGGTGCGCGCGCGCCTGGGGAGCAGCCCCTGGGTGGTGATCGTCAACCGGCCGCTGCGACGCGACGGGCGCTTCGACGGCACGATCAACTTCAACGTCTCGACGGATTTCTTCGCGCGCCACCTGGCGGCCCTCCAGCTGGGCGAGCACGACATCGTCGCGCTGCTGCACGGCGACGGGTCGTTCATCGCGCGCAGTCGGGACAACGAGCGAGCGATGAGCTTCGCGGTGCCGGCGGAGCGTCCCTACCTGCACGGCCATGGTCCCGACCGGGGCGTGTATCGCGCGGTCGGCGAAGTCGACAAGGGCCTGCGCATCTTCGCCTGGCACCGGCTTGCCGACCAGCCGCTGGTCGTCACGGTCGGCCTGGACGAGAAGACGGCGCTGGCACCGCTGGCCGCCGGGGCCGAGCGCGAACGGCAGATCTTCGGCGCGCTGCTGGCGCTGGTGCTGGCCGCCTGCGCCGCGGTGGCGGTGCTGCTGTGGCAGCTTGCGCGTCAGCAGCGCGAGCTGCGGGCGAGCGAGCACCGCTTCCGCACGCTCGTCGACATTTCTCCCGACGCGATCTTCATCACGCGCAACCGGCGCTTTCACTTCGTCAACCCCTCGACCCTGCGGCTCTTCGGCGCCGAGCGACCGGAGCAATTGCTCGGCCAGGAAGTGATCTCGCGCATCCACCCCGATTCGCGCCCGACGGTCGAGGAGCGGCGCGCCGAACTGCTGCGCACAGGGCAAGCGCAGCCGCCGCGGGAGGAGACCTATCTGCGTCTGGACGGGAGCAGCGTCGACGTCGAGGTGAGCCTGGCGCTGAACGCCGACGACGGCAGCGGCATGACGCAGGCGATCGTGCGCGACATCACCGAGCGCCGGCGGGCCGCGATGGCCCTGCAGCAGGAGGCCGACGAACTCGAGCGCCGCGTCGAGGAGCGGACCGCGGCGCTGCGCGCCGCGCGCGACGAGGCCGAGCGCGCGAACCAGGCCAAGAGCGAGTTCCTCTCGCGCATGAGCCACGAACTGCGCACGCCGCTGAACGCGATCCTCGGCTTCGGGCAGCTGCTCGAACTCGAGCTGCGCGAGCCCGCGCCACGTGCGCAGGTGCGGCATATCGTCCAGGCCGGCCGGCATCTGCTCGAGCTGATCAACGACGTGCTCGACCTGGCGCGCATCGAGTCGGGACACCTGACGGTGAGCGTCGAACCGGTGGCGCTGCAACCGCTGATCATGGACTGCCTCGACCTCGTGCGGCCGCAGGCGGCAGCGCGCAAGCTCTCGATCGCGGCTCCGCCCAACGGCAAGGGGCAACGGGCGATGGCCGATCGCACGCGCCTCAAGCAGGTGCTGCTGAACCTGCTGTCCAACGCCGTCAAGTACAACCGCGAAGGCGGGCGCCTCGAGGTTCAGGTGCTCGACGAGGGGACGCACTGGCGGCTGTGCGTCGACGACACCGGTCCCGGACTCGACGCGGCGCAGCGTGCGCGTCTGTTCGTCCCCTTCGAGCGCCTGGGCGCCGATCGCAATGCGATCGAAGGCACGGGCATCGGGCTCGCGCTCTCGCGCCGCCTCGTCGAGTTGATGCACGGCGAGATCGGCGTGGAGAGCGAATCCGGCAAGGGCAGCCGCTTCTGGGTGCGCCTGCCCAAGGCGGAGCCGGTGCCGCGGCCGCAGGACGAGACCGATGCTTCGGTGGCCGACGAGATTGGGCCGCCATCGCCCGATGCACTGCACAAGCTCGCGGTGCTGTGCATCGAGGACAACCCGGTCAACCTGCAGGTGCTGCAGCACATGGTCGCGCTGCGCCCGCAGTGGAAGCTGCTCGGCGCGACCACGCCTTCGCGCGGACTCGAGATCGCGCGCAGCTGGCGCCCGCGCCTCGTCCTGCTGGACATCAACCTGCCCGAGATGGACGGCTGGTCGGTGATGCAGGCCTTGCGCGAGGATCCGGCCACCCGCGAGATCCCGGTCGTCGCGGTGAGCGCGCACACGCAGCCGGCGGATCTGGCGCGCGGGCAGGCCGCGGGCTTCGTCGACTACCTGACGAAGCCGGTCGCGCTGTCGCGACTTCTGGGGATCCTCGACCGTCACGCCGAATGACCGCGCGGCGGCACGTGCCGCCGCCGCCGTTTGGTCTATTTGTGGCCTATTCGTGGCCTATTCGTGCCGCAGCGCTTCGATCGGATCGAGCCGCGCGGCGCGTCGGGCCGGCATGAAGCCGAAGACGATGCCGATCACCGCGGAGAAGACGAAGGCGAGCACGTTGATGCCCGGCATGAACTCGAAGGGCAGGTTCAGCACGGCCGAGAGACCGATCGATGCGGCCAGCGCCAGCAGCAACCCGATCAGGCCGCCCAGGGCCGCGAGCACCACCGCCTCGACGAGGAACTGGGCGAGCACCTCGCGCTCGAAGGCGCCCACCGCCAGCCGCAGGCCGATCTCGCGCGTGCGCTCGGTGACGCTGACCAGCATGATGTTCATGATGCCGATGCCGCCGACGAGCAGGCTCACCGCCGCGACGGCGCCGAGCAGGCTCGTCATCAGCTCGGTCGTTCCCGAAAGCGTCTGTGCGATCTGCTGCGTGTCGAGCACGTTGAAGTTGTCGGCCTCGGCAGGGCTCAGCTTGCGGCGCTCGCGCAGCAGCTGCGTCAGGCTCTTCATCACGCGCTGCGTGTCGCTGCCGGGCTGCAGCGACACGAGGATCGTGTTCACGCGCGTGCTGCCGGTGACGCGCCGCTGCGCCGTGGCCACCGGCATGACGATGATGTCGTCCTGGTCCATGCCGAAGCCGCCCTGACCCTTGGCCTGCAGCACGCCGACGACGGTGCAGCCGAAGCGCCGGATGCGCACCGAGCGCCCGAGCGGATCCTCGCTGCCGAAGAGCTCGCGCTGCACGGTCGCGCCGATCACGCAGACCGCGGCGCCCGCTGCCTCCTCCTGCGGTTCGAAGCTGCGGCCGCTGGCGATCTTCCAGTTACCGACGGTGAAGTAGTCGTTGGTGCTGCCGGTGATCGTCGTCGCCCAGTTGCGGTTGTCGACGACGACGGTGGCCCCTGCGCGCACCTCGGGCGCGGCCGCGGCAATGCCGCCGATCTGCGTGGCCACGGCCTGCACGTCGGCGAGCTTGAAGGCCGGCGCGCCGGCGCCGCCGGCACCGGGCCCGAGCCGCTGCCCGGGCCGCACCATCAGCAGGTTGCTGCCCAGGCTCGAGATCTGCGCCTGCACCGCGCGCGTCGCCCCGTTGCCCACGGTCACCATCGTGACGACCGCGGCGACCCCAATCACGACGCCCAGCGTCGTCAGCATCGAGCGCAGCAGGTTGCGGCGGATCGCGCGCAGCGCGAGCACGATCGTGTTGAGCCCGATCATGCCGGCGCCTCGCTCGGGCTGGCGGTGGCTGTGGCGATGGCGACGGGCTGTTGCCGCTCGTCCCGTTCGACCAGGCCGTCCCTGAAGTGCACGACGCGGCTGGCGTAGGCGGCCATGTCGGGTTCGTGCGTGACCATCAGGACCGTGATGCGGTGCTCGCGCTGGAAGCCGGCGAGCAGTTCCATGATCTCGCGGCTGCGCGTGCTGTCGAGGTTGCCGGTGGGCTCGTCGGCGAGCAACAGGCGCGGATGGCTGACGATCGCGCGCGCGATCGCCACGCGCTGCTGCTGACCCCCGGAGAGTTCGGACGGGGTGTGGTGCTCCCAGCCGGTGAGGCCGACCTGCGCCAGCGCCGCCTGCGCCGCCGCGTGTCGCTCGCTGCGCCCCAGGCCCCGGTAGAGCAGCGGCAGCTCGACGTTCTCCTGCGCCGAGGTGCGCGCCAGCAGGTGAAAGCCCTGGAAGATGAAGCCCAGGTGATGGCGCCGCATCAGCGCGCGCTGGTCGCGCGTGAGCGTGTGCACCGGCACGCCCTGGTAGTGGTAGGTGCCGCTCGTGGGCGTGTCCAGGCAGCCGATCAGGTTCATCACGGTCGACTTGCCGCAGCCGCTCGGCCCCATGATCGCGACGAACTCGCCGGCCTGCACGTCCAGGTCGACGCCGCGAAGCGCCTGGAAGGCCGCCGGTCCGCTGCCGTAGGTCTTGGTGATGCCGCGCAGGCGGAT
>JAIXKN010000026.1:18718-28030 GCA_026932425.1 Burkholderiales bacterium
CCTGGAAGGCCGCCGGTCCGCTGCCGTAGGTCTTGGTGATGCCGCGCAGGCGGATCAGCGGCTGCTCGGGCGGGTTCGCCATCGCCTTTCTTCGCCTCGCGTCACTTGGCCATCGCGGCCTGGTCGACGATGACCGCCAGCCCTTCGGCCAGCCCCTCGCCGCGGACCTCGGTGCGCCGCCCATCGGTGAGGCCGCGCTTGACCTTGAGCGCCACCGGCTTGCCGTCGCGCAGCACCCACAGCGTGCCTTCGGTGCCGCTGGCGGCACTGCCTTCGGTGGTTCCCGCGCGCCTGGGCACGCGCGGCGGCCGCGGGATCAGCTTCGAGACGAAGCTGCTGCCGCCCGTCTGCGCGGCGCCGCCGCCAGCGCCGTCGGTCGGTGTGAAGCGCAGCGCGCTGTTGGGCACCAGCAGCACGCCGTCGTGCTCGACGGTGGCGATCACGGCGTTGGCGGTCATCCCCGGCCGCAGCGAGAGGTCGCTGTTGTCGACGTCGAGGTCGGTCGTGTAGGTGACGACGTTGTCGGTCGTCGTCGAACCGAAGGCCACGCGGGTGACGGTGGCCGGGTATTCGCGCCCGGGTTGCGCGGCCACGGTGAAGCGGGCGTGCTGGCCGACCCGGAGCTGCGCGACATCGGCCTCGTCGACGTTGACCGAGAGCTTCATCGAGCGCAGGTCCTCGGCCAGCGTGAAGAGCGTGACCGCCTGCAGCGAGGCCGCGACCGCGTTGCCCGACTCGACGTTGCGCGCGAGCACGACGCCGTCGATCGGCGAGCGGATCGAGGACTTGGCCAGATTCGTCTGGCTCGAGGACAGCGAAGCGCTCGCCTGGGCGACGTTGGCTTCCGCGGCCGCCAGGTCCGCAGCCGCGCGCGTGGCCGCCGCACGCGCGCTGTCGAGTTCGGTCGCCGCGGGCAGCCGTCCGCCCGACAGGCGCGCCGCCTCTTCCAGGCGTGCCAGGCGGGCACGCGTCTCCTGCTGCGTCGCGGCCGCCTGTTCGCGCCGGGCACGCGCGGCCTGCAGCTCGGCGCGGGCGCTGTTGACGGCGTCGCTGAGCTTGGCGCGGTCGAGTTCGACGAGGAGCTGCCCTTTCTTCACCACGTCGTTGACGTCGACCAGGACGCGCGCAACGGTTCCCGAGAGCTCGCTGCCGACGGCGACCGAACGCGTGGGCTGCAGCGTCCCGGTGGCGTTGACGGTGACCGCCAGGCGCCCGCGCGCAACCGGCTGCGTGATGTACTGCGGCGCCGCCTGCTTCGTCGCCTGGGTCTGCCAGAACCAGATGCCGGCGCCGATCGCCAGCAGCAGGAGCAGTGCGAGCAGTGTCGAAGCGCGCCGCCACCAGGGGCGCTGCGCGTGCGCCAGAAGCTCCTGAAGATCGCTCGTCGCGACGGGGTTGGCGGGCGGGGCGGATGGCTCGTTCACGGGCGCGGGCTCCTCGCGTCGGGATCGGGGCTGCGCCAGCCGCCGCCCAATGCCTTGTAGAGGCGGATATGGCTGCTGGCGAGGTCGGTGCGCGCGCCAACCAGCGCGTCGGCGGCGTTCAGCGCGCTGCGCTCGGCATCCAGCAGGTTGAGGAAGTCGGTGAGGCCGGCCTCATGGCCGACGCGCGCCAGGCGCAGCGCTTCCCCGGCAGTGACGCTGGCGCGCTGCAGCGTGGCTTCGCGCTCGCGCGCGCTGACCAGCGCGGCAAGCGCATCCTCGACATCCCGCGTGGCGTTGAGCACCGCGGTCTGCCAGTCGATGCGGGCGGCGTCGAGCGCGGCTTGCTGCGCCTCGACCCGCGCCTGCCCGGCGCCGCCGTCGAGCAGCGCCCAGTCGATGGCTGCCGCAAGACCTGCCACCAGTGCCCCGCTGCCGCCCAGCGCCGAGAGGGTCGCGGCCTGCAGGCCCAGGTTGCCGCTGATGCGCAGGCTGGGCTTGCGCTCGGCCTGCCGCTGCGAAAGGCTTGCCAGCTGCGACTCGATGCGGTGCTCCGCCGCCTGCAGATCCGGCCGCCGCTGCAGCAGCTCGGCCGGCTGGGGCAATGTGGGCAGGGCCGGCGCGCGCGCGACCGCGTCGGCCGGGCGCGCGCGGGCGGCCTCGAGCCAGCCCGGCGTCTGCGAAGGGCTCGCTCCGGTCAGCACCGCCAGCGCGTTCAGTGCCTGCGTCTGGCTCTGCTGCAGCGCCGCCAGCCGCGCCTGCAGCTGCAGCACGGCGCTGCGGGCCTGCTCGACCTCGAGCCCGCCGGCCAGGCCCGAGCGCTCGCGCAGCTCGACGAGCGCAAGGGTCTCCTGCTGGCTCGCGAGACTGGTTTGCGCATCGGCCTCCTGCGCCCGCGCGCCTTGCCACTGCAGGTAGGCCAGACCCGTTTCGGCGGCAATGGCCAGGCGCGTGGCCTGCAGCATCGCGTCGGCGGTGGCCACGTCGGCGTCGGCGGCAGCCAGCGCGGCGGCGTTGGCGCCGAAGAGGTCGAGCTCCCAGCTGGCGTCCAGACCCACGCGCAGGCTGTTGCCGCTGCGCCCGCCGCTGCGGCTGCGGCCGGCACCGGCACCCAGGCCCAGCTGCGGCTCCTGGGTCGCCGCGGTCACCTCCCGCAGTGCGCGTGCCCGGCTCAGGTTGCTGGCCGCGGCGCGCAGGTCCAGGTTGTGCGCCAGCGCCTCGTCGACCAGCACCGGCAGCAGCGGATCGTCGAAGCCCTGCCACCAGTCGCGCGTGGCCGACGGGTCGGCAGCGGGCAGGGCCGACACGGCCGCCGCCCCGGCCCATTGCGCGCCCAGGCTGACCGCCGGTGCGGGCGCGCTCGTGGTGCCGGGACCCGAAACGGGGCCGAGGGCAGAGCAGCCGGCCAGGAGCACGGCCAAGGCGAGCGCGCCGCCGGTCAGCGGCAAAGACGAGGATCGATGCATTTCGGCCCCGTTTGTACCGTCAGCGGGTGGGCCCGATGTGGCTGCTTTGTAAAGAAGCTGCAGCCTCGGGTCGTCGCTGGCTGCCGATCCGCGCGTGCGAGGCCGGTGCTTCGGCGGTGATCGACGAACTTGCACGGTATCGGTGGGCCTGTGGGTGGGCCTGTGGGTGGGCCGGCTACAGGAAGCGCTCGAGCAGGCGTTTGGAGTGCCGATCGAGCGCGGCGAAATCGCGCACGCGAAAGTGCAGGCCGTGGCGGTCGGTGATCAGCAGGCCGCCCCCGCCCAGGCGGCGGATGTCTTCCTCGCCCCGGAGCACGAGTTCGGTAGCGCCGCGGTCGGTCTCGACCTGCCAGGTGCTGGGCGTGGCGAAGCTGCTCACCGCGCGCAGGCGGCGGATCTCGGGCACGAACTCGCGCCGCGCGAGTTCCTCCTCGATCAACGCACGCTGTGGCGGCGGCAAGGCTTGCAGCGTGTCGAGCCAGGCGAGTTCGCGACCGCGCGCGTCCACCAGCGACAAACCCTCGTCCGGCGCGGTGAGCGGGAAGGCGCGCACCGGCAGCACGCCGACGTGCACCTGGCCCTCGGCGTCGGTGAGCACGAGGCGCCCGAAGTCGTCGCGGTGCAGCCCAAGCGTCATGGCTGCCGCCCCGACTGCATTGCCGTGTGCGCGTGGCCCTCGGCCTCGAGGCTGGCGTCGATCAAGGTTTCATCGTCGTCGGGCTCCACATCGCTGCCGTCGGCGCGGCGTGCCTGCGCCTCGTGAAGCCGCCAGTAGGCGCCGCGGCGCGCCATCAGCTCGTCGTGCGGGCCGAGCTCGACGATGCGCCCGGCATCCATCACGACCAGCCGGTCGGCGCGGCGCAGCGTCGAGAGCCGGTGGGCGATCGCGATCGTCGTGCGCCCGCGCACCAGGTTGTCCAGCGCCTTCTGGATCTCCTTCTCGGTCTCGGTGTCGACGGCCGAGGTCGCTTCGTCGAGGATCAGGATGCGCGGGTCGATCAGCAGCGCGCGGGCGATCGAGATGCGCTGGCGCTCGCCGCCGGACAGGCCCTGACCGCGCTCGCCGACGAGCGAGTCGTAGCCCTGCGGCAGGCGCAGGATGAACTCGTGCGCGTGCGCTGCGCGTGCCGCGGCGACGATCTCCGCGCGCGTGGCCTCGGGCTTCCCGTAGGCGATGTTCTGCGCCACGGTGCCGAAGAAGAGGAAAGGCTCCTGCAGCACGAGGCCGATGTGGCGCCGGTAGTCGGCCACGCGCAGGCGCCGCAGGTCGATGCCGTCGACGAGGATGGCGCCGTCGCTGGCGTCGTAGAAGCGGCAGATCAGGTTGGCCAGCGTGCTCTTGCCCGAGCCGCTGTGGCCGACGAGGCCGATCATCTCGCCGGGCGCGATCGAGAGGTCCAGGCCGCGGATCACGCTGCGGCTGCCGTAGCGGAAGGCCACGCTGCGCAGCTCGATCGCGCCCTTCAGGCGCTCGATCGCCTCCGGCTGCGCGGGCTCCGGCACGTTGCTGTGGTGGTCGAGGATGTCGAAGATGCGCTTGGCGCCGGCCGCGGCCTTCTGCGTCACGCTGACGATGCGGCTCATCGAATCGAGCCGCGTGTAGAAGCGGCCGATGTAGGCAATGAAGGCGGTGAGTACGCCGACGGTCACGCGGCCGCGGCTGACCTGCCAGATGCCGAAGGCCCAGACGACCAGCAGGCCGACGTCGGTGAGCAGCGACACCGTCGGCGTGAACAGGCTCCAGGTCTTGTTGAGCCGGTCGTTGACCGCGAGGTTCTGCCGGTTCGCCTCGCGGAAGCGCGCCGCCTCGCGTGCCTCCTGCGCGAAGGCCTTGACGACGCGGATGCCCGGGATGGTGTCGGCCAGCACGTTGGTGACGTCGGCCCAGACGCGGTCGATCTTCTCGAAGCCGGTGCGCAGCCGGTCGCGCACGAGGTGGATCATCCACGCGATGAAAGGCAGCGGCAGCAGCGTGACGAGCGCCAGCGACGGGTCGATCGAGAAGAGGATCGCCGCGGTCATCACGAACATCAGCACGTCGGTGGCGAAGTCCAGCGCGTGCAGCGAGAGGAAGACCGAGATGCGGTCGGTCTCCGAGCCGATGCGCGCCATCAGGTCGCCGGTGCGCTTGCTGCCGAAGTAATCCAGGCTCAGGCCCAGCAGGTGCTCGAAGGCGCTCGTGCGCAGGTCGGCGGCGATGCGCTCGGACACCAGGGCCAGGAGCCAGGTGCGCGCCCAGCCCAGGCCCCAGGCCAGCAGCGCCGAGCCGAGCAGCCCGGTCAGCAGCAGCGCGACGTAGCCGGGGTCGATGCGCTGCCCGCCCTGGAAGGGGATCAGCACCTCGTCCATCAGCGGGATCGTCAGATAGGGCGGCACGAGCGTGGCCGCGGTTGCCGCAAGCGTGAGCACGAAGCCGAGCGCGAGCTGGCGCCGGTACGGGCGCGCGAAGCGGGAGAGGCGCAGCAGCACCCAGGTCGACGGCGGCCCTTCCGGTTCCTGCGTCGCGGGCTCGTCCTCGGGCGGATCGCCCGGTTCGGCCGCCGCATCCGATGCCTCGAGCTCGGCCGGGCGTCCGGCCCGCCGCGCCTGCTGGCGCTCGAAGGCGGCCAGCAGCTTCTGCACCTGCGGGTCCGCGCCGAGCGTGAAGCGCCACTCTGCCAGGCGCTGCCTCGCGTCGCAGAGCTCGAGCGTGCCGACCCCGCCGTGGTCGCTGTGCGCAAGCCGCAGTTCCGGCGCGAGCTCCCAGGCGCGCCAGCCCGAGCCCCCGGAGCGGGCCCAGAGCCGGCGGTCGGTCAGCACCAGCTCGCCCTGCGTGAAAATGAGCGCCTCGTCGAGGTCAACCGCCGCCAAAGCCAGCACGTTTTCGCCGCCAGCGAGCTTCGCATCCAGTTCCGCGGGGATGGGCTGCCGGGCACCCACGAGTGCGGTGGCCGCGTCGATGTCGGAATTGGACATGTGGATCGAGGTCGGCCGCCCCACCGGGCGGCGCGATTGTGTCTCAAGCCTCATTTCCCGACTGTCATCGCCCCAGGGCGCCCCACATGGACCAGATTCACAGGGATCGGATACCCGACATCCGGCTGCTGCGCGTCACCTATCTGCGCGGCCCGAACCTCTGGACCTATCGCTCGGCACTCGAGACCTGGCTGGACCTCGGGGTGCTCGAGGACCTGCCGTCCAACCAGCTGCCCGGACTGACCGAGCGCCTCTGCGCCTGGCTGCCGGCGCTGGCCGAGCACCACTGCGGCGTCGGCGAGCGCGGCGGCTTCCTGCAGCGGCTGCAGGAAGGCACCTGGTGCGGCCACGTGCTCGAGCACGTGGTGATCGAGCTGCTGAACCTCGCCGGCATGCCCACGGGCTTTGGCCAGACGCGCAGCACGAGCCGGCGCGGCGTCTACCGCATGGTCTTTCGCGCCCGCGACGAGCAGGTGGCGCGCACCGCGCTCGCGCAGGGTCACCGGCTGCTGATGAGCGCGATCAACGACGAGCCCTTCGACGTATCGGCTGCGGTAGCGGCGGTGCGCGAGAAGCTCGACCGCTGCTACCTGGGGCCCAGCACCGCGGCGATCGTCGCCGCGGCGTCGGAGCGGCGCATCCCGCACATCCGGCTCAACGACGGCAACCTGGTGCAGCTGGGCCACGGCAAGCGCCAGCGCCGGATCTGGACGGCCGAGACCGAGCTCACGAGCGCGATCGCCGAGGGCATCGCCGGGGACAAGGACCTGACGCGCCGGCTGCTCGCCGCGGTCGGCGTGCCGGTGCCCGAGGGCCAGGTCGTCGACAGCGCGGCGGCGGCCTGGGAGGCGGCGCAGGAGATCGGCCTGCCGGTGGTCGTCAAGCCGCGCGACGGCAACCACGGGCGCGGCGTGACGCTGGATCTGTCGACGCAGGCCGAGGTCGAGGCCGCCTGGGCGCTGGCGCGGCAACACGGCAGTGAGGTCATGGTCGAGCGCTGCGTGCGCGGCGACGAGCACCGGCTGCTCGTCGTCGGCGGCGAGGTCGTGGCCGCGGCGCGCGGCGAGGCCGCGTGGGTCAGCGGCGACGGGCGCAGCACGGTGCGCGAGCTGATCGACGCGCAGCTCAACAGCGATCCGCGCCGCGGCGTCTCCGAGGATCACCCGCTCAACCGCATCGTGATCGAGGAGGACGAGGTCGTGCGCGCCGACCTGCAGCGTCAGGGCCTGGACGCCGACAGCGTCCCGGCCGCCGGGCGGCGCGTGCTCGTGCAGCGCAACGGCAACGTCGCGATCGACTGCACCGACGAGGTCCATCCCGAGGTCGCGCATCTGGTGTCGCTGGCCGCGCGCGTCGTCGGCCTGGACATCGCCGGCATCGACCTCGTCGCCGAGGACATCGGCCGGCCCCTGCACGAGCAGGGCGGCGCGCTGATCGAGGTCAACGCCGGCCCGGGCCTCCTGATGCACCTGCGGCCGGCCGAAGGCAAGCCGCGGCCGGTCGGCCAGGCGATCGTCGATCACCTCTTCCCCGACGAAGACGACGACGCGCGCATCCCGATCGTCGGCGTCGCCGGCACGCGCGACACCGCGCGCCTCGCGCGCCTCGTCGCGTGGATCATGCAGCTGAGCGGTCGCCACGTCGGCCTGGCCTGCCGCGACGGGCTCTTCCTCGACCGTCGGCAGGTCGATTCGGGGGACTGCACCGACTGGGATGCGGGCCAGCGGCTGCTGGTCAATCGCACGATCGACGCCGCGGTGTTCGAGAACGACGCGGCGGCGATCCTGCGCGACGGCCTGCCCTACGACCGCTGCCAGGTCGGTGTCGTCACCGACCTGGGTGGCGTCGAGGCGCTGGCGACGGACGACGTCCACGACGTCGACCAGCTGCTGAAGGTGCTGCGCACCCAGGTCGACGTCGTGCTGCCCGACGGCGCGGCGGTGCTCAATGCCGCCGACCCGCGGATCGCAGGCCTGGCCTCGCTGTGCGACGGCGGCGTGCTGCTCTATGCCGCCGATGCCGGCAACGCAGAGGTCGCGCGTCACCTCGAAGGCGGCGGGCGCGCGGTGCTGCCCGCGGAAGACGGCTGCGTGCTCTGCGAAGGCGCAAGCCGCAACCTGCTGCCGCGCCTGCGGCCGCTGGCCGAGGGCAGCGAGCCGCTGCCCGCCGAGACCCTGCTTGCCGCGGTGGCAGCAGCCTGGGCGCTGGGGGTGGACCCCGACCTGATCGCCGCGGGCGTGCAGACCTTCGCACCGGCCCGCGTGCCCGCGCCACCCGCTGCCGTGCTCTGGAGCGCACCGATGCCTGCCGACGACCGGAAGAACGACTGATGGAACTGATCCGCATCCGCGCCCTGCGCGGGCCGAACCTCTGGAGCCGCGAAACCGCGATCGAGGCCGTCGTGCGCTGCGAGCCCCTGGAGCTCGACATCGCCGACCTGCCGGGTTTCGAGAGCCGCCTGCGCGCGCTCTACCCCGGCATCGGCGAGCGCTGGCCGCTCGAGACCGAGCGGCTGAACCTGGCGCAGGTGCTGCAGGTCGCCGCGCTGTCGCTGCAGATCCACGCCGGCTGCCCGATCAGCTACAGCCGCACCGCGGTCACCGTCGACCCCGGCGTGTTCCAGGTCATCGTCGAGTACAGCGAGGAGCAGGTCGGGCGGCTCGCGCTCGAGCAGGCGCAGGCCCTGCTCGAGGCCGCGGTGGCGGGCGGCAGCTTCGACGCGGCCGCGGTGATCGCGCGGCTGCGCGAGCTCGACGAGGAGTTGCGCCTCGGGCCCTCGACCGGGGCCATCGTCGACGCGGCGCTCGAGCGCGGCATCCCCTACCGGCGGCTGACCGAAGGCAGCCTCGTGCAGTTCGGCTGGGGCGCCAGCCAGCGTCGCATCCAGGCCGCCGAGGTCGACACCACCAGCGCGATCGCCGAATCGATCGCACAGGACAAGGACCTGGCCAAGGCGCTGCTGAGGGCGGCCGGGGTGCCGGTGCCCTTCGGCCGGCCGGTGCAAGACGCGGGCGATGCCTGGGCGGCGGCGCAGCGCATCGGAGTGCCGGTGGTCGTCAAGCCGCAGCACGGCAACCAGGGCAAGGGGGTCACCGTCAACGTGCAGACGCGCGAGCAGATCGAGGCCGCTTATCGCGCCGCGGCCGAGTACGGCGAGGTGATGGTCGAGAAGTACCTGAGCGGGGGCGACTACCGCCTGCTCGTCGTCGGCGGGAAGCTGGTCGCGGCGGCGCGTCGCGACCCGCCGCTGGTGATCGGCGACGGTGAGGCCACGGTGCGCGAGCTGGTCGAGCGCGTCAACGCCGACCCGCGCCGCGGCGACGGCCACGCGACACCGCTCACGCGCATCCGCATCGACGAGATCGCGATCGAGCGCCTGCGCGCGCAGGGCCTGACGCCGGACTCGGTGCCGGAAGTCGGGCAGAGCGTGCTGCTGCGCAACAACGCCAACCTGAGCACCGGCGGCATCG
>JAIXKN010000023.1 GCA_026932425.1 Burkholderiales bacterium
CGATCAAGCTCGACGACGGCCGCGAGCTGCCGCTGGTGAAGCTCGAGACGACGAGCGAGACGCACCCCTTCTACACCGGCACGCAGAAGAGCGTGGACAATCTCGGCGGTCGCGTCGAGAAGTTCCGCAACAAGTTCGCGCACCTGAAGAAGTAAAGTCCAGCGCGCTCGTGCTGAAGAGCAAAGGCAGCCTCGGGCTGCCTTTGTTCTTGGCTGCGCCGCCCGAACGACGAGCCGCAAAGCGCCATGCCCACACTGGACTGGATCGGCAAGAACGCCATCGTCACGCCATGAGCGCGGCCACGCCGCGCAAGGTCATCATCATTGCCGGGCCGAACGGCGCAGGCAAGACGACTTTTGCGCGCGAGTTTCTTCCACTCGAGGCGAGCTGCCCGGTGTTCGTCAATGCCGACCTCATTGCCGCTGGGCTGGCACCCTTCGCGCCCGACGCCGCCGCAATGCGCGCCGGCCGACTGATGCTGCAGGAACTGGATCGACACTTTGCCTCCGGCAGAAGCTTTGCCTTCGAGACCACGCTCTCGGGACGAATCTACCTGCAACGCATACCGAAGTGGCAAGCTGCCGGCTATGGCGTAAAGCTGATCTTTCTGCATCTGAACAGTGCCGATGTCGCCGTTGCCCGCGTGGCTCAGCGCGTCCGTCAAGGAGGGCACGCCGTCCCCGAGGCGACGATCCGTCGTCGCTTCATCGCCGGCCGGCAGAACTTCGAGCGCCTCTACGCACCGCTGGTCGACGCCTGGGCTTTGTATGACAACTCAGGTGACCAACCGATCCTGCTGGACTGGAGCGAGAAGCCATGAACAAGCGCCCCATCGAGACCGCGCGTGACGCCGACCTGCGGCTTTCTCGCCAAGCTCTGCTGCGCGCGGCCCAGCGCGCGCGCGAGATAGCGGCACGCACCGGGACGACCGTCGTCATCGCTCGCAGTGGCGTCTTGGAACACATCCATCCAGCACCAACGCTCGACAGCCCGCGGATGCACGAGCGCCCTGCGGGCTACGGCGACAAGGCATGACAGGCTCGGCACCGTAGCCCCACCAACAGCAGATTCCGCTTCGTCACGATCAAGGACAAGCGCTGGGACTGGATCGAAGCAAAGCTCTGACGCCGCGGAGCGGCGGCGACGGGCTGGGCGCGGTACGGGCATGAAGGGCTCCCGTTCCTAGAATGCGCCGCGATGACCCTCTTCCTCCTGCTTGCCCTGCCCTTTGCCGGCAGCCTGGTCGCGGCGCTGCTGCCGACGACGGCGCGCAACCTGGAGTCGATCCTCGCCGCGGCAGTCGCCGCCGCGGTCGCGGTGCCGATGGCGCTGCTCTACCCGCAGATCGCCGCGGGCACGATCTACGTGGAGCACCTGAGCTGGCTGCCGGCCCTGGGCGTGGACCTCGTCGTGCGCATCGACGGCTTTGCCTGGCTGTTCGCGATGCTGGTGGCCGGCATCGGGCTGCTCGTCGTCGTCTACGCCCGCTACTACCTCTCGCCGGCGGACCCGAGCGCGCGCTTCTATTCGCTGCTGCTGGGCTTCATGGGCGCGATGCTGGGCGTCGTCGTCTCCGGCAACCTGGTGCAGCTGGTCGTGTTCTGGGAGCTCACGAGCGTCTTCTCCTTCCTGCTGATCGGCTACTGGACGCACCGCCAGGACGCGCGTCGCGGCGCGCGCATGGCCTTCACGGTGACGGCCAGCGGCGGCCTCGCGCTGCTGGCCGGCGTGCTGCTGCTGGGCAGCATCGTCGGCAGCTTCGAGCTCGACGCCGTCCTGGCCGCCGGCGACCGGATCCGCGCCGACGCGCGCTACCCGCTCATGCTCGCGCTGCTGCTGGGCGGCGCGCTGACCAAGAGCGCGCAGTTCCCGTTCCACTTCTGGCTGCCGCACGCGATGGCCGCGCCGACGCCGGTCTCGGCCTACCTGCACTCGGCCACGATGGTCAAGGCCGGCGTCTTCCTGCTGGCGCGGCTGTGGCCCGTGCTCTCGGGCACCGACGCCTGGTTCTGGGCCGTCGGCGGCGCGGGCCTTGCGACACTGCTGCTCGGTGCGTTCCTTGCGATGCTGCAGAACGACCTCAAGGGGCTGCTCGCCTACTCGACGATCAGCCACCTGGGCCTGATCACGCTGCTGCTCGGGCTCAACAGTCCGCTGGCGGCCGTCGCGGCGGTGTTCCACACGCTCAACCACGCGACCTTCAAGGCCTCGCTCTTCATGTCGGTGGGCATCATCGACCACGAGACCGGCACGCGCGACATGCGCCGCCTGCGCGGGCTCTTCACCGCGATGCCGATCACCGGGACGCTGGCGATCGTCGCCAGCGCCGCGATGGCCGGGGTGCCGCTTCTCAACGGCTTCCTCTCCAAGGAGATGTTCTTCGCCGAGACCGTGTTCGTGCGCGGCCACCCGGTGGTCGAGCTCGCGCTGCCGGCGCTGGCCACGCTGGCCGGCGCCTTCGCGGTGACCTACTCGCTGCGCCTGGCGCACGGCGTCTTCTTCGGCCACAGCGAGCTCGAGCCGCCACGCCAGCCGCACGAGCCGGTGCCGTGGATGCGCGTGCCGGTCGAGCTCCTGGTGCTGGCCTGCGTGCTCGTGGGCACGCTGCCGGATTGGGCGATCGGCGCGGTGCTGCGCACGGCCGCAGCGCCTGTGGTCGGCGGTCCGCTGCCGGCCTTCAGCCTGGTACTGTGGCACGGCTGGACGATGCCGCTCCTGATGAGCGTCTTCGCGATGGCGACCGGCCTCGTGCTCTACCTGCGCCTGGGCACGCGCCTGCGCGAGCGAGGACCGACCGCCTGGCTGGACAGGCTCGACGGACAGGCCGCGTACCGCACGCTGCTGACCCTTGCGGTGCGTCTTGCGCGAGCGGTCTCGCGAGGCCTGGGTACGCGACGGCTGCAGCCGCAGGTGCTGGCCATGGTGCTGGCCGCGGGCATCGCCGGCATCGCGTCCGCGATCGTGGTGCCGCTGTCCTGGGGTGATCGCCCGCGCGTGCCGGCGACGCCGGAGTTCGTCGGGCTGTGGGCGATCGGCGGTGTCTGCGCGATCGGCGCGGCCTGGCAGGCCAAGTTCCACCGTCTGGCGGCGCTGGCGATGCTCTCGGTGGTCGGACTCGTGCTGTGCCTCACCTTCGCCTGGTTCTCGGCGCCGGACCTCGCACTCACCCAGCTCGCCGTCGAGGTGGTGACGACCGTGCTCTTCCTGCTGGGTCTGCGCTGGCTGCCCAAGCGTGAAGAACCCTCGGAGGCCTACGCAAGCCGGCGCGCACGCTGTCGTCGCCGGCGCGATCTCGGCCTCGCGCTTGCGGTCGGTGCCGGCATGGCGACGCTGTCCTTTGCGCTGCTGACGCGGCAGGCACCGCTGTCGATCGCGCCCTTCTTCCTCGAGCAGGCGCTGCCCGGCGGCGGCGGACGCAACGTCGTCAACGTGATGCTGGTGGACTTCCGTGCCTTCGACACGCTCGGCGAGATCACGGTGCTCGGCGTCGTCGGGATCACCGTCTTCGCGCTGCTGCGGCGCTTCCGTCCGGCGCGCGAGGCGATCGAGTCGCCGGCGCAGCAGCGCGTGATCCCCGCCGACGTCGCCAGCGACCTGCATCGCCAGGGCCAGGGCGCGACCCAGCGCTACCTCGACGTGCCCGCGGTGCTCGTGCGCCTGCTGCTGCCGGCAAGCTTTGCCTTCGCACTGCACCTGCTGCTGCGCGGGCACAACGCACCGGGCGGCGGCTTCGTCGCCGGGCTCGTCGTCGCCAGCGCGCTCGTCGCGCAGTACATGGTCAGCGGCACGCGCTGGGTCGAATCGCGGCTGCGGGTGCTGCCGGTGCACTGGATCGCGGTCGGGCTTGCGCTGGTGCTGGCCACGGGCCTGGGTGCACTGGTACTGGGCTACCCCTTCCTGACCTCGCACACCGCACACGTCGACTGGCCGCTGCTGGGCGAGCTCGAGCTGCCGAGCGCGGCGCTCTTCGACGTGGGCGTGTTCGCGGTCGTCGTCGGCTCGACGCTCCTGATGCTCACCGCGATCGCGCACCAGTCGCTGCGCGGGCGGCGCCAGCAGGCTGTCGCCGGCGGCGCGGAGGCGCCCTGATGGAAATCGTCGTCTCGCTGGCCGTCGGAT
Organism: Burkholderiales bacterium; assembly: GCA_026932425.1. Taxonomy (GTDB): domain Bacteria; phylum Pseudomonadota; class Gammaproteobacteria; order Burkholderiales; family Burkholderiaceae_C; genus Rubrivivax. The sequence continues at coordinate 4,120 of JAIXKN010000023.1, forward strand.
TGCTGGCCGCAGCCGGAGTCTGGCTGGTGCTGCGGCCACGCACCTTCCAGGTCCTGATCGGGCTGTCGCTGCTGTCGTACGCGATCAACCTCTTCATCTTCAGCGTGGGCAGCCTCGCGGTCGATGCGCCACCGATCGTTCGCGCCGGTGCGCTGCCCGACCTCGCGCACTACACCGACCCGGTCCCGCAGGCGCTGGTGCTGACCGCGATCGTGATCGGATTCGCGACCACCGCGCTCTTCCTGGTCGTGCTGCTGGCGCTGCGCGGCCTCTCCGGGGTGGACCACGTCGACGGCAAGGAGGAACCGGAGGAGATGCCTTGACGCCGGCCAACCCTGCCGACCCGCTCGTCGTCGCGCCGGTGCTGCTGCCCCTGGGCACGGCGGCGCTGATGCTGCTGATGGGCGAGAAGCGCCGGCGGCTGAAGGCGGCGCTCAACGTCGGCTCGGCCCTGCTGGGCCTGCTGCTGGCGATCGCGCTGCTGCGCCAGGTCGACGCGAGTGGCACGCCCGCGACCTTCGCCGTCCACCTGACCGCGAACTGGCCCGTGCCCTACGGCATCGCGCTCGTTGCCGACCGGCTCTCGGCGCTGATGGCGGTGCTGGCCGGCATCGTCGGCGTCGCTTCGCTGCTCTACGCGCTCGCGCGCTGGCAGCACGGCGGCGTCTACTACCACGGCCTGCTGCAGCTGCAGCTGATGGGCCTGTACGGCGCCTTCCTCACCGCCGACCTCTTCAACCTCTTCGTCTTCTTCGAGGTGCTGCTGGCGGCAAGCTACGGCCTGCTGCTGCACGGCGGCGGCACCGCGCGCGTGCGCACCGGCCTGCACTACATCGCGATCAACCTGCTCGCCTCGCTGCTGTTCCTGATCGGCGTGGCCGTGCTCTACGGCGTCACCGGCACGCTGAACATGGCCGACATCGCGCTCAAGCTGACCCAGGTGCCGGCCAGCGACCGCGGCCTGCTGCACGCCGGCGCCGCGATCCTCGCGATGGCCTTCCTCGCCAAGGCGGCGATCTGGCCGCTGGGCTTCTGGCTGCAGCCGGCCTATGCGGCTGCGAGCGCGCCGGCGGCCGCACTCTTCGTGATCCTCACCAAGGTCGGCGTCTACGCACTGCTGCGGCTGTGGACGCTGTGCTTCCCACCCGAGGCGGGCGCCTCCGCCGGCTTCGGCGGCCACGCGCTGGTGTGGGGCGGCCTCGCGACGCTGGGCTTCGGGGCCGTCGGCCTCTTCGCGTCGCAGCAGCTCTCGCGGCTGATGGGCTACAGCGTCGTCGCCTCGTCGGGGACGCTGGTCGCGGCGATCGGCTTCGGGCTGCCGGCGCTCGCGGCCGGCGCCCTCTTCTACCTCGTGACCTCGACGCTTGCCGGCTGCGCGCTCTTCCTGCTCGTCGAGCTGCTCGAGCGCAGCCGCGAGGTCGAGACCGGCCCGCCGCAGTTCGACGACGGCGTGCAGGCACCGGGGCCCTTCCTGGACGCGGAACCGGCGCCGAGCATCAACCTCGACGACGAGGAGCAGGCGCTCGTCGGCCTGGCGATCCCGGCGGCGCTGGCCTTCCTCGGCGTCAGTTTCACGCTGTGTGCGATGGTCGTCGCCGGTCTGCCGCCGCTGGGGGGCTTCATCGCGAAGCTGGCGATGCTGCAGGCGCTGCTGCAGATCGGCAGCGCACCGGCCTGGATGCTCTTCGCGCTGCTGATCGCCTCGGGCCTGCTCGCGGCGATCGCGATGATGCGCGTGGGCATCCGGCACTTCTGGACCGCGACCGCGGCACTGCCGCCCAGGCTGCGCGTGGTCGAGTCGCTGCCCGTTGCCGCGCTGGTGGCGGCACTGCTGGCGCTCGTCGTCAACGGCAACGCGGTGCTGCGCTACACGACGCAGACCGCGGCGACGCTGCACGAACCGCAGCTCTACATCGACGCCGTGCTGGGCGCGCTGGCGCGGCCCACAGGCGGTGGCGCCGGCATCGCACCGCGCCCGATCGCGGACGCTCGAGGCTCGCCATGAAGCGCTGGCTGCCCTCGCCCTGGCTGTCGCTGGCGCTGCTGTGCGGCTGGCTGCTGCTGGCGCGCGAGTTCAGCACCGCGCAGCTGCTGCTGGGGCTGCTGGTGGCGCTTGCAACACCGCTGCTGGCGCGACCGCTGCGGCCGACGCCTGGCCGCCTTGCGCACCTGCCGGTGCTAGCACGGCTCGTCCTGCGCGTCGGTCTGCACGTGCTGCAGTCCTCGCTCGCGGTCGCCAGAGGCATCGTGTTCGCCCGCAGCCGGCCGCCGCGCGCGGCCTTCGCCGACATCCCGATCGCGCTGCGCGACGAGCACGCGCTGGCGGCGCTGGCGATGATCGTCACCGTCGTGCCGGGCACGGTCTGGTGCGAGCTCGCGCCCGACCGCAGCGTGCTGCGACTGCACGTCTTCGACCTCGACGACGAGGCCGCCTTCGTCGAGCGCTTTCGCGCCGACTACGTCGATGCGCTCAAGGAGATCTTCGAATGAACCCGCTCGTGCTGCTGGCGATCGACGCCACGCTGGTGCTCTACGTGCTTGCGATGGGGGTGGCGCTGCTGCGCGTCACGCGCGGCCCGACCGCGCAGGACCGCGTGCTGGCGCTGGACTACCTCTACGTCGTCGGCATGCTCGTGATGCTCGTGCTCGCGATCCGGCACGACAGCAGCATGTACTTCGAAGGCGCGCTGCTGATGGTGCTCTTCGGTTTCGTCGGCACGATGGCGATGGCCAAGTTCCTGCTGCGCGGCGAGGTGATCGAATGACGCTCTCGGCTGCCGAGATCGCGATCGTCGTGCTGCTGCTGACCAGCGGCGTCTTCGTGCTGCTGGCTGCTGCCGGCCTCGTGCGCCTGCGCGACTTCTTCACCCGCATGCACGCACCGGCGCTGGCGTCCTCGTTCGCATCGTGGATGGTCACGCTGGCCTCGATCGTGCATTTCAGCAGCCGCGGCGAGGGCCTGGCGCTGCACACCTGGCTCACCATCATCGTGCTCTCGATCACCGCGCCGGTGAGCACCGTCGTGCTCTCGCGCGCCGCGCTCTTCCGTCGCCGCCAGGCCGGGGACGAACTGCCGCCGCCGCTCGGACGGCGGTAGCCGCCTCAGCTTGCGGCGACGCCGCCGAGATAGGCCGCCTGCACCGCCGGATCGTCCAGGAGTTGCGCTGCGCTCCCCTCGCCGGCAATGCGACCGTTTTCCAGCAGATAGCCGCGGTTGGCGATTGCCAGGCTGCGTCGCGCGTTTTGCTCGACGAGAAGGATGCTGACCCCGCTGCTGCGCACCTGACGCAGCGAGCGGAAGAGCTCGTTGCACATCAGCGGCGCGAGCCCAAGCGAGGGCTCATCCAGCAGCAGCAGCCGCGGCGCCGACATCAGCGCGCGAGCGATCGCCACCATCTGCTGCTCGCCACCGCTCATCGTGCGCACGGTCTGCGGCAGGCGTTCGGCCAAGCGCGGGAACAGGGCGAGCACGCGATCGAGATTCTCTGCCTGCCGAGCGCGGGCGCGGCGCGGATAGGCGCCGAGGGCCAGGTTCTCGCGCACCGTCAGCTCGCCGAAGATCCCCCGGCCCTCGGGCACCAGTGCGATGCCGGCCTCAACCCGCTGCCGCGCCGGCAGCGCGTGCAAGTCCTCGCCGGCCAGCCGGATGCGCGCTGCGGACCCGCAAGGCAGGAGCCCGGCGATGACCTTGAGCATGGTCGTCTTGCCGGCGCCATTGGCACCCAGCATGACCACCGCCTCGTGCTCGCCGACCTCGAGCCCGACGCCATCGAGCGCACGGTGCAGGCCATAGCTCGCGGAAAGCCCCTTCACCTCAAACACGCGCGGGCTCCAGATCGTCGTCGCCCAGGTAGGCCTGCACCACCTTCGGGTCGGCCAGCACCTCGGCAGGCGCGCCCTCGGCGATCCGGGCACCGGAATTCATGACCACGCAGCGGTCGCACAGTGTGCGAATCGCATCCATCACATGTTCGACCATCAGCACCGTCATGCCGTGGGCGTGCAACGAGCGGATCAGCGCCACGCCCTCAACCAGCTCCGAGGGGTTGAGGCCGGCCAGCCACTCATCCAGCAGCAGCAGCCGCGGCTGCAAGGCCAGCGCGCGCGCCAGCTCCAGCCGCTTCTGATCGATGTAGGTCACTCGTCGGCTCGTCGGGCCGCCTGCCCGGCAAGGCCGACCCGTGCCAGCAGGGCCTGCGCATCGGGGCGGTCCGCCCCCGTGTCGGCGCCGAACATCCGGCCGGCCTGCACGTTCTCCAGCACGGTCATGCTCTCGAAGACGCGCACGAGCTGGAAGGTGCGCGCGATGCCCGCGCGCACGATGCGGTGCGCAGGCTGGCCGGAAAGCTCCCGGCCCAGGAAGCGCACCGAGCCGCTATCGGGCCTGAGCGCCCCGCTGATCAGGTTCAGCGCCGTGGTCTTGCCGGAGCCGTTCGGCCCGAGCAGGCCGACGATCTCGCCGGCCTGGACATCGAAGGACAGCGCGTCGACCGCCCGCAGACCGCCGAAGGCTCGTGCAAGGCCCCGCACCTCGAGCAAGGGGATGCCCACAGTCATGTGCTGCTCCCGTTTGCCGTCACTGGGCGCCGGTCGCGCTCGAGCAGAAAGCCGACGACACCGCGCGGCAGCGCGTAGACGATGAGCAGGAAGACCACGCCCAGCACGATCGACGAATGGTTGGGGAAGTACTTGACCAGCAGCTCGAAGAGCAGCACCAGCGGGATGACGCCCAGCACCGGGCCCCAGAAGCGCCCGCTGCCGCCCAGCAGCGCCATGATGACGACCTGGAAGGAGACGATCGCGTTGAAGGCGATCGCCGGGTCGATGTAGGTCCAGCGCGGCGCGACGATGGCGCCGGCGAGCACCATGAAGATCGAGCTCAGCGTGAAGGTGATGAGCTTGACGCGCGTGGTGTCGACGCCGCAGTGGCGCGCGGCCTGCTCGTCCTCGCCGACCAGGCGCAGCGCAAAGCCCAGTCGCGAACGCCCGAGCCACCAGCCAAAGAGCAGCACGAGCGCGAACAGCACCAGCAGCTGGCCGTAGATGAAGCCTGGCGTTGCGGCGTCGACGAAGACGTAGCGCCCGACCGAGCCGGCGACTTTGCTCTCGTACCAGTTCACGACCTGCCGCAGCAGCTCGGTCATGCCGAAGGTGAAGATGACGAAGTAGGTTCCGGCAAGCCGCAGCGTCACCAGCCCGACCAGCAGCGAGAGCACGGCACCGATCACCGCGGCGACGAGCAGCACCAGCGGCCAGGCGAGTTGCTCGCCGAGCACCGCGACGGTGTAGGAGCCCACGCCGAAGAAGGCGACGGTGGCCAGGGAGATGTAGCGCGTGGTTCCGCAGAACAGGCCCCAGGCCGTGGCCAGCACGCCGTAGAGCATCAGGTTGATCAGCAGTGAGGTCGTGTAATCGTTGCCGAGGGAGGGCGCCACACCGAGCAGCGCGAAACCGGCGACCAGCGTCACGCCGCCGAGCACGCTGCGAGCCTTCATCGCGCCACCTTGCCGAAGAGGCCCGCGGGCCGGAACAGCAGCACGAGCAGGAAGAGCGCGTAGTTGGCGGCCAGGGTGAGACCTGGATCGATGAAGGTGCCCACCAGCGCCTCGACCAGACCGAGCATCAGTGCCGCGACGACGGCGCCGGCCATGTTGCCGATGCCGCCCATGATGATGACGATCAACGCCTTCATCGTGAACAGCACGCCCATCGTCGCGCTGAAAGTCAGGAACATGCTGACCAGAACCCCCGCCACGCCGGCGAGCACCGTCCCGAGCGCAAACGCCGCTGCCGCCAGCCGGCGCACGTCGATGGCCACGAGTTGCGCCGACACCGGATCGACCGAGACCGCGCGGATCGCCGTGCCGACGCGCGTGCGCATCAGCAGCAGCCAGACCAGCGCGCCCAGGACGATCGCCATCGCCAGCGCCAGCAGGCGGTTGGCCGCCAGCGTCGTGCCCAGCACCGACACCGGCACCGAGAGGAAGGAGTAGCTCAGGTAGTTGCCGCCGACCAGCACCAGCATCACACCCTGCACGATGAACAGCAACCCGAAGGTGCCAAGCAGGCTGTCGGCTTCAAGGGCATCGCGGGTGGGCGCGCGGCGCACCAGCGGCACGAGCGCCAGGCCATAGATCGCCCAGCCCACCAGCGCTGCCAGCGGGAGCATCAGCACGAGCGTGAGCAGGGGCGAGACGCCGTGCTGTCCATACAGCACGAAAGCCAGCACTGCGGCGGCGATCATGAGCTCCCCGTAGGAGAGGTTCATGATGCGCGCGACGCCGTACTGGAGATTGAGCCCCAGTGCGACGAGCGCGTACATGCCGCCCAGGGTCAGGCCCGTGAGCAAGGCGTCAAGCAGCGGCATCCGGCGTGCTCCGGCAAGGGCGGGTCAGGGCTCGGGTATCAGGACTTCCAGGCCGGCTTGGGAAGGATCGTCTTGTGCACGCCCGGCAGGTCCGGGGCGATCCCGTAGAAATCACCGTCCTGCCATTGCCCGACATACCAGCCGCCCTTGCGGATGTTGTTCTGGTCGAACTCGAGTTTGCCCAGCACCGTGTCGAAGCTGTTGCCGCGCAGCTGCTTGACGATCTCGGCGTTGTTCAGGCCGACCTTCTCGATCGCCTGCCCCATCGCCTGCAGGCCGGCGTACATCATCGACGAACCCCAGCGGTCCGGCTCGCGGTTGAACATCGCAACGTGGCGCTGGATGTAGGCCTTGAGCACCTCGCTGTCGGGGTTCCAGCCGCCGATGCCCATGACCCCGGTGGCCGCTTCACCGAAGCGCTGCTTGTACATCGGGAAGAAGGTGCCCACCGCGGTGTAGAAGACCTTGGGATTGAAGCCGCGCACGCGCGAGGTTTCGGCCAGCGCGATGGTGTCGGGCGGGTAGCTGAAGCCCACGAAGACGTCCGGATTGGCGCGCTGCGCTTCGCTGATCACCGGCGTCAGGTCCTGCGTGCTCATCGGGTAGCCGGCGTCGTAGACCAGGTTGAAGTTGGCCGCCTTCAGCGCTTTTCGCGCAGCGTTAGCCAGCTCGATGCCGAACTGCTCGGTGGCATGCACCACAGCCACGCGGTCGTTGATCTGACCGGCGGCGCGGGCCTTGCTCAGCACAGCGACCAGGGCCTCGGCATAGACCGTCGACGTATTGAGCAGCGAAAACACGTTGGGCCAGCGCTTGACGACCTCGGCGATGCGGTCGCTGGCCATGCTGCAGGTCATCATCGGAAAGCCGCCGCGCGCGAAGATCGGCGCCACCGCCAGGTTCTGGCCGGTACCCCAGGGCGGCAGCATGATGTCGACCTTGTCCTGGCTGACGAGGCGCTCGCAGGCGCGCACCGCCTCCTCGGACTGGCTGCGGTCGTCGTACTCGATGTGCTCGAGCTTGAGCTTGCGACCGTCGACGCTCAGGCCCCCGGCATCGTTGACGTCCTTGATCCACAGCAGATAGTTGGGCCACTGCGTGACCCCCGCGCCCCCGGAGAAGGGGCCGGTCTTCGAGATCGCCCAGCCGACCTTGATCGACGTGCGCTGCGCGCGGACCCAGCTCGGGGCCGCGAGCGCGGCGCTGCCGGCACCCAGGGTGCCGACCACTCTGCGACGGGAAATGCCTTGGCTCATGACATGTCTCCAGGTTGCATGCAAGCCGCCGCGCGCACGTTCTTCTTCTGCAGCACCCTCGGGTGCGGCGCGGCTGGATGGTTGGGTGCTGCTCAGACGTTCATGCCCCCGTCCACCATCAAGGTGCTGCCGGTGGTGAAGCTGCTGTCGTCGCTGGCCAGATAGAGCACCGAGCGCGCGATCTCGTCTGGCCGCGCGTGGCGACCCAGCGGGATCATCTCGTTGAAGAACTGCGTTGCATCGCGACCGAGCACACCCGAGAGGCGCTGCTCGAGGTCCTTCTGAAACCCGTTGTCGACCGGCCCGGGGTGTACGCTGTTGACGCGGATGCCGCGCGCGGCAGCCTCCTTCGAGACGCTGCGCATGAGGCCGATCTGCGCATGCTTGGCGGTGATGTAGGCCGACACGCCCGGGTCGCCGCGCTTGCCGGCCACACTCGAACAGATGATGAGGCTGCCGCCGTCGCGCATCGCCGGCAGGCCGTACTTGCAGGCAAGGAAGGCGCCGCGCACGTGCACCGCGATCACGCTGTCGAAGACATCCTCGGGATAGTCAACCACGGGCGCCATCACACCGCTGTTGCCGGCATTGCTGAAGAGCACGTCGATCGGTCCGAACTGAGCCACCGCCTCGCGCGCAACACGCTGCCACTCGTCGCTGCGCGTCACGTCGTGCGGCAGGGCACGGGCGCATCCAGCGGGCAGCAAGGCCAGCGCGGCGTCCAGTGCCGCGCCGGGCAGGTCGGTCAGGGTCACGCGTGCCCCCTCGTCGCAGAACATCCGGGCGGTAGCCAGGCCGATGCTGCCGGCGCCGCCGGTGATGAGGGCATGTCGCTTGTCGAGCTTCTTCATGGGGTGCTGGGTCCGTCGGGGACTGTATGAGGGCCGATGCACAAATTGAGTCGGATCAGGGACACGGATCGCGGGATCCGGCGCCGCTCCATCATGCCCGAGAGTGGACGCAGACTCGCGGCGCCGCCAGGCTCTTCATCAGAACGGGTAATGCGCTGCGCTCGTCTGCACGGTGACCCAGCGCAGTTCGGTGAACTCCTCGATCCCTGCACGGCCGCCGAAGCGGCCATAGCCGCTGCCCTTGGTGCCGCCAAACGGCATCTGCGCCTCGTCGTGCACGGTCGCGGAGTTGACGTGGCAGATGCCCGCATCGATCTCCTGCGCCACAGCCAGTGCGCGATTGACGTCTCGCCCGAACACGGCAGAGGACAGCCCGTATTCGCTGTCGTTGGCCACGGTGATCGCTTCCTGCGCCGAATGCACGCGCACCATGCCGACCACCGGGCCGAAGGATTCTTCACGGTAGAAGCGCATGGCCGGCGTCACGTGATCCAGCAGCGCCGGCTGCATGATCGTGCCCTCGCTCTCGCCGCCGGCCACCAAGGTTGCGCCCTTGGCCAGCGCGTCGTCGATCAGCGCCCGTACGCGTTGCACCGCCTCGCGACCGACCATCGCCCCGAGCACGCAGCCCTCCGCGCCCGGCAGGCCGGCGCGCAGCGTGCGCACCTTCTGCGCCAGCCGCAGGACGAACTCGTCGGCGACCTTAGCGTCGACGATCAGGCGCTCGGTACTCATGCAGATCTGGCCCTGGTTCATGTAGGCGCCGAAGGCCGCGGCCTGCACCGCGGCGTCGAGGTCCGCGTCGTCGAGCACCAGCATCGGCGCCTTGCCGCCGAGCTCGAGCAGCACGCGCTTGAGATGACGCGCGCAGCTCTCGGCGATGAGCCGGCCCACGCGAGTGGAGCCGGTGAAGTTCACGCGCCGCACCGCCGGATGCTCGATCAGCGCATCGACGACGACGGGCGCGTCCTGCGGAGCGTTGCTGACGACGTTGACGACGCCCGGGGGCACTCCGGCCGCGCGCAGCACGTCGGCAATCAGCCAGTGCGTGCGCGGGCAGATCTCCGAGGCCTTGAGCACCACCGTGTTGCCGCAGGCCAGCGGCGTAGCCAACGCGCGCACGCCCAGGATCACCGGCGCGTTCCAGGGCGCGATCCCGAGGACCACGCCCGCAGGCTGGCGCAGCGCCATCGAGAGCATGCCCGGCGTGTCCGACGGGATCACCTCGCCGTGGATCTGCGTCACCAGCGCCGCGGCCTCGCGCAGCATGCCCGAGGCCAGCTTGCAGTTGAAGCCGGCCCACATGGGAGCGGCGCCGATCTCCGCCGCCATCGCCTTGACGAAATCGGGCGTACGCTCCTGCAGCAGGTCGGCGGCGCGATTGAGGATAGCGCGGCGCTCATTCGGGGCCATCGCGGCCCAGGCGGGGAAGGCCGCCGCCGCGGCATTGGCCGCTGCCTGGGCATCGGCAGCGCTTGCCGCCGCAGCGCGCGAAGCCGTCTCGCCGCGGACGGGATCCAAACGCTCGAAACTCGCGCCGCCACTGGCCGGACAGTCGCGACCCTCGATCATCAGCGGCACGTCGTACATGGCAGTCCTCCTTGGCAGTGGCCGGCTGGGCGGGGTTTCGGGAGTGCGCGGCCCGGACTATTGACGATGAGCAAGTCACTTTCGATGCCATAATTTGGTGTCGATTTGGCTTTTTCTGGCATCTACCCTCGGGGTTTACCAGCGCCAATGCGTGCCCGCGCAAACGATCTCATTGCTCAGCGAATGGCACCGGCGTTGCACGTCCAGCGCTGGACGCTCGCGCCCGGCCTCTCGCATGCCGTGCACCTGCACAGTGGACGTGGCCGGGTGTTGCATGACGAAGGGGAGCTGCCGCTGCGCGCCCAGGAGATCGCCTGGATGCCCGCTGGCCGCGCACGCGCGCTGCAGCTTGAACCGGGGAGTGCGGGGGTGTGGATCGGGGTGTCCGACAGTTGTCTGGCCGCAGCCATGGGGGACCGACCAACCATGGCGGCACTACGCCAGGTCAGCCTGCGACGGTGCAGCCTCCTGATTGCCGATCCCCGCTCGCACGAAGAGCTCGCGCGCTCATTGCAGGCCATCGAGAGCGAGGTGCGGCGGGAGGGCGGAACCTCACAGCCCTACCTGAGCGCGCACCTCACGCTGGTGCTGGTGATGCTCTGGCGCCTCAGCAGCGGCGAGGGCGAAGATCAGGTGACGACGGGGGCAGCACCGCCGCGGCTGCTGCGCTTTCGGCATCTGGTCGAGGCGCAATATCGCTCACACTGGCGGCTCTCCCGATACGCGGCCGAACTCGGCATCTCCGCGGATCGACTGCACGACCTCTGCCAGCGCCATCTCGGCCGCAGCCCACTCGAACTCGTGCATCAGCGCCTGCTGCGCGAAGCCTGCAGCCTGCTGGCCGGTACGGACCTGCCGATCGAGCGTGTCGCGATCGATCTGGGCTTCGGCAGCGCGAGCGTCTTCAGCCGCTTCTTCAAGCGTGGACTCCGGCAAAGCCCGACGGTCTGGCGCGCGCACGCGCGCGCACGCGCCACTGTCGGGCGTGCCGCACTGCCCGCCAGCTACGCGGACTGGCCTTGATCGGGCAAGCCGGGAACGGGCTCGCCCCGGCCAATTGCCCCCGCGGTCGTCACCAGGACATCGACGCTGGCTTCGGCCAGCACGTGCTGGGTGACACTGCCCAGCAGCAGGTCCTCGGCCACCGAGCGGCCGTGCTTGCCGAGCACGACGAGGTCGCAGTCGCGCTCCTGCTCCTGCTCGACGATGCGCTGCGACGCGTCGCCCTCGATGATCAGTGCCTCGTAGTCCTGCGGGCGCAGTCCCTGACCCGTCGCGATGCCGTGCAGCGCCTGCACCGCCCGCATCCGGGCCTGCCCGCGGTAGTGCTCGACGGTGGCGTCGTCGACGCCGGCGAAGCGCAGCTTCTCGAGAAAGGGCACCTCGAAGGCCGAGAGCAGCAGCAGGCGCGCACGCGGTGCGACGCGCCGCGCCAGCGCCAGCGCCTGCTGCGAGGCCGCAGAGAAATCCAGCGCCACGAGCACGCGCCGGTAGGGCTCGTGCGCGCTCTGGCGCACCACCAGCACCGGACGCCGCGCCCGACGCACGAGGCGCTCGGACGTCGTCCCCAGCAAGAGGCGGCGCAGGAAGCCTGCCCCGCGCGCGCCCACGACCAGCAGCCAGGCGTCGAGCCGCTCGAGCTCGTGCGCGATCTCGTCCACCACCGCACCGGCCGCCTCGACCGTCTGCGCCTTCGCGCCAAAGCGCGCGTCCAGGTCATCGGCCATCGCCCCGAGCTGCGCGCGCGCATCGGCGATCAGCCGCGCCTCGGTCTCGTGCCCCGCGCCAAGCCACTGCCGCAGCTCGCCCAGCGTGCCGGCAGAGGTCACGTGCATCAGCGAAAGCGCGGCGCCGAGTTCGGTGGCCAGCCGCGCCGCGCGATCGACGGCGCGGCGCGAAGGACCCGAGAAATCGGTGGCGGCAAGGATGGGACCGGTCGGATTCATCGGTGCAGGCTCCTGGCCCGCATTCTGCGCAATTCCTCGACCCAGAGCACGATGCTGGCCAGGCCCAGCAGCGCCAGCAGCGTCGCCGGCGGCAGAGGCACGGTGTGAAAGAGCGCGTTCAGCGGCGGCGCGTAGAGCACGAGCGCCTGCAGCAGCACCGACAGCGCCAGCCCGCCGAGCAGCCAGGGCCTGCGCAGCAGCGCGTGCCCGAGCGCCGATTCGTTGCCCGAGCGGCAGTTGAGCACGTTGAACCACTGCGTCATCGCCACCAGGGTGAAGACCTCGGTACGCACCGTCGAGAGCTCCACGCCCTGCGCGAGGCGCCACCCGAACCAGGCCAGACCGATCCCCGCGGCCGTGCCGGCCATCAGCGCGATGCGCTGCAGCATCGCGCCATCCAGCAGCGGGCGCGTTCGCGGCACCGGCGGCCGCTGCATCGCCCGCACGTCGAGCGGGTCCATCACGAGATTCGGCGTCAGCGTGCTCTCGGTGACGATGTTGATCCACAGGATCTGCACCGCCACCAGCGGCAGCGGCAGCCCGGCCAGCAGCGCCAGCAGCAGCAGCAGGATCTCGTCGACCGAAGTCGCGGCCAGGAAGAGCACGAGGTTGCGCACATTGCCGTAGACCGCACGCCCCTGCGCCACCGCGCCGACGATGGTGGCGAAGTTGTCGTCGGTGACGACGATCTTGGACGCCGACTTGGCGACCTCGGTGCCGATGCGCCCCATGGCCACGCCGACATCGGCGCTGGCCAGCGCGGGCGCGTCGTTGACGCCGTCGCCGGTCATCGCCACGACCTCGCCGCGCGCCTGCAGCGCCTGCACGATGCGCAACTTCTGCGCCGGCTGCACGCGTGCGAAGACGGCGATCGACGGCAGCGCCCGATGCAGTTCGCTCTCGCTCATCGCCGCCAGCTCGGCGCCATCCACCGCGCGCTCGCCTTCGCGCGCGATGCCCAGTTCGCGCGCGATCGCCAGGCCGGTGAGCCGGTGGTCGCCGGTGACCATGATCGGCCGGATGCCGGCGGTGAGGCACTGCCCGACGGCCTCCCCGACTCCGGGACGCGGCGGGTCGATCTGTCCGGCCAGGCCGAGCAGGCGCGCACGGCCGCGCAGCGCGTCGACGCCCGCCGCGGCGTCCAGCGGCTGACCGTCGATGGCGGCGAATGCGAGCACCCGCAGCGCCTGCCCGGCCATCGCCTCGGCCTCGGCACGCGCCGCCTGCAGTAGCGCTTCGTCGTCGCAGCACAGGCGCAGCACGGCCTCGGGTGCGCCCTTGATCCACACCTGCAGCGCGCCATCCTCCAGGCGATGGCCGGTGGCCATCAGCATGGTGGCGGCGTCGAACGGCAGCTCGGCCGTGCGTGGCGCCTGCCCGCGCAGGGCCGCGGGGTCGACCCCGCCCTTGGCGGCAAGCACCAGCAGCGCGCCTTCGGTCGGATCGCCGAGCACGGTCCAGTCCGATCGGTCCTCCTGCGGCGGCAGCAGTTCGGCGTCGTTGCAGCCCGCCGCCGCCTGCAGCAGCGGCTGCAGCGCTGCGCGCGCGGGCTCCGGCGGCGCGTCCCCCCCGCACAGCAGGCGTCCCTGAGGCTCGTAGCCGCTGCCCTCGACCTCTACCCGAAGGCCGTCGGCGCCCAGCGGCAGCCACAGGCGCCGCACCGTCATCTCGTTGCGCGTCAACGTGCCGGTCTTGTCGGTGCAGATCACGGTGGTCGAGCCCAGCGTCTCGACCGCGGAAAGCTCGCGCACGATCGCACCGCGCGCGGCCAGACGCTGCATGCCCACCGCCAGCGCAATCGTCAGCGCCACCGGCAGGCCCTCGGGGACGATCGACACCGTCTGGCTGACCGCCACCATCAGCAGCTCGCCCATCGGCAGGCCGCGCCACAGCCCCAGCAGCAGCACGAGCACGAAGAGCGCCAGCGCAGCCCGCACGAGCACGCGTCCGAACTGCCACAGACGCTGCTGCAGCGGCGTCGGCGGCTCACGCGCGCCCTGGGTCAGATCGGCGACGCGCCCGACCTCCGTCGCTGCACCGGTGGCGATGACCAGGGCACGCGCGCGGCCAGCGACCGCATGCGTGCCCGCGTAGACCATGTTGCGGCGATCGGCAAGGCCCGCCGCCGCCGGCACCGCCTCGGTCGACTTGGCCACCGGCACCGATTCGCCGGTCAGGGCCGCTTCCGAGACCTGCAGCTGCGCGGCCTCGAGCAATCGCGCATCGGCAACCACCGCGTCTCCGGCAGCGAGCAGGACGATGTCGCCGGGGACCAGCGCGCGTGCCTCCAGCACCGATTCGGCGCCTTCGCGCAGCACGCGCACCTGCTGCGCCGAGAGACGTCGCAGCGCCGCCATCGAGCGCTCGGCCCGCCCCTCCTGGACGCTGCCGATGACGGCGTTGGCGAAGACCACGGCGAGGATCACCAGCGCGTCGGCGCGCTCGCCGAGCACGAGGGCCAAGCCCGCGGCCGCCAGCAGCAGGTAGATCAGCGGGCTTCGGAATTGGCGCAGGAAACCCTGCCAGCGCGAACGGCCGGGTGCCTGCGGCAGGGCGTTCTCGCCGTGCACGCGGCGGCGTCGCTCGACCTCGGCAGCGCCCAGCCCGCGCGCCGGATCAGCCGCGGCGCGCACGGCGGCGGCCTCGGGCGAAAGCGCGTGCCAGTGCGCCTGCTCGGCCGTGGCCGCGCTGCTCTCGTCGGTCGGGATCGGGGCCGCGATGCTCATCCTCGTGCGGCGCATTCGCCACCATCTTGCTGCTAAGCTCGCACAATGCTAAAGATCTTCGCGCGCTGGCTGCTGCTGGCAGCGGCACTGCTGCTGGTGGCCAACATCTACGGCGGCGTCGGCGTCGCCAGCTTCGGCACCGCGCTGAGTGCAGCGCTGGTGCTGGGCCTGCTCAACACCCTGGTGCGGCCGCTGCTCGTGGTCCTCACCCTGCCGGTGACGCTGCTGACGCTGGGTCTCTTCCTCTTCGTCGTCAACGCATTGATGTTCTGGGCCGCGGCCTCGCTGCTCTCGGGCTTCCGGGTCGACGGCTTCGGCGCCGCGCTCATCGGCTCGCTGATCTACAGCGCCTGCGGCGTCGTCATCGACGCGGCGGTCGAGCGCGTCTTCGGCGACGGCGCGGTCGGCTGATCGCCTGCCGATGCGCGCGCGCGCGCCGAACCGCTACGACCGTCTCGAATGGGCGGGCGCCTTCGGCGACCTGGGCACGCTGCTGCCCTTCGTCATCGCCTACATCGGCGTGCTGAAGATGGACGCCAGCGGCGTGCTGCTGGCCTTCGGCGCCTCGATGATCGTCTGCGGCTGGTGGTACCGAACGCCGCTGCCGGTGCAGCCGATGAAGGCAATCGGCGCCGCGGCGACGACGCAGGCGGCGCAGACGGCGGTGCTCACGCCCGGCGCCGTGCACGCCGCGGGTCTGGTCACGGGGCTCGTCTGGCTGCTGCTCGGCGGCACCGGCTTCGTGCGCTGGCTGGCACGCCGCATCGGGCGGCCGGTGACGCAGGGCATCGTGCTGGGCCTCGCGCTGGCGTTCATGCTGCAGGGCGCGGGCCTGATGGCCAAGGACTGGTGGCTCGCCGCGCCGGCGCTGCTGCTCGTGCTGCTGCTGGCGCGCCAGCAGCGCGTGCCGGCGATCTTCGTGCTGATGACCCTGGGCCTGGCCTGGAGCGCGGTGACGCAGCCCGAGGCCTGGCAGGCCCTCGTGCAGGTCCGGCCGCAGTGGCACTGGCCGCAATGGGTCTGGCCGACGCTCGGTTGGCAGGAACTGGTGCTGGGCACCGTCTTCCTCGCGCTGCCGCAGCTGCCGCTGACGCTGGGCAATGCGATCGTCGGCGTGCAGCAGGAACACAACCGCCTCTTTCCCGACCGCCCGGTCAGCGAGCGGCAGCTCTCGCTCTCGACCGGCGCGATGAACCTGCTGGGCTCGGCGATCGGCGGCGTGCCGATGTGTCACGGTGCCGGGGGTCTCGCCGGGCACGTGGCCTTCGGCGCGCGCTCGGGCGGCGCGCTCGTGATCCTGGGCCTGCTGCTGACGCTGCTGGCGCTCGTGTTTGCGCACGCGGTGCTCGGGCTGTTCGCGCTGATCCCGCAGGCGGTGCTCGGCACCATCCTCTTCATGGCCGGGATGCAGCTGGCCGGCGGCCAGTTCGATCAGGCCCGGACGGCCAACGATTCGACCGTGCTGCTGCTGACCGCGGGCCTGTCGATGTGGAACGTCGCGATCGGCTTCGTGCTCGGCCTCGTGCTGCACGCCTGGCTGTCGCGGCGCGGACAAGGCCGGTAAAGCGCGACCCGAAGCCATGGACCGATCGATCCCGGACCGACTGCTGCACGCTGCCGACACGATGTCGGGCGCACTCGCGGCGCTGCACTTCCCGCCCCCGGTCGCGCATGTCTACGACCCGCTGCAGTACGCGCGCGCGCCCTACGAGGCCTACCTGCGCCGCTACGGCGGCACGCGCAAGCGCGTCGTGCTGCTGGGCATGAACCCCGGCCCCTTCGGGATGATGCAGACCGGCGTGCCCTTCGGCGAAGTGCACGCGGTGCGCGACTGGATGGGCATCGTCGCGCCGGTGGCACGGCCGGCACACGAACACCCGCGCCGGCCGATCGAGGGCTTCGAGTGCACGCGCTCGGAGGTCAGCGGGCAACGCCTCTGGGGCTGGGCCGCGCAGCGCTTCGGCAGCGCCGAGGCCTTCTTCGCCGACTGGTTCGTGCTCAATTACTGCCCGCTCGTCTTCCTCGAAACCTCGGGCCGCAACCTGACGCCCGACAAGCTGCCCACGGCGCAGCGCGAACAGCTGACCGGGATCTGCGATTCGCACCTCGTGCAGGCGCTGCACGCGCTGCAGCCGCAGTGGGTGATCGGCATCGGCGCCTATGCCGAGCGCCGCCTGCGCAGCGTCCTTGCCGCAGGCGCGATCGATCCCGCGCTGGTGGCGGGGCTGCAGGTGGCGCAGATCCTGCACCCCAGCCCCGCGAGTCCGGCTGCCAACCGAGGCTGGGCCGAGGCCGTCGAGCGCACGCTCGCGCCGCTGGGCCTGCTCCCCGCGGCAGGCAGCCATGCAGAACCAGTCGCCGGCCGCTGATGGCTGCACGAGCGGCCCCGCCGCTCTCGAGCAAGCGTGGCTCTGCCCCTTTGCTTGATCCCCCGCGGGGGACGGGCTGGGCGCAGCCCGGCCCTGGGGGCGTTCAGATCCAGCGTCTCGTGCCGGCGCGGTAGGCGTCGAAGGCGGCGCCGAACTTCTGCTGCAGGATGCGCTCCTCGGGGATGATTTGAAAGCGCGTGACGTAGGCCAGGAAAACCACGGGCGCGATCCACACGGCCAGCGAATCCAAGCGTGTCGCGTACGCGACCACCAGCAGCAGCAGGCTCAGATACATCGGGTTGCGCGTGAAGCGGAAGACGCCGCTGGTCACCAGCGTCGTCGCCCTCGCCGGCTTCATCGGGTTGATCGTCGTGCGTGCGCGCCACATGCGGTACACGGCGGCCAGCACGATGAGCGCACTCAGTTGCGCAAGCCCAATACCCAGGTACATCTGCAGGGGTGTCGGGTCCATGACGATGCCCTGCCGGAGTGCGTACCACTTCATCGCCGCGCCGATGAGGCCAGCGACGATCGGAGCCGGGATGCGAGTCTCCAGGAAGTGCACGGAATGGGGTTCGACGAAGGACGATGACCTGGCTCGGGTGCTGACACCACGCCCTGCGTCGCACCTGCGCGACCCGGCCTGCCGCCAGCGCCAAGAATGATACGAAGCCCGGGCGCCCAGGTGCGGATGCACATCCCGATCCGGCGCTGTGCGCCGCGAGCGCCCGCCCGAGCGTCCCGTTGCCGCGGGCGTGGCGGCTCGGGCAAGGCGTCAACCGCCGTCGGCAAGCTCCTCACCCCCGCACTTCTGCGGTACCTGAGCCGCCCTCAGCCGACGGGCATCTTGCGCATCAGGCGCAGGCCGTTGGCGACGACGAGGAGGCTGGCCCCCATGTCGGCGAAGACGGCCATCCACATCGTCGCGCTGCCCAGCACCGCCAGCAGCAGGAACACCGCCTTGATCCCGAGCGCAAGCGCGATGTTCTGCCACAGCACCGCGTGCGTCGTGCGCGAAAGGCGCACCGTGTGCGCGATGCGCCGCAGGTCGTCGTTCATCACGACGATGTCGGCGGCCTCCATCGCGGTGTCGGTCCCGGCGCCGCCCATCGCGATGCCGATGTCGGCCTGCGCCAGCGCCGGCGCATCGTTGATGCCGTCACCGGTCATCGCGGTCGGCCCATGCTCGCGCTGCAGCGCCTGGATCGCCGCCAGCTTGTCGGCCGGCAGCAGGTTGCCGCGCGCCTCCTCGATGCCTGCCTCCTGCGCGACTGCGCTTGCGGTGGCCTGGTTGTCCCCCGAGAGCATCACCGGCGTGATGCCCAGCGCCCGCAGCGCCTGCACCGCGTCTTTGGCGTGCGGCTTGACGGTGTCGGCGACCGCGAAGAGCGCGAGCACGCGCAGCTCGTCGGCCAGCAGCGTCACCGTGCGGCCGGCGCGCTCGTGCTCGAGCAGGCGCTGCTCGAGCGCCGCCGAGCACTGCCCGCGCTCCTCGATCAGGCGATGGTTGCCGAGCACGTAGCGCCGGCCGTCGACCTCGGCCTGCACGCCGCGGCCGGCAAGCGCCGCGAAGGCGCGCGCCTCGGTGCGGTTGGCCTCAAGGCCCGCGGCGATCGCGCGCGAGACCGGGTGATCCGAATGCGCGGCAAGCGCGTAGGCGATGTGCTCGACGCGCGCGGCATCGGCATCTTCGGCGAGCAGCGTCCACTGCACGAGCCGCGGCTTGCCCTCGGTGATCGTTCCGGTCTTGTCGAGCGCGACCGCCCGCAGCTTGCGCGCCTCCTCGAGGTGGATGCCGCCCTTGATCAGCACCCCATGCCGCGCCGCGGCGGCCAGCGCGCTGACGATGCTCACCGGCGTCGAGATCACGAGCGCGCAGGGGCAGGCGATGACCAGCAGCACCAGCGCCTTGTAGGCCGCCGCCATCCAGCCCCAGCCGAAGGCCCAGGGTCCGAGCACCGCGACCGCCAGCGCCAGCAGGAAGACCGTCGGCGTGTAGACCGCCGCGAAGCGGTCGACGAAGCCCTGGGTCGGCGCGCGCGTGGCCTGCGCCTCCTCGACCGCGTGGATGATGCGCGCCAGCGTCGAATCGGCGGCCAGCGCGGTGACCTCGAAGTCGAAGCTCGCCGACTCGTTGATGGTGCCGGCAAACACCGGGTCGCCCACCGTCTTGTCGACCGGGATGCTCTCGCCGGTCACCGGCGCCTGGTTGATGCTCGTCGCGCCCTCGCGCACGACGCCGTCCATCGGCACGCGCTCGCCGGGCTTGACGCGCACGAGCGCACCGACGGCGACCTCGGCCACCGGAACCTGAGCCCAGCTGCCGTCGGCCTGCCGCAGCAAGGCCGCTTCAGGCGTCAGCGCCAGCAGGCCCTGGATCGCGTTGCGAGCCCGGTCGACCGCGCGCGCCTCGATCGCCTCGGCGATCGAGTAGAGCGCCATCACCATCGCCGCTTCGGGCCACTGCCCGATCAGGAAGGCGCCCGTCACCGCCACCGTCATCAGGGCGTTGATGTTCAGGCGCCCGCGCAGAAGCGCCTGCAGGCCCTTCGCGTAGACGCCGAAGCCCGAGAGCGCGATCGCCACTGCCGCCACCGCCATCCCAGCGGCGCGCCAGCCGAGCGTCTCGGACGCCAGGAAGTGGATCAGTTCGGCGATGACGGCAAGCGCCAGCGCAGCGGCCAGCGCAGGCACGCCGACCTCGGCGTGGTCGTGGTCGTGCCCCGGGGCGTGGCCGTGCTCGTGATCGTCGCCGTGATCGTGGGCGTGTCCGTGCCCGTGCCCGTGCCCGTGCCCGTGCCCGTGCTCGTGTCCGTGTCCGTGTCCGTGTCCGTGACCAGCACTATCAGCGTGACGCCGCGCCGGCGCTGCCGCGCGCGTGCTGCAGGCGCCGCAATCGCCGTCAAGGGCGTCGGTCGGTGTGTGCGAAGAGCTCATGGTCGCGGCAGTGACTGATCCATGACATGATTGAAAAGTCTGTAGTGGGAATAGAGTCAAGCCCGGAACCCCCGCACCCGACCCAGCCCGCAACGACCATGCGCATCGGAGACCTCGCCCGCGCCACCGGCACCCCGGTGCAGACGATCCGCTTCTACGAGCAGCAGGGCCTGCTGCCGCCGCCGCAGCGCGCACAGAACAACTACCGCGTCTACACCGCCGCGCACGTCGAACGCCTGGCCTTCATCCGCCAGTGCCGAAACCTGGACATGACGCTCGACGAGATCCGCATGCTGCTGGCCCTGCGCGATGATCCAGGCCCCGACTGCGGCGAGGTCAATGCGTTGCTGGACGAGCACATCGGCCATGTCGCCGAGCGCATCCGAGAGCTGCGTGCGCTCGAGCGCGACCTGCGCGCGCTGCGCGCCCGCTGTGTCGTTCCGCACGCGGTGGCCGAATGCGGCATCCTGCAGCAGCTCGACAGCGCCGCTGCGGCCGCCCCCACGACCACGACGGCGCCGACGTCGAGCGCCATGTCCCGCGGCGCGCACAGTCACGTCCACGGCCCGCACCGGCGCTGAAGCGCGGCACCCGCAGCAAACCCAAATCCTGGTCCGGACGGACTCCCGATGCAGACTCCCGCTATCCTCCTTGGCGCCGCGATCGTCAGTGAAGTCATCGCCACCAGCGCGCTCAAGGCCTCCGACGGCTTCACGCGGCTGCTGCCGAGCACCGTCACCGCGGTCGGTTACGCGCTCTCGTTCTACCTGCTGTCGCAGGCGCTGAAGACGATCCCGGTGGGCGTGGCCTACGCGATCTGGTCGGGCCTGGGGATCGTGCTGATCAGCATCGTCGGCTGGCTCGTGTTCGGGCAGAAGCTCGACGCGCCGACGCTCGCCGGCATCGCCCTGATCATCGCCGGGCTCGTGGTGATGAACCTGTTCTCGGGCCGCAGCCCGGCCTGAGCATCGTGCACGCCGGCGAGCGCCTATCGCCGCAGCTTGGCCAGGAACTGGAAGTTCTCGTAGTAGATCGCGTCGCGATCCAGCGTGAATTCCGAGGTCGGCCAGGTGTCCGGGTCGGAATATTGCGACGGCCGGTTGACGCGGTGGCTCCAGGCGACCTTCCCTGAAGCGAGGTCGAGGGCGTAGAGGAAGCCCTGCCGGTTGCGGCTGGCCTCGGGCTGTTCGAAGTTCGCGGTGAAATAGAGGCGCCCGTCGGCCGACTCGATGTGCCGGATCCTCTCCGCTGGCGGGAAGCGCCCGTCGAAGCTGAGCACCCGCGCGCCCGTGGCCAGATCCCATCCGGCCAGGCCTTCCTCGTAGATCGCGTAGACGCGTCCGTCCGCGATGTGCGGCGCCGAGAGCGGGCGGCGGCGCTCGAAGCCGTCGACGACGCCAAGGACCGCCTGCTGCCACAGCACCTGCCCGCTGGCCGCATCAAGCCCGAGGATCAGGTTCGATCCGGTGAGCGCAACGATGCCCTTGGCCACCGCCGGGGCCTGCACGCACTCGCCGATGCGGCTGTAGCGCTCGGGCTT
The DNA here is from genome assembly GCA_026932425.1 of Burkholderiales bacterium. Taxonomy (GTDB): domain Bacteria; phylum Pseudomonadota; class Gammaproteobacteria; order Burkholderiales; family Burkholderiaceae_C; genus Rubrivivax. Next base: position 25,702 of record JAIXKN010000023.1, read on the forward strand.
GAGCGCGTAGTGCCAGACCTCCTGCCCGGTCGCCGCGTCGAGCGCCCAGAGGTTCACGCCCTGCGAGCGCGGGTGCGCCGACTCGCCGCCGCCGAAGTAGACGCGACCGTCGGCCGAGGCGATATCCGTCGGGCAGTAGCCCTTGCCCGGGCTGTAGGTGAAGGTCCACAGCAGCTTGCCCGTGTCCGCGTCGAAGGCGCGCGCCTTGCCGTCCAGGCCGACGACGAACACCCGCCCGTCGGAGACGTGCACGCGCGACGCACCACCCCAGCGCTCGCCTTCGGCTGCCCAGAGCTGCTTGCCGGTTTTCGCGTCGAGCGCGATGACGCGGTGCACCAGCTGGTCCACGCGCACCGCCGCGTACACGTGGCGACCATCGCCTGCCGGGCCGCTCGCGACCTGACCCTTGGCGCGCCAGAGGATCCTGCCGCTGGCCGCATCGATGCCGACCAGGCCGCGATCGCCGTTGGGCGGGCCGCTGACGACGACGCCATCGACGACCGCGATCGGCCCGAAGTCGCGAAAGCCCGCGCGCGCCTCCCACAGCAGCTCCTGGGCGCCGACGGCGGAGCCCAGCAGCAGCAGCGCAAGGATCGTCGCGGCCTGCCGCAGGCGCTGGCTCATCGAATGCATCTCCGGTTCCCTTCGCAAGAAAGCGCGGATCGTCGCACGGGAATCGCGTGATTCAGACGTCGACCTCGACCTCGTCGCCGCGACGCTCCATCAGCTCGCGGCGTGCCGCGGCCTCGCCCTTGCCCATCAGCCGCGTCATCAGCGCCGCGGTGGCTTCGAAGCCGTCGGCCTCGAAGCTGACCGGCAACAGGCGCCGCGTCTCGGGGTTGAGCGTCGTCTCCCAGAGCTGCTCGGCGTTCATCTCGCCCAGGCCCTTGAAGCGGCTGATGCTCCAGCTGCCTTCGCGCGCACCTTCCT
>JAIXKN010000066.1:0-1585 GCA_026932425.1 Burkholderiales bacterium
CCAACCTGAGCACCGGCGGCATCGCCACCGACGTCACCGACGACGTGCACCGCGACGTCGCCGCGCGCGCGGTGGCCGCGGCGCAGATGGTCGGCCTGCACATCTGCGGCGTCGACGTCGTCTGCGAGAGCGTGATGCGTCCGCTCGAGGACCAGGGCGGCGGCATCGTCGAGGTCAATGCCGCGCCCGGGCTGCGCATGCACATCGCCCCGTCCTACGGCAAGGCGCGGCGCGTCGGCGAGGCGATCATCGAGCACCTGTTCGGCCACACCGGCGACGGCCGGGTGCCGACGGTGGCCGTCACCGGAACCAACGGCAAGACCACGGTGACCCGGCTCATCGCCCACCTGCTGGCCACGAGCGGCCTGCGCGTGGGCATGACCAACACCGACGGCGCCTGGGTCGAGGGGCGCGCGATCGACAGCGGCGACTGCAGCGGGCCGCGCAGCGCGCGCAAGGTGCTCGCGCACCCCGACGTCGACGCCGCGGTGTTCGAGACCGCGCGCGGCGGCATCCTGCGCGAGGGGCTGGGCTTCGACCGCTGCTCGGTCGCGGTGGTCACGAACATCGGCGAGGGCGACCACCTCGGCCTGAACTACATCACCACGGTCGAGGACCTGATGGTCTTGAAGCGCGTGATCGTGCGCAACGTCGCCCCCGACGGCTTCGCGGTGCTCAACGCCGCTGATCCGCAAGTGGCAGCGATGGCCGTCGCCTGCCCGGGCACGGTCTGCTACTTCGCCGCCGATCGCCATCACCCGGTGATGGCCGCGCACCGTGCGCAGGGGCGACGCGTCGTCTACGCCGACGGCCCGTGCATCGTCGCCGCCGAGGGCTCCTGGCGCGAGCGGCTGCCGCTGGCCCAGGTGCCGCTGACGCGCGGCGGCACGATCGGCTTCCAGGTCGAGAACGCGATGGCCGCGGTGGCCGCCGCCTGGTGCCTGGGGCTGGACTGGGACGCGATCCGCCGCGGCCTCGAGAGCTTCGACAGCGATGCCGAGACCACGCCCGGCCGATTCAACGTGATGGACTACCGCGGCGCGACGCTGATCGCCGACTACGGCCACAACCCGGACGCGATGCGTGCGCTCGTGCAGGCCGTGCTGGCGCTGCCGGCGCGGCGGCGCTCGGTCGTGATCAGCGGTGCCGGCGACCGCCGCGACCAGGACCTGCGCGAGCAGACCGTGATCCTGGGCTCGGCCTTCGACGAGGTCATCCTCTACCAGGACGCCGCGCAGCGCGGCCGTGCCGATGGCGAGGTGATCGCGCTGCTGCGCGAAGGCCTGCAGGGCGCGACACGCACGCGCGAGATCCTCGAGATCCACGGCGAATTCGCCGCGATCGACATCGCGCTGCAGCGCCTGCAGAGCGGCGACCTCTGCCTCGTGCTGGTCGACCAGGTACAGGAAGCGCTGGCGCACCTGGCGCGGCGCATCGAGGAGGCCGGGGCGCGAGCAGAGGCAAGCTGACTGGGTTAGCTCTTGGTCTCGCGATCGTTGTCCAAGCGGCGCGGCGATGGATGCCCGATCTGCACTGGATGGGTCTTGCCTTTCCTAGAATGCGTCGATGCCGCTGGTCTTTCGCT
>JAIXKN010000066.1:1685-3407 GCA_026932425.1 Burkholderiales bacterium
GCATGAGTACTTCGGCTAAGGCGGTGCGCTTCGACGACGATTGCATGTGGGTCGAACTCGACGACGGCCGCGTGATCGGCGTGCCGCTGGCCTGGTTTCCGCGACTCTTGGCGGCCACGCCGGAGCAGCGCGGAGATTTCGAGTTCAGCCCCCGCGGCATTCACTGGGAAGCCCTGGACGAGGATGTTTCGGTCGACGGCCTGCTCGCGGGGCATGGCGATCGCACCCGTGTGGGGGCCATCACCTCGGCGTGAGCCTCGCGGTCCCAAAGAGGCCGCAAACGACGCAGCTCAGGGCGCGATCCTGCGCTTGAGCGCGCGTGCCACCGGCGGCGGCAGGCTGGGCAGCGACTTCAGCAGCCAGGGCAGCACCTTGCGCCTGGCACCGGCCAGGGACTCGGGGACCATCGCCTCGATCAGGTGCGGGCCGGGTTGCGCGAGCGCGTATTCCAGCGCCAGGCAGAAGTCCTCGGCGGTGCTCGCGCGCACCGCGTGAACGCCCATGCTCTGCGCGAGCTGCGCGAAGTTGAGCACCGGTGTGTTCAGCTCGAACTGCGCCCTGGCCTTGGGGCTTGCCGCGCTTGCGCCGACGCGCTCGAGTTCGACGTTGAGCACCGAGTAGCTCGCGTTGTTGAAGATGATGGCGACGACGTGCAGTTGCTCGCGCGCCATCGTCCACAGCGCCTGGACCGTGTACATCGCGGTGCCGTCGCCGATCAGCGCGAGCACCGGCCGGTCGGGGCAGGCGATCGCCGCGCCGACCGCGTTCGGCAGGCCCTGGCCGATCGCGCCGCCGGTGAGCGTGAGCAGGTCGTGCCGCGGGCAGCCTTGCGTCATCACGCCCAGCATCAGGCCGGAGGTGATCGCCTCGTCGATGAGGATCGCGTTCTCGGGCAGCAGGTGGCCCACGGCCTTGCAGACCTTGGGGGCGGTGAGCGCGCCGCGCGGGCGATCCGGGCGCCGTGCGGGTGCCACGGGCGGCTCGCTGCGCTCGGCGCCGAGCGCCCGTTCGAGCCTGGCAAGGCTGGCCGCCGCGTCCTGCTCCGGGCTGCAGAGCGTGTGCACCATGCAGCCCTCGGGGACGAGGTCGCTCGGCTTGCCCGGATAGGCGAAGAAGGAGACCGGCGACTTCGCGTCGACCAACACCAGGTGCTGTGCGCCGGCCAGCTGCACGCCCGCGAGTTCGGCGAGGTAGGCGACGCGCTCGATCGCCGGCAGGCCCGCGCCGCGCTCCATGCGCGTCGGAAACACTTCCGCCAGAAGCTGCACCCCGGCGTGCGCGGCGATGCGCGCGGCCGAGCGCAGTGCGCCTGCGCGCAGCGCGTGGCCGCCCAGCAGCAGCACGGTCCTGCCGCCGCCGCGGATGGCGTCTGCGATTGCCTGCACCGTCTCGTCGCTCGCCGCTGCAGGCGTGGGCGGCGGTGGCGGCGCGCAGGGCTTGCCGCCTTCGCCCCAGGAGACGTCGGCCGGCAGGATCAGCGTCGCGACCTGCCCGGGCAGGCCGCGCGCGGCGCGCAGCGCGGCGACCGCGTCCTCGCACAACGCCTCCGTGCTGCGGCTCGTGCGCACGAAGCCGGGCGAGACGTTGCGCGCGACGGTCTCGATGTCCGACTGCAGCTGGGCGTCGTACTTGACGTGATGGGTCGCGTGGTCGCCGACGATGTTGAGCACCGGCACCTTGCCCTTGCGCGCGTTGTGCAGGTTGGCCAGCCCGTTGCCCAGG
>JAIXKN010000029.1 GCA_026932425.1 Burkholderiales bacterium
CGTCGGCTCGCGCGTCGGCGAGACCGACTGGTGGGGCAAGCCGCCGTACTGGCGCCAGCCGAGCCAGCAGAAGACGATCCAGGTCGACATCGACGCCGAGATCCTCGGCCTGAACAAGCCCGCGGACCTGGCGGTGCAGGCCGACGCGAAGCGCTTCCTCGAACTGCTCGGCGACGCGCTCGAGGCACGTCGCACGCAGATCGCCCTGGCGCCCCGGCAGGCGCGCGTGCAGGACTACGCGAAGACGCTGCGCGAAGACCGCGCCGGCTGGGACAAGGCGCTGGCCGACATGCGCATCCCGATGCACCCGGCGCACATCGCCCACGCCTGCGCGAAGGTCTTCCCGCCCGAATCGGTGCTGGTGGCCGACGGCGGCAACGCGACGATCTGGGCGATGTTCCATCATCCGGCGCGCGTGCCCAACCGCATCGTCTCGACCTTCAAGTTCGGCATGCTGGGCGCAGGCATGTCGCAGGCCATCGGCGCTGCGATCGCGCGGCCCGAGGCACCGGTGGTGTGCATCACCGGCGACGGCGCCTTCGGCTTTCACCCGCAGGAGATCGAGACGGCGGTGCGCGTTGGCGCACGCGTGGTCTACGTCGTGCTCGCCGACAAGCAGTGGGGCATGGTGAAGATGAACCAGCAGTTCATGCTGCGGCCCTTCAAGACCATGCTCTTCAAGCAGCTCGGGCCCGAGGAGACGATCAAGGCCGACCTGGGCGAAATCGCCTTCGACCGGCTCGCGCAGAGCATGGGCGCACACGGCGAGCGCGTGGCCGACCCCGCGCAGCTCGAGGCGGCGCTCACCCGCGCGCGCGACTGCGGGCGCTGCGCCGTCGTGCACGTGGACGTCGACCCCGTGCAGCACATGTGGGCGCCGGGGCTGATCCACTTCAAGAAGATGCACGAGGAACCCGGCGGCTGAACACCAGCAGGAAAACACGGTTAAGTCGTCGCGGCGGATGTTCTAGAGTCGGGCCGGCCCGCACGGCAGGCCGTGCGCAACCGGTTCGATGCACAAGACGAGGAGACACGACATGCAAGCACGATCACCCTGGGCGCGCCGCGCGCGCGGCGTCATCGCGATCCTGGCGGGGCTTTCGGCGCTGCCGGCGCTGGCCGACATCACGCTCAAGGCTTCGCACCAGTTCCCCGGCGGCAAGGGCGACGTGCGCGACGAGATGGTGCAGATCATCGCGCGCGAGGTCGCGGCGGCCAAGGTCGGGCTCGAGATCAAGGTCTACCCCGGCGCGAGCCTCGTCAAGGCGGCCGAGCAGTGGAAGGCGATGCAGACCGGGCAGATCGACATGTCCTCGTTCCCGCTGGACTACGCCTCGGGCTTTCACCCGCAGTTCGGCGCAACGCTGATGCCCGGCCTCGTGAAGAACCACGCGCACGCGCAGCGCCTCAACAAGTCGCCCTTCATGTCCGAGATGCGCAAGATCATCGAGCAGGGCGGCGCGCGCGTGCTTGCCGACGCCTGGCTGGCCGGCGCCTTCGGCGCCAAGGACAAGTGCATCCGCACGCCCGACGACGTGAAGGGCATGAAGATCCGCTCGGCGGGCTCGACCTTCGCGGAGATGTGGGCCAGCGCCGGCGGCTCGATCGTCTCGATCGCCTCCAACGAGGTCTACAACGCGCTGCAGCAGGGCGTGATCACCGGCACCGACACCTCCACCGGCTCGATGGTCTCGTTCCGGCTCTACGAGCAGCTCGGCTGCGTGACGACCCCCGGCGATCACGCGCTGTGGTTCATGTACGAGCCGGTGCTGATCTCGCAGCGAAGCTGGGACAAGCTCGACGACAAGCAGAAGGCGGCGCTGACGGCGGCCTCGCAGAAGGCCGAGGCCTACTTTGCCGCCGAGTCGGCCAAGCTCGACGAGAAGATGAACGAGGCCTTCAAGAAGGCGGGCAAGCAGGTGATCGAGCTCGACGAGGCGCAGTTCAAGGCCTGGCGCGCGGTCGCCGAGCGCAGCTCGTACAAGGCCTTCGCCGAGAAGGTGCCGGGCGGCAAGGAACTGATCGAGAAGGCGCTGAGTGTCCAGTGAGGACCTGAGCGCGCACGGCACGCCGCCCTTGCCCGGCTGGGCGCGTGCGGTGAACGCGCTCTCGCGCGCCTTGGGCATCTTCGCGGTCGTGCTGCTCGTGGTCTCGATCGGCGTGATCTGCCAGATGGTCTTCGTGCGTGCGGTGCTCGGGCAGTCGGCGATCTGGCAGACCGAGTTCTCGATCTTCGCCGTCGTCGCGGCGACCTTCCTCGGCGCGCCCTACGTGCTGCTCACGCGCGGGCACGTCGCGGTCGACGTGCTGCCGCTGATGGTCGGGCAGGAGGCGCGGCGCCGGCTCTTCGTCGCCGGTTACGTCGCGCTGCTCGCCTTCTGCGCGCTCTTCCTCTGGGCCTCGCTGCCCTGGTGGTACGAGACCTGGGTCAAGCAGCAGACGACCGCGTCGCTGTGGCGCGCGCGGCTGTGGATCCCGTATCTCTCGGTGCCGGTGGGCCTGGCGCTGCTGTGCCTACAGGCGGCAAGCGAACTCGTGCTCGTGCTGACGCGGCGCGCGCTTCCCTTCAACCTGCGGCCCGACGAAGGCCTTTAGGCATGGCGCGATGAGTCCGCTGGCGATCGGCCTCCTCATCTTCGCGGTGACGACCGCGATGCTCGCCACCGGCATGCCGATCGCGTTCGCGCTCGGCGCGGTGTCGCTGGCCTTCATGTTCGTCTTCGACGGCTGGGCGAGCGTGCACTTCGTGCCCGAGACGATCTTCGGCGGCCTCAACGACTTCACGCTCGTCTCGCTGCCGATGTTCATCGTGATGGGCGCGGCGGTGGCGGGCTCACGCGCCGGCAGCGACCTCTACGAGGCGCTCTCGCGCTGGCTGCACAAGGTGCCCGGCTCGCTCGTCGTCTCCAACCTGGGTGCCTGCGCGCTCTTCTCGGCGCTCTCGGGCTCGTCGCCCGCGACCTGCGCGGCGATCGGCAAGATGGGCATCCCGGAGATGCGCAAGCGCGGCTACGACGCCGATCTCGCCACCGGCGCCATCGCCGCCGGCGGCACGCTCGGGATCCTGATCCCGCCCAGCATCACGATGATCCTCTACGGCATCGCCTCCGAGACCTCGATCGGGCGGCTCTTCGTCGCCGGCATCCTGCCCGGGATCATGCTCGTGGCGCTCTTCATGGCCTGGGCGATCTTCCTGAGCTGGAAGCGCGGGACGAAGCTGGCCGACCACGGCCGCGTCTATTCGTGGCGCGAGCAGCTCGAGCTGCTGCCACGGCTGCTGCCCTTCATCGCCGTCATCGTCGGCGTCGTCTACGCGCTCTACGGCGGCATCGCGACACCTTCGGAGGCGGCAGGGGTCGGCGCGATGCTGTGCCTCGTGATGGTCGTCGTGATCTACCGCGTCTGGCGACCGCGCGCGCTGTGGGCCATCCTGCGCGACTCGCTGCGCGAATCGGTGATGCTGATGATGATCATCGGCACCTCGATCCTCTTCGGCTACATGATGAGCTCGCTGCAGGTGACGCAGTCGGTGGCCGAATCGATCGCCGCGATGCAGGTCAACCGCTGGGTCGTGATGGCGGCGATCAACGTCATGCTGCTGGTGGCGGGTTGCTTCCTGCCGCCGGCGGCGATCATCCTCATGACGACGCCTATCCTGATGCCGGTGATCACCGCCGCGGGCTTCGACCCGATCTGGTTCGGCGTGATCCTGACGATCAACATGGAGCTGGGCCTGATCACGCCGCCGGTGGGCCTGAATCTCTTCGTCATCAACGGCATCGTTCCGGACGTGCGCCTGCCCACCGTGCTGCGCGGCGCCTTCCCCTTCATGCTGTGCATGGTCGTGGCGATCCTGATCCTGTGCGTGTTCCCCGAGATCGCGACCTGGCTGCCGGCCAAGGTCATGGGTTGAGCGCCACCGCCGCCCAGCCGCTGCGCCGATGACGCCACGCATCCTCGTCACCGGTGCCGGCGGCTACCTGGGCTCGCAGCTCGTGGCTGCGCTCGCGCAGCGCGAGGGCGATGCCGGCAGGCTGCTCGCCGTCGACGTGCGCCCGCCGCGCGCAGACCTGCCCGCCGGCGTCGCCTACGCGCAGATGGACGTGCGCGCGCCCGAGCTCAGGGCACTCTTCGTCGAGCACCGGCCCGAGGTCGTCGTGCACCTGGCGTCGATCGTCACGCCGGGGCCGGGCAGCGACCGCGCCTTCGAGTACTCGGTCGACGTCGGCGGCAGCGAGAACGTCCTGCGCGCCTGCGCTGCGGCCGGCGTGCGGCGGCTCATCGTCAGCTCGAGCGGTGCCGCCTACGGCTACCACGCCGACAACCCGGCCTGGATCACCGAAGACCAGCCGCTGCGCGGCAACGAGAGCTTCGCCTACGCGCACCACAAGCGCCTCGTCGAGGAGATGCTCGCGCGCGCGCGGCAGGACACGCCGCAGCTCGAGCAGGTGGTCTTTCGCATCGGCACCATCCTCGGCGAGCGCGTGGCCAACCAGATCACGGCGCTCTTCGACAAGCCGCGGCTGCTGGCGATCCAGGGCAGCGACAGCCCCTTCGTCTTCGTCTGGGACCAGGACGTCGTCGGCGCGATCCTGCGCGCGATCGACGATGGCCCGCCCGGCGTCTACAACCTCACAGGCGATGGCGCCCTGACCCTGCCGCAGATCGCCGAGCGCCTGGGCAAGCGCTGCCTGGTGCTGCCCGCGGGCCTGCTGCGCACGGCGCTGGCGCTGCTCAAGTCGCTGGGCCTCACGCGCTACGGGCCCGAGCAGGTCGACTTCCTGCGCTACCGACCGGTGCTGGCCAACACGCGGCTGAAGACGGTGTTCGGCTACACGCCCAGGCTGAGCTCGGGCGAGGTGTTCGATCTCTACCTCGTGGCACGGAACGCGCGCAAGGCCTAGACCGTTCGCCCGGAGTCGGCAGCGCGCTGCGCCAGCCAGTCGAGCACGCCCTGCCCGGCCACGGCGCCGGTCGACAGGCAGGCGGTGAGCAGGTAGCCGCCGGTCGGCGCCTCCCAGTCCAGCATCTCGCCGGCCACGAACACGCCGGGGAGGGCGCGCAGCATCAGCCGCTCGTCGACCGCGGCGAGGTGCACGCCGCCACCGCTGCTGATCGCTTCCTCGATCGGGCGCGGGCGCCGCACGGTGATCGGCAAGGCCTTGATGCGCGCCGCGAGCCACGCCGGCTCGTTCATCGCCGCGCGCTCGCTTGGCGGCACGCCTTCCCACAGCAGCGCGGCCTTGGCGCCGTCGAGCTTGAGCCGCGTCTTCAGGTGCGTGGCCAGCGAGCGGCGCCCGCGCGGGTGCGCCAGTTCGGCCTGCACCCAGGCCTGTTCGCGCGCAGGCAGCAGGTCCAGCGTGAACGTCGCCTGCCCGTCGCGCGCGATCGCCTCGCGCAGCGCCGCCGAGGCCGCATAGACGAGACTGCCTTCGACGCCGCTCTCGGTGAGCACGAACTCGCCCTCCTGGCGTACGACGCGGCCGTCCGGCTCGGTCCAGGTGATCGCGACCGACTTCAGCGGCGCACCGGCGTGGCGGCTGGCGAGATGTTCGCTCCAGCCGACATCGAAGCCGCAGTTGGAGGGCACCAGCGGCGCGAGCGCGACGCCGCGCGCGGCCAGCAGCGGCACCCAGGCGCCGTCCGAGCCCAGACGCGGCCAGCTCGCGCCGCCGAGCGCCAGCACCGTGGCCGCCGCGTGCACGCGCGACTCCCCCTGCGGCGTCGAAAAGCGCAGCGCACCGTCATCGGTCCACCCGAGCCAACGGTGGCGCATGTGCAGCCGCAGCCCGCGCGCGCGCAGGCGCTGAAGCCAGGCGCGCAGCAGCGGTGCGGCCTTCACCTCGGCGGGGAAGACGCGCCCCGAGCTGCCGACGAAGGTCTGCACGCCAAGCCCCGCGGCAAACGCGCGCGCCTCGTCGGCTCCGAAACGCTCGAGATGGGGCCGCAGCCAGTCGGCGGCGTCACGATAGCGCGCGACGAAGGGCTCGAAGGCTTCGCTGTGCGTGAGGTTGAGCCCGCCCTTGCCTGCCAGCAGGAACTTGCGTCCAACGCTGGGCATCGCGTCGAAGAGCTCGACGCTGATCCCCGCGTCGCACAGCAGCTCGGCGGCCATCAGGCCCGCCGGTCCGCCGCCGATCACGGCCGCCGCCGGCGCGCTCATCGCCGGGCGTCGCCTTGCCGCCGGATGCGGCGAACGGCAGGCCTGCGCTTCACCCCCTGTACGCGATGACCCAGGGCAGGATCTCGAACTGGAGCAGGCCCGATTCGACGGCCGGATCGGTCAGCGCGTGCATGCGCAGCGTGTCCTCGTCGAGCCCGGCCCTGAAGATCATCAGGCCGCCGCCGGTCGCGTCGGCGAACGGCCCCCCCATCACGACCAGCCCCTGCCGGGCGAGCTCCGCGTAGTGGGCCTCGTGCTCGCGCACGCCCAGTTGCTGGGTCAGCGGCAGACCGGGTTCCCATGCGGGTCCGGGGCTGTGGAGGATCACGAAGCAGCGTTCGGACATGGACAGGCGCGGATCTGAATGCGGCAGATGCTGTGACTGTAGGCGATCCGTCGCGGCACAGGCACCTCGTCGCGGCGATCGTCGGGGTCTCGGGTCTCCATGAGCCCAACCGGTGCATCGGCAGCGACGGCACGCCCGGCCAGTGCCTGCGCTGCAGAATCGGCAGCAATCTCCGCCATTCAGGAAGGCCGATGATCGCCCCACTGCTGAACCGACGCTCGGGACCAAGCCCCGATCGCAAGAGCGGCCCCGCCGAACGCGACTGGCGGCAGGCAAGCGCACAGGAGCTCGTCGAACACATCCGCCACGAGCACCATGACCGCATCCGCGAGCGGCTGCCCGAGCTCGTTCGCCTGGCGCAGCGGGTCGAGCTCGTGCACGCGGCAAGGCCGGACTGCCCGCGCGGCCTGTGCGCCGAGCTGGCAGGCTTGCACGCGGCCTTGCACACGCACCTGAAGCGGGAGGAGCGCGTGCTCTTCCCGCAACTGCAGATGGGCCTCTCGCCCGAACTCGCGCCGCTGATCGCGCAGATGCGCAGCGAGCACGAGACGCAGCGCGACGCGCTTGGGCGCATCGGCCATCTGACGCGCGACCTGGCGCTGCCCGAGGACGCTTGCAGCAGCTGGGAAGCGCTAGTCCTCGACCTGCGCACGCTGCGCGACGCGCTGGAGCAAAGCATCCGCCTCGAGGACGAGGTGCTTTATCAGGGTCTCACCGCAGCCCGCACCGGCGGCTGCAGCGCCAGCGGCGGCGGTTGTGCCTGCGCCGGCACCGCGGGCTGAAGAGACCTTCCCGCCGCCGCGCTGGAACGCGCGGCTGCTGCTGACGCAGCCGCACCGGCTGTGCTTTGCCGCAGCGGGGCTGGTCTGGGCCGCAAGCGCCTGCTTCTGGGGGCTGGTGCTGCTCTTGCCGCCGCCCGCCGCGGCCGGCGTACCGGCCACGACCCTGCACGCGCTCGCCTTCACGCTCGGGCCGATGCCGCTCTTCTTCGCCGGCTTCCTGTTCACCAGCGCGCCCAAGTGGTTGCGCCGGCCGGAACTCGCCACCGCGGCGCTCGCGCCGGGTGTGGGCGCGGTGGTGACGGGATGGCTGCTGGCGCTGGCGATCGGCCCCTGGTCCTCGGTCGCTGCCGGGCTCGGGCTCGTGCTCTGTGCACTGGGCTGGGCCGTTCTGTGGCTGCAGCTCGTCTCGCTGCGGCGGGGCGCGACGCGACCCTCGCGCCACTTCGACGCCATCGCCACGGTCTGCGGGCTGGTCGTGCTGGCGCTGGCTGCCGCTGCGCTGGCGCTGCTGCGTGAACGCCCCGACGCTGCACGCGAGCTCGCGCGGACCGCGTTCTGGGCTGCGGTGCTGCCGGTGTTCCTGCTGGCTTCGCACCGCCTGCTGCCCTTCCTCTCGCACGCCGACGCTCCGCAACCCGATCGCGACGACCCGCAGCGCGACGCCTGGTGGGTGCCGGCGCTGCCGCTGGCAGCCAGCGTGCTGCAGGCGCTGGCCTCGTGGTCCGGGCTCGACCCCGAGCTCGCAGCCCGCGCCTGGCCGATCCATGTGCTGCTGCCGGGGGCTGCCGGACTGCTGACGCTGTGGCTTGCACTGCGTTGGGCCTCGCACCCGGCGACGCGATCGCCGCTGCTGCACCTGCTGCTGCGCGCCTTTGCCTGGTCGGGTGCCGCCTGGATCGCGCTGGCGATATCGGCCCTGCCGCTGCTGCCCCCGAGTCTGCATGCCGCGTTCGAGGCTGCGGCCCTGCACGCGATGGCGCTGGGCTTTGCCGGCGGCACCATGCTGGCGATGGTCAGCCGCCTGAGCGCGGCGCAGGCCGGACAGAGCCAGGCCGTCGACCGCCTGGCGCGCAGGCTCGAAGGCCTGCTGCAGCTGCTGCTGGCCGCGCGGCTGCTGGCGGCCTTCGTTCCGGCGACGGCAGCGTGGGCCCTGCCGCTTGCTGCGCTGCTCTGGGCCGGGCTTGCGCTCGCCTGGCTCCGGCGGCACGGAGGACTGGCTGGCCGGCCCCGGACCAGGCCGGCAGGCGCGGCGCGAAGGAAGGCATCGGCACCCGCACCGGATCGTCTTTCGGCGAGTGATCGCGGCCTCGGCGGAAAATGAGGGCATGCGCCCATTGCCCACCCCCTCGACGATTCCCACGACATGAGCCGGAGCGACCCTGCAACGAGCCGCGGCATCGACAAGCGGCCCCTTTTCTCGCTGGCCTGGCTGCCGGCACCGCTGCGCGGCGTCATCGCGCTGGTGCTGCTGCTCACCAACACCCTCTTCTGGTGCGTGCTGCTCTTTGGCCTGGCGATTCCTCGCCTGCTGCTGCCCTGGCCCGCGGCGCGGCGCAGGCTCGACCCGGTGCTCAACGGCATGGCCACCTGCTGGATCGCCGGCAACAAGGCCTGGATGCGGCTGACGCAGCCCACCCGCTGGGACGTCGAGGGCGACGAGAGCGACGAGGGCTACTCGACGCGAAGCTGGTACCTCGTGGTCTGCAACCACCAGAGCTGGGTCGACATCTTCGTGCTGCAGTACGTGCTGAACCGGCGCATCCCGATGCTCAAGTTCTTCCTCAAGCAGGAACTGCTGTACGTGCCGATCATGGGTCTGGCCTGGTGGGCGCTGGACTTCCCGTTCATGCGGCGCCACTCCGAGGAGGTGCTGCGGCGCAATCCGCAGAAGCGCCAGGAGGATCTGGACGCAGCCCGCCGCGCCTGCGCCAAGTTCGCGCTCGCGCCCACGAGCGTGATGAACTTCGTCGAAGGCACGCGCTTCACGCCGGCCAAGCATGCCGCCGCGGGCGGACGCTGGACGCATTTGCTGCCGCCCAAGGCCGGCGGCCTGGCGATGGCGGCGGCGGTGCTCGGCGAGCGCTTCGAGGCGCTCGTAGACGCGACCATCGTCTATCCGTACGGCGCCCCGAGCTTCTGGGATTTCCTCTGCGGACGCGTGCCGCGGATCGTCGTTCGCATCCAGCGGCAGGAGATCCCGGCCGACTGCCGACGCAGCGACGGCGCGATGGATTCCCCGTTCCGCAAGCGCGTGCACCGCTGGCTGCTTTCGCTCTGGGATCAGAAGGACCGGCAGATCGAAGCCCTCCTCGCCGGGGGAGCGGGACCGCTTGCAGCCGCTCCGGGCCAGACGGTGCCGGCCGCGGATCGGCCCGCGTAGGTGCGCACGGCCAGGCCCGCTCTTCGGCTCAAGCCGCGGCGCAGGCCGCCGATATGCGGGACATCGCTCCCGGCGCCGGGGCGGCAAGGCCGGCGCCGGACCCGCCGCATCGATCGAAAGGTCACGAATGGATTCGTCTTCGAGCCTGTTCCTGGGTGTCGCACTCGTCGCCCTCGTCGGATCTCTGGGCTTCTGGCTCGTGCTGCGGCACTCTGCGCGCGACGCCGAACGGCGCCAGCGCGACCAGGCGCTGGCCGCCGCAAGCCTCTATACGCCGGCCGAACGGCCGCCGGCCTACGGCATCGAGCCCGATCCCTGCGCCCCGGGCCTCACCGACGGCGAGCGCGTGCAGGCCATGCGTGACCTGCTGCTGCGCGGCGATCTGCACAGCGAGAACGCCAACCCGCATGCCGTCAACGACGCCGCGTTCGCGCCGACGCAGCCGATGGAACCGATGGAACCGATGGACCCCGGACCGACGACCTCGCCGATGGCCTGGAAACCGACGCAGCCGTTCGTCGACACCGATGCCTACGTACAGCCGCGCACACGGCGCTTCGAGGCGCTGGACGAAGCCGGCGACGATCGCGAGCACATCACGATCTGAGCACGCGGCCCGAGGGCTAGGGGCTCCACGGCATCGCGCGCGCCAGCACCGCGCCGACATCGACGCGCTTGGGCAGCGCACCGAAGACGTCCGAAGCCTGCCCGATGCGGCCGACGCAGAAGGCGTCGAACACCGCCGGCGGCGCGCTGTGCTGCAGCAGCGCTGCCTGCATCAGCAGCGCGAGGTCGCGCGCCAGCGTGCGCGCCTCGGTCTCGGTCACGTCCCCGTCCAGCCCCTTGCGCACGCGCTCGCCGAGGCGTTCGACGTCCGCGTGTGCGGCACGCGCGACCGCGGTTTCGTGCATCACGACGTCCAGCACCGGCCCCTTGCGCAGCGCGCGCAGCAGGTCCAGCGACTGGATGTTGCCCGCGCCCTCCCAGATGCTGTTGACCGGCATCTCGCGGTAGATGCGCGCCATCACGCCCTGGCCACCCTCCTCGACGTAGCCGTTGCCGCCCAGGCACTCCATCGCCTCCTGGCCCAGCGCCGCACCACGCTTGCAGATCCAGAACTTGGCGATCGGCGTCAGCACGCGACGCATCACCGCCTCGACGCCGTCCGGGTCCTGCCCGTGCTCGGTGCGGTCGACCGCGCGCGCCAGGCGCATCGCCAGGGCCGTTGCCGCCTCGCTCTCGAGCGCCATGTCGGCGAGCACGTTTCGCATCAGCGGCTGGTCGATCAGCCGCTGCCCGAAGGCCTTGCGCTGCGTGCAGTGGTGCAGCGCGATCGACAGCGCCTGGCGCATCAGCCCTGAGGTGCCGAGCGCGCAGTCCAGCCGTGTCAGCGCCCCCATCGCCAGGATCTGCGGCACGCCGCGCCCCTCCTCGCCGACCAGCCACGCGCTGGCGCGGTCGAACTCGACCTCGCTGCTGGCGTTGGCCTTGTTGCCGAGCTTGTCCTTCAGGCGCTGGATGGCGATCGCGTTCACGCTGCCGTCGGGCAGGAGGCGCGGCATGAAGAAGCAGGAGAGGCCGCCTGCGGACTGCGCAAGGACGAGGAAGGCGTCGCTCATCGGCGCCGAGAGGAACCACTTGTGGCCGGTGATCGCGAAGCGTCGACCCCAGGCGTCCTCGCCGTCGGCCTCGGCGCGCGCGGTGTTGCTGCGCACGTCCGAGCCGCCCTGCTTCTCGGTCATGCCCATGCCCAGCGTCGCCGCGCTCTTGCCCGCCACCGGCACGAAGCGCGGGTCGTAGCGGTCGCTCGTGATCTTGCCGCCCCAGTCGGCCATCACGCCGGCGTTGGCGCGCAGTGCCGGGGTCACCGCGTAGCTCATCGACACCGGGCACAGCACCGAGGGCTCGGCCTCGGTGAAGAGCATGAAGGCGGCGGCGCGCTCGATGTGGCCGCCCGGCCCCTGGCTCCAGGGCGCGCCGTGCAGGCGCTGGCGCAGCGCCGAGGCCATCAGCGCGTGGTAGCTCGGGTGGAATTCGACCTGGTCGATGCGCCGCCCGCAGGCGTCGAAGGTCTGCAGCTGCGGCAGATTCGTGTTGGCCAGGCGCGCGTGCATCTGCATCTCGGCGCTGCCGGCCTCGGCGCCGAAGGCCGCGAAGCGCGCGGCGTCGAAACCCGGGTGATGCCAGCGCAGCGCGTCCTGCAGCGGCCGGTTGGCCTCGAACAGGTTGACGCCCGCGAAGGGCGCAGCCTGGTTGAACACCTCATGCGTCCCGTGGGTCGCATGAGGAGCCTGGGTCAGGTGGGTCTCTGGGGTCATGGGGGTTCTCCGCGTGCTTCGTCGCCAATTCCATTCAGCTTGCCCGGATCGCGCCCGGCGTCAAGCCCGCGCGTCAAGCTCGCTCGTCACGCGCGGCCGGCGATTGCATCGCTCCGGGTTCACCTCGATCGGCACGACGCCGAGCTCGCGCATGAAGGGCGCGGTGTCGAAGATCCGCCGCGCCAGCTCCAGGTCGTCCGCCATGCCGGTGCCCGTCGCTCTGGTGCCCGGATCAGAGGACTTCGAAGACGCCGGCGGCGCCCATGCCGCCACCGATGCACATCGTGACGCAGACGCGCCTGGCGCCGCGGCGGCGGCCCTCGATCAGCGCGTGGCCGGTGAGGCGCTGCCCGCTCATGCCGTAGGGGTGACCGACCGCGATCGCGCCGCCGTTGACGTTGAGCCGCTCCATCGGGATCCCCAGCCGGTCGGCGCAATAGAGCACCTGCACGGCGAAGGCCTCGTTGAGCTCCCAGAGGTCGATGTCGTCGACGCCGAGCCCGAGGCGCTGCAGCACCTTGGGCACCGCGAACACCGGGCCGATGCCCATCTCGTCGGGTTCGCAGCCCGCGACCGCGAAGCCGAGGAAGCGGCCGAGTGGGCGCAGCCCCTTGCGCTCGGCGTAGGACTCGCTGACGACGACGCAGGCGCCGGCACCGTCGCTGAACTGGCTCGCGTTGCCGGCGGTGACGACGCCGCCCGGAACCGCCGGACGGATGTCCTTGATGCCCTCGTAGGTCGTTCCCGGGCGCAGGCCCTCGTCGACGCTGACCGTCACCTCCTTGCTGCGCAGGCCCAGCACCGGATCGGCCACGCCCGCCGTCACCGTCACCGGCACGATCTCGTCCTTGAAGAGGCCCTGCTCCTGCGCGGCGCAGGCCTTCTGCTGGCTTTCGGCGCCGTAACGGTCCATGCGCTCCTTCGGGATCGCGTAGCGCTTGGCGACGGTCTCCGCGGTCTGCAGCATCGGCCAGTAGATCTCGGGCTTGTGCTCGGCGAGCCAGGCGTCCTCGAACATGTGGCGGTTCATCTCGTTCTGCACGCAGGAGATGCTCTCGACGCCGCCGGCCACGAACACCTCGCCCTCGCCGCCGGCGATGCGCTGCGCCGCCAGCGCGATCGTCTGCAGGCCGCTCGAGCAGAAGCGGTTGATCGTGATGCCGCTCGTGCTCACCGGCAGGCCCGCGCGCAGCGCCACCTGGCGCGCGATGTTCCAGCCGGTGGCGCCCTCGGGCGTGGCGCAGCCCATCAGCACGTCCTCGACGGCTTCGGGCTCGATGCCGGCACGCTGCACCGCGGCCTGCACCGCCAGCCCGCCGAGGGTCGCGCCATGCGTCATGTTGAAGGCGCCCTTCCAGCTCTTGGCCAGCGGCGTGCGGGCGGTGGAGACGATGACGGCTTGGCTCATGGCTTGCGTGCTCCGTGGGAGTTCATCGGGTTCATTGCGCGGCCTGCTCGAGCAGGCGATGGTAGAAGCGCACCATGTCGACGAGCTGGTCGACGGCGATGCGCTCGTTGGTGCCGTGCGGGCGCTTCAGGTCCTCGCTGTCGAAGCGGATCGGCATGAAACGGTAGCTGGCATCCGAGATCCCATCGAAGTGGCGCGCATCCGAGGCCGCGAGCATCAGCCCCGGCGCGACCAGCGCGTCGGGGAAGACATCGCGCACCGCGCGCTCGATGAGCCGGAAGGAATCCGAGTGCGAGGTCGAGAGCCGCGAGGGGTTGAAGCCCCCGCCGTGCAGGCGGATCTCGACCGCGTCGTCGGCGACGATGCGCCGGACCTCGGCCCGCACCGACTCGATCGTGTCGCCGGGGAGGATGCGGAAATTCACGACGGCGGTGGCGCTTCCCGGCAGCACGTTCTCCTTGACGCCGGCCGAGAGCATCGTCATCGCCGTCGTCGTGCGCAGCATCGCGTTGGTCGCCGCACCCTTGGCGAGCATGCGCTCGACGAGCGGCCTGGTGAGCCACAGGTTGGAGAGCGCCAGGCGCTGGCCGAAGGGCATCTCGGGCGCAATCGCCTCGAACATCTCGGCCGCGGCCCCCTGGATGCCGCCCGGCAGCGGCTGCGCGTCCAGCCGCGCCAAGGCCGCGGCCAGCCGCCCGACCGCGCCCTGGCCCGGGCCCGGCGGCATCGACGAGTGGCCGGGCGGCGCGGTGGCGACCAGTTCGAGCGAGACCGAACCCTTCTCGGCCAGCCCGATCAGCGCCACGGGCTTGTCGATGCCCGGCATCACGCCGTGGGTGACGACGAGGCCTTCGTCCAGCACCCAGTCCAGGCGCACGCCGCGCTCGCGCAGCAGCTTGACGATCTGCACCACGCCCTGCTCGCCGCCGATCTCCTCGTCGTGGCCCGAGACGAGATAGATCGTGCGCCGCGGCTTGACGCCGGCCTTCAGCAGCATCTCCAGCGCCTCGAGCTGCGTCACCAGGTTGCTCTTGTCGTCGAGCGTCCCGCGGCCCCACACAAAGCCGCCCTCGACGACGCCGCCGAAAGGCGGATGCGTCCAGCTCGACTCGGTGTCGGCCGCCACCGGGACCACGTCCTGGTGCGCCATCAGCGCCACGGGCTTGAGCGCCGGGTCGCTGCCCTTCCAGGTGAAGAGCAGGCTGTGGGCGCCGACGACTTCGGGCGCGAGTTCGGCGAAGACGCGCGGGTAGCGCTCGCGCAGCAGCGCGTGCAGCGCGTCGAACTCGGCGTCCACGCCGGGCACCGGTTTCTCGCCACTGACCGTCTTCGCGCGCACCGCCGCGGCCATCGTCCGCACGACGCCGTCGCGGTCGACCGCCAGCGCCGGCGCCGGCGCGACTTCGAGCTGGCGCGAGCCCTGGCGCAGCGTGTTAGCCACGAGCGCCAGCGCGAGCAGCAGCACGGCCGCCAGCAGGAAGAGGAGGAAACGCTTGATCATGATTGCGGTCTCGTGCGGTCTCGTGCGGTCTCGATCGGGTCGCTGCGCTGCGGTCAGCCTTGCCGCGTCCGGCTGCCAGGCGGCATCGCTGCGGCAGCCGCCCTCATCCGGTGAAGCTGCCGCCCTGTTCGGCCAGGCGCGTCAGCAGCGGCGCCGGCTCCCAGAAGCGGGCATCGTCGTGCGGGTTGCGCGCAAAGCGCCGGCAGGCCTGGACGACGTTGAAGAGACCGACCTGATCCGCGTAGCACATCGGGCCGCCGCGATGCAGCGGGAAGCCGTAGCCGGTGAGGTAGACCATGTCGATGTCGCTGGCCTTGCTGGCGATGCCGTCCTCGAGAATGCGCGCGCCCTCGTTGACGAGGCTGTAGACGAGGCGCTGCACGATCTCGTCGTCGCTGATCGCCCGCGGCTCGATGCCGATCGCGCGGCGATGCTTGTCCAGCAGCTCGAGCACCACCGGAGAGACGATCGCATCGCGCCGGCCGGGCTTGTAGTCGTACCAGCCGGCACCGGTCTTCTGCCCGAAGCGCCCGAGCTCGCAGAGCTGGTCGGCGCTCGCGCTGTACTTCATCCCGGGGTGTTCGAGTGCGCGGCGCTTGCGGATCGCCCAGGCGATGTCGTTGCCCGCGAGGTCGCTCATGCGGAAGGGCCCCATCGCGAAGCCGAAGCGCTCGATCGCGCGGTCGACCTGCTGCGGCGTCGCCCCTTCATCGAGCAGGAAGCCGGCCTGCCGGCTGTACTGCTCGATCATGCGGTTGCCGATGAAGCCGTCGCAGACGCCGGCGACCACCGCGGTCTTGCGGATCCGCCGCGCCAGCTGCATCACCGTCGCGAGCACGTCCTTGGCGGTCTTCTCGCCGCGCACCACCTCCAGCAGCTTCATGATGTTGGCCGGGCTGAAGAAGTGCATCCCGAGCACGTCCTGCGGCCGCTTCGTGAAACCGGCGATGCGGTTCACGTCCAGCGTGCTCGTGTTGGTCGCCAGGATCGCGCCGGGCTTGCAGCTGGCATCCAGCCGCTCGAAGACCTGACGCTTGACGTCCATCTCCTCGAAGACGGCCTCGATCACGAGATCGACGTCGCGAAGCTCGTCGTAGGACAGCGTCGGCGACAGCAGCACCATGCGCTGCTCGAGCTTGTCCTGCGCGAGCCTGCCCTTCTTCACCTGCCCTTCGTAGTTGCGGCGCATCGTCGCGACCCCGCGGTCGAGCGCTTCCTGCCTGGTCTCGAGCAGCACCACCGGGATGCCGGCGTTCAGGAAGTTCATCGTGATGCCGCCCCCCATCGTGCCGGCACCGATGACCCCGACCTTCTCGATCCGGCGCGTGGGCGTGTCCTCGGGGACGTCCGGGATCTTGCTCGCCGCGCGTTCGCCGAAGAAGGCGTGGCGCAGCGCCTTGCTCTCGGGCGTGAGCATCAGCGCGAGGAAGGTCTGCAGCTCGTAGGCCAGTCCTTCGTCGATCGTGCGCGCCTTGACCGCCTGCTCGACGCAGTCGACGCAGCGCGCCGGCGCCGGGAAGTGGCGCGACATCGCCTTGGCGGTGTTGCGGGCGAACTGGAAGTAGGCGTCGGCGTTCGGGTGTGTGGCCTTCAGCGCGCGCACGAGCGGCAGCGGGCGCGCGGCCGCGATGCCCTCGGCGAAGGCGACGGCGCCCGCGAGGAAGTCACCCTCGATCAGGCGGTCGATCAGCTTCTGGCCCGGCAGCGCGGCCAGGCGCTCGCTGGCCACCGGCTCGCCGCTGACGATCATGTTCAGCGCGGTCTCGACGCCGAGCACGCGCGGCAGGCGCTGCGTGCCGCCGGCGCCGGGGACGAGGCCGATCTTCACTTCGGGCAAGCCGATCTTCGTGCCGGGCGCGGCGACGCGGTAGTGGCAGGCCAGCGCCAGCTCCAGGCCCCCACCCATCGCGACGGAGTGCAGTGCCGCGACGACGGGCTTTTCCATCGCCTCGACCAGCTTGATCAGAGAGAGCAGGTTGGGCTCGGTCACCGCCTTCTGCGTGCCGAACTCCCGCAGGTCGGCGCCGCCGGAGAACGCCGTTCCGGCACCGGTGAGCACCACGGCCTGGATCGCCGCGTCGCCGGCCGCGCGCTCCAGGCCCTGAGCCAGCGCCTGCCGCGTCGCAAGGCCCAGGCCGTTGACGGGCGGATTGTCCAGCGTGATCACGGCCACGGCGCCGCGCACCTCGTATCTCGCGCTCACCGGCGTCTCCTCGAAAAAAATAGAACACTCGTTCGATTCTAGGCAATCGTACGGCGGCAGCCGGCGCTTGCCGAGCGAATCGCGGACACCACCGGCCCACCCCCCGATTCGAGGGGTCCGACGCGTCTGCGCGTGCCTTCCAGCACGGGGGCAATGCCTCGGGCACGTCGCAGGCGTCCGGCGGCTCGGCAGGGCCCGCGCATCCCGCTATGCTCCGAATCCGTGAAGCCGCACGAACCGCATCCGCACGACGACCCGCGCTACGAGGTGCAGCGCAGCGACGCCGAGTGGCGCGCATGCCTGGACGCCCAGCAGTACCAGGTCGCGCGTCATGCGGCAACCGAACGGCCCTTCAGCGGGCGCTACTGGGACCACTGGGACAGCGGCCGTTATCGCTGCATCGGCTGCGGCACGCCGCTGTTCGAATCGGCGACCAAGTTCGACGCCGGCTGCGGCTGGCCGAGCTACTGGGCGCCGGTGAACGCCGACGTGATCGAGGAAGTGCGCGACACGAGTCACGGCATGGTGCGTGTCGAGGTGCGCTGCCGCCGCTGCGGCTCGCACCTGGGCCATGTCTTCCCCGACGGCCCGCGGCCCACCGGCCTGCGCTACTGCATCAACTCGGCGGCGATCGATTTCGAACCCGCGGGCTGAGTTCCAAAGCGCCACGGCCATCGACTCCCCGCGAACCCACGGCGCATGAAGCTGCTCTTCGATTTCCTGCCCATCATCCTCTTCTTCGCGACCTACAAGTACGCGGAGTCGCACAAGGAATGGGCCGCGGACTACGCGACGCTGCACCTGGGCAGCCTGGTCGCCGGGGGGACGGTCGGCGCGGAACAGGCGCCGGTGCTGCTGGCCACCGTCGTCGTGATCATCGCGACGCTGGCCCAGGTGCTGTGGCTGAAGGCGAGCCGGCGCAAGGTCGATGCGATGCTGTGGGTGAGCCTCGCGCTGGTCGTGATCCTCGGCGGCGCCACGGTCTACTTCCAGAGCGACACCTTCATCAAGTGGAAGCCCACCGGGCTGTACTGGGCGATGGCGCTGGCGCTGGGCCTCGCGCCGCTGGCCGGCAAGAACCTGCTCAAGCTCCTGATGGGCGAGCAGCTGCAATTGCCCGACAGGATCTGGCAACGGCTGAACCTGGCCTGGGTCGGCTTCTTCGTCCTGATGGGCGTACTGAACCTGTGGGTGGCCTACAGTTTCAGCACCGATGCCTGGGTCAACTTCAAGCTCTTCGGCAGCCTGGGGCTCACGCTCGTCTTCACGATCGCCCAGGGACTCGCGCTGGCCCGCTATCTCGATCAACAGCCGCCCGAGGCGAACGCGCCGGGCGAGGAAACCCGATGAACCCGTCCGCCGAACTTCTCGAGCGCATCCTGCGCGAGCACCTGCAACCCGAATCGATCCAGGTGCGCGACGACAGTCACCATCACATCGGCCACGCCGGTGCGCGCGAAGGCGGGCACTACCACGTGCACATCGTCGCCGCCTGCTTCGCCGGCAAGAACCGGGTCGCGCGCCACCGGCTCGTATATGATGCGCTCGGCTCACTGGCCGGGCGCCGCATCCACGCGCTGGCCATCGAAGCCCTGGCGCCCGGCGAGACCTGAGGTCCGCGCCCCCGCGCCGCCCATCCACCCTCGCGGCGCCCTCCCCCTCCCAAGGACTCCAATCGATGAAGCCCAAGACTCCTGCCGTGCGCCGTGCACTGGCGCTGGCCCTCGTGACCCTCCTTGCCGCCGGCGCGGCGCAGGCGCAGAACCTCGCGATCGTCAACGGCAAGCCGGTGCCCAAGGCCCGCGTCGACACCCTCATCCAGCAGGCCGAGAAGGCGGGCCAGGCAGTGACCCCGGAGATGCAGCAACAGGCCCGCGACCAGGTCGTGCTGCGCGAGATCTTCACGCAGGAAGCCGAGCGCCGCGGCCTGCAGACGAGCCCCGATTACCGCGGGCAGATGGAACTGGCGCGGCAGAGCATCCTGATCCGCGCACTCTTCGAGGAGTTCCGCGCCAAGAACCCGATCAGCGACGAGGCGGCACGCGCCGAGTACGACAAGTTCAAGGCGCAGGCGGCCGGGACCGAGTACCACGTGCGCCACATCCTCGTCGAGACCGAGGACGAGGCCAAGGCCCTGATCGCCCAGATCAAGGCCGGCGCGAGCTTCGAGGAACTGGCCAAGAAGGCGTCCAAGGATCCCGGCTCTGCCGCCAACGGCGGCGATCTGGACTTCGCCAAGCCCGACGCCTACGTCAAGGAGTTCAGCGACGCGATGACGCAGCTGAAGAAGGGCGGGATGACCGAGGCGCCGGTGAAGACGCAGTTCGGCTACCACATCATCCGCCTCGATGACACGCGCGAGGCCGAGTTCCCGGATTTCGAATCGGTCAAGGGGCAGATCAAGCAGCGTCTCGAACAGGTCAAGCTGCAGGAGTTCCAGGAGAACCTGCGCAGCAAGGCGAGGACCGACTACAAGTTCGGCTCCTGAGCGCTCCTTCGGGGCATCCCCTCACGCGCCGCCGGCGAACGACGCCGGCGGCCTTTTTTTGGCTCCGCGGAGTTCGAACAGGCGCCGAAAGCGGTGTCATTTCGCGCCATCGGGGAATTCGCCGCTGCCGAAGAATGCATCCCAGCGGCGGCCCCGTCGGCCGCGACCGCCGGGCCGGCGAGCCCGCCCAAGGAGCGCATCCATGCCCCAGACCATCAACACCAACCTGACGTCGCTGAACGCTCAGCGCAACCTGAACGCATCGCAGCTCTCGCTGTCCACCGCGATGCAGCGCCTGTCCTCGGGTCTGCGCGTGAACAGCGCCAAGGACGACGCCGCCGGGCTGGCGATCGCCGAGCGCATGAACACGCAGGTGCGCGGCATGGCGGTGGCGATGCGAAACGCCAACGACGGGATCTCGATGTCGCAGGTCGCCGAAGGCGCACTCTCGAAGGTCGGTGACGCGCTGCAGCGCATGCGCGAGCTCGCGCTGCAGGCGCGCAACGCGACCAACAGCGAAAGCGACAAGGAATCGCTGCAGAAGGAGTTCAAGGAGCTGCAGGACGAGATCGCCCGCGTGCTGGGCGGAACCGCCTTCAACGGCAAGCGCATCCTGGGCGCCGACGCCGGATCTTTCACCTTCCAGATCGGCGCGAACACGACACCCGACGACATCGTCGAGATCGGCTTCACGAACCTCGCGAGCAACGCCGACATCGGCAGCGTCGTCGGCACTTCGGCCTCCATCGGCTCGGGCGTCAACGTCGGATCGATCGCCAGCGTGATCGGCTACATCGACACCGCGATCAACCGCATCAACGACACGCGGGCAATCTACGGCGCAACGCAATCCCGCTTCGAAGCCATCATCTCCAACCTGCAGGTCGCGGCCGAGAACCAGACCGCGGCGCGCAGCCGCATCATGGACGCCGACTACGCCGCCGAGACGGCCAATCTGTCGCGGGCACAGATCCTGCAACAGGCGGGCACGGCGATGGTCGCGCAGGCCAACCAGCTGCCGCAGCAGGTGTTGCGGCTGCTGGGGAACTGAGCTCCGCCTTCCACGAGCGGGCGCCAGCCGCAGCCGGCCGGGCGCGGATTCGCCTCAAGTCCTGTTCGCGCAGGCCGATAAGACCCGCAAACAGGGTGTCCCCGTTGGCCGAAGGCGGCCGCGCTGCGCCCTGCCCGGATCACGGAGCACCTCATGGCGACCCTCTCCTCCATCGGCATCGGCAGCGGACTCAACGCGAACTCGATCATCAGCCAGCTGGTCGCGCTCGAACGCCGTCCGATCGAGCAGCTGAAGACCGAAGCGGGCCGGATCGACGCGAAGCTCTCGTCCTTCGGCCGCATCCAGTCGGCGCTCGACGCGCTGCGCAGCGCCGCGCGAACGCTGGCCGACACCAGCACCTGGCGCGCGGCGAGCGCGACCAGCGCCGACCCCGCGGCGATCGGCGTCACGGCATCGGCCAACAGCGCGCCGGGCAGCTATGCGGTGCAGGTGAATGCGCTGGCAGCGGCACAGATGAACGCCACCTCCGCGGTCGCCGACAGCGCAACGCCGATTGGCCAGGGTACGCTGACGTTCGAGGTCGGCCGCTGGGCCGACGATCTCTCGTCGTTCACCCCCAAGGACGGCACGGCGCCGGTCTCGATCAGCATCGGTCCCGGCGAAGACACGCTCGAGAAGATCCGCGACAAGATCAACGCCACCCAGGACATCGGCGTGCGCGCCTCGATCGTCACGGATGCGAGCGGTGCGCGGCTCGTGCTGCAGTCGCGCGACAGCGGCGCTGCCAGCGGTTTTCGCGTCCAGGTTGCCGACGCCGACGGCAACGGCGGCGACGACAGCGGGCTGTCGCGGCTGGCCTACGATCCACCGGGCGGGGCGGCGGCCAACGCGCGGACGCAGGCCGGCCGCAACGCGAGCGCGACGATCAACGGCCTGTCGGTCGAGTCGCCAAGCAACGTCTTCGCGAACGTGATCGACGGCGTCTCGCTGACGCTGGCCAAGGTGACGACGGGCAGCGTGGACGTCACGGTGGCGCGCGACACGGCTTCGATGCGCAAGTCGATCGACGGCTTCGTCAGCGCCTACAACGATCTCGTCAGGCTCGTTCGCGAACAGACCAGGTACGACCCCGAGAGCAAGAACGCAGGCACGCTCCAGGGTGACCGCACCGCGATCGGCCTGCTCTCGCAGCTGCGTGCCAGCCTCGGCGAGAGCTCGAGCGCCAGCAGCGTCTTCGGCCGGCTCACCGACATCGGCCTGTCGGTCCGGACCGACGGCACGCTCGAGGTGTCGGGCAGCGCGCTCGACGCGGGCTTTGCCAAGCTCGACGAACTGCAGCGCTTCTTCACCGTCGACAGCGAGGCAGCGGGCAGCAGCGGACTCGCGGCACGCATGCGCAGGCTGACCGACCAGCTTCTCGCCGACTCCGGGCCGATGAGCTCGCGCCAGGAGTCGCTGCGCCAGCTCAAGAGCATGAACGGCAAGCGCCAGGCGACGCTCGAGGACCGCATCGCGCTGACCGAGGAACGCCTGCGCGCGCAATACCAGGCGCTGGATGCGTCGATGGCCAGGCTCAACAACCTCTCGGGCTACGTGTCGCAACAGATCACGAACTGGAACAAGAGCACGGGCTGAAGGCGCGCGGGCGCGCTGCGGGGATCCACCCGGACCCCGCTGGTGCCGCAGGCTCAATGCGCCGCTCACGGGGCGCTGTCGGCTGCAGCCGGCAGCGCCCCGTTCGCGTCCGGCCCGCCCCGACGCGCCGCGGCCGCGCGCGGAACAGACCGGCGAAGCCGCGGCAGCCCCGGCTCAAGTGTGGGTCGCCGCGCGTCGATAAAGCCTGCATCGCCGCAACGCCCACGAGACGAACGATGTTCAGCAGCGCCACGCCCGGTCACTTCGGCCGCCTGCAAAGCCCGCACCTGTATCGAAGGATGGCGGCCGAGACCGGCGTCGCCGACGCCGGCCCGCATCGCCTGGTCACGATGCTCTTCGACGGCTTCATCGACGCCCTGGCCGAGGCCCGCGGCGCCATGCGCGAACGCGACATCGAACGCAAGGGACGGGTGATCAACCGCGCCGTGCGCATCGTCGAGGAGGGCCTGCGTGCCGGCCTGGACCTGCGCGCCGGCGGCGTCCTGGCCGCCGACCTGGACCGGCTCTACCGCTACATCGGCTTGCGCCTGGTGCAGGCCAACCTGCGCAACGACGAGGCCATCCTCGACGAATGCCAGGGCCTCGTGCAGCCGCTGCGCGACGCCTGGGAAGCGATCGCGCCCTCCCATGCCCGCAAGCCGGCATGAACGCACCTCGATCGATGCCCCCAAAGCGTGCCGAAAGCTCCTCGATGAACACCGAACTCCTCAACTACTACGAAGCCATCGAACGCGCGAGCTGCGACATGCTCACCGCGGCGAAGGCAGGTGACTGGGATGCCGTGGTCCGCCTCGAGGGCGCGTGCGTGCTGCTCATCAGCCAGCTCAAGCACGCGGCGCGACAGCAGCCGCTGGACGCGGAATCCGCGCGGGCCAAGGCACGCATCATGCAGCGCATCCTCGTCAACGACGCCGAGATCCGTCATCTGGCCGAACCCTGGCTGCACGACCTCGACGACATGATGAGCGGGCGGCGCAAGACCATCCATTGACGGCGGCGCAGGCGCAAGCGCGACGATCACGATGCCCCACGGCGCCTCCTCATCCGCGACCGGTGCGCCGGAGCGTCCCGACTGGGCCGCGTTCCGCGTCGAGCATCCGCAGGAGATCGTGCGGCTGCTGGGCGCGCTGCGCGAAAGCGCCGCCCCGGTGCTGTTGAGCGGGCCTCGAGGGGACAGCGCAAGCTGCACGCTTCGAACGATCGACGCCGGACGCAGGCGCATCGGCTTTCGCACCGAGCCCGAGAGCCCTTCCTTGCAGGTGCTGGTCGACGACGACGAGGTCGTCGCACTCGCCCACCTGGAGCAGGTCAGGCTGCAGTTCGAGCTGCACGGCCTGCTGCTGGTGCAGGACGAGCGGCACTGCGCGCTGGAGAGCGCATTGCCCGAGCGCGTCTACCGCTTCCAGCGGCGCAGCGCCTATCGGGTGCAGCCACCGCAACGACATGCGCCCACCGCGCGGATGCGACATCCGTCGATCCCGGAAATGCAGCTCGCGCTGCGCGTGCTCGACATCAGTGCCGGCGGCTGTGCCCTCCTGCTCCCGGAGGGCGTGCCGGCGCTCGAGCCCGGGGGCCGACTCAACGAAGTCCAGGTCGTGCTCGATTCGCAGACGCGCTTCGTCGCCGGCCTGCAGATCCGGTACCTGAGCGCGCTGCAGGGCAACGACCGCATGCGCCTGGGCTGCCAGTGGGTCGCACTCAGGGCCGATGCCCGGCTCGCGCTGCAGCGCTACGTCGACCAGACGCAGAAATGCCAGCGTCTGCTCTCGAGCTGAGGGAGGCCGCGATGTGCGCCCGCATCCGGATGCGCGGTCTGACGCTGATCGAGGTCAGCACCGTCTTGGCGATCGTCGGCGTCGTCGCCGCCGTGGCCTGGCCGTCGCAACAGGCGCAACTGCAGCGCGCGCGGCGCATGGACGGCATCACTGCGCTCACCCTGCTGCAGCACGCGCAGGAGCGCTACCGCGCGCAGAACGGTCACTACAGCAGCGAGCTCGCGCTCGTCGGATCGGCGCGCAGCCCCGATGGCCTTTACCTGCTCTCGGTCGCCGACGCCGATCGGGACCGCGTCACGCTCCTTGCCCGCGCGCGGCCCGATGGCGTGCAGGGCGGCGACGCCGACTGCCTCGAGCTGAGCCTGCGCCTGAATCAGGGCCTGGCCGATGTCGGCCCGAGCGGCCGCTGCTGGAATCGTTGATTCCCATGCCGCAAGCCCCGCATCCGTTCTGCAGAGAGCCCTCGCGCCGCCCCCGCCAGCGCGGGCTGACGCTGATCGAGCTGATGATCGCGCTGGCCATCTGCGCGGTGCTGATGTCGCTGGCCGTGCCCTCGTTCGCACAGTATCTGCAGCGCCAGCGGCTGAAGGCGGCGGCGCAGGGGCTCGAGCTGGATCTGCGCGAGGCCCGCTTCGAGGCCGCGCGCCGCGGCAGCGCGCTGTTCGTGAGTTTTCGCAGCGGCCCCGACTGGTGCTATACGCTCAGCACGAGCCCGGACTGCGATTGCCGCGTGCAGCAGGCCTGCAGGCTCAAGGCCACGCGCGGCAGCGATCTGCGCGGCGTGCAGCTGCTGGCCGCGCACGCGGTGCGGTTCGACCCCGCCACCGGCCAGGCCGACACCCCGGGCCTCGCGGCGCTCTGGAGCAGCGCCGGCGGCGAACGCGTGCGGGTCGGCGTGAGCGCGATGGGGCGGCCCAGCGTGTGCATGCAGGAAGGCCGGTTGCCGCCCTACCCGGCCTGCTGAAGCGGACGCGCGCAGGAGCGCGCTACACCTGCATGCTCATGATCTCGGTGTAGGCCGAGAGCAGGCGGTTGCGCACCTGGACCGCTGCCTGCAGACCGATCTGGCTCTTCTGCATCGCCACCATCGTCTGCTCGAGGCTCACGGTCGGGTTGTCCAGGCTGAATTCGCGCTGCAGGTGCTGCGCATCGAGCTGCGCGCGGCTCACGTCCTGCAGCGCCTGCGCCATCGCGCCGCGAAAGCCGCCGGCTGCGGCAGCCTGAACCTCGGCGAGCGGGCCCGTGCGGGCGGCCAGCGGCGTGCCGTCGGGCCGCAGGCCTGCCCTGGCCACCGCCTGGTTGAAGTCGAAGGGCTTGAGTTCGAGTTTCATCGGCTTTTCCCGACGCCCTCACTGTAGGCCGCGCGCAGGCGCGGCGGAAGCCGAACAACGCGCGCTTTGCCGGCCTTCTCGCGCCAACGCGCAAGGCGAGGCCCCAGAACAATGCAGCCGGCATTGACAGCTTCCGTTCCGATGCAGACCGCAGTCGTCCCCGTCCCCGAAAACGCGATCGCCACGATCACGCCGGCCAGTCCGCTCGGTGCCCGGTTGGCGACGATGCCGCTGCGCACCCTGCTGGCTGGCGGCGTCGGCGTCGTCGTCCTGGTCGCGCTCCTCGTCGTGCTCGGGCTCTCGTCGGGCCGCAGCGACTACCGGCCGCTGTTCTCCCAGCTCGGCGAAAAGGACGGCGCCGCCGTGATCGCCAAGCTCGACCAGATGGGCGTGGACTACCGCTTCGCCGATGGCGGCGGCAGCATCCTCGTGCCCGCCGCACGCGTCTACGAGCTGCGCATGAAGCTCAGCGCCGCGGGCGTGAACAGGGGCTCGATCGCCGGCTACGAACTGCTCGACGGCAGCAGCAGCTTCGGCCAGAGCGACGGCCAGCA
>JAIXKN010000028.1 GCA_026932425.1 Burkholderiales bacterium
CACGCCGAGGCGTGGATTCGCCAGGGCGACGCCGATGCGCTGGGCAAGGGCGACCTCTACACCGCGCGCCTGACCCTCGACATCACGCCCGCCATGCGGGCGCGCATCAAGGTATCGGCCTTCACGCAAGGCGTGACCGTGGCCGATCTGCTGCGCGGCCTGCTGGAGCGGGAGTTTCCAGAACACCGCAGGGAGAACACGCCATGAACACATCCGTTTCGCCTGCCGCTAGCGTGGTCACGGCTGCGCGCGCAGCACCTTCCGGCCGGCCGGCCAGCGCGCCGCTGACGCGCGTGGCGCTGGCCTACATCGAACCGCGCTTCAAGCTCTACCTGCGCTTCGGCGAACCTGCGCGCACGCACCAGCTCGACCGCTGGCGGCGCTGCGCGGTGTTCCTGCCGGGCGCCATGTTCTGCCGCATCCGCTGGCAGGCCAACGACTACGGCACGGTTCGCTGGCAGCTCATGGTGATGCAGGCTTGCACGCCGCTCGATGCGGCGCAGCGCATCCCCGGCGTGCAGCCGGGCGCGCGCCTGCTGCTGCACGCCGAGGGCGAGAAGCAGGTGCGCGCCGCGCTGGAGCGCATCGACGCCATCGAGGCGCTGGGCATCGCACCCGCCGCTGTCTCGCCCGCGTACTGGCGCACGCTCGCCAACCGGCTCGCTGCGCGCTTGCCGCTGCCCGAATACACCGCCGAGCGGCACGCGGCCTGGCTCATCGGGAGGGCGCTGCCATGACCGCCGTTTCCACTGCCGACACCGCGCCGCGTCCTCGCTCACGCCTACGCGCTCGCCTCGTACTGGCGGGCCTGTCCGCCTGCGGCCTCGCTGCGCTGGCCTGGGCGTCCTTCGTGCATCCGCTGCCGCGCCTGATCTACAACCCGTCCGACAGCGTGGCGGTCGGTTGGTATCGCGTCGATCCGCAGGGCCGCGGTGCCGCCTCGCTGCCACGTCCTTTGTCCGTGGACAGCATCGTCCTGACCACGCTGCCGCCAGACGCCGCCGCGCTGGCCGCGCGGCGCGGCTACCTGCCGGCGCGCGTGCCGCTGCTCAAGCGCGTGGGCGCCGTCGCGCCGCAGGAGGTGTGCATCACTGGCCGCGTCGTCCGCATCGACGGCGTGCCTTCGGCCGCCGTGCTGCCTGCTGACCGCTGGGGCCGGCCGCTGCCATCCTGGCAGCAATGCCGTCGCCTCGAACCCGGCGAACTGTTCCTCTTGAGTGTGACCAACCAGGCGTCGTTCGACAGCCGGTATTTCGGGCCGGTCAGCACATCCGCCGTGATCGGCGTCGCGCATCCGGTCTGGCTGGAGTCACGCCCATGATGGCGGCTGATTCGCTGCACGTTGCCGTGCATCTCATCGTGCCATCGGGCGTGCCGCTCCAGTGGCTCTCCGCGTGTCGTCGCGCGTGCAGTGCCAGCGCATCCGCGCTGCACTTCGCGCAGCCTTCCCATGTGCAGGCGTCTTGCCTCGAACGCGCCCGGCCTGTGGCCGTCGCCGCGTTCGCCGGCGCGCTGGCTGCTCACGCAGCAGCGCCGCCGGGCCGCCGCTGCCCGGAGCGCCAGCGAGGGGCAAAGGCGGAAGGCAAGACAAAAGGGTGCGGCACCTGTCGGCCCGCAAAGCCAGTCTGCACGTGGGGGTGGCGCGGCACGGAGCGGCTTCGCCGCCGTGCCGCTTGTGGCGCGAAGCCCGCGCCGATGCGCGCATGTCTGCGTGCTTCGCACGACCGGACACGCCAGAGCTTGCAAGGAACGCGGCCATGACCGACCGCCGCGATGACGATTTCCGCATCCGCCCCAGCGCCCCGAAGAACCGGGGCCAGGGCTTCGTCTCCAAGGTGCTCAAGCAGGCAGGCAAGGCCAGCAGCGGCAAGTCCTCGGTGCGCCGTCCTGGCGCCAGCGGCAGCGGACAGCGCGCCGGCCAGCGGCCCGGCTCGCGCCTGGGACGCGGCCACACGGCAGCGCGCTTCGCGGGGGCGAAGCTCACGCCCATGTCGCGGCGCGTGGCCATCAAGACGCTGCTGGTCAATCAGCAGCGGGCCAGCCCGCAGTCGCTCGCCAAGCACCTGCGCTACATCGAGCGCGACGGCGTGGGCCGCGATGGCGAGCCGGGCCAAGCCTACGGGCCGCAGACCGATACCGCCGACCTCGACGCCTTCAAGGAACGCTGCGCCGATGACCGGCATCATTTCCGCTTCATCCTCTCGCCCGAGGATGGCGCCGAGCTGGAAGACCTGCGCACCTACACGCGGCACCTGATGGGCCGCATGGAAGCTGACTTGGGTACGCGGCTGGAATGGGTGGCGGTCGATCACTGGAACACCGACAACCCACACACGCACATCGTCGTGCGCGGGCGCGCCGACACCGGCAAAGACCTCATCATCGCCGGCGACTACATCGCCGACGGCTTCCGCCATCGCGCCGCCGAACTGGCGACCGAATGGCTGGGGCCGCGCACCGAGCTGGAGATCCAGCAGACCTTGCGGCGCGAGGTGGATCAGGAGCGGTGGACGAACCTGGATCGCACGCTCAAGCGCGAGCTGGGCGACGATGGCCTGGTGCATGTCGAACGGCTCAACGAGTCGAGGTTGCAACGCCAGTGCCTGCTGCTGATCGGCCGCCTGCAACGCTTGCAGCGCCTGGGCCTGGCCGACGAGACGCAGCCCGGAACCTGGGCCATTCATGCCGATGCCGAAAAGACCCTGCGCGCCCTGGGCGAGCGCGGCGACATCATCCGCACCATGCAGCGGGCCATGCGGGGCGAGCCGCGCGAGCTGGCGGTATTCGAGCCTGGCGACGATGGTCGCACCATTGTCGGCCGCGTGGCCGCGAAGGGGCTGGCCGACGAGCTGCGCGACCGGGGCTATCTGGTCATCGACGGCGTGGACGGCAAGGCCCACTACGTCGCGCTCAACGCCCGCGACGAGCTGGCGAACTATCCGACCGGCGCCGTGGTGGAGGTGAAGGGATCGGCCGACGTGCGCGCGGCCGACAAGAACATCGCCGCACTGGCGAGCGATGGCCTGTACCGCACCGACCACCACCTTGCCATCGCGCAGGGTCAGGCCGCGCCGGGCCGTGATCCACAGGAAGTCGTCGCGGCCCACGTCCGCCGGCTCGAAGCTCTGCGCCGGACTGGCATCGTGGAGCGCGTGGCCGAGGGGCTATGGAAGGTGCCGGACGACCTGCCCGAGCAGGGCCGCCAGTACGACGCGCAGCGCCTGGGCGGCGTAGCCGTGGAGCTGAAATCGCACCTGCCCATCGAGCGGCAGGCGCGCGTGATCGGGGTCACCTGGCTCGACCAGCAACTGATCGGCGGCGGCTCGGGCCTGGGCGACCTGGGC
>JAIXKN010000095.1 GCA_026932425.1 Burkholderiales bacterium
TCACCGAGGCCGACATCCGCGCCTACTGCGAGGCCAACCTCACCGGCTACAAGCGGCCCAAGGTGATCGAGTTCCGCGACGAACTGCCCAAGACGCCGGTGGGCAAGATCCTGCGTCGCGCGCTCCGGACCTGAGCGGGTCGGGCCGCGCAGCGCACGGCCGGGTCAGACCCACTCGAAGTCCGCGGTGAAGTGCCGCAGTTGCCGCGGCTGGCGCGTGATGCGCACGCCGCGGATCGAGGCGGCCTTGTCCTTGACCTCGGCGATGACCTCGGCGGCGTAGTCGAAGTGCGACTGCGTGTACATGCGCCGCGGGAAGGCCAGACGCACGAGCTCCATGCTGTGGTAGGTCTCGGTGCCGTCGTCCAGCCGCTTGCCGAACATCACCGACCCGACCTCGACGCCGCGGATGCCGCCCTCCAGATAGAGCGCGTTGCACAGCGCCCAGGCCGGGTAGTGCTGCACGGGCATCTCGGGCAGCACGGTGCGCGCGTCGATGTAGACGGCATGCCCACCGGTGGGGCGCACGAAGCCCACACCGGCAGCGTCCAGGCGCTCGCCGAGGTACTCGGCGGTGCGCAGCCGGTAGCGCAGGTAGTCCTCCTGCATGCCCTCCTCGAGCCCGACCGCCAGCGCCTCGAGGTCGCGCCCGGCCATGCCGCCGTAGGTCGGGAAGCCCTCCATCAGGATCAGGCCGTTCCTCACCGGCTCGAGCCAGCGCTCGTCGCGCAGCACGATGAAGCCGCCGATGTTCACCATGCCGTCCTTCTTCGCGCTCATCGTCGCGCCGTCGGCGTAGGAGAACATCTCCTGCGCGATCTCGCGCACCGTCTTGTTCTCGTAGCCGGGCTCGCGCATCTTGATGAACATCGCGTTCTCGGCGAAGCGGCAGACGTCCATCACGAAGGGCTTGCCGTGGCGGTGCAGCAGCGCGGCGCAGTCCCGGATGTTGGCCATCGACACCGGCTGGCCGCCGCCGGTGTTGTTGGTGACGGTGAGCATGCCGAAGGGGATTCGCGCCGCGTCCTTGTGCAGCAGCGCCTCCAGGCGCGCGAGGTCGATGTTGCCCTTGAACGGGTGCACGAGGCTGGGCTGCAGCCCTTCGGCGATGACCAGGTCCAGCGCCTCGACGCCCAGGTATTCGAGGTTGGCGCGCGTGGTGTCGAAGTGGCAGTTGTTGGGCACCAGGTCGCCGGCCTTGCAGGCGGCGGTGAAGAGCACCTTCTCCGCCGCGCGCCCCTGGTGCGTGGGGATGAAGTGCGGCATGCCGGTGAGGTCCCGGATCACGCGCTCGAGCCGGTAGAAGCTGCGCGCGCCGGCGTAGCTCTCGTCGCCCTCCATGATCGCGCCCCACTGGCGGCTGGACATCGCGCCGGTGCCCGAGTCGGTCAGCCAGTCGATCAGCACGTCCTCGGCGCGCAGCTTGAAGACGTTGAGCTGCGCGGCCTGCAGCATGCGCTCGCGCTCGGCGCGCGTGGTCACGCGGATCGGCTCGATGCTCTTGATGCGGAAGGGCTCGATCAGGGTCTTGGGCATGGCGGGCCTAGGTCCTCACTGCGGCTTGAAGCCGCTGGCCTGGATGATGCGTGTCCAGGTCTGCGTGTAGGCGCGCTCGCGCGCCGTGATCTGCGCCTGGGGCATGAACTCGACGGCAAGCCCCATCGTGGTGAGGCGCTCGCGCACGTCGGGCATCGCGACCACCTTGGCCAGCGCCGCCGAGAAGCTGTCGAGCGCGGCGCGGGGCGTCCCCGCCGGCGCGAACACGGCGTAATAGGGCAGGTCCTCGAACCCGGAGAGGCCGAGCTCGCCGAAGGTCGGGACCTCGGGCAGCAGGGCCTGGCGGTGCGGACCGATCACCGCGACGATGCGCAGCTTGCCGGCGCGCTGGTTCTCGATGAAGTCCGGGATCGAACCGACGCCCGCGGCGATCTGGTTGCCCAGCATGTCGTTGATCATCGGCGCGCTGCCACGGTAGGGCGCCGCGACCAGATCCATCCCGTACTTCTGCCCGATCAGCTTGACGAGGAACTCGGGCACCGAGGCCGGCGCCGGGATGCCCACCGCGCCCTTGTTGCCCTGCGATTTCAACCAGGCCAGGTACTCGTCGAAGGTCTTTGCCGGCGTGCCGCCCGAGACCGCGAGCGCATTGGCAAAGGTCGCGAAGCCGGCGACGGCGACGAAGTCCCGGGCCGAGTCGAAGCCCGGATTCTTCACCACCAGCGGCAGGATCGAGATCGTGTGGTCGTGCGAGAGGAAGAAGGTGCTGCCGTCGGCGGGCGCCGCCTTGAGCGCCTGCGCGGCGAGCTGGCCGCCGGCGCCGGGCTTGTTCTCGACGATCACGGTGTGGCCGAGTTCGTCCTTGAGCTTGTCGGCGAGGATGCGCGCGATCGCGTCGGTGCCGCCGCCGGGCGGGAAGCCGACGAGGATCTTGACGGTCTTGCTGCCCTGGGCCTGAGCGCCCGCGGCCAGGCCGATCGTCAACGCCAGGGTGGCGAGCCAGCGCAGCGCGCGCCGGCGGGAGCGGGGAGGCGTCATGTCTTCTCCAGTCGTCGGTCGGGTGGAACGCGAGTATGCCGTCTCCGCAGCGCCGCTTTCGATGCGGGCCGTCGAGTCGATGGCCCTGCCGCGACAATGGCGCCGATGCTGCGTCTCTTCGTCGATCGGGCACTGGGCCTGGGGGATCTCGTCGAGTTGCCCGCGGGGCCGCTGCGCCACGTCCAGGTCCGGCGCCTGCAGCCCGGCGATCCGCTGGTGCTGTTCAATGGCCATGGTGGCGAGTGGCGCGCGCAGGTGCGTGCGATGGGGCGGCAGTCGGTGCAGGTCGAGCTGCTTGCGCACGAGCCGATCGAGCGCGAGCTGGATCTCGAGGTGACGCTGCTCGTGGGCATGCCGGCCAACGAGCGCATGGACTGGCTCGTGGAGAAGGCCACCGAGCTCGGTGTGAGCGCGCTGCAGCCGGTGCAGTGCGAGCGCTCGGTGCTGCGCCTGTCCGGCGAGCGCGAGCAGCGCCGCCGTGCGCACTGGCAGGCGCTGGCGGTGGCCGCTGCCGAGCAGTGCGGGCGCACCCGCGTGCCGCGGCTGCACGCGGTGCGACCGTTGCCGCAGGCGCTGCAAGCGCTTGCGGCACGGACGCAGCGTTGGCTGCTGAGCCCCGGCGCCGAGCGTCCGGCAGCGCGGCCGCGCGGCGCAGTGCCGCTCGTCGTGCTCAGCGGACCCGAGGGCGGACTGACGCCGGCCGAAGAAGACGCCGCGCGCGGCGCCGGCTTTGCCGCGGTCGGCCTTGGCCCGCGAATCCTGCGCGCCGAGACCGCGCCGCTGGCGCTGCTGGCCTGGCTGGGGCTTGCCTGATGCGCCACGACGAATACCTGCGTCACGACGCCACCGCGCTGGCGGCGCTCGTGCGCGCCGGCGAGGTGAGGGCGGACGAATTGCTCGACCTCGCGCTGGCGCAGGCGCAGGCGGTGCAGCCGCGCATCAACGCGCTGGTGCGCGTGATGGACGAGCAGGCGCGGCGGCAGATCGGAGCCGGCTTGCAGGGGCCACTGGCCGGGGTGCCCTTCCTGCTGAAGGACAGCCTGCACGACTACGCCGGAGTGCCCACGGCGCATGGCAGCCGCGCGCTGCGCAACAACGTGCCGGCGCGGCACTCGGCGACGACGCGTCGCTTCCTCGATGCCGGGCTCGTCGTCTTCGGCAAGACCAACCTGCCCGAACTCGGGCTCAAGGGCGTGAGCGACAGCGCGTTCTTCGGGCCGGTCAGCAATCCGTGGGATCTCGCGCGCAATGCCGGCGGCTCCAGCGGCGGCAGCGCCGCCGCGGTGGCGGCCGGGGTGCTGCCGATGGCGGCGGGAACCGATGGCGGCGGATCGCTGCGCATCCCGGCGGCATGCTGCGGCTTGTTCGCGCTCAAGCCCTCGCGCGGGCGGATTTCGGAGGCGCCTGCATTCGGCGAGGTCTGGTTCGGCGCCTGCACCCACGGGGTGCTCTCGCGCAGCGTGCGCGACACGGCGCTCGCGCTCGACCTGCTCTGCGGCCGCGAACCCGGCGATCCCTTCGTGCTCGGCATGCCCGATCCGCCCTTCGTGGAAGCGATCGGCACCCCGGTGCGGCGGCTGCGCATCGGCTTTTCGACGGTCTCGCCGATCGGCACCCCGGTTTCGTCCGATGCGGTGGCCGCGGTCGAGCGGGCCGCCGCGCTGCTGCGCGCGCTCGGTCATGAGGTCGAAGCGGCGCAGCCGACGATCGACGGGCACGCCCTGGCGCAGGTCTACCTGACGATGTATCTGGGACAGACGGCCGCCGACGTCGAGGCTGCGCGGCAGATCGGCGCCAGTGCGCGCGAATTCGAGCTGCTCACGCGAGCGCTCGCGGTGCTCGGGCATGGCATCTCGGCCGCGACCCTGTGCGCTTCGCTGCTGCGCTGGAACGAGTTCGCGCGCGCCTTCGGGGCTTTCTTCGAGCGTTACGACATCTTGCTCACGCCAACGATGGCCTCGACCGCGCCGCAGCATGGACACGGAGAGCTCTCGAAGGGCTTGACGCTGGCGCTCGAACTGCTCGTTGGCAGCGGCGTGCTGCGCCTGATCGCGCGCACGCGCGTCGTGGCGCGGCTGGTCGATGCGATCGCCACCGACAACATGGCGCCGGTGCCGTTCACGCAGCTGGCCAACCTCACCGGAACGCCGGCGATGAGCGTGCCGCTTTGCACCGGTGCCGACGGCCTGCCGATGGGCGTGCACTTCGCCGCGCGCATCGGCGACGAGGCGACGCTGCTGCAGCTCGCGGTGCAGCTCGAGCAGGCTGCGCCCTGGTTCGATCGCCTGCCGCAGCTGGCCCGGGGCGAGGCCCGGGGCGGGACCCGAGGCGACGACGGCGCGGGGCGTACACTGCCCGCATGATTCACGACCGACCCTCGGTCGCGCGGCCGTGCGCCGCGGCTCCCGAACGACGGAGCCCGCGACGGCCCGTCACCCTGCAGGAGGTATGCGCCCCATGACGGCCAAGAAGATGGCGATCATCGCGACCAAGGGCGCGCTGGACATGGCCTATCCGCCGCTGATCCTGTCGTCGACCGCGGCGGCGATGGGCTGGGACGTGCGCGTCTTCTTCACCTTCTACGGGCTGCAGCTGCTGCGCAAGGACCTGAGCGGCATCGCGATCAGCCCGCTGGCCAATCCGGCGATGCCGATGCCGGTGCCGATGCCGGTCGTCGTCTCGGTGCTGCCGGGGATGCAGGCGATGGCGACCTCGATGATGAAGGCCAAGATGAAGAAGAAGGGCGTGGCTTCGCTCGAGGAACTGCGCAGCCTGTGCCAGGAGGCCGAGGTCAAATTCATCGCCTGCCAGATGACCGTCGATCTGTTCGAGTTCGAGCAGAGCGACTTCATCGACGGGATCGAATTCGGGGGCGCGGCGACCTTCCTCGAGTTCGCCGGCGAGGCCGACGTCTGCCTCTTCATCTGAGCCGGGGCGCGCAAGCGGCGGTCGAAGCGATGCTTGCGCCGCTCGCAAGGCGTGAGGTGATGCGCGCACGACGGATGCGGCGCGAGCGAATGCGCAAGGGCCGGCTTGGCGCTGCCGCGCTGCTCCTGGCCGGTGCGGCCGGCAGCGCCCACGCCGCCGGTGCAAGCGCGAGCAGCATGCCCTGGTGGGTGTGGCCGCTGGCCCTGTTCCTGGCCTGCTTCCTGATGGGCATCGTCGCCGTGCCCGCCGGCATCGGCGGCGGCACGCTCTTCGTCCCGATCGTCAGCAGCTTCTTCCCCTTCCATCTCGATTTCGTTCGCGGCGCAGGCCTGCTGGTGGCGCTGGCCAGCGCGGTTTCGGCGGCGCCGCTGCTGCTGCGCAGCGGGCTGGCCAGCCTGCGCCTGGCCCTGCCGCTGGCGTTGCTGGCGTCGGTCTCGTCGATCGGCGGGGCCCTGCTCGGGCTGGCGATGCCGGAGAGCATGGTCCAGATCCTGCTCGGGGTGCTCGTCGTTGCGATTGCCTTGTGGATGCTGGTCTCCCGCCGCGGTTCGGCGCCGGTCGCGACGGCGCCGGATGCCTGGTCGCGTGCACTGGGTCTGCATGGCGTCTTCGTCGATCGCGCGAGCGGCACCCAGGTGGCCTGGCAGGCGCAGCGCACGCCGCAAGGGATGCTCGCCTTTCTCGGCATCGGCGTGCTGGCGGGCATGTTCGGCATCGGCGCGGGCTGGGCCAACGTGCCCACGCTCAACCTGCTGATGGGGGTGCCGCTGAAGGTCGCTGCCGGAACCTCGGGGCTCGTGATCTCGCTGGTCAACTCGCCTGCGTGGATCTATCTCAACAAGGGTGCGGTGCTGCCGATCGTCGCCGTGCCCTCGGTGATCGGCATGATGCTCGGGGCTTCGATCGGCGCAAGGCTGCTCGCGGTGCTGAACGCGGTCGTCGTGCGACGCCTGGTGGTCGCCTTGCTGCTCTTCACCGGCTTGCGGGCCCTGCTCAAGGGTCTCGGAGTCTGGCCATGAAGCCGGAAGACGCGGAATTCCCGGACGACGCGCTCATCTACGCGCGCCTGCTCGAACTGGCCGGACGCGCGGGCCTCTCCTTGCTCGCGCTGGCGTTCGTCGCCTACATGGCCGGCTGGCTGGCGCCCGAAGTGCCTGTGCAGCAGCTGCCGGAGCTCTGGTCGCTGCCGGTGGCCGATTTCCTCCGCGAAAGCGGCATGGCCAGCGGCTGGGGCTGGCTTGCCCAGGCCATGCACGGCGATGTTGCCGGGCTGCTCGGGATCGTGCTTCTGGTCGGCGCCTCGCTGCCGGCCCTGCTGATGCTGGGCGCCCTCTACGGGCGGCGAGGCGATCGCATCTATGCGGCGCTGTGCCTGCTGCAGTTTGGCGTGCTGCTGCTCGCCGCTTCGGGCGCCCTGAGCTGAGCCTGGGCTGAGGCGGCTGAGCATGACGCACCCCTTCCGACGCCCCTTGCTCGCCACCGAGCACAGCGTCTACGACGGCGGCGCCGAGACGCTGGCGCTGGCCCTGGCGCGGGCCTGGGGACTCCATCTGCATGCCGTGCTGCCGATGCTCTCCAACCCGGAATTCCAGGCCGTGGCGCCGCAGGTTGCGGCACGGGCAGACGCTGCAGCGGCCGAGCGCCGCGAGAGCCTGGAGGCGATGGCAAGGGCGCAGGATGTCGAGCTCTCGGTGCGGGTGCGCGAAGGGCCGGCGATTCACGAGATCTTCGTGCGCGCGGCGCGCGAGATCGAAGCCGACCTGATCGTCGTTCGTCGCCGCGGCCGCAAAGGACTGCTGGCCAACATGCTCGTCGGCGACATGGTGGGCAAGCTCGTTGCGTCGGCGCCGTGCAGCGTGCTCATCGTGCCGCGCGCGGCGCGCCTGTGGCTGCGCGGCGTGCTGCTCGTCGTCGAGGCCGGCGGCCCGCCGGATGCCGTCGCCCGCGGAGCCGCGATGCACGCCGCGAGGCTGGCCGCGGCAATCGCCACCCGTTGCGCCTTGCCGCTCTGGCTGGTGGCTGCGCTGACCACGGATGCCGGGGATGCGCAGGCGCAGCAGATGCTCGATGCGCTTTCCGCGCCATTGACCGCAGGCGGCGCGGCGGTGCGGAGTCTGGTTGCGCGTGGTGCGCTGCACGAAGTCGCCCTGCGGGCAGCCGCCGAACAGGGCTGCGATCTGCTGGTGCTGGCCCGTGACGCGCCGGATGCGCAGGGGCGCTCGCGTGGATGGAGCAGCGGCCGTGCGCAGAAGGCGATCGGGGCGGTCGAGTGCCCCGTGCTGCTGGCGGTGCGGTCGCCGACCTGAGCCTGCGGCTCAAGCCTGGCGCGCCGGCCGGTTGGAACCCGCGACCAGATCGAAGCGGAACAATCGGCACTCGATGCCGCCGTTGTACATCGGCACGCGGCGGCTCTCCTTCAGCCGCATCAGCGCGGGCAGCTTCATCTCCGGACTCAGGCACCAGGCGGTCCAGCCGGCGTAGTGGCGCTTCCAGTGCGCGGCGAGCGCGGCGAAGAAGGCCGAGGCGTCGGCTCCCGCCTCGAAACCCTCGCGCCCGGTCACAGCCGGCGCCGCGTATGGCGCATTCTGTGCCGTTGCGGGGACCGTTTCGCCGGGTGCCGTGCGCCGGCCCTTCGGGGCGATGCGCTCGCCGTAGGGCGGGTTCATCACGATCGTGCCGGTGGCAGCGGGCGGCGGGCGCTGCAGCGCATCGGCCGTCTTGAACTCGATCGCGTGCGCGACACCCGCCTGTCGGGCGTTGCGCGCGGCAAAGTCGGTCATGCGAAAGCTCACGTCGCCGGCGTACACCGCCACCGCCGGCGGATGAACCCGCGCCTGTGCCGCCTGGCGCAGCTGCTGCCAGCGCGCCTGCAGCGCGCGAAACGGCAGCTGGCCCTCGAAGGCGAAGCTGCGCTGCAGCCCGGGGGCAATGCCGCAGGCGAGCTGCGCCGCCTCGATCGCGATCGTGCCGGCACCGCAGCAGGGGTCCAGCAGCACGCCATCCTCGGCCCGGCCCTGCCAGCCGGCGGCGGCGAGCATCGCCGCGGCCAGCGTCTCCTTCAGCGGCGCCTCGCCCTTGACGCCGGCGGCGCCGCTGCGGCGCGCCTGCGCCTCGTCGCGCCAGCCGCGCTTGAACAGCGGCTGGCCCGAAGTGTCGACGGAGAGCCAGGCGTGGCCCGGATCGAGATGGAGCACGAGCGGCAGCGTCGGGCTGCGCGTATCGACGCTCGGGCGCTTGCCGCAGACCTCGCGCAGCGCATCACAGACCGCGTCCTTGATGCGCAGCGCCGCGAAGTTCAGGCTGCGCAGCGGGCTGCGCTGCGCCGAGACGTCGACGCGCAGCGTCTGTGCCGGCGTGATCCAGTCGCCCCAAGGCACGCAGCGGGCGAGTGCATACAGCTCGTGCTCGTCGCGGTAGGGGCCGTCGACGAGCGGCCAGAGCACGCGCTGGCCGATGCGGCATTCCAGGTTCAGGCGCATCACGGTCTCGAGCGTGCCCTGCACCCAGGCGCCGCCGCGGCCGGAGCGTGCCGGCGTCCCGGTGATCGCCTGCAGCTCGGCGGCCAGCAGGTCCTCGGTGCCGTGCGCGCACGGCACGAAGATCGCTCGGCTCACGCCTGCGCCCTGCGCTGCGTGGCCGGGGCGATGCGAAGCAGCTCGCGGTACTTGGCGACCGTGCGTCGCGCGACCTGGATGCCCTGTTCCTCGAGCATCTGCGAGAGCTGGCTGTCGGACAAGGGCTTGTCGGTGTCTTCGGCGGAGACGAACTGCTGGATCAGCGCGCGCACCGCGGTGCTGCTGGCGTTGCCGCCGGCCTCGGTCTGCAGGCTCGAGCCGAAGAAGTACTTCAGTTCGAAGGTGCCCATCGGCGTGGCCATGTACTTCGCGGTGGTCACGCGCGAGATCGTGCT
Source organism: Burkholderiales bacterium (assembly GCA_026932425.1). GTDB lineage: Bacteria > Pseudomonadota > Gammaproteobacteria > Burkholderiales > Burkholderiaceae_C > Rubrivivax. Next base: position 9,373 of record JAIXKN010000095.1, read on the forward strand.
TTCGTGCAGGCCGAGTTCCTCGGCGATCTCGCGCAGCACGAGCGGCTTCATCGCGATCGCGCCGTGCGTGAAGAAGCTCTTCTGGCGCTCGACGATCGCCTTGGCCACGCGCAGGATGGTGTCGAAGCGCTGCTGGATGTTCTTCACGAACCAGCGCGCCTCCTGCAAGGTCGACGACAGACCCGGGCCGTTGCCGCGCTGCCCGCGGATCGCGCGCGCGTAGAAGTCGTTGATACGCAGGCGCGGCATGACCTCGGGGTTGAGCGTCACCTTCAGCCCGCGGCCGCTGCGCTGCACGATCACGTCGGGAACGATCAGCCGCCCCTCCGATTGCGCGAACGGCCGACCGGGCTTGGGTTCGCAGGCCATGATCATCGCCTGCGCGGCGCGCACCTGGGGCTCGGTGCCGCCGGTCAGGATCGCGAGCCGGCGCAGGTCGCGGCGTGCCAGCAGCTCGAGGTGCTTCTCGCAGATCGCGATCGCCAGGCGCCGTTCCGCGCTGGCCGGATGCCGATCGCGCAGCTGGATCGCGAGGCACTCGGGCAGGCTGCGCGCGCCGACGCCCGAAGGATCCAGGCTCTGCAACCAGCGCAGCGCGCACTGCAGGCGCTGGCCCAGTTCCTCACGTTCCTGCGCGTCGCCGAGTTCCAGCAGTTCACAGAGCCGGTCGGCGATGTCCTCGAGCGGATCGGCGAGATAGCCGTCCTCGTTCAGTGACTCGATCAGCGCGTTCACCGCAAGCAGGTCCTCGTCCGAGAGGCGCATCCCCGCCAGCTGGCTGCGCAGGTGCGCCTGCAGGCTGACGTCGGCGGCACGCCGATCCTGCGCGTCAAGATCGTCGTCGCCGCCTCCGCCCGGGCTGCCGGAGGGCATCTCGCGGATGCCGTCGAAGTCATCGGCCTCGGTGCCGTTCTCCCAGTCCTCGCGCCCCGTGGTGCCGAAATCCAGCCCGCTGACCTCGGCGAGTGCCGCGCCGTCGGCACCCTCGGCGCCGGCCGCGGCGCTGCCGTCGTCATGCTCGACACGATCGTCGTCGCGGCGCTCGTGCGCGCGGTCGTCGCTAAGCCTGCGGTCCAGCGGTGTCTCGTAGGGGCTCGCCGCTTCCTCGTCGCGGTCGAGGAAGGGGTTCTGGTCGAGCATCTGCTCGACTTCCTGATGCAGCTCGAGCGTCGAGAGCTGCAACAGGCGGATGGACTGCTGCAGCTGCGGCGTCAGCGCCAGGTGCTGCGAGAGCCGTACCTGCAGCGACGGCTTCATGCTCACATCCTGAAGTGCTCGCCCAGGTAGACCTTGCGCACCTGGGGGTTGGTGATGATCTCGGCGGGCGTGCCCTCGGCGAGCACGCGGCCCTCGCTGATGATGTAGGCGCGGTCGCAGATGCCCAGCGTCTCGCGCACGTTGTGGTCGGTGATCAGCACGCCGATGCCGCGCTGGCGCAGGAAGCCGATGATGCGCTGGATCTCGATCACGGCGATCGGATCGATGCCGGCAAAGGGTTCGTCCAGCAGGATGAAGCGCGGCTGCGTGGCCAGCGCGCGCGCGATCTCGACGCGCCGGCGCTCGCCGCCGGAGAGCGCCGGCGCCGGCGAGTCGCGCAGCTTCTCGACGCCGAGGTCCAGCAGCAGCTGTTCCAGGCGCTCCCGGATCGCTGCGGCGGCGAGCGGCTTGCCGTCGACGCCGTACTGCAGCTCGAGCATCGCGCGGATGTTCTCCTCCACCGTCAGCTTGCGGAAGATCGATGGTTCCTGCGGCAGGTAGGACAGGCCCATGCGCGCGCGGCGGTGGATCGGCAGGTCCTGGATCGGCTTGCCGTCGATGCGGATCTGACCGTCGTCGGCGCGAACGAGGCCCACGACCATGTAGAAGGTCGTCGTCTTGCCGGCGCCGTTGGGACCGAGCAGGCCGACGACTTCGCCGCCGCCGACAGCCAGATGCACGTCGTGGACGACGCGCCGGCTGCCGTAGGACTTGGCCAGGCGCTCGGCATCCAGCCGGCTCTGCTCGGGTGCCGGCGTACTCATGATCGTCTAGCGGGCCGGCTCCGAGGCTGCCTTGCCGCCGGGACGGGGGCTCAGCACCGCGCGCACGCGCCCGTCCGGGTTGCTCGCCGTCGGCGTGCCGCCCTGGACGTCGAACTGCTCGGCCGCGTGGTTCCAGGTGATGCGCGTGCCGGTGATCTCGTCCAGCGTCCGCGTGCCCTGCGTGCGCCGAACGACCGCGTTGCCGATGAAGCGCAGCACCTCGCCGCGGCCGTCGTACTCGACGCGCTGCGCCTGGCCCTCGACATGCTCGTCGAAGCCGTCGCGCTTCTGGCGGTAGCTGACCGGCGCACCGGTGCTGCCCCAGGCCGTGGCCTGGTAGTAGCCGTCGGGCGTCTGCCGGATCTCGACGCGCTCGGCCTTGATGCTCATCGTCCCTTGGGTGATCAGGACGTGACCCTCGAAGCGGCTGATCTGGTTGAGGAGATCGGCGGTGCCCGACTTGTCGGCCCGCACCTCCATCGGCTTCTCGCGGTCGGCCTTTTCCGCCTGCGCCGGCAGCGTCGTGAACAGGGCGCCGGCGACGGCGGCGCAGACGACGGCATGCAGCACGGATCGCAGACCCGGCCGGAACCGGGCGCGACACAGCGTCGGCGTCGGATCGACGCGCGCGAGCATGGGCAATGGCGGTCTGGGCATAAAACTTGCAGTCATTCTAGCTGCAAGCTTGGGCGGGGACCGTCGAGAATCGGTGATATTGCCCGCTGTGTCCGAGTGCGCCCCCTTCGCGCCGCGGCGGCGGGGTTCAGCTCTTGCGGGAGCGCTGGATCAGGTAGTCTGCCACCAGCAGTGCCTTCTCGTGGCTCCCCGTGAGCGACGCGGACGTGAAGTATCGACCATCGATGCCCAGCAGCGGCACCCCGTCGACCTTGTAGGCGTCGGCGAGTTGCCGTGCCTTGGCCGCCTTGGTGTTGACCTGGAAGGACTTGTAGGCTTCGATGAACTTGTCCTTGTCGGCGCCGGCGGCGGTGGCCAGTGCCACCGCGTCCTTCTCGCTGAGCAGGCGCTGGCCCTGCGTGTGGATCGCGGCGAAGATCTTGCGGTGCACCTGTTCGAGCGCACCGATCTCCTCGAGTGCGTAATACAGCTTCTGCGCGACCTGATGGCGGGCGCTGAAGCCGACCGGCACGCGCCGGAACGCGACGTCGGCCGGCAGCTTCTGGGCCCAGGGCTCGAGCAGCGGCTCGAAGGTGTTGCAGTGCGGGCACTCGTACCAGAAGAACTCGGAGACGTCGATCTTGCCGGGCGGCGGCAGCATGCTCGCCGGCAGCGGCTGCGCGAGCTTGATGTAGTGCGTGCCCTCGACCGGTGCCTGTGCAAGGGCGCGGCCGGCGGCTGTCAGCGCGAGGCCGGCGCCGGCCAGGTGAATCGAGAATTCGCGCCGCTTGATCATGAAGGTCCTTTCGGGATCGTGGGATGGAAGCCGTCAGTGGATCCCACCGGCGGGGCGGAGTTCCACCTGTGATGCACGTCGTCCGGCCTAGGGCTGCTCAACGCGCACCAGTTGCGACTCGATGTTCGACGCCTGCAGCCGGGCCTGCTCGCGCTCGGCCTCGGCGCGCGTCGTGTAGGGGCCGACGCGCACGCGGTAGACGACGCGGCCATGCTGGTCACGCTCGCTGATCTTGGCGTTCTGGCCGAGCATCGCCAGACGCGCGCGCTGCTGTTCGGCGTCGTCGTTGCGCGTGAAGGCGCCGGCCTGGACGAAGAAGACGATTCCCGGTGGTCGCGTCGGGGGTGTCTGAGCGGTCTCGGGGCCGGGCGTCAGGGCGCCCGAGAGGATCGCCGCCGGGTCGCGCGTGGGAGGCACTGCGCCGGTGGCGGCCGGCGCGGTCGCGGTCGCTGCGCCATTGCCGGCGGGAGCCGGCCCTGCTGCCGGGGTTGTCGTCGCGCCGCTGCCGCTTGCGACCGGAGGGATCGGGGGTGGCTTGCCCGCCAGCGGCGCGTTCGGGTTCCAGTCCCGGTTGCGGTCCTGTTCGGCGCGGTCCTGCTCGGCGGTGCGCTGCGGCACCTTGTTGACGAAGGGAACCGGCGCCTTGGTGATGTAGAGCGCAACGCCCAGGGCCAGGATCAGGCCCAGCAGCAGGCCGACGATCAGGCCCATCGCGAAGCCGCCGCGCTGCAGCGGCTTCATGCAGCGGCCTCCGCAGGGGCTGCCGCGCGCTGCAGCGCCTCGGGCGCGCTCACGCCGAGGATCGCCAGGCCCGCCTGCAGCACCTGGCGCGTCGCGGCCAGCAGCGCCATCCGCGCGCGCGTCAAGGCCGCATCCTCGCCCAGGAAGCGCTCGGCCGCGTACCAGGCGTGCAGTGCCGCCGAGAGGTCGCGCAGGTAGAAGGCGACGTCGTGCGGCGCGAGATCGTTCGTCGCGCGCGTCAGCATCTCGGGATAGTCGGCCAGCCGCAGCAGCAGCGCCTGTTCGCTGGGGGCAGTGAGCAGCGACAGGTCGGCGCCGGCCAGCGCCGCGCCGGTCGCGTCGCCGCCGCGCTCGGCGTACTGCGCCAGCACCGAGCAGATGCGCGCGTGCGCGTACTGCACGTAGAAGACCGGGTTCTCGTCGCTCTGCGCCAGCGCCAGGTCGACGTCGAAGACGAACTCGGTGTCGGCCTTGCGGCTGATGAGGAAGAAGCGCACCGCGTCGCGGCTGGTCCACTCGACGAGGTCGCGCAGCGTGACGTAGCTGCCCGCGCGCTTGGAGATCTTCACCTCCTGCCCGCCGCGCATCACCGTCACCATCTTGTGCAGCACGTAGTCCGGGAAGCCCCTGGGGATGCCCAGGTCCAGCGCCTGCAGGCCGGCGCGCACGCGCGCGATCGTGCCGTGGTGGTCGCTGCCCTGCACGTTGATGACCTTCGCGAAGCCGCGCTCGAACTTGTCGACGTGGTAGGCGACGTCGGGGACGAAGTAGGTGTAGAGGGTGTTCGTGCCGGCCTCACGGCCCTCGCCGCCCTCGGGCACCGACTTGCGCATCACGCGGTCCTTGTCGTCGCCGAAGTCGGTCGTGCGCAGCCACAGCGCCCCGTCCTGCTCGTAGGTGTGGCCGCTGGCCACGAGGCGGTCGACCGTGGCCTGCACGCGGCCGCTGGTGTAGAGGCTGGACTCGAGGTAGTAGCGGTCGAAGCGCAGACCGAAGGCCTGCAGGTCCAGGTCCTGCTCGTGGCGCAGGTAGGCGACCGCGAACTGGCGGATGTCGTCGATGCTGTCTATGTCGCCGCTGGCGGTGAACTCGCGGTCGTCGGCCTTCACCGTGCAGCGGCGGCGGTAGTCGGCGGCGATGTCGGCGATGTAGTCGCCGTTGTAGGCGGACTCGGGCCAGCCCTCGTCGCCGGGCGCAAGACCGCGCAGCCGGCACTGCGTCGACTGCGCGAGGGTGGCGATCTGCACGCCGGCGTCGTTGTAATAGAACTCGCGGTGCACCTGCCAGCCCTGGCTGGCCAGCAGGTTGCACAGCGCGTCGCCCAGTGCGGCCTGGCGCGCGTGGCCGACGTGCAGCGGCCCGGTCGGGTTGGCGGAGACGAATTCCACCATCACGCGCTGGCCGGTGGCCGGCTGCTGGCCGAAGCGGCTCCCCGCCGCGAGGATCTCGCTGACGACGCTCTGCCGTGCCGCCGGCGTCAGCCGCAGGTTGACGAAGCCCGGGCCCGCGATCTCCAGCGCGCTCACCCAGCGCTGCACCGCCGGCTCGGCGCGAAGCAGGTCGACGAGCGCCTGCGCGATCTCGCGCGGGTTCTTCTTCAGGCTGCGCGAAAGCGGCATCGCCGCGGTGATGGCCAGGTCGCCGTGGGCGGCCTGCTTGGGGGATTCGAAGGCAGCGGCCGGCGGCGCATCGGGGGCCAGTTGCGCCAGGGCCCGCGCCAGCGCCTGCAGCAGCTCCTGCTTGGCTTGGATCATCGGGCGATTCTACGTTTGGGGCCTGGCTCGGCTGCGCTGCAATCGGGTGATGCCCCGTGGCCCTGGCGCCGGCGGCTGCAGGCCTGCGCGGAGTCTGCGGGCGGCGGAAATGGGCGGCAAACGCCCGGGTTTCGGGCGTATCCGAGGGATCCGGCCGAGCACATGATCGGGGCCCGGCACTGGCTGCAGCCCGCGCCGGCGCCGCGATGAATGCCCCCTTGCCCGCCTCCGCCCGTCCCGCCTTGCCGCCGCTGCCGCCGCAGATCGGGAAGTACCGGGTGCGTGCGCGCCTGGGCGAAGGCGCCACGAGCGAGGTCTTCCTCGCCCATGACGAGTTCCGGGGCGTCGACGTCGCGATCAAGCGCGTACGCCTGGGCCTGCTGCCGGAGTCGCGCGAGTCGCACTTCCAGCGCCGCTTCTTCGCCGCGGAGGCCGCGCTGGTCGGGCGGCTGAACCACCCGAACGTCGTCCAGATCCTCGATGCGGTTGCCGACGACGCGGCACCTTACCTCGTGATGGAGTACGTCCGCGGCGTGACGCTGCGGCGCTTCTGCCGCGCCGACGCGCTGCTGCCGCTGGAGCAGATCGCCGAGATCGGCTTCAAGTGCGCGATGGCGCTGTCCTACGTCTACCGTCTGGGCGTGATCCACCGCGACGTCAAGCCCGCGAATCTGATCGCGGTGCTGGACGGCGAGCAGATCGTCGACGTCAAGATCACCGACTTCGGCAGCGCCTTCAACCAGGCCTCGGACGCGACGCAGGTCTACCGCGTCGGCTCGCTCGCCTACATGTCGCCCGAGCAGCTCGACGGCGATGCGCTCGACTGCCGTGCCGACATCTATTCGCTCGCCGCGGTGCTCTACCACCTGATCGCCGGGCGTCCGCCCTTCGACGCCACGCGGCAGGCGGCGATCATGCACCAGATCTACAACCAGGACGTGCTGCCGCTGCGCACGCTGCGCGAGGGCGTCCCGCAGCGCCTGGACGACCTCATCCTGCAGGCGCTGGCCAAGGACCGGGCGCAACGCCCGGCCGGCTGGGAGCAGTTCGCGGGCGCGCTCTCGGCGCTCGTTGCCGAGCACGAGGTGCCGCGCGGGTCCACGCAGCGCGTGCTCGATTCCGAGCGTTTCAACCTGCTGCGCTCGCTCGAGTTCTTCCAGGGCTTCGGCGATGTCGAGCTCTGGGAGGTGGTGCACCGCGCCCACTGGCAGCGCCTGGCCTACGGCCACGCGATCTACCGCAAGGGCCAGGAGGGCGACGACTTCCATATCCTCGCCGGCGGCGGGGTCGACGTCTACCGCGACGGCGAGCGCGTCGCGCGCCTGGGCAAGGGTGACACCATCGGCGAGATGGCCTACCTCGCGCCCAACCCGGAACTGCGCGTGCACGCCGCCGACGTGTTCGTCACCGAGCCGGCCACCACGATCTCCTTCACGCCGCAGACGCTTTCCCAGCTCTCGACGCCGACGCGATCTCTCTTCGACAGCGCCTTCATCAAGCTGCTGGTGCGCCGCCTGCACGCCGCGCACGAGGCGCTGGCGCAACCGCGGCGCATTCTTTAGCGCCGACGACCCTCGGTCGCAGCGCGCGGCGGTCATCGCCGCGCGCGGCTGCGGCGTTCATGTCGGGTCCTTGCGGCAGACTTGCCGCTTTTCGTCACGCTTGTCTGGTTCCACTTTCCGAGGAGTGTTCGTATGAAGAAGACCGTGATCGTCGCGCTGCTGAGCGTCTTCGCCGTGGCGGGCGCGCATGCCGCGAGCGACTGCGAGAGCAGGGCAATCGGCAAGGACGGCAAGCCCTTGGCCGGTGCCGCGAAGGCCAGCTTCATCAAGAAGTGCGAGGCCGACGCCGCAAGCGGCGCGAGCTGCGAGGCCCGGGCGGTCGACAGGAACGGCAAGCCGCTTGCGGGTGCGGCCAGGACCAGCTTCATCAGGAAGTGCGAAGCCGACGGCGTCGCCGCCGCCTGCGAGGCCAAGGCCGTCGGCAAGGACGGCAAGCCGCTGGCCGGCGCCGCGAAGGCCAGCTTCCTGAAGAAGTGCGAGGCCGACGGCGGCGCTTGAGCCTTATCGCCATCCAGCACCTCTCACCACCCCTCGAATAAGGGGGGGGAGTGCGGGTACTTCACGTTGTGACGGCGCGTGTGGCGTGCTAGCGTGATTTCTCCACTGCACAGGAGGCGCGAGATGATGTTTTCTTCGAGACTCCACTGGCTGCGCGGCATCGTTCTGGGTGGCGGCCTGCTGGCTGCGTCGCAGGCCATGGCCTACACGAACTTCGCCCTCGACGAACTGCGTCTGCAGTGGTCGAACGACGACGTCTCGATCAGCTTCGTCGATCGTTTCGACAATGGCGACCCCTTGCTCGGCGGCACCTACACCAACCTGGGCGCCGGCGGAACGCTGACGCCGACCGAGACGAACTACTGGGCGGGGACGCGCTCCGGCGCTGCTCCGACGGTCGGTTCGGAATCAGGCGGGAAGCTGGCTTTCGCCTGGGGCGACATGGCCGATTCCTACTTTGGCGGGGCCGTGGTTGGCCGGTCGCTCAGCTACATCCTTTTTACCGCCACCCAGTACTCAACGGGTGGAAGTCTGGGGAATCGAGGTCTCTGGAAGGGAAACGATTTCGGCGTGCAGACGATCTGGGATCTGGCCCAGCCCCTGAACGGCGATCAGGCGCGGATGCGCCTGACCGATGCATACACCGGGCACTTCAGCAACGATGTGGTCGAACTCGGGTTCCGTCGGATGGGCGACGGCTACGGGCTGCACAGCCGTCGCTTGAACGCCGCTGGCGGCGCGATAGACGAGCTCGTGGTGACGGATGACATCAGCACGCTGGCCGGCGACGCCGACCAGATCATGCTCCGCTTCAGCCATGAGGCTGGCAACGATTTCGTCAGCACCGGCTACGCCTTCCTCAAGGCTGGCGCAGTCGTCCACGAAGCCACGGTCGGCACGCTGTCGCTCTTCCACGGCGAAGACTGGACGCGCGCCTCGTTCGGGACCTACGCCTTTGCTGCGCCGGTTCCCGAGCCGGAAACCCTGGCACTCTGGCTCGTGGGCCTGACCGGCCTTGCCGCCCTTCGACGCAGGCAAGGATGATGCGCAGCGGCCAGGCGGTGCGCCGGTCGGCGCGCCGCGGGCTATTCGCGCGCCCGACCTAGCCAGTAGGCGGGGTCGCCCAGGCTCTGCTTGACGAAGTCGATCCACAGCCGCATGCGCAAGGGCAGGTGCTTGCGCTGCGCGAAGACGGCGTAGATGCCGCTGGGCGGCGCGGCGAATTCGTCGAGCACGACGGCGAGTCGACCTGCACGGACCTCGCGTTCCACCTCCCAGGCGCTGCGCCAGGCGATGCCCATCCCGGCCAGGCACCACTCGAAGAGGACCTGGCCATCGCTGCAGTCCAGTCGTCCGCGCGGGCGAAGGTGGGTGAGTTCGCGGTCGATCATGAAGGCCCAGCCGCGCGTCTGGCTGGCCTCCGACGACAGGCTCAGGCATTCGTGTCGCGAGAGCTCGGAGGGCACGCGCGGGACGCCGGCGCGCTGCAGGTAGGCGGGTGCAGCAACGCACAGCCGCCGGTTGTCGGCCAGACGCACGCTCACGAGGCTCGAGTCGCCGAGGTCGCCGACGCGGATCGCGCAGTCGAAGCCCTCGTTGACGATGTCGACGACGCGATCCGAGAGATTGAGCGAGACGCTCACTTCGGGATGTTCCGCGATGAAGCGAGGGACCAGCGGCGCGACGTGGCGACGCCCGAAGCCTGCCGGTGCCGTGATGCGCAGGTGGCCGCTGGCCTTGACGCCGCCGGCGCTGACGCTGGCCTCGGCGTTGGCCAGGTCGGCGAGCAGGCGCTGGCCGTCCTCGAGGAAGGCGCTGCCCTCGTGCGTCAGCGAGATGCGCCGCGTCGTGCGGATCAGCAGCTTGACGCCCAGGCGCTTTTCGAGCGCGTCGATGCGCCGGCCGATCACCGCGGGGGCCACGCCCTCGGCGCGGGCGGCGGCGGTCAGGCTGCCCTTGGCCGCAACGGCAACCAGCGTCTCGATTTGCTTGAGACGATCCATGTCAGCAGACTATGCACCAAATCGGCATGAATCCCTGGATTTGAGCGTCATTAGTTTCAACTGTGGTTCGAATAAAGTGCGGGTTTGCGCTGTGCTGTCCCAGGAGGAATCACCATGACCGATCGCGTCACCGTCCATGGCCTGCAGGTGGCCACGAGCCTGCACCGCTTCATCGAGGAGAAGGTGCTGCCGGGCACCGGGATCGAACCCGCCGAGTTCTGGGCAGGCTTCGACGCCATCGTCGCCGACCTCGCGCCCCGCAACGCCGAACTGCTGGCCGAGCGCGAGCGCCTGCAGTCCGAGATCGACGCCTGGCACAAGGCCAACCCGGGGCCGATCCGGGGGATGAAGAAGTACAAGGCCTTCCTGCAGAAGATCGGCTACCTCGTCCCGGTGCCCGAGAAGGTGCGCGCGACGACGAAGAACGTCGACGCGGAGCTCGCGCTGCAGGCCGGGCCGCAGCTCGTCGTGCCGATCACGAACGCGCGCTACGCGCTCAACGCCGCCAACGCGCGCTGGGGCAGCCTCTACGACGCGCTCTACGGCACCGACGTGCTGCCCGAGAGCGACGGCGCGACCAAGGCCGGCCCGAACGGTGAGAGCTACAACCCGGTGCGCGGCGCCAAGGTGATCGAATACGCGCGACACGTGCTCGACCGCTGCGCGCCGCTGAAGAAGGGCTCGCACCTCGATGCCACGGCCTACCGCGTCGCCGACGGCGCGCTGGCGGTGACGCTGCGCAATGGCCAGACGGTGGGCCTGAAGACGCCCGCGCAGTTCGTCGGCTATCAGGGCCAGGCGGGAGCGCCGTCGGCCGTGCTGCTCAGCCACCACGGCCTGCACCTGGACATTCGCATCGACCCGGAGCACCCGATCGGCAAGGGCGACGCCGCGGGCGTGGCCGACCTCGTGATCGAGGCGGCCCTCTCCACCATCCTCGACCTCGAGGACTCGGTGGCCGTCGTCGACGCCGAGGACAAGGTGCTCGCCTATGGCAACTGGCTCGGCATCCTGCAGGGCACGCTGACCGAGACCTTCGAGAAGGGCGGGCGCACGATGACGCGCGGCCTGAACGCGGACCGCCAGTACACCGGGCCGCGCGGCGAGGAGGTGCTGCTGCATGGCCGCAGCCTGCTCTTCGTGCGCAACGTCGGCCACCTGATGACCAACCCCGCGATCCTCTGGGGCGCGGACGGCCGCGAGATCCCCGAGGGGATCATGGACGCGGTGATCACGACGACGATCGCGCTGCACGACCTGAAGAAGAGCGCGGGCCTGCGCAACAGCCGCCTGGGCAGCGTCTACATCGTCAAGCCCAAGATGCACGGGCCGGCGGAAGTTGCCTTTGCCGCCGAGCTCTTCACGCGCGTGGAGAAGATGCTGGGCCTGCCCAAGGCGACGGTCAAGCTCGGCATCATGGACGAGGAGCGGCGCACCAGCGTCAACCTGAAGGCCTGCATCGCCGCCGCCGCCGACCGCGTGGCCTTCATCAACACCGGCTTCCTCGACCGCACCGGCGACGAGATGCACACCGCGATGCACGCCGGCCCGATGCGCCGCAAGGGCGACATGAAGGCGAGCGAGTGGATCCAGGCCTACGAGCGCAACAACGTGCTCGTCGGGCTCGAGTGCGGGCTGCGCGGCAAGGCGCAGATCGGCAAGGGCATGTGGGCGATGCCCGACCTGATGGCCGCGATGCTGCAGCAGAAGATCGGCCACCCGCAGGCCGGCGCCAACACCGCCTGGGTGCCGAGCCCGACCGCCGCGACGCTGCACGCGCTGCACTACCACCAGGTCGACGTCTTCAAGGTGCAGAAGGCACTCGAGAAGACCGACTACGACGCCGTGCGCGAGGAGATCCTGCACGGCCTGCTGACCGTGCCGGTGGTGAAGACGCCGAAGTGGAGCGACGAACAGCGCCAGCAGGAACTCGACAACAACGCGCAGGGCATCCTCGGCTACGTCGTGCGCTGGATCGACCAGGGCGTGGGCTGCTCCAAGGTGCCCGACATCCACGACGTCGGCCTGATGGAGGACCGCGCGACGCTGCGCATCAGCAGCCAGCACATGGCCAACTGGCTGCTGCACGGCGTCGTCACCAGGGCGCAGGTGCGCAGCACCCTGAAGCGCATGGCCAAGGTCGTCGACAAGCAGAACGCCGGCGACCCGGCCTACAAGCCGATGGCGCCTGCCTACGACGGCGCCGCCTTCCAGGCCGCGAGCGACCTCGTCTTCAAGGGCCTGGTGCAGCCCAGCGGCTACACCGAGCCGCTGCTGCACGGCTGGCGGCTGAAGGTGAAGGCAGCGGCTCGAGAAGAGTGACGTGCGAGCCGCTGCGCGCGGCTCCGACGACATCAGGCGAGGGTCGCTGCACAGCGGCCCTCGCGCCTCTTGGGATCCTCGCGCCTTCGGCTATCGCGGGCATCGAGACATTCCATTTGCACTCGGCCGACGGCGGGCTTACCGTGGCGTCTCCATTGGCAAACACAAGGAGACTGTCATGGCAGAAATCCTCGGTCCGCAACGGCTGGGTCCGCTGACGCCGCTGGTCGGCGAATGGGAAGGCAACGTCGGCGTCGACGTCTCGTTCCACAACGACGACCGCGAGGTCGGCGAGACCGGCTACTACGAGCGCGCCTGGTTCCGCCCGATTCCGAAGCAGGAGAACGGCCGCCAGTCGCTCGAAGGCCTGAGCTACAAGATGACCGCCTGGCGCCACGGCGAGGAGGCGATGATCCCCTTCCACGACGAGGTCGGCTACCTGCTGTGGGAGAAGGCCACCGGCCAGGTCATGCGCGCGGTCGTCTTCGGTCGCGGCATCGCCTGCCTGCAGGGCGCCACCGCCAAGCCGCGCGACAAGGTGATCCACTTCAAGGCGACCCCCGGCTCAGCGACCTACGGCATCCTGCAGAACCCCTATCTGCTCGACAACGCCGAGTTGAAGGAGTTCGCGACGAGCTTCAGCTTCAACGACGACGGCAGCATGAGCTACAGCTCCGACCTGGTGCTCAAGCTCAAGGCCATGGGCGGCAAGGAAATGCACCACACCGACCGCAACACGCTGCGCCGGGTGAAGGCCTACATGCCCGGCGAGGCGTGACCGATGCGCCCGGCCAGGCGCATGACTTGGTCGAGCGCGCTCGAGGCCTCGTGTGAAGCCTCGACATCCAAAGCCTGCCGGGGGTGCCCTGCAGCGTGATGCTCTCGTTTTCCCTTGGATTGTCGGACGGATGACAACTGCATCCTGCACGTCGCCCTAGACTTTCTGCGCAGCGGCGCTACCGGTCATCCGGTGCGCGCGCGATGCGGGGCCTGCAGCGGCGGCCCTGGGAGGCTTGAGTTGCAGGGCCAGGAAACACCGATTTTCGAGGCAAGAACCATCTCGCTGCAGTTCGGCGGCGTGAGGGCGTTGAGCGACGTGAACTTTCACGTGCGCACGGGCGAGCTGTTCTCGATCATCGGCCCGAACGGCGCGGGCAAGACCTCGATGCTCAACTGCATCTCGGGCCGCTACACGCCCACCGCCGGACAGGTGTTCTTCAAGGGCCGTGACATCACCCGCCTGACGCCCAACCAGCGCGCGGCGCTGGGTCTCGGGCGCACCTTCCAGAACCTGGCGCTGTTCAGCCACATGACGGTGCTCGACAACATCATGGTCGGGCGTCATCACCTGCTGAAGAACAATTTTCTCGGCGGTTCGCTCTATTGGCTGGGCGGCGCGCAGAAGGAGGAGCTCGAGCACCGGCGCCACGTCGAGGACATCATCGACTTCCTCGAGATCAGCCACATCCGCAAGGCGGTGGCCGGCACGCTCTCCTACGGCCTGCGCAAGCGCGTCGAGCTTGCCCGGGCGATCGCGGTCAAGCCCGACCTGATCCTGCTCGACGAGCCGATGGCCGGCATGAACCTCGAGGAAAAAGAGGACATGGCGCGCTACATCGTCGACCTCAACGAGGAATGGGGCATGACGGTGATCATGATCGAGCACGACATGGGCGTCGTCATGGACATCTCGCATCGCGTGATGGTGCTCGACTTCGGACGCGTCATCGCCGACGGTCTGCCGCACGAGATCATGGCCAACGAGCACGTCAAGAGTGCCTACCTGGGTGTCGAAGACGAAGCGGGAGCGGCCTGAATGCAGCCCGAGTATGGCGACGTCGCCGTGCACGACACCTTCCCGAAGCTGCTGGTGCACAACGCGACGCACTGGCCCGGGGAAGTGGCGCTGCGCGAGAAGGAATTCGGCATCTGGAACGAGTTCACCTGGTCGGACTACCTGGCCCGGGTGAAGGAGATCGCGCTCGGCCTGCACGGGCTGGGCGTGCGGCGCGGCGAGACGGTGAGCCTCATCGGCAAGAACCGGCCCGAGATGCTCTGGGGCGAGATCGCGGCGCACGCGATCGGCTGCATGACGCTGGGCATCTACCACGACGCGCTGAACCAGGAGGTCGGCTACCTGCTCGACTACGCACAGGTGCGCATCGTGCTGGCCGAGGACGAGGAGCAGGTCGACAAGCTGCTCGAGGTTGCCGAAACCGCGTCGACGCCGATCGAGCGGATCATCTACTTCGACCCGCGCGGCATGCGCAAGTACGACGACCCCAGGCTGATGAGCTGGGAGGAACTCAAGGCGCTGGCAGCCAAGGTCGAGGCCGCCGATCCGGGCCGCTTCGCAGCCGAGGTGGCGCTGGGCAAGGGCGAGGATGTCGCGGTGCTGTGCACCACCTCGGGTACCGTCTCCAATCCCAAGCTGGCCATGCTGCAGGCGGGGCCCTTCCTCGCCCACTGCCTGTCCTACCTGCGCGCCGACCCGAAGCTGCCCACCGACAACTACGTGTCGATGCTGCCGCTGCCGTGGATCATGGAGCAGGTCTACGCGGTGGCGCAGGCGCTGATCTCGCGCATTACGGTGAACTTCGTCGAGGAGCCCGAGACGCAGATGGCCGACCTGCGCGAGATCGGGCCGACCTTCGTGCTGCTGGCGCCCCGCGTGTGGGAGCAGATCGCGGCCGACGTGCGCGCACGCATCATGGATGCGACTCCGTTCAAGCAGAAGATGTTCGAGTGGGGCATGAAGCTGGGGCTTGCCGCCCTCGACCAGCGCCGGCGCTCGAAGCTGGCGGACTTCATCCTCTTTCGCGCGCTGCGCGACCGGCTCGGCTTCACCTACCTGAAGTCGGCGGCCACCGGCGGCG
>JAIXKN010000056.1 GCA_026932425.1 Burkholderiales bacterium
TGAGAATTCGGTCCGGAGGAGTCCGCACTTCGTCATTCTGTCCGGCGATCCGGGAGTCCGCATGGATCCCGACCCGCTGGCCCTGCTCGCTGTCCTGCGCGCGCGGCGCTCGGTCGACGCGCGTGCGTTGCGGCCGCCGGCGCCCACGCCCGAAGTCCTGCAGCGCGCAGCCGAGGCGGCACTGGCGGCGCCGGATCACGAGGGGCTTCGGCCGGTGCGCTTCGTCCATGTCGGCAACGACGAACGTGCAGCTCTTGCCGAGCTGTTCGCGTGCGCGGCGCAGGCCGCGGGGCGGGACGCGAAGGGCATCGCGATGGCGCGCGAGAGGGCACACACCGGGCCTGGGCTGCTGGCGATGGTCGTGCGCATCCGCGACGACGTCGCCGACGTCCCTCCCTACGAGCAGTGGCTGACCGCGGGCGCGGCGCTGATGAACGTGCTGCACGCGCTGCAGCTGCAGGGCTTCGGCTCGAAGGTGCTCGGCGGCAAGGCAGCGCGCAGCGAGATCGTCCGTCGCGCCTTCTGCCACGAGGGCGAACAGCTCGCGTGCTGGATCATCACCGGCACCCGTGATCCCGCCGAGCCGCTGCCCGCGCCGGTGCGCATGCCCCGCGACCTGCTCGTCGACTGGGCGCCTCCGCCCTGCTGAATCCTGACGACGAAGCCGGGCGAGGGCGTGCGCGCGCTATTGCCGCTGCGCGGCGTCAAGTTTTCGCTCAGGGCGCGGCCGGCGGCGCGAATTCGTTCCAGGCCTGCAGCGCTTCGGCTGCGTACATCAGCGCCGGTCCGCCGCCCATGTAGACGGCCACGCCCAGCGCCTCCTCGAATTCGGCCTGCGTTGCGCCCAGGCGGCGCAGCGCCTTGACGTGGTAGCCGATGCAACCGGCGCAGCGCTGGCTGACGCTGATGCCCAGCGCGATCAGCTCCTTGTGCTTCTCGCTGATCGCGCCTTCGGCCATCGCGCTGCCGGCCATCGCGTTGAAGCCCTGCATCGTCGCCGACTGGCTCTTGCGAAAGGGTGCCAGCGTCTGCGTGATCGTCTGCGTGAGGGCGGGGTAGCGGCCTTGGCTCATGGTCGTTGCGAAAGGATTGTGGATACCCTGTAGGGTAGAGCAGCGCGGTTGCGCCTGCCTGACGCCGGTCAACCCACGCCGGTCAACCTCGCACCCGGGTCCAGGGGCAGCGAAGCCCAGGCTTACGGTACGCGGGGCCTGCGGAACTACATGCTGCGCCGGTACTGGCCGCCGACCTCGAAGAGCGCGTTCGTGATCTGCCCGAGGCTGCAGCAGCGCACCGCGTCCATCAGCACCTCGAAGACGTTGCGGTGATCGATCACCGCCTGCTGCAGGCGCTGCAGCATCGCCGGCGCCTCGCCCGCGTGGCGAGCGTGGAAGTCGGCCAGGCGCTGCAGCTGGCTCTGCTTTTCCTCCTCGGTGCTGCGCGCGAGCTCGATGTGCTCGGGCACCGGGTCGCCGTGCGGGTTGCGGAAGGTGTTGACACCGATGATCGGGTACTCGCCGCTGTGCTTGAGCTGCTCGTAGTGCAGGCTCTCCTCCTGGATGCGGCTGCGCTGGTAGCCGGTCTCCATCGCGCCGAGCACGCCGCCGCGCTCGGTGATGCGCTCGAATTCGGTGAGCACCGCCTCCTCGACCAGTTCGGTCAGCTCGTCGATGATGAAGCTGCCCTGGTTCGGGTTCTCGTTCTTCGCCAGGCCCCACTCGCGGTTGATGACCAGCTGGATCGCCATCGCGCGGCGCACGCTCTCCTCGGTGGGCGTGGTGATCGCCTCGTCGTAGGCGTTGGTGTGCAGGCTGTTGGCGTTGTCGTAGGTGGCGATCAGCGCCTGCAGCGTGGTGCGGATGTCGTTGAACGCGATCTCCTGCGCGTGCAGGCTGCGCCCGCTGGTCTGGCAGTGGTACTTCAGTTTCTGGCTGCGCTCGTTGGCGCCGTAGCGCTCGCGCATCGCCACCGCCCAGATGCGGCGCGCCACGCGGCCCATCACCGTGTACTCCGGGTCCATGCCGTTGCTGAAGAAGAAGCTCAGGTTGGGCGCGAAGTCGTCGATGTGCATGCCGCGCGCGAGATAGGCCTCCACGAAGGTGAAGCCGTTGGACAGCGTGAACGCGAGCTGGCTGATCGGGTTCGCGCCCGCCTCGGCGATGTGGTAGCCGCTGATCGACACCGAGTAGAAGTTGCGCACGTCGTGGTGCACGAAGTACTCGGCGATGTCGCCCATCACCTTGAGGCTGAACTCGGTCGAGAACAGGCAGGTGTTCTGGCCCTGGTCCTCCTTCAGGATGTCGGCCTGCACGGTGCCGCGCACGTTGGCCAGCGTCCAGGCGCGGATCTTCGCGGCCTCGTCGTCGGTCGGCTCGCGGCCGTTGTCGGACTTGAACTTCTCCTGCTGCTGGTCGATCGCCGCGTTCATGAACATCGCGAGGATCGTCGGCGCCGGGCCGTTGATCGTCATGCTGACCGAGGTGCTCGGGTTGCACAGGTCGAAACCCGAATACAGCACCTCGAGGTCGTCGAGCGTCGCGATCGAGACGCCCGAGTTGCCGACCTTGCCGTAGATGTCGGGGCGCGGCGCCGGGTCGTTGCCGTAGAGCGTGACCGAGTCGAAGGCCGTGGACAGGCGCTTGGCCGGCATCCCTTCGCTGACCAGCTTGAAGCGCCGGTTGGTGCGGAAGGCGTCGCCCTCGCCGGCGAACATGCGCGTCGGATCCTCGTTCTCGCGCTTGAACGCGAACACGCCCGCGGTGAAGGGGAAGCTTCCGGGAACGTTCTCGAGCAGCAGCCACTGCAGCAGCTCGCCGTGGTCCTCGTAGCGCGGCAGCGCGACCTTGCGGATCTTGTTGCCCGAGAGCGTCGTGTGCGTGAGGCCGGTGCGGATCTCCTTGTCGCGGATCTTCACGACGTACTCGTCGCCGGCGTAGGCCTTGAGCATGTCGGGCCACATCGCGAGCAGCTTGCGCGACGCGGGCTCGAGCCGCTCCTCGCGTCCCTTGGCGAGTTCGAGCACGGTGTTGCGCGCGCCGTTGCGGCTGGCATCGGCCTCGTGCAACATGCGCGCGCTCTCGTTCAACTGCTGCAGCTCGCGCGCGATCCGCGCCTGCGCGCGCGCGCGCTGCTTGTAGCCGCGCACGGTGTCGGCGATCTCGGCCAGGTAGCGTGTGCGCGCCGGCGGCACGATCACCGTCTGCTGCGTGCTGTGGCGCGTGGCCACGCGCGGCAGCC
>JAIXKN010000063.1:0-12539 GCA_026932425.1 Burkholderiales bacterium
CCACCATCATCAGCGCAAACGCCGCGGCACCGCCGATCGCGAAGGCGACGCCGGCGCCGATGCGCCCCCACTGCGCCTGCGCGCCCAGGCCCGAGGCCGCACCGAAGGCGTCGAGCGCGAGCGCGAGGCCGAACAGCAGCACCGGCGTGGCGAGCACGATGCGCCGTGTCGGCCGCTGCCGGTACAGCAGCGCCGCCCAGACCGCGGTGAACATCGGCCACATGTTGAAGGCGAGCAGCGCCAGCGCCACCGGCAGCCGCGCCACCGCCGAGTAGAGCGCCAGGCTCTGCATCGCCAGCAGCAGCGAGACGCCGGCCAGTACCTTGCGCTCGCGTGGCTGCATCTGCCAGAGCGCGCGCTGGCTCCACACCAGCGTGGCGGCAACGATGGCCGTCACGCTGCTGCGCACCATCACCGCGGTGGCGACGTCGACGCCGTCGTTGAAGGCAAAGCGCGCCGCGACGTGGTTGGCCGCGAACATGGTCGCGATCAGCAGCAAGGTGAGGAAAGCGCGCGGGGTCAGGGCCTGGGCAAGGTTCATGGGCCGCGACCCTACACCAGCCTGTGGCCGCGGCGGTCAGGCGGGACGGGGTTCGTCGTCGTCGGTAGCGATGCGGGCGACGGCGTTCAGATCGGGCTCGCGCCCGGTCATCGCGCGCTGCCGCCGCGGGCGCCGTGAGACGATAGCCGCCCTCGCAACCCCTTCGAAGCTCCCATGGCCGGCGGCAGCCTTCTCGCCCTCATCGACGACATCGCCTCCGTCCTCGACGACGTGGCGGTGCTTTCCAAGCTCGCCGCCAAGAAGACCTCCGGGGTGCTCGGCGACGATCTCGCGCTGAACGCGCAGCAGGTGGCCGGCGTCATCGCCAGCCGCGAGATTCCGGTCGTGCTGGCGGTGGCCAAGGGCTCGCTGCTCAACAAGGCCATCCTGGTGCCCGCGGCGCTGCTGATCAGCGCCTTCATCCCCATGGCCGTGGTGCCGCTGCTGATGATCGGCGGCGCCTTCCTGTGCTTCGAAGGCGTCGAGAAGCTGGCGCACCGCTTCCTGCACGGCGGGACGGCGCATGACGAAGCTGCGGAGGAAGACGCGCCTGTCCCGCAGCCGTCCGGTGCCGCCGCGGACGCTGGCGCGCCTGACCTGCAGGCGCTCGAGAAGGAGAAGATCAGGGGCGCCGTGCGCACCGACTTCGTGCTCTCGGCCGAGATCATCGCCATCACCCTGGGCACCGTGGCCGGTGCCGCCTTCGCGACGCAGGTGATGGTGCTCAGCGGCATCGCGCTGCTGATGACGGTGGGCGTCTACGGCTTCGTCGCCGGCATCGTCAAGCTCGACGACGCCGGCCTGTGGCTCAGCCGGCGCGCGGGCGCGCTGTCGCGGCTGCTGGGCCGCGCCATCCTCGCGCTGGCGCCGTGGCTGATGAAGGCGCTCTCGGTGCTCGGCACCGCGGCCATGTTCCTCGTCGGCGGCGGCATCCTCGTGCACGGCATCGCGCCGCTGCACCACGCCATCCAGGCGCTGATCCAGCCGGCGGAAGGCGTGAGCGCGGTGCTGCTCTCGGCGCTGGGCGACGCGCTGGTGGGACTCGTCGGCGGCGCGATCGTGCTGGGCGTGGTGCTGATCGGCAAGAAGATGCTGGGGCGGCAGGCGGCGGCTTGAGCCGCCAGCCCGGCTACTTGCCCGCGATCCCGAGCAGCTCGACCTCGAACTGCAGCGTGGCGTTGGGCGGGATCACGCCGCCGGCGCCGCGCTCGCCGTAGGCGATGGCGGCGGGGCAGGTGAGCCTGGCCTTGCCGCCGACCTTCATCTTCTGCACGCCCTCGGTCCAGCACTTGATGACGCGGTTGAGCGGGAACTCGGCCGGCTGGCCGCGCGAGTAGGAGCTGTCGAATTCCTTGCCGTCCGGGAAGATGCCGCGGTAGTGCACCCGCACGGTGTCCGTTCCCGAGGGTGAGGGGCCGCTGCCTTCCTTCAGCGGACGGTAGACGAGGCCGCTGGCGCTGACGGTGGCGCCGGCTTCGGCGGCAGCGGCCTTCAGCGGGTCGCCCTGCGCAAGGGCAGGCGAGGTCGGCGCAAGAGACAGGGGCAGGGCGGCCAGCAGCGGCAGCAGGGAACGCAGTCGAGGCACGGTCAGGCCTTCAGGGAAGTGGATCGGGGATGCGATCATCGCAGCAAGCGGCGCAGCTTCCTGCGCGGCCGCGCGATCCCCGAAGCCGCGCCACGATGCCCGAAATCCCGCAGAACGCGCTCGTCCTCGTCGTCTTTGGCGTCGTCTACCTGGGCATGATCCTCGGCGGCCTGCCCTGGCTGAAGCTCGACCGCAGCGGCGTGGCGCTGCTCGGTGCGATCGCGCTCGTCGGCGGCGGCGCGCTCACGGTCGAGGAGGCGGCGCGCGGCATCCATCTGCCGACCATCCTGCTGCTGTTCTCCTTCATGGTGATTTCGGCGCAGATGCGCCTGGGCGGCTTCTACGCCGCGGTCACGCGCAGCCTGGATCGCCTGCCCGGGCCGCCGGAACTGCTGCTGGCGTTGGTGATCGGCGTGGCGGCGCTGCTCTCGGCAGTCTTCACCAACGACATCGTGTGCCTGGCGATGGCGCCGGTGCTGGTCGACACCTGCTGGCGCCGCCGCGTCGACCCCGTGCCCTACCTGCTGGCGCTGGCCTGCGCGAGCAACATCGGCTCGGCCGCGACGCTGATCGGCAACCCGCAGAACATGCTGATCGGCCAGGTGCTGCAGCTGCCTTTCGGGCGCTACGCGCTCGATGCACTCGCACCGGTGCTGGCAAGCCTGCTGCTGCTGTGGGCGCTGCTGGCGCTGCCGCTGTGGCGCGCGCGCTGTGGCGAGGCTCGCGCCGAGGCCGCGTCAGCAGCCGCGTCGATGCAGGAGGCGCTGCGCGACTCGACGCCCTTCGACGCCTGGCAGACCGCCAAGGGCCTGGCGGTCTCGGGCGCGCTGATGCTGATCTTCCTCTTCACCGGCTGGCGGCACGACGTCGCCGCGCTGGTCGGCGCGGGCATCCTGCTGCTGAGCCAGCGCCTGAGCTCGTCGCGCGTGCTGGGCCTCGTCGACTGGCCGCTGCTCGTGCTCTTCATGGGCCTCTTCGTCGTCAACCATGCACTGCAGGAGAGCGGCCTGGCGGCGCGGGGCTTGCAGGCGCTGCTGGCCGCCGGCGTCGACCTGCACGACACGGCGACGCTCTTCGCCGCGACACTGGGCCTCTCCAGCCTCGTCAGCAACGTGCCGGCGGTGATGCTGCTGCTGCCGGCGGTCGCCGAGCCCGACCCGCAGCGCGCCGGCACGGTGCTGGCACTCGTCAGCACGCTCGCGGGCAACCTGCTGATCGTCGGCTCGATCGCCAACATCATCGTCGTCGACGCCGCCCGTCAGCGCGGCATCGTCATCGACTGGTGGCGCCACGCGCGCACCGGCGTGCCGGCGACAGTGATCTCGCTGGCCGTGGTGGTGGCCTGGCTGCGCTGGGTCTTGCCCTGACGCGGGGTTTGGCGCCGACGCCGCCGACGCGGGCGAGGGGTTCAACGCGCGGCGGCGGGAAGCACCCGCTCGTCGAACCAGCCTTCGATCATCCGCCCCTCGTAGACGGCCGTGCCCGTCTGCCCGGGGCGCAACGGCGTGTCGAGGTAGGTCATGTCGGCGAGCCGGTCATGCCCGGAAGCCAGCGTCCGGCCGTCGCGGCTCAGCGTCCAGCGCAGCTCGATGCGCGGCCAGTCGGCGCCGCCTCGCAGCACGCGCAGTTCCTGGCCGCTGTGCATCAGCCGCAGCTCGCCGGCCATGTCGACGTCGAGCACCTCGATGTTCAGCACCTGACCGCTGGGAAGTCTCGATGCCAGCGCCTCGAACTCCGCCGCAATCGCCTTGACGTTGCGCTCGCGATCGGCGCCGCGGCCGACGTCGCTGAGCTCCTCGACCGGTTTGAAACTCACGCGAACCTCGCCGGTGGCCGGGGCGGCCGGCACCGGAGACACCATCGCGATCTGCAGACCCAACGCCAGGGCCAAGACGATCCTGCGCATCGCGAACCTCCGTCTCTCTCCCGCCGACGCCCTGGTCATGGTCATCCCGATGCGGCTGCGCGCTTGGTGGGCCGCGGGGCTCCCGGCCGCAGTCAGCATCGAGCGAGCCCCTTGTTCAGCGCCCGCGCGAGTCCTTGAGCGCGGTGACGCGGTTGAACACCGGCTTGCCCGGCGCATGGTCGATGCGGTCGGCGACGAAGTAGCCGTGGCGCTCGAACTGCAGCCGGGTATCCGCGGCGACGCCCGCCAGCGAGGGCTCGACGTAGCCCTGCTGCACGCGACGGCTGTGCGGATTGAGGTTCTCGCGGAAATCGCGCCCGCCTTCCTCGGGCTGGTCGGTCGCGAACAGGCGCTCGAAAAGGCGCAGTTCCGCCGGCAGCGCATCGTGCGCCGCGACCCAGGTGATCGTGCCCTTGACCTTCACCGCGTCGGCGCCGGGCGTGCCGCTCTTCGTGTCGGGGACGACGGTCGCCAGCACCGCGCTCACCTCGCCGGCCGCGTTCTTCTCGCAGCCCGTGCACTCGACGACGACGCCGTACTTCAGCCGCACCTTGTTGCCGGGGAAGAGGCGGAAGAAGCCCTTGGGCGGTACTTCGGCGAAGTCCTCGCGCTCGATCCAGAGCTCGGGCCCGAGCTCGAAACGGCGCGTGCCGAGCTCGGGGCGCTGCGGGTGTGCCGGCGCCTGGCAGGGTTCGCGGTGCGCGGCGCTGCCGAAGACCTCGGCCCAGTTCGTGAGCCTGAGCGGCAGCGGATCGAGCACCGCCATCGCGCGCGCGGCCTGCCCTTCGAGGTCGTCGCGCAGCGCGCCCTCGAGCACGCTGTAATCGATCCAGATGTTGGTCTTGCTCGCACCCGTGGCTTCGGCCATGTTGCGGATCGAGGCCGGCGTGTAGCCGCGGCGGCGCAGGCCGGCGAGCGTGGGCATGCGCGGGTCGTCCCAGCCGCTGACGATGCCTTCGTCGACCAGCGCCTTGAGCTTGCGCTTGCTCGTCATCACGCTGGTGAGGTTCAGCCGCCCGAACTCGTGCTGGTGCGGGAGATGGAAGACGTTCGGGTGACGCTCCTCGAGCGCGTGCGCGAGCAGCGGCGTGAACTGCGCCGCGTGCTCGCGCAGCAGCGCAAAGAAGGCGGGCAGGTCGTCCAGCACCTTGTTGCGGTCGTGCTCCCAGCTTGCGAAGAGCGCGCGCATGCGCGCCTCGGGTTCGCTCGCGAAGAGCTTGTGCGCGTGGTTGTGGCAGTGCAGCGCGAACTCCTTGCCGGCCTCGACGCCCTGCGTGGCGGTCTCCTCGACGATCGCCTTGGCGCGCTCGAACTGCGGCGCGCGCAGGATCGGCACGATGCGCTCGAGCGTCCAGTCGTAGAAGGGCCGCTGGTCCTCGAATTCGAGCGTGCAGATGCTGTGCGTGATCTGCTCGAGCGCGTCCTCGATCGGGTGCGCGAAGCTGTACATCGGGTAGATGCACCAGCGGTCACCGGTGTTGTGGTGCGTCGCGCGCTTGATGCGGTAGAGCGCCGGGTCGCGCAGGTTGATGTTCGGCGAGGCCATGTCGATCTTCGCGCGCAGCACCATCGCGCCGTCGGCATGCCGGCCGTCGCGCATCTCGCGCAGGCGCGCAAGGCTCTCCTCGGGCGGACGCGATCGGAACGGGCTGTCGGTGCCCGGGCTCGTGAAGTCGCCGCGCGTGGCGCGGATCGCGTCGGCGCTCTGCTCGTCGACGTAGGCGTGGCCGGTCTGCACCAGGTATTCGGCCGCGCGGTACATGAAGTCGAAGTAGTCGCTGGCAAAGAAGAGGTGGCTGATGCCGTTGGCCTCCCAGCTCCAGCCGAGCCACCGGACCATCTCGACGATCGCGTCGACGTACTCCTGCTCCTCCTTCTCGGGGTTGGTGTCGTCGAAGCGCAGGTGGCAGACGCCGCCGTAGTCGCGCGCAAGCCCGAAGTTCAGGCAGATGCTCTTCGCGTGCCCGATGTGCAGATAGCCGTTGGGCTCGGGCGGGAAGCGCGTGCGGATCCGCGCCGGGTCGATCGGGCCGGCCTCGTGGTGCGTTCCGTCGCCGGGGCTGCCGGCGAAGCGCCAGCCGCTGTGTGTGCCGCGGGCGAGGTCGCGCTCGATGATCGTGCGCAGGAAGTTGCTGGGCTTGGGGTCTTCTTTCGGTGGGGCGGCCATGACGACGATTATCGGCCGGTGCCCGGGCCAGGGCGGCAGTCGAGCGGACCCGGGCGTGCCGCCGATAATCGCCACGATTTCCAGCGGCTACGACGGCAGCCATGACGATCACCTGTACCGCTGCTCGAGTCGTGCCGCCGACCGCTGGGCGCCGACTGCGAGCGACACTCACCGAAGGCGTGGTCGGGTTGCTGGGCCTGCTCGCCGCGCTGCCCGTGGCTGCGGCGCCCGAGCGGCCGCTGTGGGAGCTGGGCGTGGGCCTGGCGGGGCTGCGGCTGCCGCACTACCGGGGTGCAGAGCGTTCGCGCAACTGGCTGTTGCCGATTCCCTATGCCGTCTATCGCGGGGAGATTCTGAAGGCCGACCGCGACGGACTGCGATTGCTGCTGATCGATCGGGAGAAGCTGCACTTCGACCTGAGTGCCAACGCGACGCCGCCGTCGGACAGCGAGGACGAACCGATCCGGCAGGGCATGCGCAAGCTCGACGGCACGGTCGAGTTCGGCCCCAACCTCAACTGGCGCCTGGACCAGGGGCCGGGCTGGCGCTTGGAGGCACGCCTGCCGCTGCGGGCGGCGTTCACGATCTCGTCGCATCCGCGGCACATCGGCTGGACGGCGATGCCGAACCTCAACCTGGACCGAATGATCGGTCCCTGGCAGTTCGGCGCGCAACTCGGCTGGATGTGGGGAAGTCGCGACTTCAACGGCTACTACTACGATGTCGGCGATGCCGACGCGACGGCGTGGCGCCCGGACTTCCGGGCCGGAGCCGGTGCCGCGGGCTGGCAGGGCACGCTCTCGGCCTCGCGTCGCGACGGTTCCCGATGGATCGGCGCCTTCCTCCGCGCCGACTCGCTGGCGGGGAGCCGCCTGCGCGAGAGCCCGCTGACACGGCGCACGAGCAGCGTGAGCTTCGGCGTCGGCATATCCTGGGTGCTCTGGCAATCCAGTCGTCTCGTTCCCGATCGCGATGAGCTCCGCTGAACCCGAGGCCGATCTGCAGTCTCCGTCGCCAGCAATGCCGCTGATCGCGCGATCCTGGATGCGGCCGCTGGCCTGGGTGACGCTGCAGGCCTTGCTGTTGCTGCTCGGATTGATCTCGATCGGCTGGAACCTGATCGCGGCGGTGCTGATGCCGCTGCTGGACGAGGAGCGCGGCCGGCAGGTGGGGCGCCGGGGCATCTCGCGCGGCTACGCCTGGTTCTGGCGCGTGGCCTGCGGCAGCGGCCTGCTCGAGATGGACGCGGCCGCGCTCGCGCCGCTGGCCGACGAACGAGGCCTGATCCTGGTCGCCAATCACCCGAGCCTGCTCGATGCACTGCTGCTTGTGGCCAAGCTCCCGCGCGCCGCCTGCGTCATGAAGGCCAGCCTGCTCGCCAATCCCTTTCTCGGCTCCGGGGCGCGGCTGGCTCGCTACATCGACAACGCGTCGACGCACGGCATGGTGCGCAAGGCGGTCGCGGACCTGCGCGCGGGCGGCCAGCTCGTGCTCTTCCCGGAGGGCACGCGAACCACGCACCCGCCGGTCAACAAGGTCCACTCGGCGGTGGGGCTCATCTCCAGGTTCTCCGATGCACCGGTGCAGGTGGTGTTTATCGAGACCGACTCGCCCTATCTCGGCAAAGGCTGGCCGTTGTGGCGATTGCCGCCGCTGCCGATCGCCTTCAGCGTGCGCCTGGGCCCGCGCCTGTCGCCGCCTGCGGACCCGAAGGGTTTCGACGCCGTGCTCGAGGCGCATTTCGTCGCCGGGCTCCAGCGTCCGCCGCCGACTTCATCCTGATGAGCGAAGCCGCCGCCTCCAGCACGCACCTGGTGCTGATCCCGAGCTACGACACGGGCCCTCGCGTCTACCAGACCGTGCGCGAGGCACGCGCGCAGTGGCGCCCGGTGTGGGTCGTCGTCGACGGCAGCACCGACGGCACGGCCGAAGGGCTGCAGCGCATGGCGCAGGAGGATCCGGGCCTGCGCGTCTTCGTGCTGCCGAAGAACCAGGGCAAGGGCGCGGCGGTGCTGCACGGCCTGCAGCACGCGCAGGCCGCAGGCTACACGCACGCGCTGACGATGGATTCCGACGGCCAGCACCCGGCTTCGCTGATCCCGGCCTTCATGCAGGCGTCGATGGTCGAGCCGCACACGATGGTGCTCGGGCGGCCGGTGTTCGATGCCAGCGCGCCGCTGCTGCGCGTGCACGGACGAAAGATCTCCAACTGGTGGGTGAATGTGGAGACGCTGGGCGCCGGGATCGGGGACGCGCTCTTCGGTTTTCGCGTCTACCCGGTGGCCGGGCTCGTGCAGGTGATGCAGCGCAGCCGCTGGATGCGGCGCATGGACTTCGACACCGAGGCCGTCGTGCGTCTGGCCTGGCGCGGGACCAAGCCGGTCAACCTCGATGCGCCGGTCCGCTACTTCACTGCGGAGGAGGGTGGGGTCTCGCACTTCCGCTATGGCCGCGACAACCTTCTGCTGACCTCGATGCATGTGCGGCTGCTGCTGGGCTTCGTGCTGCGCCTGCCGCCGCTGCTGCTGCGCCGCCTGACGCGGCGTCCTCCCTTCCAGCCGTGATTCCAGCCCAAAGCGGCGGCGCCAGGCCGACGGCCCTTCGGTTGCGGCAATCGCGGCAACGGCGCGAGCGGCCGCTCACTGCTCTGCCGCGCGATCGGCGAGCGGCACGACCTCGTCGCCGGGTGCGGCTTCGCAATCCGCGTCCAGAGCCTCCCAGCCGCGGCGAACGACGATGCGACGCTCGTCCTGGCAGAACTCGACGCGCTCGGTGCCGGGAACCTGCCGGTGCACGAAGGCCTCGACCGACTCCGGCATGCTGACGCGGTAGACCGCGGCTTCGCGATCCGCCTCGGGATGATCGTCGAAGTGCAGCAGCGGCACGAAGGCCGACAGCAGATACAGCCACGGCGAAGACTCGAACCGGTGCGGCTCGTAGCCGCGTGCGCGCAGCCAGTCCTGCGCCTGTGCGCGGGTCGGCAGCAGGGCTGCCGTGGCGTCCAGCGGATCGCCTGGGCCATCGGCCGGCGCCGCACGCCCTTCGCCCTCCTTGTCCCGGTTGTCCCAGCTGCCCCAGGCCGCCGCCAGCAGCTCGGCGACCCACTGGTTGCAGTTCTGGTAGCGGGTCGAGAAGGCATAGGCGTTGGCGCTGTAGCGTGCGGCGAGCAGCTGCAGCGCCTGCCGGCGGTCGAGTGCCGCCGCTTCCAGCGCCGCCGAGGCCTGCGCCGGCAGCAGCAGCAGGGTCAGGCGTGCTTCGGGCTGCTCGTCGGCGGCGAGCAGGAAGCCGGCCAGACCCTGGTCGAAGATCCGCGGCTGCCCCTCGTCGCACGCGTAGTAGAGCTGGCGCACCGACCAGCGCGTGTTGGGGCTTGCGCGCAGGCTCACGCCGGCGTGCGAATAGCGCTGGCCGAAGCGCTCGAGGTCCAGGCCCGAGCGTGCGACGAGCGCCACCGTGCGCCCCGAGGCTTCGAGCTCTTGCCGGACCCGCGCGGCCAGTCGCAGCCGTCGGTCCTGCACGGCGGCGCTCATCGGCCGATCGGCGGCGCACAGGCCGGTCGAGGTGGCGCTGATGCCCGCTTGCGAGGGCAGGGTGCAGAGCAGCAACGCAGCCAGTGCCGCACCGCGTGCGCCCCGCTGCCACCCCGGTGATTGCTCCGGTGGTCGCTCCGATGATCGCCCCGTGCCCGCGGACGGCACGCGTGCCTGCATCGCGGTCACATCCGCACGACGACCGACTGCAATTCCTTGTACCAGGGGTCGTCCAGCAGCAGGAAGAAGGCCTGCTGCGTGTCGCTGCGCGCAAGCTCGTAGCCGTAGGGGCGCTGCCGCGCGGTGATCCGTTCGCCGATCGCGATGCCGCCCGCATGTACCGCGCGCTCGGGCATGTGCAGCACCAGCTCGCCTTGCGCCCCGGTGCCGGGGACCGCCTGCAGCGTCACCTCGTGCAGCTCGGGCGTCACCAGCGCAAGCCCGGTCACGCGGTAGTCGCCTTCGGCGACCGTGTTTCCGGACGAGCTGTTGCTCGAACGCTTGACCGAATTCGAGATCGTGTTGATCGAGAGTTCGACGCTCTCCGAGATCGCCGACGACGTCGCCACCGACGCCGCGGCAGGCACGCCGCCGCCGAACACGAGCGTGGCGGCCAGTGCCAGCGCGCAGCAGCGGGCGTAGGACATGAGGGGGTGCATCGAGTTCATCCTCCTTGAAGCACGAGTGATGCGGATGTCACGCATCAGATCATGCCGCCGTTGACCGAGATGATCTGCCCGGTGATGTATCCGGCTTCGGGTCCGCAGAGGAAGGCGACGAGTGCGGCGACTTCCTCGGGGCGGCCGGCGCGCTGCACCGGGACGAGGCGCTTGATCGCCTCGGCGTCGAAGACCGCGGCCATCGGCGACTCGATGATGCCCGGTGCGACCGCGTTGACGGTGACGCCGCGGCTCGCGAGCTCGAGCGACAGCGCCTTGGTCGCGCTGTGCAGCGCGCCCTTGGCCGCGGCGTAGTTGACCTGGCCGCGGTTGCCGGTGATCGCCGCCACCGACGAGACGTTGACGATGCGGCCCCAGCGCGTTCGCAGCATCGGCAGCACCAGCGGCTGCGTGACGCGGAAGAAGCCGTTGAGCGAGACGTCGATGACGCGGTGCCACTGCTCGGGTCGCATGCCAGGGAACACCGCATCGTCGTGGATGCCGGCGTTGTTGACGACGATCTGCACCGGCCCGCCTTCGAGCATCGCTGCCGTGCCTTGCGCCACCGCGTCGTCGTCGGTGAGGTCGAAGCACACCGCCTCGGCGCTGCCGCCGGCGGCGCGGATCGTTACGGCCAGCGCGTCGAGCGCATCCGGACGCGAGCTGCCGTGCAGCAGCAGCTGCGCGCCGAGCGCGGCCAGCCGGGTCGCGGTCGCGCTGCCGATCGCGCCGCTGGCGCCGGTGACGAGCGCGCGCTTGCCCGACAGCGGCCGGTTCATCGTGCCCTCCGGCGGCGCGCGGTGGCGACTGCCGCGAACAAGAGGAGGACAGCGCCTTTTCGGTCGTCGTTCATGAGGCCAGCGGCGTGTCGAGCACGACCGTGATGCGGCCGTCGACGAGCGCCTTGCCGGCTTCGTCCTGCACCGCGAAGCGGTAGGCCACCTGCCGCTCGTCGCCGGCCAGGTGCTCGGCCTCGATCC
This sequence comes from Burkholderiales bacterium, assembly GCA_026932425.1. Classification (GTDB taxonomy): domain Bacteria; phylum Pseudomonadota; class Gammaproteobacteria; order Burkholderiales; family Burkholderiaceae_C; genus Rubrivivax. Next base: position 11,369 of record JAIXKN010000063.1, read on the forward strand.
GCAGCTCGCCCGCAACCGCATCGAGCCGCGGCACGTGCAGCCGCACGCCGCGTGCGCTGGCGATGTAGCCGGGTCGGCCGACGACGCCCTCGCGCGCATTGAGCGCGCCGTGCAGCGCCATCGCCTGCGCCGCGTATTCGATTGCGGCCACCGAGGGCAGCTCTCCCTCGATCCCCAACGGGTGCGAAGCCTGGCGGTGGCTGCGTGTGCGACAGCAGATGCGCGTGGGCGAGCACTCGAGCACCGCGTCGAGCAGGCACATCCGGCCCTGGTGCGGGATCAGCCGCGCAATCTCGGCCGGGCTCGCGGGCAGCGTGCTCATCCTGCACCCACCTCGATCGCGAGCGCCTGCCCCGGCAACCCCTCGATCACGAGCGAAGCCGCGCGCTCACCCGCCAGCGCCTGCAAGAGCGGCAGCGCGCGGGCCGCGGGGATCTGGGTGCGTAGGCGCTCGAAGCCCTCGCCGTCGCAGCGCGTGACCGGCGCATCGCCTGCCGGCGTGACCGACAGCGCTCGACCACCCTGGGGCACGAGCACCAGTGCGAGCGCGAAGCTCTCGGGCAGGGGACGCACGCCGTGCAGGGGCTCGGGGTAGGGGACGTCGCAGGCCACGAGCAGCACCGGCGCCCGCGCGTATACGCATTGCGCCGCGGCTTCGAGCAGCCCGGCGGCAAAGCTGGCGTCGAAGGCGGCCAGGCTCGTCGACGCGCTCATCGCGTGCGTCGCGATGTGCCAGGTGCCCGCGGCGACGTTGTGCACCGAGTTCGTGAAGCGCGTCGGCGAGACGACGCGCTCGGGCGTGGCCAGCGCCTCGCACATCGCGTGGCAGTTCACCGGATCGCCGGTCGACGAGGTGAAGACGCTTGCGAGCTGCGCGGGAGAGAGGCCCGCGTCGGCGCAGGCCGCTTCGGCGGCGGCCACCGCGAGCTTCACCGCAAGCCCCGCGCGGCGCCGCTCGGTTGCCGGCAGCACCGCCGGTGCGGGCACCACGGTCGGCGCGAGCGTCCAGCGCGACGGCTCGCGCAACCGGGCGGCCGCCGTGGGCCAATCGGGCAGCCCCGGTCCGAAGACGGCAACGCCCTTCACGCCGAGCATCAGGCCCGCGCTCATTGCGCCGCCCCGAAGATCAGGCAGCAGTTGCTGCCGCCAAAGCCGAAGCTGTTGCTGGCCA
>JAIXKN010000063.1:12639-22340 GCA_026932425.1 Burkholderiales bacterium
GCCCCGAAGATCAGGCAGCAGTTGCTGCCGCCAAAGCCGAAGCTGTTGCTGGCCACGCGACGCAGCGGCGCGTGGCGCGCCTGCAGCAGGTAGCCGACCTGCAGCGCCGGATCGAGCTCGCGCACGTTCAAGCCGGCAGGCGCAAGGCCGTGCTGCAGCGCGAGCATCGCGATTGCCGCCTCGACGCCGCCGGCCGCGCCGAGCGTATGCCCGGTGTAGCCCTTGGTGCTGCTGCAGGGCGTGGCCGCACCGAAGACGGCGTTCACCGCCAGCGCCTCGGCGGCATCGTTGCCCGGGGTGCCGGTCCCGTGCAGGTTGATGTAGCCGATCTCGGCGGCCTGGCAACCGGCGTCCTCGAGCGCCTGGCGCATCGCGATCGCCGCGCCCAGGCCTTCCGGGTGCGGGCTGCTCATGTGATGGCCGTCGCTGCTCTCGCCGCAGCCCAGCATCCAGGCCTGCACCCCGGGCGCGTCGCGTTCCAGCAGGGCGAACGCGGCGCCCTCGCCGATCGACAGACCCTTGCGCGCGGCATCGAAGGGGCGGCAGATGTCGCTCGACACGAGCTCGAGCGAAGTGAAGCCGTAGAGCGTCGTCAGGCACAGGCTGTCGACCCCGCCGACGACCGCGGCGTCGACGAGACCGAGCTCGATCATGCGCGCCGCCTGGCCGAAGACCTTGGCGCTGGACGAGCACGCCGTGCTGACCACCGCCGCCGGGCCCTGCAGCGCGAAGCGCTCGCGCACGTAGCGCGCCAGCGAATAGGTGTTGTGCGTCTGCGCGTAGTGCAGGTCGGCGGGAAGGGCGCCGGTTGCCGGGTCGCGATGACGGTACGCGATCTCGGTCTGCAGGATGCCCGAGGTGCTGGTGCCGAGGAACACCGCGACGCGGGCCGCGCCGTAGCGCTCGCGGGCGCGCGCGACGCTGTGCTCGAAGCCGTCGGCGCGCAGCCCGAGCTCGGCCAGGCGGTTGTTGCGGCAGTCGTAGGCGGACAAGCCGGCGCTCCAGTCGAGCGCCTCGATACCGTCGACGACGCCGATCCGGGTGTCGAGCGCCGCGGTCTCGAAGTCGCGCTGGCGCAGGCCGCTGCGGCCTTCGCGCAGCGCGGCGAGCGTCGCTTCGCGCCCGTGGCCGAGCGCGCTCACGAGCGTGTAGTCGGAAACGGCCAGCGGCTTCATGCGGAACCGGCTGCGCTGCCGTCAACGCGATCGGCGACGAGCAGCACGTTGGCAAAGGGAGTGCCGCGGTGCATCGGCAAGGCCTCGACCGTGAAGCCCAGGCCCTGCAGCAATTCCTTCCACTGCGTGACGCTGCGGCACCAGGTCGGCGGCACGCGATGTCCGCGCACCGCCGTCACGATGCGATCGACCCAGCGCGTGATCGCGAAATTGCGAACGTCGTCGGTGTCGGCCACGCGCAGCAGCAGCCGGCCATGCGGCGTGAGGGCCGTGCGGATCCGTGCCAGCAGGTCCGCCTGCGCCTCGTAGCCGATGTAGTGCAGCACGTCGAGGATCACGACCACGTCGCATGCGGGCAGCTCGACCTGCTGCATGTCGGCGCAGACGACGCGGGCATCGAAGCCCAGCGCGGACAGCGCCGGCTGCGCGCGTGCGACGTCGCGCGGCATCAGCTCGACCCCGGTGTATCGGGTGGGCCGTGGTGCGCGCGGCCATGCCGCCGGCCATCGGCCCTCGCCTTCGACTTCCGTGCAGGCCTGCATCAGGCTGGCCAGCAGCGCCTGACCGCAGCCGAGGTCGAGCACGCGCTGGCGGCCCGAGAGGTCGCCGCGCTCGAGCATGCTCCGAAACACCGGGTCCATCCGGAGCTTGCCGCGCGCAAAGTGCCAGGTGAAGCGTCCGGCGGCGCGGTAGCGCGCGCTGGCGCGCTCGCGCAGCGCACGCCACAACGAATCCGGATCCTGAGCTACCGCCGCGCCGCAGACAGCCGGTGCGCCCGCCGCCTGCGCGACCTGCGGGGGGGTGCCTGGATCTCCGAGCAGTTTCTGACTCATGCGACATTCAAGAGGCGACAGCACCGGCGGATGCGCGTGAATTCTCTCCGTTTCAGCCCTGGCTGCGTGGCGGGGCGGCGTGTCGTGGTGGCAGGACCTGCTCGAGCGTCACCGCTTTCAGCCCTGCCTCGTTGCAGCGCCGCAGCAGCGCGGGCAACACTTCGAGGATCACCGGCTTGCCGCTGGCGCACCGGCGGGCGTTGCCGTCGTGCAGCAGCAGGATGTCGCCGGCGGCCAGCCCGCTCGTGAGCCTGCGCAGCACGCGCGCCGGGTCGGCATCGCGGGTGTCGAAGCCGCGGCGTGTCCAGCTCACGAGGTGCAGGTTCAGCCGGTGCAGCACCGGGTCGAGCATCGGGTTGCGCAAGCCCGCCGGGGCACGGAAGCAGTGCGCAGGCCGGCCGGTGACGTCGGCCAGCACCTGCTGCGCGTGCCCGATCTCGGCGGCGAAGCCGCGAGGACCGAGCAGCGAAAAATGGTGCCGGTGCGCGTGGCTGTGGTTCTGCACGTCGTGGCCGCGAGCCACGATCTCGCGCGCGAGGCCGGCGTGCGCGCTCGCCCTCGTCGCGATGCAGAAGAAGGTCGCGCGCGCGCCGGCAGCGTCCAGCAGGTCGAGCACCGCCGGCGTCACTTCCGGATCGGGGCCGTCGTCGATCGTGATCGCGATCTCGCCGCGCGCCGCGCTGGCCGCCGGGAGCCGGGTGACGTTCGGCCCGAGCCACTGGCTGCGCGGCCACAGGCCGGCGCCGGTGAGCAGCGCGTGGTTGGCCAGCACCGCGCCCGCGGCCCAGGGCCAGCCCCCGGGCGTCAGCGCCAGCAGCGCTGCGCCAGCGTGCACCGCGGCGCTGGCCTTCAGGAGCGGCGGCCAGCGCCACGCGGCCGGCTCGGCCAGCGGCGAGGGCGATGCGGTCGGCAGCGAACCGTTCATGCCCGCGCATTGTCCGCCGGCGCGAGCACGACGCGCCGGCGGGCGAACACCGCCGAGAGCAGCAGCGCCAGCAGTGCGCCGGGCGCGACGACCGAGCCGATCGCCGAGAGCACCGGCAGCTTCGACGACCAGATCAGCGCGAACGAGGCCACCGTCGTGATGTTGGCCAGCAGCAGCGAGGCCAGCGTGTCGACGCGCTCGTCGCCGCTTTCGTGCAGCATGTCGAAGAAGAGCGCGTAGTTCGACCCGACGGCGACGACGAGCAGCAGCCCGACCAGGTGCAGGATGCCGAGCTGGATGCCCAGCGCCGCGAGCGCCCCCATCGTCAGCAGCACCGCCAGCAGCAGCGGCTGGCAGACGGCGAGCAGCCGCCGCGGCGAGCGCAGCGACAGCCCCATCAGCAGCACGACCGCGAGCGCCCCGAGCAGCGCCTGCGCCTGCGCCTCGCCCAGGTAGCGCGCGTAGAGCGTGCGCAGTTCGTCGCCGACCTCGAGCACCTGCGTCTGCGGCACACCCTGCAGCGCCTGCCCGACCGCGCGGGCATCGATGCCGCTGCGCGTCACCGGCGTCACCGGCAGCAGCGCCGCTGCGCTGCCGTCGGCGCGGCGCAGCAGCAGCGCGTCGACGGTCGGCGCGACCGCGCTGCCGGCAATGCTCGCCGGCGTCAGCAATGCCGCATGCCGCGCCGCCTCGACTTCGTCCAGGAAGGGCGCAAGTCGCGCGGCCGGCAGCGGCCCGCCCTGCGTCGCCGCGTCGAGCGCGGCGCGCAGCTGCGTCGGCGGCGGCAGCGCAGCCTGACGAGCGCGCTGTGTGCGCAGGCTCGGCAGCAATCTGGTGACACTGTCGAATCCCCCGATCGTGCCGTTGTCGATGAGCTCCTCGAGCCTGTCGCTCGCCGCCTCGGCGCGCTGCAGTGTTGTCTCGACGTCCGGCCCCTGGACGACGACGAGCGTGCCGCCCTCGCCGACGCCGAGATCGGCGCGCAGCGCCTCATCGAACGCGAGCTGCTCCTGCGGCACCGGGCTCAGCGATGCCAGATCGGCGCGCCAGAGACCATCGCTTCGCCACAGCAGCAGGGCCGCGACAGCGGCGAGCGCGAGCACTGGCAGGCGCAGCCGCGGCAGGCGCGGGATCGCCCACACCGCGGTCATGCCGAGCCGGCGGCTGAGCGCGCTGCCACCGGCACCATCGGGCTGCAGCGCCGGCAGCACGAAGCGCGTCGTCAGCGCCGCCGTGACCAGGCCCGCAACGGAGAACACGCCGAGCTGCGCCAGGCCCGGGAAGTCGGACCACAACAGCGCCGTGAATCCGCAGATCGAGGTCAGCAGGCCCAGGCGCACCGTCGGCCAGCTCGTGCGCACCCAGGACAGCCAGCCGCGACCGGCGCCGGAGGGATCGTCCGCGCCGCGGCGGGACTGGATCAGGTAGTAGATCGCGTAGTCGACCGACTCTCCGATCAGCGCCGACCCGAAGCCCAGCGTCATCCCGTGCACGCTGCCAAAACCCAGGCTCACCGCAACGATGCCCCCAAGCACGCCGGTGGCCACCGGCAGCGCTGCGGCCGCGAACGCCTTGATCGAACCGAAGGCCAGCAACAGCAGACTGCTCATCACCACCGTGCCCGCCACCGCCAGACGCTGCACCTCGCTCTGGATGCGCGCACGGCTCTCGACCGAGAACAGCGGCGCGCCGCTGATGCGCAGCGCAAGGCCGCGTGCGGCCGCCGGCTCGAAGGCCTTGCGCGCCGTGGCGATGGCCACCGCCTGCGCGTCGGTGTCGGCGCCGGCGGCATGGGTCGTTGCCATCAGCACCGCCCGCGGCTGCTGCCGTCCGACCCAGACGCCGGCCTCGCTGCGCGGCGTGCGGGCCGGCACCAGCGCCTCGGCGATGCGCTGCGTCTCGCCGCTCGGGTCGCGCGGCAGCAGCGGCTTGATCGCCTCACCGGCAGGCGTGCCCAGCAGTGATGTGGCTTCGGCGATGGCGTCGCGCAGGCCTTCGGCGGTGAAGCGCTCGGGCCTCACCGCGGGGCTCAGCAGGTAGCGGTGCTCGAGCAGCCACTGGCCAAAGCCCGCGAAGCCCTCCTGGTCGCCGTTGCTCACCTGGTCGAAGAGCCCGCTTGCGCGAAGCGCTGCAGCGAGTTCGCGCGAAGCCTGCGCGCGTGCCACGGCGTCGCCGCCTTCGATCGCCAACAGCAGCGTGCGCGCGGGCACGCCGCTGTGGATCTGCTCGATCAGCAGGCGTTGCCGCGCATCGGGCGCGGCGGGAAGGAAGACGCCGAGGTCGGCCGTGAACGAGGTGCGCGCGATCTGCAACGCCGCCAGCAGCACCAGGGCGAGCCAGATCAGCAGCACCGGCACCGAACGCGGCCGCGTCGTCGGGCCGGCCGTCATTGCGCCGCTCGGCTCGGGGAGTCCAGCGGTTCGATCAGCATCAGCGAACGGTCGCCGCCCTGCATCTGCAGCGCGATGCTGTGCAGGTCGTTTGCGCGGCCGACGATCTCGATCTGCGAGAGCTGGCGCGCCAGCCCGGCATCGAGCGGGACCAGCCGCAGCACCCACCGGCTCTCGGTGCCGGCGAGCGTCGCACGGAAGTGCTTCTGCAGCTGCGCCGCATCACCGCCGAGTGTGGCCCGCAGCGCGGCCATCAGCGCGCCCAGCTCCGGGATCGCATCCAGCTCGGTGCGCCGCGTGCGGTCGCCGCGCCGCAGCACCAGCGACTGCCCTTCGAGGATCATCGATTCCTTCACCGGGTGCAGCGTGTGGCGCTCGAATCGATCCGGTGCGGTGAAGGCGAGCGTCCCGCTCGACGTCAATGGACCTTCGACGCCGTGGACGATCCGCTCCTCGGTGAAGCGGGCCTGGCCCGACTTGCGCGCGGCCATGCCTTGCATCAGCGCCTGCAGGTCGAAGCCCTGCGCGCGTGCCGGCAGGGCCTGGCCGGCAGCAGCGGCGAGCAGGCCCAGCAGCAGCCGGCGCCGGTCACGCGCGTTCATCCTCGCCCCAGAAGTCGTAGAAGTTGAACCAGTTGTACGGCGCTTCGCGACACAGGGCCTCCAGGCGCGCGACGTAGTCCTGCTGCGCGCGCCGCAGGCGCTGCTCGCGCGCCGCGGCATCCCCGCCCTCGTCCAGGCTGAAGTCAGCCAGCGGTTCGAAGTGCACGTCGTAGCGGTCGCCGCCCCGGTAGATGCCGACCATGAACAGCAGCGGCCGCCGCAGCATCTGCGCCAGGCGCAGCGGGCCGTCGCTGAACACCGTCGGCGCGCCGAGGAAGGGTAGTTCGTGTGTGTCCTGCCGTCCGCCGGCGCCGCCGGTGCCGCCTGGCGGCAGCCGGTCGCCCAGCATGCCGACCAGGCCGCCGCGCTGCAGCCAGTCGCGGATCGCGAGCGCCGACCCCGGGCGGCCGATCGCGATGATCTCGAGCTCGAGCTCCGGCGCGACCGCCTGCAGCACCCCCTGGACGATGCGCGCGTTGTCCGGGTACATCACCATCGCGACCTGCAGCTTCTCGCCCTTGCCGACGGCGTGCAGCGCCTCGAAGCTGCCGAAATGCGCGCCGATCATGAACGCGCCCTGACCGGAGGCGAGTGCCGCATAGACCTCGTCGCCGCCGTGCACGCGCACGTCCAGGTCGCGCAGGCCGCCGCGCGCGAGGAACACGCGGTCGAGCGCGACCGAGGCGAAGGCGTGCAGGTGCCGGTAGCGGTCGGCCCAGCCGGGTTCGCGGCCCAGAGCCCGTCGCAGGTAGCGCTGCGAATGCCGCCGCGCCGCGGGCGCGAAGAGCATGAAGTACAGACAGATCGGATGCAGCAGCAGCCGCGCCGCGCGCCGGCCCAGGTGCACCGCGATCCAGACCAGCACGCGCAGCGCCATGCGGTTGCCGCGCTCGTGCTGCGCGTCCCAGGACGCGCCGCCGGCGGTCGTGCTCTCGTTCCGCGCCATCGCGCCGCTTTCCGTTCGGCCTCGGTTTTCAGCCCGGCATCAGCTTGCCGCGCGCAACGCTGCAGGCCTCCTCGTGGAGCTCGAAGGCCACGCCGCTGCCGGCGGCGGCCAGGCGCACACGCAGGCGCGCCCCTGGGCGCACCGGTGCGGTGAACTTCACCTGCTCGATCGTCGGCGTGCCGCCGAGCAGGGTCTGCAGCTCGGGCCGGCGTGCCAGCGCCTGCAGCACGAGACCCAGCAGCACCACGCCGGGCAGCACGGGCTGCCCGGGGAAATGCCCGTCGAAGGCCGGGTGATCGGCGGCGATCTCGACGATCGGATCGGCCGCCTCGTGCCGAGCGGCAAGGTCGAGCTCCGATCGGGCTTGCGGCGCCGCTCGCGCACCCGGCGCCGGCGCGCCCAGATGCTGCGCCGCAAGCCGCCGCAGCGTCGCCGAGGTGATCTTGCCGGTGGCCTCGCGCGGCAGCTCGGGCAGCAGCACGACGCGCCGCGGGATGAACGCCGGCTCGAGCCGCTCGCGCAGCCCGGCGATCACCTCGCGCGCGCTCATCCCCGGCGCGACGACGAACGCGACGGTGCGCGCCACGCCGTCGACGACCTCGTCGGGAACCCAGAACGCGCCATCGACGACACCGGGCACGCGGTTGAGATGGAAGTCCAGATGCGCGAGCGAACTGCGCTTGCCGGCGACGTGGACGAGGTCGTTGCTGCGGCCGAGCAGCCGGAAGTGCCGATCGTCGAGCAGCTCGAGGATGTCGGCCAGCGGCGTCGGCTCGACGACGTGCCCGCCGGCGACGAGGAAGCGCTCGCCGCCATCGGCCTGCGCCTCGCGCCACAGCCGCAGCTCGCCGAGAGCGGTCCAGACCTCGCCCTCGGTCGTGCGGCGCGAGGCCACCTGGCCCGCCTCGGTGCAGCCGTAGATCTCGACGAGCCGCGCGCCCAGCCGCGCTTCCGCCTGCGCCGCGAGCTGCGGCGACAGCGGCGCGGTGGCCGAGAGCACGAGATCGACCACCGGCAGCTCGACGCCGGCGGCCAGCAGCGTCTTCAGGTGAAACGGCGTCGTCACCAGCGCGCGCGGGCGCGGTACGCGCGCCAGCGCCGCCGCGATGTCGGCCGGGTAGAACGGTCGCCCGCTGTCGAAGGCCGCACCGCCCAGCAGCGCCAGCAGCACGCTGGACTCGAAGCCGTAGCTGTGCTGCGGCGGGACCGTCGCGACGATCGTCAGGCCGTGCAGCGTCGGGCGGTCCATCAGCTCGGCCAGCCGCGAGGCCTCGGCCGCGATGTTGGCCACCAGCGGCCCCCAGCGCTTGCGGTGCGGCTGCGGCGTGCCGGTGGAACCCGAGGTCAGCAGGCAGACCGCCTCGAGCTGCGCGTCGATCTCCGCAATCGCGCCCGATGCGCCGTCTTCCGGCGTTCCTTCCGGGCCGCGTCCCGCGCGAGCGGCGTTGCCCACGGCTTCGAGCGCATCCGGCTGCACGACGACGCGCCGCAGTCCTGCGGCATCGGCCGCGTCGTCATCGACGAAGGCGTAGGGCTCGGCGCCGAGCTCGCCCAGGCGCCGCAGCGTCTCGGGCAGCGCGTTGGGCGGCATCAGGCTCGAGTGGCCGCGCATCAGCGCCGCGCCGAGCGCAAGTGCGAAGCGGTAGCGGTCCTGGCAGAGGTTGACCGCCGGACCCTCGGCCGGCAGCGTGCGCGCCAGCGCATGCACCTGCGCGAGGTAGCGGCGGGCGTTGATCGCCTGCCCCGCGTGCCAGGCCAGCGGCGCGGTCGCGTCGCGCGCCGCAAGCAGGGGCAAACGGTTCTCGCTCATCTCACGCTTGGCCAATGAGTGTCCTGCGCGGATCCGGCCTGCGCGCCGGCGGCGGTCGGCACGGCACCCGCGTTCGCTTCGTGCTCACGCCAGGCCTGCATCACCTGCCGCAGCGACGCGCGCTCGAACTCCGGATGGCGCCAGCGCCGCCAGGCGAACTCGATCGCGAATGCGACCACCGCCGCCAGCGGCGTGAGCACGGCGCCGAAGAACGACCACCAGGCCCAGGGCCCCCACGCATAGAGCAGCATGGAGACCACGATCATTACGGCGAAGAAGATCGACCAGACCACTGTGACTTTTCGTGTGTAGGCGGCCAGCGCCGCGTCGGGCGGACTGCGCTGGATGCGCGCGGCCAGCGCGGTGACGAGGGGCGTGGCGCCCGGGCGCAGCGTGAACGCGAAGGCCCACAGCAGCAGCACGTGCAGCGCGGCGTGCTGCAGCACGTAGAGGCGGTTGAGATCGACGCCGCCGCGATGCCACAACCAGACCAGCAGCAACGCAAGCGCGGCGCAGGCCGTCAACGTCGGCGCGTGCCGCTGCCGCATGCCGCTCACCGCGAGCGTGGCCAGCAGCGGACCGAAAAGGGCGATGACCGTCCATGCCGCGTAGGGCGCAACCGCCATCAGGGCCCACGACAGCAGCGAGTAGGCCGCGAGACCAGCCCCGGCCGCGAGCGGGCCCCAGGCGGACATTCCTACTTGGTCCGATGTTGGGCGACGTGTGCGGCAAGGCTTCGGATCGAGCGGAAGATGCGCACGTTGTGCTCGTCGTCCGAGCGCAGCTGAAAGCCGTAGCGCTGCGAGATCGCCAGCGCCACCTCGAGGATGTCGATCGAGTCGAGGCCGAGGCCGTCGCCGAAGAGCGTCGCCGTCACGTCGAGGTCCTCGGCCGGCGTCTCCAGGTTCAGCGCCTCGACGAAGAGCGCTGCCAGCTCGCGCTCGAGCGCTTCGTTCCCGCCCGCGCCGGCGACGGAATCGGATGATGGCGATGACAAGACGAGGCTCCTCGCACGGTCAC
>JAIXKN010000035.1 GCA_026932425.1 Burkholderiales bacterium
TGGCCCCGCCCGGCAGGTGCACCTCGATCTCGAGCGTGACCGAAACCTCGGCGCCTGGCTGGCCAGCCAGGTGCGCGATGACTTCCTCCGCGATCCGCCCGGCATCGCGCCCGACGCGCGCCGGATCGAGGGACACCGTGCCGTGGAAGCGGCGCGGCAAGCGCGGCGGCGGTACAACTGGCTCCGAGTCGCCTGGCCTGTCTCCGCCCGGGCCCGGTCCGGGTGGCGGTACGGGGCCAGGGCCTGGCGCAGGCGGCACCTCGGCGTCGAGCTGGCGGCGCGCGACGTCGGGCTTGACGAGCAGTCCCGCGTCCTCGGCGCCCAGCGCGACGACCTGCCCACCGCGCAGGCCGCGATACCGTCCGCCCGAATCATCAAAGCTCTCGGCATAGGCAAAGGTGTCGGACTGCCAGGTCAGCAGCGCCACGCCGTCGCGCATCGCCTGCACCAGCACCTGCGGCCCTGCGAGCCGGGGCAGGTACAGGTAGCGAGCGAAGTCCTCGACGAGCTGCCGAATCGGTACGTGGTCACCCCGCCACAGCGGCACCTCGTCCAGGTGCTTGCGCAGGATGGTGGAGCCGAGGCTCGCAACGAACAACTCTTCGCTCCGGAGCTTCTTGCTCGCTCGCACCGCGAGCGCATCGGAGCCGGTGAGCCGCAGCGCGTGCCACTCGACCGCCGCCTGCGGCGACTTTTGCTCAGGAACGAGCACCCATTGATAGGTTTCCGGCAGGCGCGCGGTGACGGCCGCGTCCGCGGCCTGCTTCTGCGTCTCGGCCTGCCGGACCTGGAACGGACTCAGGTCGAGGGTTTCCTTCTCCGCCAGGATGGACGCCCACGCGAGGTACTTGCGCAGCGCTTCGTCCAGGTCCTGCAGCCGGACCTTGTCGGCCGCCAGGAACACGAGCGTGTTGCGGTACAGGCGCGGCGTGTTGCCGCGCGATTCCAGGATCGCGCGTGCTGCCGTCTCGGCAGCGTTGCCGTCTTCCTTGCTGTAGGGGTGCTCCGGCGGCAGCACGACCAGCCGCGCGTCGAGATCGTCCGGCACGTCCGCGCCCGAGCGCGGCAGCGGGTGCACGCGCGAGAAGTCGCCCGGCTTCTTCAGGTCGGCGCGCACGCGCGCGTCGAGCTCTGCAGCCACCTTGTCCGGGTCGCGCTTCAACTGCTCGGCCCGGTCCTCGGCGAGCTTGGTGACGGTGGGCTGCGTCGCGTACCAGGCGCGCGGGCCATCCTGGTAGAGATAGGTCGCCGCCGCGGCCAGCCGCCGCAGCGCGTCGCCGAACACCGCTGGCGATTCCCCCGGCATGACGCAGCCGAGCTTCACGCGCCGATCCTCGAGCCCGCGATGCGCGGCCGCCGCCGTCGGCGCGGAGCCGAGGTAGATCGTGCGCGCGACGCGCCTTGTGGCGTGCAGCTTGCCGAGGTTGGGCACCTCGCCGTCGATTCTCAGCGGCAGCGAGCTCGGCCCGTCCACGTCCTTCTCGATGATCGGTACCCAGTTGTCCGAGAGGTAGCGCGTGAGTTCGAACTGCACCCGCGCGTCGTCGATGGGGATTGTCGAAGGCAGGATCAGCGGGTTGCGGTCGCCCTTTTCCCACAGGCTGTGGATCACGGCCGCCATCAGGCGCAGCACGCCGCGCGTGCGCTGGAACTTGACCAGCGTGGACCAGTCCTCGTAGAGCCGGTCGAAGATCTCCGGGTGGATCGGGAACGCGGCCTGGATGCGCTTCTCGTAGTCCGCGCTCTTGCACTCGGGCGGGAACTCCGCGCCTTGGGCACGGTACAGGTCGGCGAAAGCGCGTGCCGTCACGTCGCGTTGCTTGAAGGCGTCGGGCCCGGCGAGTGGCTCGAAGAGCCGCCGCCGCACGATCTCGAAGCCTTCCTCGGCCGACGCCGGCCGCCACGACGACTCCACGCGCCCCACCACGTTGCGCAGGCGGTCGAGCGCCTCGCGTCCGCGGATGCCGCCCACCTCCACGTCGTCGGCCTGGGTGTGCGGCGAGCCCGCCGTGTCGGACGCCGGCAGCGAGATCACGAGCAGGCAGTTGCCCGCGAGCTTGGCCGATTCCGTCAAGGCCTGCGCAAACGTGAACTGCGTCTCGAAGCCGCCCGCCGGCAGGTCGTTCTGGTCGTGGAGCTGGCGCGCGTAGGCGACCCACTCGTCGATCAGGACGAGGCACGGCCCGTGATCCTTGAGCAGCTCGCGCAGCACGTCGCCGGGACTCGTGGCCTTCTCGTCGTCCTTTGCGATGCGCGCATACGCCTTCTTGCCGCCGAGCTGCCAGGCAAGCTCGCCCCACAGCGTGCGCACCACCGTGCCGTCCTTCTTCGTGACCGGATTGCCGGGCGAGATCTTGTTGCCCACCAGCACCACGCGCCGCGCGGTCGGCAGCCTGGTGACGCCGGCAGCGGCCATCACGGCGTCCACGCCGGCGAGGTCCCCCGGTGCGCTGCCGCCGAACAGGTGGTAGAGCGCCAGCATCGAGTGCGTCTTGCCGCCGCCGAAATTGGTCTGCAGTTGCACGACCGGGTCGCCGCCTTTGCCCGAGAGGCGCTCGACGGCGCCGACGAGCAGCCGCTTCAGGCTCTCGGTGAGAAAGGTGCGGCGAAAGAACTCGGCCGGCTTGCGGTACTCGTCGCTGCCTTCGCCCAGATGCACCTGCCACAGGTCGGCCGCGAACTCGGCCTGCTGGTAGCGCCCGCTCGCCACGTCGGCGTGCGGGGTGACGATTTCGCGCCACGGCTTGAGCGTGCCGGTGGCCGCGGCCTCGATCAGCGAGCCGCCCGCCTTGCGCTTCTCGCCGCGCACCTGCTCGTCGATGGTGAGGCGCCGCAGCTCCATCATCATGCGGTCCACCTCGTCGGCCTCCTTGGCCGACACGGCGGTGAGCAGCCGCACCATCGAGTCCATCGCGCGCTCGGCGTCGCGGCTCGCGAACGGCTCCTGGTGCGCCCACTTGTTGCGCCAGTCGCGCAGCTCCTGCACCAG
>JAIXKN010000076.1 GCA_026932425.1 Burkholderiales bacterium
TGCGCATCGACACCCCGGTCGAGGCCGACTACTACCGCCACGGCGGCATCCTGCCTTACGTGCTGAGGCAGTTGCTGAAGGCTTGAATCCGCGCAAGGGCGGTCGCGCTCAGCCGTGCAGACGGCTGTTGCGCGGCACGCTGGCGAGCAGGAACTCCATCTGGTCGGCGAGGATCCGTCGCCCGCGCAGGATCATGTCCTCGTGCAGGCTGGGCACGTAGGGCAGGTAGAGCAGGCTCATGCGCGCCTCCTCGGGCATGCGGTTGCCTTTGCGGCCGTTGCAGGCACGGCAGGCGGTGATGCAGTTCATCCAGCTGTCCTGCCCGCCGCGGGAAACCGGGGCGATGTGTTCGCGGGTGAGTTCATCGTCCGCGCAGAGCGAGCCGCAATAGGCGCAGAGGTGGCGGTCGCGCGCAAAGAGCTTGGCGTTGGTGAGCGCCGGGCTCTGCCGCCACGCGCGTGCCGGAACGGTGCCACGCACCGCGACGATCGGGTGCAGTTCGATGATCGACTGCCGTCCGGTGGCGCGCTGGATGCCGCCGCGCAGCACCTGGCAGGCGCGGCCCAGCGTCCACGCCACCTCGTCGCTGGCGTAGAGGACGGCCGCTTCCTTCGCGGAGATCCACGCCTGCGGCCGCCCGGAAACATCGAGCTGCAGCACGTCCATCGACCAAGCGTACCGCAAGCGCCGGGCGCGTGTCGACGCGCGCCGCAAGGCCACGTCCGGGCCGCGAGCGCCGGGATTAGGTGGGCCGCTCTAGGCTTTTCGATTCGCCTTTCCCCCGCGACGGTCAAGAGCATGCAAAATAGAACGATCGTTCGTCTTTTTTGACTTGTCGTGAACCTGGAGCGCTCGTCCCCTGCCGCCCCAAGCGCGTCGCCGCCGCGCAGCCTGCACAAGGGCCAGCAGACGCGCGCGGCCATCCTGGACGCCGCGCTGACGCTGGCTTCGCACATGGGGCTCGAAGGTTTGTCGATCGGCGCGCTGGCCGAAGTCACGGGCATGAGCAAGTCCGGCGTCTTCGCGCACTTCGGTTCGCGCGAGGAACTGCAGATCTCGGTGATCCGCGAGTACCACGCGCGCTTCGAGGAAGAGGTCTTCTTCCCGGCGATCCGCGAGCCGCGCGGGCTGCCGCGCCTCTTCGCGCTCTTCGAGCGCTGGGTGCGCCGCGTCTCGGTCGAGATCGATTCGGGCTGCATCTACATCAGCGGCGCGGTCGAGTTCGACGACCGCCCGGGGCCGGTGCGCGACGCGCTGGCCGAGATGGTGCGCACCTGGCACGCGGCGCTCGAGCGCGCGATCCGCGCGGCGATCGAGGTCGGCCACCTGCGTGCCGATACCGACCCGGCGCAGATGCTGTTCGAGGTCCACGGCCTGATCCTGGCCCTGCACCACGATGCCCGCTTCCTGCGCCAGCCCGGCACGCTCGAGCGTGCCCGCACCGCCTTTGCCCGCGTGGTGCGCGAGTACCAGGTGCCGCCGGCCGGCGCCGGTGCGCCAGCGACCGCCACGGCCTTGCCGGCGCGGTCTCGGCGCTGAGCCTGTCCGTCCCAGCGCCGCACCGCCCTGACCTGATCCAGCGACCTGCCGTTCTTCCCCAACCCACTCCCCGGAGGCCTGCCATGCCCACCTACACCCCGCCCCTGCGCGACATGCAGTTCGTGCTGCACGAGTTGCTCGGCGCCGTCGACGAGCTGAAGCTGCTGCCCCGGCATGCCGACGTCGACGCCGAGACGATCGACGCCGTGCTCACCGAGGCCGGCAAGTTCGCCGCCGAGGTGCTCTTTCCGCTCAACGGCGTCGGCGACCTCGAAGGCTGCACGCTCGACAAGGCCACGCGCGCGGTGAGCACGCCCAAGGGCTTCAAGGAGGCCTACGCCAAGTACGTCGAGGGCGGCTGGCCGGCGCTCAGCTGCGACCCCGAGTACGGTGGCCAGGGCCTGCCCGTGCTCGTCAACCAGTGCCTCTACGAGATGCTCAACTCGGCCAACCAGGCCTGGACGATGTACCCGGGCCTCTCGCACGGTGCCTACGAGGCGCTGCATGCGCACGGCACCGAGGAGCAGAAGAAGACCTACCTCGCCAAGCTCACCAGCGGCGAGTGGACGGCGACGATGTGCCTGACCGAGCCGCACTGCGGCACCGACCTCGGGCTGCTGCGCACCAAGGCCGAGCCGCAGGCCGACGGCAGCTACAAGCTGAGCGGCGAGAAGATCTTCATCAGCGCCGGCGACCATGACATGGCGCCCAACATCGTGCACCTGATCCTGGCACGGCTGCCGGACGCGCCCGCGGGCAGCAAGGGCATCAGCCTGTTCGTGGCGCCCAAGTTCCTCGTCAACGCCGACGGCAGCCTGGGCGCGCACAATGGCATCAGCTGCGGCGCGCTCGAGCACAAGATGGGCATCCACGGCAGTGCGACCTGCCAGCTCAACCTCGACGGCGCGGTGGCCACGCTCGTCGGCGAGCCCAACAAGGGCCTGCAGGCGATGTTCGTGATGATGAACGCCGCGCGCCTGGGCGTGGGCTGCCAGAGCCTGGGCCTGGCCGAGGTCGCCTACCAGAACGCCGTCAGCTACGCGCGCGAACGCCTGCAGATGCGCGCGCTCTCGGGGCCGAAGGCACCCGACAAGCCGGCCGACCCGATCATCGTGCACCCGGACGTGCGCAAGATGCTGCTCACCGCGCGCGCCTACGCCGAGGGCGGGCGGGCGCTGGCGATGTACTGCGCGCTGCTGATCGACAAGGAGCTCGCGACCGACGACGAGGACGAGCGCCGCGATGCCGCCGACCTGGTGGCGCTGCTCACCCCGATCGTCAAGGCCTTCCTGACCGACAACGGCTTCATCGCGACCTCGCACTGCATGCAGGTCTACGGCGGACATGGCTACATCCACGAGTGGGGCATGGAGCAGTTCGTCCGCGACAGCCGCATCAACATGATCTACGAGGGCACGAACACCGTGCAGTCGCTGG
>JAIXKN010000080.1 GCA_026932425.1 Burkholderiales bacterium
TCGCCAAGCTCGGCCAGGACGGGCACGACCGCGGCGCCAAGGTCGTCGCCACGGGCCTGGCCGACCTCGGCTTCGACGTCGACATCGGCGCGCTCTTCCAGACGCCCGAGGAATGCGCGCGCCAGGCGATCGAGAACGACGTGCACGCGGTCGGCGTGAGCACGCTGGCCGCCGGGCACAAGACGCTGGTGCCGGCGATCATCGACGAGCTGCGCCGCCAGGGCGGCGAGGACATCATCGTCTTCGTCGGCGGCGTGATCCCGCAGCAGGACTACGACTTCCTCTACGCCGCCGGCGTCAAGGGCATCTACGGCCCGGGCACGCCGATCCCGGAGTGCGCGAAGGACGTGCTCGAGCAGATTCGGAAGGCGCAGAGCTGATGGCGCTGCGTGGCCGCGCCGACGTCCTGCCGTGGATCTGCCGCCTCCTGCCGTGAGCGTCCTGCCGATTGCCGATGAGGCCTTGCTGCAGGCCATCGTCGGCGGCTGTGGCCCGGCGCAGCGCCGCGCGCTCGCCAAGGCGATCACGCTGATCGAATCGACGCGCGCCGATCATCGCGAGCGCGCCGACGCGCTGCTCGACGCGCTGCTGCCGCACGCGGGCGGGGCGTTCCGCCTTGGTCTGTCGGGCGTGCCGGGTGCGGGCAAGAGTACCTTCATCGAGGCGCTGGGCATGTACCTTGTCGAGCGCGGACATCGCGTTGCGGTGCTCGCGGTCGACCCCTCGTCGACGGTGTCGGGCGGATCGATCCTCGGCGACAAGACGCGCATGCAGCGCCTGGCGTCCCATCCGAACGCCTTCATCCGCCCGAGCCCGAGCGGCGGCACGCTGGGCGGTGTCGCCGACAAGACGCGCGAGGCGATCATCGTCTGCGAGGCCGCGGGACACGACATCGTCATCGTCGAGACGGTGGGCGTGGGCCAGAGCGAGACCGCGGTGCACGGCATGACCGATTGCTTCTGCCTGCTGCAGCTCCCCAATGCCGGCGACGACCTGCAGGCGATCAAGAAGGGCGTGATGGAGCTTGCCGACCTGATCGCGATCAACAAGGCCGACCTCGACGAGGCCGCGGCGATGCGCGCGCGGGTGCAGATCACGAGCGCGCTGCGCTTCTTCGGCACGCACGCGCGCGGCGGGCAGGCGGCCGAGGAGGGCCAGGCCTGGCAGCCGGAAGTGCTGCAGGTGAGCGCCCTGCACTCGAAGGGGCTGGACGCGTTCTGGGCCGCGGTGACGCGCTTTCGCGAGCATCAGGCCGCGCGCGGGCTGCAGGCGGCGCGCCGCCGCGCGCAGGATCGCGCCTGGATGTGGGAGCGCATCGAGGCCGGTTTGCACGAGCGCTTCAAGGCGCACTCCGCGGTCAGCGAGGCACTGCCGCGGCTGACCGACGACGTCCAGGCCGGCCGCGTCGCCCCCTCGGTGGCGGCACGCCGGCTTTTGGACCTGATGAACTGACGAAGGAAGAATCCATGCACGACATCATCGAGCAGCTCGATGCCAAGCGCCGCGCGGCCCGCCTGGGTGGCGGGGTGAAGCGCATAGCCGCGCAGCACGCCAAGGGCAAGCTGACCGCGCGCGAGCGCATCGAGCTGCTGCTCGACGAGGGCAGCTTCGAGGAATGGGACATGTTCGTCGAGCACCGCTGCGCCGACTTCGGCATGGCCGACAACAAGATCCCGGGCGACGGCGTCGTCACCGGCTACGGCATGATCAACGGGCGGCTCGTCTTCGTCTTCAGCCAGGACTTCACCGTCTTCGGCGGCGCGCTCTCCGAGGCGCACGCCGAGAAGATCTGCAAGGTGATGGACCAGGCGATCAAGGTCGGTGCGCCGGTCATCGGCCTGAACGACTCGGGCGGCGCGCGCATCCAGGAGGGCGTGGCCTCGCTCGGCGGCTACGCCGAAGTCTTCCAGCGCAACGTGCTCGCCAGCGGCGTGATCCCGCAGATCAGCCTGATCATGGGGCCGTGCGCGGGCGGCGCGGTCTACAGCCCGGCGATGACCGACTTCATCTTCATGGTCAAGGACAGCTCCTACATGTTCGTGACCGGCCCCGAGGTCGTGAAGACGGTGACACACGAGGAGGTCAGCGCCGAGGAGCTCGGCGGCGCGACGACGCACAGCACGAAGAGCGGTGTGGCCGACCTCGCGTTCGAGAACGACGTCGAGGCGATCCTGATGCTGCGGCGCTTCTTCAACTACCTGCCGCTGAACAACCGCGAGAAGCCGCCGCTGCGCCCGAGCGACGACCCGGCCGACCGCATGGACCGCTCGCTCGACACGCTGGTGCCGGCCAACCCGAACAAGCCCTACGACATCAAGGAGCTGATCCTCAAGGTCGTCGACGACGGCGACTTCTTCGAGCTGCAGCCCGACTACGCGAAGAACATCGTGATCGGGCTTGGGCGCATGGAAGGGCAGAGCGTGGGCATTGTCGCCAACAACCCGCTCGTGCTCGCCGGCTGCCTGGACATCAAGAGCAGCATCAAGGCGGCGCGCTTCGTGCGCTTCTGCGACGCCTTCAACATCCCGATCCTGACCTTCGTCGACGTGCCCGGCTTCCTGCCCGGCACCGCCCAGGAGTACGGCGGGATCATCACCCACGGCGCCAAGCTGCTCTACGCCTACGCCGAGTGCACGGTGCCCAAGGTCACGGTGATCACGCGCAAGGCCTACGGCGGCGCCTACGACGTGATGAGCTCCAAGCATCTGCGCGGAGACGTCAACCTCGCCTGGCCGAACGCCGAGATCGCGGTGATGGGCGCCAAGGGCGCGGTCGAGATCATCTTCCGCGAGGACAAGGGCGACCCGGAGAAGCTCGCGCGGCGCGAGGCCGAATACAAGACGCGCTTCGCCAACCCCTTCGTTGCCGGCGCGCGCGGCTTCATCGACGACGTGATCCAGCCGCACGAGACGCGCAAGCGCATCTGCCGCAGCCTGGCGATGCTCAAGGACAAGAAGCTCGAGAACCCGTGGCGCAAGCACGGCAACATGCCGCTCTGAGATCTCCTGTGCAGGGGTGTTGTTCCTTACAACAGAGTAAGGCAAACTTGAACGCTCCCGGGACATTCCCGGACCCCTCTTCGAGGCTTTCCGCATGACGACTGCCACCCTCACGAGCAAGGGCCAGATCACGATCCCCGCCGAGGTCCGGCGCGTCCTGAACGTTCAGGCCGGTGACCGCGTGGAATTCATCCAGGTCGAGCCGGGGCGTTTCGAGATCGTCGCCGCGACGCGTTCGGTGCGCGAGCTCAAGGGCTTGTTCGGAAAACCATCTCGGAGCGTTTCGATCGAGGAGATGAACCGCACGATCGCCGAGCGTGGCGCGGCCGCAGCGCCAGGCTGGAAACCGAAAACATGATCGGCCTCGATACCAACGTGCTCGTGCGCTACGTGATGCAGGACGACCCGCGTCAGTCGCCGCGTGCGACTCGGCTGGTCGAATCGCTGACGGCCGAACGTCCAGGTTTCGTCTCGGTCGTGGCGCTGACAGAGCTTGTCTGGGTGCTTTCGGGCAGCTATGGCCTGGGTCGTGCACAGGTCGTCACGGTGCTCGACCTTTTGCTGCGCAGCAAGGAGCTCGTGATCGACCAGGCCGCTGCGGTCGCGCAGACGGTGAGACGTTTCGCCGACGATGGCGCCGACTTCGCCGATGCGCTGATCGAGCGTCTGGGCGCAGCGGCCGGATGCGAGGCGACGATGAGTTTCGACCTCGGCGCGCTCAAGGCGGCCGGGATGCGTCCCGTGCCTTGAGGTCATGGCCCGAACAGTTGGCGCGCAACACGAACCCCATGCATGAACACCCGGAGTTCCACCCATGTTCGACAAGATCCTGATCGCCAACCGCGGCGAAATCGCCTGCCGCGTGATCCTCACCGCCCGCCGCATGGGCATCGCCACCGTCGCTGTCTACTCCGAGGCCGACGCCGGCGCGCGGCACGTGCAGCTTGCCGACGAGGCCGTGTTCATCGGCCCGCCTCCAAGCCGCGAGAGCTACCTGGTGGCAGAGAAGATCATCGAGGCCTGCAAGGCCACCGGTGCCCAGGCCGTGCACCCGGGCTACGGCTTCCTCTCCGAGAACGAGGACTTCGCGCGCCGGGTCGAGGAGGAGGGCATTGTCTTCATCGGGCCCAAGCACGCGAGCATCGCGGCGATGGGCGACAAGATCGCGTCGAAGAAGCTGGCGCAGGACGCCAAGGTCAACACGATCCCGGGCTGGAACGAGGCCATCGCCGACGCCGCGCACGCGGTGCAGATCGCGCGGGACATCGGCTACCCGGTGATGATCAAGGCCAGCGCCGGCGGTGGCGGCAAGGGCCTGCGCGTGGCCGGCAACGACAAGGAGGCCGCCGAGGGCTTCGATTCCTGCCGCAACGAGGCGCGCAACAGCTTCGGCGACGACCGCGTCTTCATCGAGAAGTTCGTCGAGAACCCGCGGCACATCGAGGTCCAGGTGCTGGGCGACGCGCACGGCAACCTCGTCTACCTCTGGGAACGCGAATGCTCGATCCAGCGCCGCCACCAGAAGGTGCTCGAAGAAGCGCCCTCGCCCTTCATCAGCGAGACGACGCGCCGCGCGATGGGCGAGCAGGCGGTGCAGCTTGCGCGCGCGGTGAACTACCAGAGTGCCGGCACGGTCGAGTTCGTCGTCGGCCGCGACCAGAGCTTCTACTTCCTCGAGATGAACACGCGGCTGCAGGTCGAGCACCCGGTGACCGAGTCGATCACCGGCATCGACCTCGTCGAGCAGATGATCCGCGTGGCCGCGGGCGAGAAGCTGTCCTTCACGCAGGAGCAGGTGCACCGCCGCGGCTGGGCGATCGAGTGCCGCATCAACGCCGAGGATCCGCTGCGCGGCTTCCTGCCCTCGACCGGGCGCCTGGTGCGCTTTCGCCCGCCCGAGCAGACGATGCACGCGGCGCAGCCGGTCCCTGCCGGCGGCGGCGTGCGCGTGGACACCGGCGTCGTCGAGGGCGGCGAGATTCCCGTCTACTACGACTCGATGATCGCCAAGCTCATCGTGCACGGCGCCGACCGCAAGGACGCGATCCGGCGCATGCGCGACGCGCTCAACGGTTTCGTGATCCGCGGCATCGCGAGCAACATCCCGTTCCAGGCGGCGCTGCTGGCGCACCCGGCCTTCGTTGCCGGCGACTTCGACACCGGCTTCATCGCCAAGCATTACGCGCACGGCTTCCGCCCCGAGGACGTGCAGCACGACGACCCGGACTTCCTCGTTGCGCTGGCGGCCGGCATCTACCGGCGCTACCGCGACCGCGCCGCGGGCATCAGCGGGCAGATGGCCGGACACCACGTGCGCATCGGCAAGGACTTCGTCGTCGTCGTCAAGGGCGAGGGCGGTCAGCACGAGCATGTGCCGGTGCACGTCGAGGTCGACGGCCAGACGGCGGTCACCGTCAACGGCAAGCGCTATGTGCTGGTGAAGGAATGGAGCTTCGGCACGATCCGCGTCACCGGCACCTGCAACGGCAGGCCGTTCACCGCGCAGGTCGAGCGGGGCGGCCTGTGGTACCGCATCGAGCACGACGGCCGGCGCATCGAGGCGATGGTGATGAGCGCGCGCGCGAGCGAACTGCTGCGCGTGATGCCCTTCAAGCCGCCGGCGGACATGAGCAAGTTCCTGCTCTCGCCGATGCCGGGGCTGCTCGTCGACGTCGCGGTGCAGCCGGGCGAGGCCGTGCAGGCCGGGCAGCGCCTGGCGGTGATCGAGGCGATGAAGATGGAGAACATCCTCACCGCCGCGCAGGACGGCGTCGTCAAGGAGGTGCTGGCGAAGAAGGGCGAGAGCCTGGCGGTCGACCAGGCGATCGTCAGCTTCGAGTGAGCATCCACGGAGCGCGCATGAACAAGCCGTTTCGCATCCTCGGCATCCAGCAGATCGCCATCGGCGGGCCCGACAAGCAGCGCCTGCGCACGCTGTGGGTCGAGCTCTTCGGCCTGACGATCAAGTCGAGCTTCCTGAGCGAGCGCGAGAACGTCGACGAGGACGTGTGCGCGCTGGGGCAGGGGCCGCACGCGGTCGAGGTCGACCTGATGCAGCCGCTGGACCCGCAGAAGAAGCCCGCGGTGCACGCCACGCCGCTCAACCACGTCGGCCTGTGGGTCGACGACCTGCAGAAGGCGATGGCCTGGCTCGAGGCGCAAGGCGTGCGCTTCGCCCCGGGCGGCATCCGCAAGGGCGCTGCCGGCCACGACATCTGCTTCATCCACCCCAAGGGCAACGAGCAGTTCCCGATCGGCGGCGAAGGCGTGCTGATCGAGCTGGTGCAGGCCCCGCCCGAGGTGATCGCGGCACTCGGTTGAGGGGGTGGCAGCCGGCGCCTGCGGCCGGCTTGCGCACGAATTCACGGTCGGTCTTCACGGGCCGGCACCAAGGCGGATGGCGTCCCCCGAGCCGCGGGGTTTTCGCGCCGATGACGGTCAAGCAGCATCGTGACCATCATCCATTTCGCCGCGACCGCACCGGTTCCGAGACACCACCATGAACAAGCTCCACCGCCTTGCCCTCGCCGCAAGCATCGCCCTGGGTTGCAGCGTCGCAGGCGCCGCCTCGGTGCACGTGAAGTTCGACAACCCGATCTTCAACGGCACGCCTGCGCCCAGCTACGACGCGGTCACGATCAGCTATCCGACGCTGGCCGGCGGGAGCGCGAGCGCCTCCGTTGCCGCCGGGCGCTTCCAGGGCACGGCGTCGAACCTCGTCGGGATCGATGCGTCGGCCTTCGTCGACGGCGTCGATGACCTCTTCATGTACTGCTACGACCTCTACGAGACGGTCAGCCCGGGGCAGGAAGCCGACTTCACG
Organism: Burkholderiales bacterium; assembly: GCA_026932425.1. Lineage (GTDB taxonomy): Bacteria > Pseudomonadota > Gammaproteobacteria > Burkholderiales > Burkholderiaceae_C > Rubrivivax. The sequence goes on from JAIXKN010000080.1 coordinate 6,823, forward strand.
ATCAACTTCGACGGCGCCACCGCGCGCACGCTGCAGTTCCTGGGCGCGGTCAACAGCGTGTTGAGCGCAGGAGGTCCGCTCGATCCCTATGCCTGGCTGCACCCGATCGACGGGCTGATGGGCGCGGCGATCCAGCTCGGCATCTGGGAGAGCCGCTACGACAGCGGCTGGAACATCGGCAGCGGCGCCTTCCGCGCGAGCGGTCTCGAGGCCGGCACCGTGGGCTACCTGAACAGCTTCTTTGGCGCCCTGCCGGGCGCGGCGCCGCTGGACAGCCGCTACGTGATGACGCTCGAGGCCCGCGGCATCCAGGACATGATCACCGGCGACCCGCCCGGCGCGGACGTCCCCGAGCCGGGAACGCTGCTGCTCGCGGGTGCGGCGCTGGCGGCGGTTGCGGCGCGGCGACGCAAGAAGGCCGATCTTGCGCTTTAGGTCGTATCCTGCAGCGTTCCCTTGACGAGCGCTGCGATGAGCGAACCTCACACCGAATACGCCAATCTGATCGACGGCCGGCTGGTGCCGGCCTCCACGGGTCTCTCGATCGAGGTCGTCGACCCGGCCGACGGCTCGGTCTTCGCGACCTTGCCGCGCAGCGCCGCGGCCGATGTCGACGCCGCGGTCGACGCCGCGCGCGCCGCGCTGCATGGCGCCTGGGGCCGCATGACGGCGACCGAGCGCGGGCGCGTGCTCACGCGCCTCTCGGCGCTGATCACCGAGCATCACGCCGAACTCGCCGCGCTCGAGAGCCGCGACACCGGCAAGCCGATCCAGCAGGCGCGCGTCGACATCACGGCTTGCGCGCGCTACTTCGAGTACTACGGCGGTGCCGCCGACAAGCTGCACGGCGAAACCATCCCCTACGCCGCGGGCTCGACGGTGATGGTGCTGCGCGTGCCGCACGGCGTCACCGCGCACATCATCCCGTGGAACTATCCGGCGCAGATCTACGGCCGCTCGGTCGGCGGCGCGCTCGCCGCGGGCAATGCCTGCGTCGTCAAGCCGGCCGAGGACGCCTGCCTGACGCCGCTCGTGATCTCGGCCCTCGCCTTGCAGGCCGGGGTGCCGCCGGGCGCGCTGAACGTCGTCTGCGGGCTGGGGTCGGAAGCGGGTGCTGCGCTTGCGGCGCACCCGGGCATCAACCACCTGAGCTTCACCGGCTCGACGGTGACGGGCACCGCGGTGGCGCAGGCCGCCGCGGTGAACCACGTGCCGGTGACGCTCGAGCTCGGCGGCAAGGCGCCGCAGATCGTCTTTGCCGACGCCGACCTCGACGCTGCGCTGCCGGTAGTCGTCAACGCGATCGTGCAGAACGCCGGCCAGACCTGCTCGGCCGGCAGCCGCGTGCTGATCGAGCGCGGCATCCACGACGAAGTGCTCGAGCGCCTCGCGTCGCGCTTCAAGGCCTTGCGCACCGGCCCCGGCGCCGCGGCACCCGATTGCGGGCCGCTGATCAGCGCGCGCCAGCTCGCGCGCGTGCAGGGCAAGTTCGAATCGGCGCTGCAGGCCGGCGCGCGCATCGTCGCGCGCGCGCAGCTGCTGCCCGATGCACCGGCCACCGGCTTCTACTTCCCGCCGGTGCTGCTGGCGGGCCTGCCGCTGTCGCACGAGGTCGCGCAGGACGAGGTCTTCGGCCCGGTGCTGGCGGCCTTCTCCTTCGAGGGCGAGGACGAGGCGGTGCACCTGGCCAACGCGACGCCCTACGGCCTCACCGCCGCGGTCTGGACGCGCGACGGCGGCCGCGCGCTGCGTATGGCGCACCGCATCGAGGCCGGCCAGGTCTTCATCAACAACTACGGCGCCGGCGGCGGCATCGAGCTGCCCTTCGGCGGCATGAAGCACTCGGGCTACGGGCGCGAGAAGGCCTTCGAAGGCCTGAAGAGCTTCACCACGCTGAAGACCGTGGCGATCCTGCACGGCTGAGGCGCGAGCGCGGATATCATTCGCCGCGTTGGTGCTCGTCGAGGCGTTCGGCCGAGACAGTTCAACGGGAATCAGGAAGGAGGCAGCCCGCCACGGGTTGCATCCCAACCTGAGCTGCCCCCGCAACGGTAAGCGGATGGCAGGTCTCGAACAAGGCCTGCCGGCTCGCGACACAAGCCACTGGTGCTGCTGCGTACGCGCGGCGCGTGCCGGGAAGGCGTCGAGAGTCGATTCCGTCAGCCCGGATACCGGCCAACGAGGTGGCGTGCCGCGCGGCGGTGCGCCGTGTGGTGTACGGCCGCGGGGAAGCGGTGCGTGCACGCCTGCCTTCTCGCGTTTCACGTCATGCCTTCATCCTCACGCGTCCGCGCTGCGCGCGCCAGCAGGGCTGCCGCTTCGCTGCGCCCGCTGCATTCCTCCCCTTCCGTCCTCGGTGCTGCGATCGCCTGCAGCCTGGCCCTGCTGCCTGCGGGCTCGGCGCTTGCGCAAGGCGCGGCCGAGCAGATCGTGGTCACCGCAAGCCGCACCCCGCAGCCGATTTCGAGCGTGCTCGCCGACGTCTCCGTCGTCGACCGCAGCGAGATCGAGAAGAGCGGCGCACAAAGCGTCGCCGAGGTGCTCGCGCGCCTGCCGGGCATCGAGTTCGTGCGCAACGGCGGCCCCGGCGCCTCCACCAGCGTCTACATCCGCGGCGGCGAGACGCGTCACACCGCGGTCTACATCGACGGCGTGCGCGTCGATTCGCAATCGACCGGCGGCGCGGCATGGGAGCAGATCCCGATCGAGCAGATCGAGCGCATCGAGGTCGTGCGCGGCCCGGCGGCGACGATCTACGGCTCCGATGCGGTCGCCGGGGTCGTGCAGCTCTTCACCCGGCGTGGGCAGTGGGCGCTGCAGGCCAGTGCCGCGCTGACGCTCGGCTCCTACGCGACGCGGCAGTTGCAGGCGGGTCTGAGCGGCGCCGCGGGCGGTTTCGACTATTCGCTCTCGGCTTCGCATGGCCGCAGCGACGGCGAAGACGCGCGCACCGCCGCCGTCGTCGGCCACAACCCCGATCGCGACGGCTGGAAGCGCAGTTCGCTGCAGGCGCGCGCCGGTGTGCGCATCGACGAACGCCAGCGTGTCGAGGCCTCGCTGCTCGCAAGCCGGCTCGATTCCGCCTACGACGACTTCATGCCCGGTCAGGACGACGAGTCGAAACACCGCCTTGCCGTCACCGGGCTGTCATGGCAGGCACGCTGGAGCGAGACCGCCACGACCCGCGCGCAGCTCGGCCGCACGCGTTCGACCTACGAGACGCAGCCGAGCTTCTACCGGACCGAGACGACGCTGGGCACGGCCTTGCTGCAGCACGAGCAGCGCGTCGGTGCGCACCTGCTGACGGCGACGCTCGAGCGGCGCGACGACAAGCTGGAGAACGCGCCCGATGCCTTCAACGCGGGCTTCGGCGGCAAGCGGCACCAGAACGCGCTCGGCCTGGGCTGGCGCGCCGACCTCGGGGCGCAGTCGCTGCAGGCGCAAGTGCGCCGCGACGACGACAGCGAGTTCGGCGGCAAGAGCACCGGAAGCCTGTCCTGGGGCCTGGCCTTCGCGCCGCACTGGCGGGCGCACGCGACCGTCGCGAGCTCGTTTCGCGTGCCCACGATCTACCAGCGCTTCAGCCCCTACGGCAACCCGGGCCTGGTTCCCGAAACCGGGCGCAACGCCGAACTCGGCCTTCGCTGGGCCGACGGCGAGAACACGCTCAGCCTCGGCGTCTGGCGCAACCGGTTGCGCAATCTGATCAACTTCGGCGCCGCCGGCCCCTGCGCCGACGCCTTCGGCTGCTACGAGAACATCGGCCGTGCGCAGCTGAAGGGCGTGACGCTCTCCGGCCGCACGCGCGTATCGGGCCTGACGCTGCGCGGATCGATGGACTGGCACGATCCGCGCGACGTCGCAAGCGACAAGATCCTCGCCCGCCGCGCACGCCGGCTGGCGAGCTTCGGCGCCGAGACCACCTGGGCCGGCTGGACGCTGGGCACCGAGGTCCAGGCGGTCGGCCGCCGCTACGACAACGCGGCGAACACGCGCGTGCTTGGCGGTTACGCGCTGCTGGGCCTCTACGCGAGCCGATCGATTGTCGCGGGCTGGGTGCTCGATGCACGCATCGACAACCTCGGTGACAAGGCTTACGAGCGTGTCTACGGCTACACGACGCCGGGCCGCAACGCGCAAGTTTCGCTGCGCTGGACTTTGCCTTGAGCCGCGGCCAGATGCTTTCGAACCGGGTGCCCCGACCCGGCGGCGTCACCGCCGCCTGAACGCGCGGGAGGCCTGCGCCGTGCAGTCCTTGCAGCACGAGCTGATCCTCGGAGGCGCGCGCAGCGGCAAGTCGCGCACGGCCGAGGAGCGTGCGCGGCGCTGGCTGGCCGCCGATGGCACCCACCGCGCGAGCCTCGTGGCGACGGCGCTGGCGGGCGATGCGGAGATGGCCGCGCGCATCGCCCGCCATCGTGCCGACCGCGCGGCGCGCGTGCCTGCGCTCGAGACGGTGGAGGCGCCTGCCGCGCTCGGGGCCACGCTGCTGCGCCTGGCGGCGCCGCAGCGCCTGCTGGTGGTCGACTGCCTGACCCTCTGGGCGACGCAATGCCTGCTGCCGCCAGGGGTCGAGCCCGTGCGAAAGCCGCCGTGCTGGGCCAAGGAGCGCGAGGCCTTGCTGCGTGCGCTTAAGGAAAGCCGCAGCCCGATCGTGCTCGTGTCCAACGAGATCGGCCTTGGCCTCATGCCCTTGGCGCCCGAGGCGCGCGCAGCAGTCGACGCGCTCGGGGAATTGCACCAGGCCGTGGCCGCGCGCTGCGGTCGCGTGACGCTGATGGTGGCCGGCTGCGAGCTGACGGTGAAGACCGAGCCCGGACCATGACGACCATGCCGATGACGATGCCTGCTGCACCGCGGGCGCTGGGGCTTGCACGACTGGCGCTCGCGATGCTGCTGCTGCTGATGACTTCGCTCGCGTACGCGCAGCGCGAGATCGTCGTGCGTGACGACCTGGGCGTCGAGCATCGGCTGAGCGCGCCACCCAGGCGCATCGTCTCGATGCTGCCCTCGCTGACCGAGATGGTCTGGGTCATCGGCGCGGGGTCGCAGCTGGTCGGCGTCGACCGCTATTCGGACTGGCCGCCGGAGATCGAGCGCCTGCCGCGCCTGGGCGGCCTGGACGACGCGCAGATCGAGGCGATTGCCGCGCTGCAGCCCGACCTCGTGCTGGGCTCGCTTTCGGCGCGCTCGCTGGAGCGCTTGCAGGCACTGGGTTTGCGCGTCGTGCGCTTTCGCTCCGAAACGCACGCCGACGTGCAACGCACGCTGCGCCTGGTGGCGCGCCTGCTGGGCAAGGAGGAGGTCGGCGTGCGCGCCTGGGAGCGCGTCGAGCGCGAGCTCGACGCCGCCGCGGCGCGTGTCCCGGCGGCGCTGCACGGCGCCCGCGTGTACTTCGAGATCGGCGGCGGGCCTTACGCGGCGGGGACGAGTTCCTTCGTCGGCCAGACGCTGGCGCGCCTGGGCCTCGTCAACATCGTCCCGGCCGAACTCGGTCCCTTTCCCAAGCTCAATCCGGAGTTCGTCGTGCGCGCGCAGCCTCAGGCCGTGATGGGCGTGCAGCGCGAACTGGCGTCGCTGGCGCAGCGGCCGGGTTGGGGCGCGATCCCCGCGGTGCAGAGCGGCTGGCTCTGCGGCTTCGAGTCGCCGCGCTACGAGATGCTGATCCGTCCCGGTCCGCGGCTGGGCGAGGCCGCCGAAGCGCTCGTCGACTGCCTGCAACGTCTGCCGCACACGCCACGCTCGTCCGCCGGCAAGGACAGCCGATGAGCACGTCCGCGCTCGTCTCCAGCCCGGCAAGCGCGCAGGCGCAGGTCTCGCTGCGTCGGCGCTTTGCCGTGTGGCTGGGCCTGCTCATCCTCCTGGGCATCGCCGCCGGACTGGTCACCGGGCCGGCGGGGTTCTCGCCCAGCGCCTTCTGGGCCGACCTGCAGGGCCAGACGGGCTCACTCCTGATCGGTCAGATCCGATTGCCGCGCACCCTGGGCGCGGCGCTCGTGGGCGCGCTGCTGGGCCTCTCGGGCGCGATCGCGCAGGGGCTCTTTCGCAACCCGCTGGCCGACCCCTATCTCCTGGGCAGCGCCGCAGGCGCGGGCCTCGGGGCGGTGCTCGTGCTCGCGGCGGCTGCCCTTGGGGGCCATTTCATCAGCTTGACAACCGTGGCCTGGATCGAGCGCGTGGGCCTGGTCAGCGCCGCATTCCTCGGCGCGCTCGGCGGCGTCATGCTCACGCTCGTTTTGGCGCGCGGCGCGGTGCAGACGCTGCGGCTGCTGCTGGCCGGCGTCGTCGTCGGCGTGCTGCTGGGCGCGATCAGCGACCTCATCACCGTCGTCTCGCCCGACGCGCTGCGCGGCAAGCAGGCTTTCATGCTCGGCAGCACCGGCTTCCTCGGCTGGAACGCGATCGCGCTGATGGCCGCGGGCCTCGTGCTGCTGCTGGCCGCGGCGCGGCGCTGGGCACGCGCGCTGGACGCGCTGACGCTTGGCGAGGACAGCGCCGCAAGCCTCGGGCTGGATCTCGCGCGCGTCCGTCTCGTGCTCGTGCTGATGCTGAGCCTCGCCACGGCGCTGGCCGTGTCGCAGGCGGGGCTGGTCGCCTTCGTCGGGCTCGTGGCGCCGCACCTCGTGCGTCGCCGCGCGCCGGGGCCGCACGGCTGGCTGCTGGTCGCGAGCGCGGCGATGGGGGCAGCGCTGCTGCTGTGGGCCGACGTGATCTCGCGCGCGCTGATCGCTCCGCAGGAACTGCCGGTGGGCGTGGTCACCGCGGTGCTGGGCGGCGGCTATCTCGTCTGGCTGCTCAAGCAGCACGGCATGGGGCGCTCATGACGCTCACCGCGCACACAAGCGTCCTGCACGCCGAGCACCTGCGCGTGCGCCTGGGTGCGCGCGAGGTGCTGCAGGACGTGAGCCTTGCCATCGGGCCGGGGTGGACGGCGCTCGTCGGCCCCAACGGCGCCGGCAAGTCGACGCTGCTGCGCGCGCTGGCGGCGTTGCAGCCGCTGGCCGGTGGCCGCGTCACGCTGGGCGCCGCCGATGGGCCGGACCTGCACGCGCTGCCGGCCCCCGAGCGCGCGCGGCGCCTGGCGTGGCTTGCGCAGCAGGGCGAGGTGAGCGGCGAGCTCACGGTGCGCGAGACCGTCGAGCTCGGCCGCATCGCGCACCTGGGTCTGCTCGGCACGCCGGGGGCGGCCGATGTCGCCGCGGTCGAGCAGGCGATGGCGCTCACCGAATGCTCGCCCTGGCAGCACCGGCGCCTGCACGAGCTCTCGGGCGGCGAGCGCCAGCGCGTGCTGCTTGCGCGCGTGCTGGCCACCGAGGCACCGCTGCTGCTGCTGGACGAGCCGACGACGCACCTGGACGCGCCGCACCAGGTCACGCTCGCGCGCCTCTTCCGCCGCCTGGCGCACGAGGCACGGCCGCGCCGCGCCGTGCTCACGGTGCTGCACGACCTGCCGATTGCGCTGCAGGCCGATCAACTCATCGTGCTCGCCAGCGGCCGCCTGCAGGCCAGCGGCAGCCCGCGCGACCCGGCGCTGCAGGCGGCCCTCGTGCGCGTCTTCGGCGGCGCCATCCGCATCGAGACCGACAGCCGCGGCCAGCCGCGGGTGGCGCTGCTGCTGGATCCGGCCTGAACGCACGGGTCCGCTCGGCCGAAGCGAAGGGGAGAGCCCGATGGAGATCGTTGCCCCGCCCGTCGCACCGCAGAGCCCCAAGGCCCGGGGTGAGCGCCGCGGCCTCGTCATCGTGCACACGGGTCACGGCAAGGGCAAGAGCACCGCGGCCTTCGGCCTGGCGCTGCGCGCGCATGGCCGCGGCAAGGCGGTGCACGTCTACCAGTTCATGAAGGTGCCCTCGGCGCGCTTCGGCGAGCACCGCGCCTTCGCGCAGCTGGGCGTGCCGATCGAGGGCCTGGGCGACGGCTTCAGCTGGAAGAGCCGCGACCTCGAGCACAGCGCCGAGCTTGCGCGGCAAGGCTGGGCGCGCGCCGAGGCGACGATCCGCGCCGGTGCGCACTTCCTCGTCGTGCTGGACGAGATCACCTATCCGCTGCGCTACGGCTGGATCGCGCTCGAGCCGGTGCTCGCCTGCCTGCGCGAGCGCCCGCCGGGTGTGAACGTGCTGCTCACCGGGCGCGATGCGCCAGAGGAGCTGATCGAGCTTGCCGACACCGTGACCGAGATGACGCTCGTCAAGCACCACCACCAGCAGGGTGTGCCGGCGCAGCGGGGGATCGAGGATTGATGCTCGCTGCGGGCGCGATCGCGCTGGCCTGGGTGCTCGATGCGCGCCTGGGCGAGCCGCGCAGCGCCTGGCATCCGGTGGCCTGGTTCGGCCGCCTGGCGGCACCGCTCGGGCACGCGGCGCGCGCGCTGCCGCCGCACGGGGCGCTGTGGGCAGGGAGCCTGGCCTGGGCCGGACTCGTCGCGATGGTCATCGCGCTCGCGTGGGGGCTCCAGCTGCTGCTCGCGCAGGCGCCGGGGTGGCTGGCGCTGCCGCTGCTGGCGCTGGCGCTCAAGCCGGCACTCTCCTGGCGCATGCTGCGCGACGAGGTCGCGGCGGTCGAGACCGCGCTTGCGTGCAGCCTGGACGCGGGACGTACGCAGCTTGCGCGCCTGTGCAGCCGCGACGTGCGCGCGCTCGACGAAGCCGGCGTGCGCGAGACCGCGATCGAGACCCTGGGCGAGAACTTCAACGACTCGCTGGTGGCGCCGCTCTTCTGGTTCGTCGTCGCCGGGCTGCCGGGGGCCTGGGGCTGGCGTGCGGTGAACACGCTGGATGCGATGTGGGGTTACCGCAATTCCTGGGAGTGGGCCGGCAAGTGCGCCGCACGCGCCGACGACCTGCTGGCCTGGCTGCCCGCGCGACTTTCGGCCTGGCTGCTCTGGCCTGCGTGCACGGATTGGCGGACGCTGCGCCGTGAGGCCGCGCTCACGCCCTCGCCCAACGGCGGCTGGCCGATGGCGGCGATGGCGCTGCGCCTGGGGGTGCGTCTCGGCAAGCCTGGCGTCTACACACTCAACGCGACTGCGCCGGCGCCGTCGGCACAGGCCCTCGCGCAGGCTTTGGCGACGGGTCGTCATGCGGCGTGGCGTGCCTTCGGGCTCGCGCTGCTGGCCGCGCTGCTGAGCTCGTTCGTACGGATCTCTCTGTCCGGAGGCCCCGCATGAGACGCGTGCATGGAGGTGCCGATGCGCAGGGTGTCGCGCGCTGGGACTTCTCGACCTGCAGCAACGCCGCCGGCCCGGCGCCGCTGGCGCTTGCCGCGGTGCAGGCGGCCGACCCGACGCGCTACCCCGATCCGGCGTCGACGGCGGTGCGCGCAGCACTCGCGGCGCTGCACGGCGTCGCGCCTGCGCGCGTGCTGATCGCCGCCAGCGCCAGCGAATTCATCCAGCGCATCACCGCGGTCACGGGGCGCCTGTGGCCCGGCGCCGTGCGCGTGCCGCGCCACGCCTACGGCGACTACGCGCACGCCACGCACGCCTGGGGCCGCGTGCTGCTGCAGGGCGAGGAGCAAGGTGCACCCGCAACGCTCATCTGGCACGCCGATCCCGGCAGCCCCTGCGGCGAGAACACCGTGCCCGCCATCGCGGACGCGGTCGCGCTGGCGGACTATCCGACCGTGCTCGACGCGGTCTACGCGCCGCTGCGCCTGAGTGGCAGCTCGTCGTGGACAGCGGCGATGCGCGATGCGGTTTTCGTGCTGCACTCGCCGAACAAGGCGCTCGGCCTCACTGGCGTGCGCGGCGCCTACGCGATCGCGCCCGCGCATGCGGCCTACGGCGTGCAGGCCTGCTGCGCGGCGCTGGATGCGGCGGCACCCTCATGGCCGCTGTCCGCGCAGGGCGAGACCATGCTGCTGGCCTGGGCGCGGCCCGATGTGCAGTGCTGGGTGCAGGATTCCCACACGCAGCTGGCCGCATGGAAACGCGATCTGCAGGCGGGCTTGACCGCACGCGGCTTCACGCTGCGCGAGAGCGCGACCCACTTCTTCCTCGTGCGGCCGCCGCGGGCCCTTGACACGTTCCGCCTGCGCGCCGCGGGCGTGGCGCTGCGCGACGCCACATCCTTCGGACTGCCGGGCTGGTGGCGCGTCTCGGCGCAGCCGCCCGCGGCACAGCAGGCGCTGTGGGCAGCGCTGGACGCGGCGCTTGCCCGCACGGCGAGCGGGTCTGACGTGCGGGGCCAGGAGCAGGCGTCGTGAAGCGCGCCGTGATGGTGTGGGGTGCCAGCAGCGGCGCGGGCAAGAGCCTGCTGGCCACGGCGCTGTGCCGCTGGGCGGTGCGCCAGGGCCTGGACGTGGCGCCGTTCAAGGCGCAGAACATGAGCCACAACGCGCGCGCCATCCCGGTCGATCCGGACGACCCCGACAGCCTGCTTGGCGAGATCAGTGCAGCGCAGTACTACCAGGCGCTGGCAGCACGCGTCGTGCCGCGGGTCGACCACAACCCCGTGCTGCTCAAGCCCGAGTGCGACACGCACAGCCAGGTCGTCGTGCATGGAAGGGTCGACGCCGCGCTCTCGGCGCAGCCGTGGCGGCAGCGCAGCGCGACGCTCGCGGCGGTCGCGCGCGCGAGCTTCGAGCGACTGGCCGTGCGCCACGAGCTGCTGGTGATCGAGGGCGCGGGCTCTCCCGCGGAGATCAACCTCGCGCCGCAGGACTACGTCAACCTCGGCACGGCGCGCTGGGCGCGGGAGCACGGCGTGCTGCGCGCGCTGCTGGTCGTCGACGTCGACCGCGGCGGCGCCTTCGCGCATCTGCACGGCACCTGGGCGCTGCTGCCCGAGGACCTGCGTCCGGCACTCGCCGGCTTCGTGCTCAACAAGTTCCGCGGCGATGCGGCGCTGCTCGCCCCCGGCCCCGAGCAGTTGCAGGCCATGACCGGCGTGCCGCTGCTGGGCGTGCTGCCGATGCGGCGCGATCACGGCCTGCCCGAGGAGGACGGCCTCGACGCCGCCACGCCGCTGCCGCATGCGCGCCTCGCTGCTCGCGGGGACAGCCTGGATCAAGCCCTGGAGCCAGGTCTCGAGCAAAGCTTCGACGGCCTGGCCGATCTTGTCGACCACCATCTCGGCGTGGCCACCTTGCGCGCCCTGTTCGCTTGCTGAAGGAAATCGATGCGATGACGCACTCCGACTTCACGCCGACCCTGCCCTTGCCGCCGGCTTCCGACGACGCGCTGCGCGTGCGTGTGCAGGCGGCGATCGACGGCAAGACCAAGCCACTGGGTGCGCTCGGCCGGCTGGAGACGCTGGCGCTGCAGCTTGCGCTGATCCAGGGCAGCGAGACACCGCGACTCGTGCAGCCGCAGCTCGTCGTCTTCGCCGCCGACCACGGCATCGCCGCGCAGGGCGTCTCCGCCTACCCGGCCGAGGTGACGCCGCAGATGGTGCGCAACTTCCTTGCCGGCGGCGCGGCGGTCGCGGTGCTCGCGCGTCAGCACGGCCTGGCGCTGACGGTGGCCGATTGTGGCGTGGCCGCGGAGTTCGAGCCGCATCCCTTGCTCGTGCGATTGAAGGTCGCCGGTGCCGAGCACGGCAGCGCCGACGCGAGCGCCGGTCCCTCAATGAGTCGCGCACAGTGCGAGACGGCGATCGTGCAGGGCCGCCGGCTCGTTGCCGGACAGCCCGGCAACGCGCTGCTGCTGGGCGAGATGGGCATCGGCAACACCTCGGCAGCGGCGCTGCTGATGGCGCGGCTCACCGGCGAGCCGGTCGGGGTCTGCACCGGCCGCGGCACCGGGCTGGACGACGCGGGCCTGGCGCGCAAGTGCGCCGTGCTGCAGCGCGCGCTCGATGCGAACGCGGGCGCTCGGACGCCGCTGGCCGCACTGGCAGCACTCGGCGGCCTGGAGATCGCGACCATGGTCGGCGCGGTGCAACAGGCGGCCGCGCTGTCGCGCGTGGTCGTCGTCGACGGCTTCATCACGACCGCCGCGGTGGCCGTGGCCGCGGCGCTGCAGCCCGAAATCCTCGCGTCCTGCGTCTTCTCGCACCGCTCGCAGGAGCTCGGCCATCGGCGCTGGCTGCAGCATCTGGGCGTGCAGCCGCTGCTGGATCTGGACCTGCGCCTGGGCGAAGGCTCGGGCGCGGCGCTGGCCTGGCCGCTGCTGGAATCGGCCTGCCGCATCCTCGCGGAGATGGCGAGCTTCGAATCGGCGGGGGTCAGCCGCTCGTCGGGTTGAAGCGATGCGCGCCGAGCTGCGGCTCTTCTTCATCGCGCTGCAGTTCCTCACACGGCTGCCGGTGCCGCGCTGGGTCGCGCGCGCCGACTTCGATGCGCATGTGCTCAACCATGCGGCACGCCACTTCCCGCTCGTCGGCGCGCTCGTTGGCGCGTGCGGCGCGGTCGTCGCTGTGGCGGCAATGCAGTTGTGGACGCCAGCGGTGGCCGCGACGCTCGCGCTGGCCTTCACGGTGTGGCTGACCGCTGCCTTCCACGAGGATGGCCTGGCCGACACCTTCGATGCACTGCTCGGCGCCGCCACGCGCGAGAAAGCGCTGGCGGTGATGAAGGATTCGCGCATCGGCAGCTACGGTGCGGCGGTGCTCGTACTCTCGCTACTGCTGCGCGTGCTGCTGCTGGCCGAGCTGCTGCGCCTGCAGCCGTGGCTTGCCGCGGCCGCGCTCGTCGTCGCCCACACTGCGGGGCGGGCCTGTGCGGTGCTGCTGATGGCAAGCCTGCCTTACGCGGGCGACGAGGCGCACGCCAAGGCCAAGCCACTGGCGCGCTCGGTCCGCGCGACCGACGCCGTCTGGGCGCTGTTGAGCGCGGTCGCGATCTTCGTGCTCGTCTGCGGGGCGTGCTGCGCGTTCGGCGCATTCGGCGCGGTCGGCAAATTCGCGCCGGACGCCCGGTTGCTCGGGCTCGCGCTGGCCTGGGCCGCCGCGCTCGCCTTGCTCGTCGCGCTGATGCGCGCGTGGCTTGGCCGGCGCCTTGCCGGGTTCACGGGCGACACGCTCGGCGCCTGCGAGCAGCTCGGCGAGATCGTGAGCCTGCTTGTTTTCGCGGCTGTGTTTGGCGCATGAGGACCCTGCCTTCACCTCCACCTGCGGCTGGCGCCGCGGTGCTGCACGCCTGGCGCCACGCGCCGGCCCGTAATGCCGCGGGCCGCTGCATCGGCCGCACCGACCTGCCGATCGACCCGCGCCGAGCCAAGCGCCTGGCGCACCGCATCCGCGCCTTCGCGCGTCGCAACGGACTGCCGAGGATCGTCGTCACCTCGCCGCTGCGACGCTGCCGCGCGACCGGCCGCTGGCTCGCGCGCTGGGGTTGGCAGCACCGCGTCGACGCGCTGCTGCGTGAAATCGACTTCGGACACTGGGACGGACTGCCCTGGTCGGCGATCCCGCGCGCGGAATTCGACTCCTGGTGCGCCGACTTCGCGCATGCTGCACCGGCAGGCGACGGCGAACCGGTGGCTGCCTTGCTGCAGCGCGTGCGCGGTTTCGATCCGGGCCCAGCGCGGATCGTCGTCACGCACGGCGGCTGGCTGTCCGCGGCGCGCTGGCTGGAGCAGGACCCGGCGCCGCCGCAGCACGCCCGGCAGTGGCCCGCGCCGCCGCGCCATGGCAGCCGTTGCGAACTGCCGCTGCACCTCTTCGTTTCGCCCGGGGAAGGTGATCCACGGGATGGGATGGCGTAGTCGATCGGGAGCGAGTCGATTGGATAGGGGACAACAGGCATGACCCTTCGCATCACGCGAAGTCTTGCTTGACAATCGACGCAAGGCAGCTGGCGCACGGCTGGCTACGCTATGCGTTTCGACCTGACCACCCTGAACCTCGTGCTGGCGATTGCCGACACCCGCAGCATCACCCGTGGCGCCGAGCGCGAGAGCCTCGCGCTCGCGGCGGCGAGCAAGCGGCTCTCCGACCTGGAGACGCGGCTCGGCGTCGCGCTCTTCGAGCGCCACGCGCGCGGCGTGCGGCCCACCGCCGCCGGGCGCGCGCTGCTGCGCCACGTCCGCGGGCTCAACGCCTCGCTGCACGCGCTGCAGAGTGAAGTCGCCGAGTTCGCGCGCGGCATCCAGGGCCATCTGCGCGTGGTTGCCAACGCCAGCGCGATCGCCGAGCACCTGCCCGCGGACCTCGCGGCCTTCGCGAAGAAGCACCCGGGCATCCGCGTCAGCCTCGAGGAGCTCACCAGCAGCGAAGTGCAGGCAGCAGTGGCCGAGGGCCGCGCGGACGCCGGCATCTTCATCGGCCCGGTGCATGAGCCGGGGCTGCTCGCGCGGCCGTATCGGGAGGGGCGGCTCTCCATCCTCGTGCCGCGCGGCCACGTGCTCGCGAAGAAGGCCGCGCAGTCCTTCGACGCGCTGCTGGATTTCGACATCGTCGGGCTGCACGCAGGCGCCGCGGCGCACGAGCAGATGCTGCAGCGCGCGCAGGCGCTGGGCCGCACGCTCAAGGCGCGCATGCAGGTGCACGGCTTCGACGCCATCGCGCAGCTCGTCGAGGCGGGGCTTGGCGTGGCGGTGCTGCCGGCGCGGGTGGCCGAACGCTTCGCGCGCGTCTTCGCGGTGCAGCCGCTCGTGCTGCGCGAGGACTGGGCGCACCGCGACTATTCGATCGCCGTGCAGGCGCAGCCGGTGCTGCCGCCGCCGGTGCGTCACTTCATCGACCTCTTGAGTCCGACCGGGGAGAACGCATGACCGCGCGTACGCTCTACGACAAGCTCTGGGACGAGCACGTCGTCCACACCGAGGAGGACGGCACCGCCATCCTCTACATCGACCGTCACCTCGTGCACGAGGTGACGAGCCCGCAGGCCTTCGAGGGCCTGCGCATGGCCGGGCGCAGGCTGTGGCGGCCGTCCTCGGTCATTGCCACCGCCGACCACAACACGCCGACGACCGGCTGGGAGCTCGGCTACGACGGCATCGCCGACCCGATCAGCAAGCAGCAGGTGCAGACGCTGGAC
>JAIXKN010000009.1 GCA_026932425.1 Burkholderiales bacterium
GCGGTGAGCGCGCTGGACGTGAGCGTGCAGGCGCAGGTGCTCAACCTGCTGAAGGACCTGCAGGACGAGCTGGGCCTGGCCTACGTCTTCATCAGCCACGACCTCGCGGTGGTGCGCTTCATCAGCGACGAGGTGCTGGTGATGAAGGACGGCCGCGTCGTCGAGCGCGCCAGCGCCGAGCAGATCCTCGCCGCGCCCAAGGAGGAATACACCCGCCGGCTGCTCGCGGCCGTGCCGCGCGGGTGGCAGCCCGGCGCCCGAGCATGAAACCGTGGCATGGATCCGCCGCGCGGCGGCGCCCGCTATGCGTGCTCGCGCTCCTGCCGTGGATCGGCGGCCCGGCGCTTGCGCAGCCTTCCGCGGCGGCTCCGGGCCCGGCCGCCTCGGCGCCTGTACCGGTGCAGCAGATCGAGATCACCGGCACGCGCAACAACGACATCGAGGAGCGCCGGCAGTCGACGGCAGCCAGGATCGTCATCGGGCGCGAGGAGATCGAGCGCTTCGGCGATGCGACCGTGGGCGAGGTGCTCAAGCGCCTGCCCGGGGTGACGATACCCGGCGCCCCGGGCCGCGGCGGCGGGCCGCGCATGCGGGGCCTGGGCGGCGGCTACACGCAGCTCCTGATCGACGGCCAGCGCGTGCCGCCGGGCTTCAGCCTGGAGTCGCTGACGCCCGAGCAGATCGAGCGCATCGAGATCCTGCGTGCGCCCACCGCCGAGACCGGCGCGCGCGCCATCGGCGGCACCATCAACATCGTCACGCGCGAGGGCTTCAAGCGCCGCATCAACGACCTGCGCGTGGCGATCTCGCAGGAGAACGGCCGTCGCTCCGAGCACCTGGGCTGGACGCGCAACGACAGCGTCGGCGAGCTGACCTACACCGTCTCGGCCTCGGCCTTCAACGGCCGTCGCGAGACCGAGGACGAGACGCTCACCACCGAAACCGACCTTGGCACCGGCGCGCTGCTGCTTCAGCAGCAGGAGCACAGCCGCGACCTGGGTCATCGCCAGGGCCTGAACCTGACTTCGCGGCTGCAGTGGCGCCTGGGCGAGCAGGGCTCGCTGAGCCTGATGCCGGTGCTCTTTCACAGCCAGCGCGAAGGGCTCGAGCGGCTCGACCTGAACCAGGCGATCGGCGCCGGCCCTGCCCGCTACGACCATGCGCTGATCGATCGCGACGGCGCTTACACGGTGGCGCGGCTGAACCTGCAGTTCAGACAGACCCTCGGCGACGGGCTGCGGCTGGAGCTGAGCGGCGGCACCCACGCGGCGCGGGGCCGCTCGACGAGCGTAGGACAGGAGTACGACGCCAGCGCAATGCCGCTGCGCAGCACGCAGGACCGCAGCCGTTCGCGTGACCGCAGCGGGCTCCTGAGCGCCAAGCTCTCGAAGCTGCTGCAGGGCGACCACAGTCTCGTTGCCGGCGCCGAGGCGGAGCACCTGAGGCGCACCGAGACGCGCGTGACCGAACAGGACCACAGCGACCCGCTCGCCGATTTCGACGGCGACCTGCAGGCCAGCAGCCTGCGCCTGGCGGTCTACGCGCAGGACGAATGGGCCATCAACCCGAACTGGGCCGCCCACGCCGGGCTGCGCTGGGAGGGCATCCACACGCGCGGCGACGCGGCCGTCGGCGGCCTGCGACCGGACAATCGCAGCCAGGTGCTGACGCCGCTGCTGCACGCGGTCTGGAAGCCCGACCCGAAAGCGCGCGACCAGGTCCGCGTGAGCCTCACGCGCAGCTACAAGGCGCCGACGCTGCAGAACCTGGTGGCACGTCCGCAGCTGGCGAGCCGCTGGCCGAGCACCGGCGGCAACACCGCGACCGAGCCCGACCGCGCCGGCAACCCCGGGCTGCGGCCCGAACTCGCCACCGGGATCGACCTCGCGTACGAGCGCTACCTGCCGCAGGGCGGCGTGCTCAGCGCCAACCTCTTCGTGCGCCGCATCCGGGGCTTCATCCGCTCGACAACCGAGCTCGAGACGGTCGGCTGGAGCCCGGTGCCGCGCTGGGTCTCGCGGCCCAAGAACCTCGGGCGCGCGAGCACGCAGGGCATCGAGCTCGAGGCCAAGTTCCGGCTCGACCAGTTGATCGAGGGCGCGCCGCCGGTCGAGCTGCGCAACAACCTGAGCGTCTTCCGCTCGCGGGTGGACGCCGTGCCCGGGCCCGACAACCGGCTCGACGAGCAGCCCTCGGCGGTGCTCAACCTGGGCGCCGACTACCGGCTGCGCGGCACGCCGCTGACGCTCGGCGGCAGCCTGAGCCTGACGCCCAGTTACCGCACACAGGTCTCGGAGATCCAATCGCGCGAGGCCGGACGCAAGCGCCAGTTCGACGCCTATGCGCTCTGGGTCTTCGACCCGACGCTGCAGCTGCGGCTGACGGCGAACAACCTGGCCCCGGTCGACTACCGCTCGCGGGCCGCCGTCGACCAGGGTCTGCTGCGGACGCAGGCAACGACGACATCGCCCGGCACCATGACCTGGGCGCTGCGCCTGGAGATGAAGCTCTAGACCAGTACCCCAAGGTGGCGCTGCTGGCACTTTCGGTGCGCGTGGCCGGTCCCTGGCGCAGGCGCTGATCCCGCTGGCCGGCGGCGGCGCCAGCCAGAATCCAGGTCCAGGTCCTCGCCCAGGTGGTGAATCACACCCAGCAGCCCGAACTTCTCGCTTGCGGCGCAGAGTGGGGGCATCGGCGGCCGTCACGCGCAGCCACGGCAGGCGGATCGCGCGGGGCAGTGCAGCCGCCGATGACCGGCCGCCTCCCGGGCGGCCTCTGCAACCCCGGGCATGGCGGCGACGCGGCATTGGCAGTCCGCCTCGCGCACCAAAGTGAATCCGTCACCACTTCGCCGCGCACGACTGCCTGCGCGCCACGCCGGACAGCGCCTACGCTGCGGCCATGCTTGCGTGATGCCCGATCGGCGTCACCGGTTCTCGGGAGCGAAAGATGTTGGACCTGTACTCGAGATCCCCCGCCCTGCATCCGAGCCCGATCTCGATGCTCGGATCGCCGCGCGCGCCGTCCTTGCCCGCCAACGGCGGCTATCACGGGCCGGAGCGCCGCTCGGCCGCGTCGCATGGCGCGCGCTGGCTGGCCCTGATGCTCGACGAGGTCGACTACGGCATGCTGCTGCTCGGCGACGACGGCAGTGTGCTGCACGTCAACCACAGCGCGCGCACCGAACTCGATTCGCAGCATCCGCTGCGAATCGACGGGCGCAGCCTGCACGCACGCTCACCGCAGGACGCAACGGCCTTGCACGAGGCCCTGCAAGCCGCCCGCCGCGGGCTGCGTCGCCTGCTGACCCTCGGGCCGCGCAATGCGCCGACAAGCGTGGCCGTCGTGCCGCTGGGTACGCGGGCGACACTCACTCCCGCAAACGCGCCGGCCACGCTGCTGCTGCTGAGCAAGAAGCGGGTCTGCGAGCGCCTGTCGGCGCAATGGTTTGCGCGCTGCCACGCGCTCACGCCAGCCGAGACGCGCGTGCTCGAAGCCCTGTGCCAGGGCCTGGATCCGCGCGAGATCGCCGAACAGGGTGGGGTCGGCCTGGCCACGGTGCGGACGCAGATCGGCGCGATCCGCTCCAAGACCGGCGCGGACAGCATCCGCGACCTGGTGCAACGCGTGGCCGTGCTGCCGCCGATGCTCAGCACCCTGCGCACCGCCGCCTGAGCGACCGTCCGCTCAGGCGGCCGCGGCCAGCATCCGGCGCAGGCAGGCCTGGGCAGCGCCGAAACTGAACTCGCTCAGGTACCGGCCGAGCTCGTTCGCGCGGTCGCCGCAGGCCTGCTCGAGCGTCGGGCGCTGGCGCTCGAACAGCGCCAGCGCCGCGGTATCGTGCGAAGCCAGCAGCGGCTGCAGATCACGCAGAACCTGCAGCGCCGCGGCGCCTGCCCCTCCCGCCGGTGCCGTCTCTGACGCCGCTCCCGATGGCCCTGATGAAGGCGAAAGGGATCGCGCCCCAATGCCCGCGCCGCTCTGGCCGTCGATCACCAGCGCTCGCTCGATCGCAGCCAGCGCACGCCTGGCGGCCTGCGCCAGCGGCTGCGCGAGCCCGGGCGTGAACGCACCCGCGTCATCGCCGGGGACTGCTGCCTGCATGGCCCGGGCGGCGTGCTCGAGTTCGAATGCGCCCACCGCCGAAGCCGCGCCTGCGAGCGAATGCGCCAGCGCGCGCAGCGCGGCAGCATCGCCGTCACGCTCGCGCGCCTCCAGGCGTGCGGCGTCGTCGCCGTGCTGGGCGGCGAACACCGCCAGCATGCGCCGGTACAGGCTGTCGTTGCCGCGCACGCGCGCCAGCGCCGCGTCGACGTCGAAGCCTTCGGCGTGCGTCAGCGCGCCGCGCCAGCCGCCGGGCGCACCGGCCGCTGCGGGATGCGCCGCCTCCGCGGCGGGCGCCCGCGGCGGTTCTGGCGGCAGCGCCGGCACGGACCACAGCCAGCGGCGCAGGCAGCGTTCGAGCTCGGCCGGGTCGACCGGCTTGGCAAGATAGTCGCTCATGCCGGCGGCCAGGCAGCGCCGCCGGTCGTCGTCGAAGGCATTGGCGGTCAAGGCCACGATCGGCACCCTCTGGCCCTCGGGCAGGGCGCGCAGCGCGGCCGTCGCCTGCAGGCCGTCCATGCCGGGCATCTGCACGTCCATCAGCACGAGCTCATGCCGCGCTGCGCTGAAGCGGTGCATCGCGTCGTGGCCGTTGGCCGCAAGCTCGACCTTCACGCCGAGTGCCGCGAGCAGCGAGCCGGTCACTTCCCGGTTGACGGGGTTGTCGTCGACGACCAGCACCGAGCGGCCGTGCAGCGGGTCGGGCATGCCCGCAGCGGGCGGCGCGATCACCGGCGCAGGCGCCGGGCACGGCGCGGCCTCGGCGGGCAGCGGCGGCAGCTCGATCTCGATCCAGAAGCAGCTGCCATGTCCGGGCTGGCTGACGACGCCGATGCGCCCGCGCATCATCTCCACCAGGCGCTTGCTGATCGCCAGCCCGAGCCCGGTGCCGCCGAAGCGGCGCGTCGTCGACGCGTCGGCCTGCGCGAAGGCCTCGAAGACCTGCGTCCGCTGCTCGTCGCTGAGTCCGATGCCGGTGTCGACGACCTCGAATCGCAGCGTCCCCGCCGACGCCGGAGCAGGCGCCGGCGCCACCCGCAACTCGATGCGGCCGTGCGGCGTGAACTTGACCGCGTTCGAGAGCAGGTTCAGCAGCACCTGCTCGAGCCGCAGCGGGTCGCCCCGCACGCGTTGCGCACACTCCGCGTCGACATGCATCGAAAGCGCCAGCCGCTTGGCTTGGGCCGCGTCGGCCTGCAGCGCCAGCACGCGCTGCAGGCTCGCGCGCAGGTCGAACGCGGTCTCCTCCAGCGCGAGCCGGTTGGCCTCGATCTTGGAGAAGTCCAGGATGTCGTTGATGACCTGCAGCAGGTGCTCGCCGGCGCCGGTGATCTTGTCCAAGTGGTCGAGCTGGCGGCCGCTGAGGCCCTCGCGCCGCAGCAGATGCGCAAAGCCGATGACCGCGTTCATCGGCGTGCGGATCTCGTGGCTCATGTTCGCGAGGAAGGCGCTCTTGGCCTGGTTCGCGGCATCGGCCGCGAGTTTGGCCTGCCCGAGCGCGAGCTCGGTGCGCCGGCGCTGCACGATGCGCCAGAGGTCCGAGGTCAGCAGCTGCAGTTCGCGCTGCTCGACCGGCCCGTAGGGCTGCACGCGCCCGCAGACGCAGACGATCAGCGCGACGCGGCCCGCGTCGCGGGCGGCAGCGCCGATCACGCCGGCCGGCCACGGCGGCGAACCCGCCGCGGCGACAACCGGGTCGCGCAGCAACATCGCCGCGGCTTCGCCGATCGCTGGTGGCGCGTCGCCCAGCGTTGCAAGCCGGTGCAGCCGCGCCTGCGCGTCGACGTCCCACACGGCTGCCGCACGGCTGCCGTCGAGCGCGATGATCTCGGCCAGCGCCTGGATCAGCAGCGCGTCCTCGTCGAGGGTGCTCGCGCGCTGGCTGAGCGAGAGCACCGCGCGCAGGCGCCGGCCCTCGCGATGCAGCCGCTCGTTCACCGCCTCGAGCTCGGCAGTGCGCTGGCGCACCAGTTCCTCCAAGCCGGCCCGGTAGCGCGCCAGTTCCTCGTCGTTGCGTACGCGCTCGCTGATGTCCGTGCCGGTGCCGGCCAGCAGCGGGCCGCTGGCGGTCTGCAGGCGGCGGCCGACGAGCAGATACGGGATGCTGCTGCCGTCGGCCGTGCTCACCCGGGCTTCGACCTGTGTCTGCCCGCGCTCGAAGCCCACGCGCAAGGCCGCGGCCACGCGCTCGCGATCGGCCGGGTCGACCTGAGCGAGCACCGAGTCGCGCTGATCCTCGCCCTTCGGCTCGTGCCCGAGCATCTCGACGATGCGCCGGTTCCACAGCACGAGGCGCCCGCGCGTGTCGATCGCGAAGAAGAGGCCGGCCACCGCTTCGACGATCTGCTCGCGCAGGTGCTGCGCCTCGGCGCGCCCCTGCTCGGCGGCGATGAGCTCGAGCGCGAAGCCGACGTCGCGCGCCAGGCGCACCAGCAGCGTCTCCTGCTCCTCGTCGAAGTGGCCAGCGGTATCCGAATACACCACCAGGCCATGCCAGGGCATACCCGGCACCATGATGGGCAGGACGGCCATCGATCTCAGGCCATGGCCGATCAAGGTCTCGCGACAGGGTCCGAATCCGGCATCCTGCGCGATGTCGTCGACGATCCGCGGCTGGCCGCTGCGCAGGGCAGCGAGCACCGGGCTCGGGTCGTCCGGCAGCACCGGCAGGCATGGCTGCAGCTGCATCGCATCCGGTTCGCCGGCGCTTGCCACCGGGCGCACGAGGTCCGCGCGCTCATCGTGGACCCCGACCCAGGCAAGGCCGAAGCCGCCGGTGTGCACGGCGATGCGGCAGAGCTCGGCAAAGAGCGCGTCGCGGTCGCGCAGGCGCACCACCGCCTCGTTCACGCCGCTCAGCAGCGAGTACGAGCGGTTCAGCCGTTCGATGCGCGCCTCGTGCCGGTGGCGCTCGGTGATGTCGCGGCCGACCCCGAGCACACCGACCACCGCGCCGGCCTCGTCGAAGAGCGGGGTCTTCACCAGCTCGAAATAGCCGCGGTGACCGTCGCTCGGGAAATCCAGCCAGCGCTCCTCGACCACCGGCGCGCGCCGCTCGAGCGCCAGCGCGTCGAGTTCCTGGTTGTGTCGCGCGCTCACGGGATCGGTCACGTCGGTCGTGCGCAGACCGATGATCTCCGCCTCGCGGCGGCCGGCGAAGCGCTCGAAGGCGGCGTTGCAGGCCTGGTAGACGCCATCGGCGTCCTTGAGGAAGACGAGGTCCGGGGTCGCCTGCAGGATGCTGCGCAGCTGACGCTCACTGCGCCGCAAGGCGCCCAGCGCACGGTCGTGCGCGATCGCGACCGCGGCAAGCTGCACGGCGTAGCGCATGTGCTCGAGCTCTTCGGTCCCGGGCTGCAGATCCACGCGCCGGTAGACCGAGAACACCCCGAGCACGCGTCCGCCGTCGCCAAGGATCGGTTCGGCCCAGCCGGTGCGCAGGCCGGCCGCCCGCGCCGCCGGCCGCAGTGTCAGCGCGCAGGGATCCGTATCGAGGTCGGCGACGGCGACGCGCTCCCCGCTGCGGCAGGCCGCCGCGGCGGGACCGTTCTGCGGCCCGATCCCCAGTCCCTCGATCGCCGCGCCGAACGACGCCGGCAGGTTCGGCGCCACCGCCCGGCCCAGATGCTGCCCGGTCTCGTCCAGCAGCTGCACGGCGCAGACGCTGCCTGCAAACATCGCCTCGTGGTCGCGCACCAGCCGCTCGAGCAGGCTGCTCAGGGCCTCGCCGTGCGCCAGGCGCTCGAGCAGCGCGAGCTGACGGCGTTCGCGCGAGCGGTCACGCTCGCGCGGGCCGATTTCGGAGAGCAGCACGACGCGGCATTCCTCGCCGTCGAAGATCACATCGTCGGAACGCACCAGCACCCGCAGCTCACGCCCGTCTCGCCGCCGGTGGTGCCACAGTCCGCCGTCGAAGGGGCCGCGCAGCGACCCGGCCCGCGCCTGCACCGCCTCCCGCTCGCCGCCGATGCACAGGTCGAGCAGGTTCAGGCCCTGAACCTCCTCGCAGCGGTATCCGTACAGCGCGAGAAAGGCGGGGTTCCAGAGACGCAACGCCAGGTCGCGGCGCCGGTAGACGAAGGTCGGCGCGGGGCTCGCGATGAACAACCGTTGCCAGGAATCGGCGGCAGCCGGCTCGACCGCGGGCGCCTCGAATGCCCGAAGGGTGTGCAAGGGTGCGAAAGCCGACATCGCGCTTGCGTCCTCCTCGCGCCCTCAATCGGCCAGCCGGCTGGCGATGGCTTCGAATTCGTCTCGGATGGCCGCGAAGGCTTCGGCAACGTCCGGATCGAACTGCAGGCCCGACTGCTCGGTGATGTAGCGCGCGGTGGCCTCGGGCGTCCAGGCGTCCTTGTAGACGCGCCGGGTCGCGAGCGCGTCATAGACGTCGGCCAGCGCCATCAGCCGTGCCGGACGCGGGATCGCGGGCCCGGCCAGCCCGCGCGGATAGCCCCCGCCGTCCCAGCGCTCGTGGTGGAAGTAGGCGATCGTGCACGCCGCCTGCAGGTAGCGCGCCGGTTCCGGCACCTCGCCGTCCTGAGGATGCAGCGCCACCGCGCGCTGCATCGCGTGCGCGAGCGCGTCGCCGCCGATCACGCAGTGCTTCTTCATCTGTTCGAATTCCGCGGTGCTGAGGCGGGCGGGCTTGAGCAGGATGTGGTCGGGAATGCCGATCTTGCCGATGTCGTGCAGCGGCGCCGCCTTGACGATGCGCTCCAGCCCGCCGTCGTCCAGCTCCGAAGCCCAGCCCGGCAGGCGCTGCAGGCGCCGCCCGAGCGCCTGCACGTAGGCCTGCGTGCGCACGATGTGGTTGCCGGTGTCGTTGTCGCGCGTCTCGGCCAGTTCCGCCAGCGCGCTGAGCGTGAGGTCCTGCGCGATCTCGGATTCGCGCGTGCGTCTGCGCACCTCGCGCTCGAGCCACTCGTTCTGATCCTGCAAGCGCTCGCGCGCGGCTCTGAGCTCGAGCTGCGCTCGCACGCGCGCGAGCACCACCGCCGGCTTGATCGGCTTGGTGACGTAGTCGGCCGCACCCAGCAGCAGACCGCGCTCCTCGTCGGCCTCGGCGCCGAGCGCGGTGACGAAGATCACCGGCAGCGCCGCGCCGCGGGCATGACCACGCAGCGCCGCGAGCACCGCGTAGCCGTCCATGTCCGGCATCATCACATCGAGCAGGACCAGGTCGAGACGCTCGCTGTGCAGCAGCTCGAGCGCGTCCGGCCCCGAGCGCGCGCCCAGGACGCGGTATTGCGGACTCAGCAGCTCGGACAGCACCGCGACGTTCAGCGGCTCGTCATCGACAACCAGCACCGTGGGCTTGGACAACACTCACTCCGGGTCCGGGTCCGCGACAAGGGGCGCAGGTATAGCGCCTGTCCGGAGTCTTCGTCCGCTCAGGGGCATCGTGGAGCGGTGCTGCCGTGACATCGTGCGCGTCCTGGGCACGCTTGCGGCGCTAAGCCTGCAGCACCGCTTCGACGAGGTACGGACCGCGGCCGGCAAAACCGCTGCGCAGTGCCGCGGCGAGATCCTGTGCCGTCTGCACGCGCTGCGCGGGCACGCCCTGGCCGCGCGCGAGCGCGGTCCAGTCGAGCGCCGGCGACTCCAGGCTCAGCATCGACGCGGCCCGTGGTCCGGCGAGTGTCGCGCCCACCCCCTGCAGCTCACCCTGCAGGATGCGGTAGGAGCGGTTCGCGAAGACCAGCACCGTCACCGGCAGGCTCTCGCGCGCCATCGTCCACAGTGCCTGCAGCGTGTACATCGCGCTGCCGTCGCCTTCGAGCGCGAGCACCGGGCGCCCGGGCGCCCCGAGCGCGGCCCCGACGGCGCCGGGCAGCCCCCAGCCGATCGCACCGCCCATCACCATCAGCCAGTCGTGGGGCGCCGCGCCGCCCATCGTCGTGGCGAGCTCGCGGCCGGCGGTGATGCCTTCGTCGATCACCACCGCGTGCTCGGGCAGCGTCACCGCAACCGCCGCCGCGACCGAGCGTGCATCGATCCGACCCTCGGGCACCACCGGCAAGGCCGGCACGGCATCGAGCGGCACCGGCCTGGCGCCGAGCTCGTCGGCCAGTGCCTGCAGCGCGGCCGGCACGTCCTCGTGCGCCTCGGCGAGCGTCTGCAGCGCCGCCCCCGCCCGCTTGAGCTGCGAGGGCTTGCCCGGGTAGCCGAAGAAGCCGATCGGGTCGGCCGCGCCCGCGAGAACGAGCAGCTCGGCTTCCGCCAGTCGCGCGACGGCGGCGTCGATCGCGTAGGGCAGGCGCTCGATGCCGGGCCGGCCGCGGCCACCGGGCATGCGCGCGTTGTAGAACTCGGCGAGCACGCGGCAGCCGGTCTTCGCCGCGATCGCCGCAGCCAGCCGCTGTGCCGCTTCGCTCGCGCTGCCGCCGTGACCCAGCAGCAGCAGCGCACGCGGCCCGAGTTCACGCAGGCGGCGCGCCACCATCGGCACCGCCGCACGATCGAAACCGGGAGGCGGCGCCGGTGGTGCAACGGCCGCGCGGCCACCTGCGCCCCAGGCCGTGTCCGCGGGCAGCAGCAGCGTCGCGATGCGGCCGAGCGCCCCGTCGCGGGTGGCGGCGATCGCCGCCGCCGCATCCTGGCCGACTTCGGCTGCACTCTGCGAGCTGCGCACCCAGGCCGAGACGCTGGCGGCGATTCCCGCCGCGTCGCTCTTCAGCGGCGATTCGTGGCGCGCGTGCGCAAGCGCGTGGTCGCCGACGATGTTGACGACGCCCGATCGCGCCTTCGCCGCGTTGTGCAGGTTGGCAAGCCCGTTGCCCAGGCCCGGCCCCAGATGCAGCAGCGTTGCCGCCGGCTTGCCCGCCATGCGGTAGTAGGCGTCGGCAGCGCCGGTCACGACGCCCTCGAAGAGGCCGAGCACGCAGCGCACCCCGGGGATGCGGTCGAGTGCGGCGACGAAGTGCATTTCCGATGTGCCCGGGTTGGCCAGGCACAGCTCGACGCCGCTGGCAGCCAGCGTCTGCACGAGCGACTCGGCGCCGTTCAGGCCCGGGGCTGCGGACCCCGGCGCGGAAGCCGGCGCCGCGCCGGCAGCGAGCCCGGGCCTTGCTCGGGGTAGGCTCTTCGATTCGGGATCGTTCACGAGCGGATCCGTTTTCCCTTCACCGTCTCTTCATCGCGCATGGTTCGCGGATCGAAAACCGGCAGCAAGGCTGCTTCACAACCCCCGCGCTACCAGCCCTTGTCGCGACGCCGGCGCCTGCTGCTGCTTGGCGTTGCGGCGGCCACCGCGACCGCGCTGCTCTGGCTGCTGCTGCAACCCGAGCTGCGTCGGCTGCAGGCGCGGGAGCGCCAGACGGCTCCCGCTCCCTGCACTCAGGGTCGGACGCAGGACTGCGTCGGCGGCGTCACGACGGTGATCGTCGCACCCGCCGCGCGCGCCGCTTCCGGCGCGCCGAGGCCGCAAGCAGGGCGCTGAGCGCGGGCGCGCCTGCTGCGACGCCCGCGACGATCTACGACGGCTGCGCCTCACTCCATCGACGGGTTCCAGACCTCCCAGACCTTGCCGACCAGATCGGGGCCGGGCTTGAGCGTCGGTTTGCCCGGCTGCCAGCCGGCAGGCGTGGCTTCGCGGCCTTCGCTCGCGCGCACGACCTGGTAGGCCTGCACCTGGCGCATGGTCTCGGCGATCCGGCGGCCGACCGGCGGCGTCAGGACCTCGATCGCCTGCACGACGCCGTCGGGGTCGATGATGAAGCGCCCGCGCATCTCGATGCCCTGCGTCTCGTCCCAGACGCCGTAGGCGCGGCCGACGTTGCCGGCCTGGTCAGCCGCCATGTGGAAGGGGATCCCGCCCTCGACCATCTTGCTCAGCTCGTGGTCGTTCCACATCTTGTGCACGAAGTGGCTGTCCACGCTGACCGAGATGACCTCGACACCCAGCTTCTGGAGTTCACCGTATTGCGCCGCGACCGCGGACACCTCGGTGGCTCAGACGAAGGTGAAGTCACCCGGATAGAAGCACAGCAGGACCCATTTGCCTGCGAAATCGGAGAGCTTGACGCTCGTGAACGCCCCCTTGAAGTAGGCCGGCGCCGTGAACTCCGGCGCCTTCTGCCCAACCCGTACTGCCATCTCGATCACCTCCTTGGATGGGCTTTCACCCGCCGCGGTCGACGACTCCGGCGCCTGCACCGTACTCGTGACCCGGGCACAGCCCTGTACCTGCTCTGACATGTCACACCTCTGGTTCGGGAGGCGGAAGCTCCCGAACCGAATGTAGTCAGTGCTTCGTGATGGGTCAAATGCGCAGCGGCGGCGGGGGCGGCTGCGCCCGGTCACGGTCGCCGCGTCGCGATGTGGATGCTCGGCAGGATCAGCAGCGCGCCGATGCCGTGATACCACTGCGGCGCCTCGCCGAGCAGCAGCCAGGCGAGGCCGGCGGCGTAGATCGGCGCGAGGTAGATGACGAGCCCGGCGAGCGCGACGCCGAGCTCGCGCTGCAGGAAGTCGTAGCAGAGGTAGGACAGGAGCCCGGGCAGCAGCGCCGCGAGCACGATCAGCTGCCAGGCCCGCGCATCGAGCGGCTCGGCCAGCGCCGCCAGCTCCCGGATCACGAAGGGCAGCATCACGACGAGGCCGCCGGCCGCCATCGAGCACAGGCGCTCGGTCGGCGTGAGCTGCGTCCTGAAGTACTGCTGCAGCACCGAGTAGCCAACCCACGAGAGCATCGCGGCCAGCACCCAGAGGTCCCCGGCAACGAATCGCACCGACAGCAGCGACGCCGGATCGCCGCGCAGCACGACGAAGAGCACGCCGGCCAGCGCCAGCGGCATCGCGATGCGCTGCGCCGGCCCGAGGCGCTCGCCGAGCAGGCGCTGTCCGGCGATCGCGATGCCCACCGGCGCCGCGGCGTAGATCAGGCTCAGGTTGGTCGTCGTCGTCGTGTGCCCGGCCAGGTAGACCCAGGCACCGCAGATCCACATGCCCAGCGCCCCGAGCAGCAGCGATTGCCGCCACTCGGCCAGCAAGCGTCGCGGATGCGAAGCGATCGAGCGCGCGTTGAAGGCCAGCAGCAGCACGAAGACGATGCCCCAGCGCCCGAAGGCCAGGACATGCGGCGGCACATGCGGCCCGGCGACGCGGGCGATCAGGTAGTTCGACGACCAGATCGCCGGCAGCAGCCACAGCAGCACGAGCGCCGCGCGGCGCCGGGACATGCTGCGCCCGACGGCCGCCGTGGTCGCCGCCAGCGAGGACGGTGAAGGCGACAAGCAGCGCCCTTCGATGCCGATCTCAGTACCGCCCGGCCGTTCCGAAGGGACTGAGCGCCCCCTCGGGGGGCAGCGAGCGAAGCGAGCGTGGGGGTTTCACTTCAGACGTCGATGTTGGCCGCACGCAGCGCGTTGCTCTCGATGAAGTCGCGACGCGGCTCGACCTCGTCGCCCATCAGCATCGTGAAGACGCGATCGGCCTCGATCGCATCCTCGATCTGCACGCGCAGCAGCCGGCGCACCGCAGGGTCCATCGTCGTTTCCCAGAGCTGCTCGGGGTTCATCTCGCCCAGGCCCTTGTAGCGCTGGCGCGAGACGGCCGACTCGGCCTGCGTCATCAGCCAGGCCATCGCGGCGCGGAAGTCGCCGATGCGCTGCTCCTTCATGCGCTCGCCTTCGCCGCGACGCACCAGCGCCTCGGGGCTGAGCAGATCCTTGAAGGTCTGGCCGGCCTCGGCCAGCGCGGCGTAATCCGCGCCCTGCAGGAAATCCTGCGTGATGACGCTGCTCTTGACGTTGCCGTGGTGACGGCGCTCGATGCGCAGCAGGTGCTTGTCGGTGCGCGCGTCGTACTGCGCGTGCACTTGCGCGTCGCTCAGCGCCGCCTGCAGCGCCACGGCGCTGGCCTGCGCCGCCGCGGCGTTGGACAGGTCCAGCGTCAGCCCGCTGGCGATCGCGCGCAGCGCCTGCAGGTCCATCCAGTTCTGCAGGCGCTCGATCACGCTGCGCGCGAGCAGATAGCTGCGCGCCAGCTCCTCGAGCGCGGCGCCGGTGAGCGGCGGCCTCACGCCCGGGCCTTCGGCCGCACCGTCGGGCAGGATCACCGCGCCGTCGAGAGCGACTTTCAGCAGGAAGGCGTCGAGCTCGGCGCCGTCCTTCAGGTACTGCTCGTTGCGCCCGTGCTTGACCTTGTAGAGCGGCGGCTGCGCGATGTAGATGTGCCCGCGCTCGACAAGCTCGGGCATCTGCCGGTAGAAGAAGGTCAGCAGCAGCGTGCGGATGTGGGCGCCGTCGACGTCGGCGTCGGTCATGATGATGACGCGGTGGTAGCGCAGCTTGTCGATGTCGAAGTCGTCGCTGCCGATGCCGGTGCCCAGCGCCGTGATCAGCGTCAGGATCGCGTCGCTCGAGAGCAGCTTCTCGTAGCGCGCCTTCTCGACGTTGAGGATCTTGCCGCGCAGCGGCAGGATCGCCTGGAACTTGCGGTCGCGCCCCTGCTTGGCGCTGCCGCCGGCGGAGTCGCCCTCGACGATGTAGATCTCGCACAGCGCCGGATCCTTCTCCTGGCAGTCGGCGAGTTTGCCCGGCAGGCCCATGCTGCCCATCACCGTCTTGCGCGTGGCCTCGCGTGCCTTGCGCGCCGCCTCTCTCGCGCGCGCGGCCTCGACGATCTTGCCGCAGACGATCTTCGCATCGTTCGGGTTCTCGAGCAGCCAGTCGGTGAGCTTGCTCGCGACGATTTCTTCCACGGGACCGCGGACTTCGCTCGAGACCAGCTTGTCCTTGGTCTGGCTGCTGAACTTGGGCTCTGGCACCTTGACGCTGAGCACGCAGGCCAGGCCCTCGCGCATGTCGTCGCCGCTGACCTCGACCTTGGCCTTCTTCGCCAGCTCGTTGTCCTCGATGTACTTGTTGATGACGCGCGTCATCGCCGCGCGCAGGCCGGTGAGGTGCGTGCCGCCGTCGCGCTGCGGGATGTTGTTGGTGAAGCAGAGCACGTTCTCGACGTAGCTCGTGTTCCAACGCATCGCGACCTCGACCGCGATCGTCGTGCCCTGGTCGGTCTCCTTCTCGCCCAGGGCGTGGAAGTTCTGCGTGCCCAGCGCCGTCTTGCCCTGGTTGATGAAGTCGACGAAGCCGCTGACGCCACCGGAGAAGGCGAAGTCGTCCTCCTTGCCGTTGCGCTCGTCGACGAGGCGGATCTTGACGCCGTTGTTGAGGAAGCTCAGCTCGCGCAGCCGCTTGGCGAGGATGTCGTAGTGGAACTCGTGGTTCTGCTGGAAGATCTCGACGTCGGGCAGGAAGTGCACCTCGGTGCCGCGCTTTTCGGTCTCGCCGACGATCTTCATCGGCCGCACCAGCGCACCTTCGCGCTCCTCGAGCGGCATGTCCTGCGGGATGCCGCGCGCGAAGTCGATCCGGTGCACGCGGCCGTCGCGGCGCACCGTCAGGCGCAGCCACTTCGAGAGCGCGTTGACGCAGCTCACGCCCACCCCGTGAAGCCCGCCGCTGACCTTGTAGCTGTTCTGGTTGAACTTGCCGCCGGCGTGCAGTTCGGTCAGCGCGATCTCGGCGGCCGAGCGCCTGGGCTCGTGCTTGTCGTCCATCTTCACGCCGACCGGAATGCCGCGGCCGTTGTCGACGACGCTCAGGCTGTTGTCGCTGTGGATGGTGACGACGATGTCGTCGCAGTAGCCCGCCAGCGCCTCGTCGATCGAGTTGTCGACGACCTCGAACACGAGGTGGTGCAACCCGGTGCCGTCGGAGGTGTCGCCGATGTACATCCCCGGCCGCTTGCGCACCGCCTCCAGGCCTTCGAGGATCTGGATGCTGTCGGAGCCGTAACTGCCATCGGCGGGGCGGGAAGGAATGTCGCTCATCGAATTCATCGAGGCCGTGGGCGGCCTCGCCTTGTCAAGCCTGTCGATCGTCTCGGAACCCTGCGCACGCAGGGGCGGGCAAGGTTTCCGCGTCGCTCAGATCCGCATCGGCATCACCACGTACTTGAAGCCCGGGTGGTCGGGAACGGTGATCAGCGCGCTGGCACTGCTGTCCTGCAGCTCGATCTTCACCAGGTCCTGGCTGACGTTGGCCAGCACGTCGATCAGGTAGGTGACGTTGAAGCCGATGTCGATGGCCTCGCCGTCGTAGTCGACCTCGAGCTCCTCGATGGCTTCCTCCTGCTCGGTGTTGCTGGCGGCAATGCGCAGCACACCGGGTTCGAGGTTCATGCGCACGCCCTTGAACTTCTCGCTGGTGAGGATCGCCGCCCGCTGCAGGCAGGCCAGCAGCGGCGCGCGCCCGAGCGTCAGGCTGTTGCGGTGGCTCCTCGGGATCACGCGGTTGTAGTCCGGGAACTTGCCCTCGACGAGCTTGGTCACGAACTCCATGCTGCCGAACGCAAAACGCGCCTGGTTGCCGGCGAAGCGCATCTCGATCGGCGCTTCGTCATCGGCCAGCAGACGCTGCAGCTCGAGCACCGTCTTGCGCGGCAGGATCACTTCCTGACGGCCTGGAACCTCGTCGGCCAGCGTGGCCTGCGCCAGGCCCAGGCGATGCCCGTCGGTGGCCACGAGCGTCAGCGTGCGGCCCTCGGCGATGAAGAGGATGCCGTTCAGGTAGTAGCGGATGTCGTGCACCGCCATCGCGAAGTGGACCTGGTTGACGAGGCTCTTCAGCACCTTCTGCGGCACCGCGAAGGCCGGGCCGAAATCGACCGCTTCGCTGACCAGCGGAAAGTCCTCGGCCGGCAGCGTCTGCAGCGTGAAGCGGCTGCGCCCGGCCTGCAGCGTGAGCTTGTCCTGCGCCGAGCTCAGCGTGACGAGCTGGTCGGCGGGCAGCGCGCGCAGGATGTCGATGAGCTTGCGCGCGCCCACGGTGGTCGCGAAGCCGCCCTCGTCGCCCGGCAGCTCGGCGCTCGTGCGCACCTGGATCTCGAGATCGCTGGTGGTGAACTCGAGCTGCGGGCCGTTCCTGCGCAGCAGCACGTTGGCGAGCACCGGCAGCGTGTGCCGGCGTTCGACGATACCGGCCACCGACTGCAGGGCTTGCAACAACCTCTCCTGCGGCGCTTTCACGACGATCATGGGTTTCCTCGTTGCTGTCTTGTCTCTTGTTGGAAGAACTCGTAGCCGTAGTGGAGGAGCGGCCGAGCTGGGGACAAGTGTATTTTCGCCTTTTCGCTCAGGGATTTACGCGATCGCCAGGCTTGTGGGCAAGGCGTCGCGGGCGCGTACCGCGATTGGGGAGAAGTCGGCCCGCGGCCCCTGCGCTGTGGAAAAGCGCCGACTTGCACGCGCTTTTCCCACAGACTTGTCCTCGGCTGGCGTTGCGGCGGGGGACGGCTCGATCGCACGCCGCCACTCAGCCCTTGAGCGTCTGCTCGAGCACGTGCAGCTGCTGGTTGAGCTCGGTGTTGCGCTGGCGCTCGTCGCCGATCTTGCGCACCGCGTGCAGCACCGTCGTGTGGTCGCGCCCGCCGAAGAGCTCGCCGATCTCGGGCAGGCTCTTCTTGGTCATGTCCTTGGCCAGGTACATCGCGATCTGGCGCGGGCGCGCGATGCTCGCCGGGCGCTTCTTGCTGTACATGTCGGCGACCTTGATCTTGTAGAAATCGGCGACCGTCTTCTGGATGTTCTCGACCGAGATCTGCCGGTTCTGGATCGAGAGCAGATCGCGCAGCGCCTCGCGCGCGAGGCCGATGTGGATCTCCTTGTGCGTGAAGCGGCTGTAGGCCAGCACCTTGCGCAGCGCGCCCTCGAGCTCGCGCACGTTGGCGCGCACGTTCTTGGCGATGAAGAAGGCGACGTCCTCGGGCATCTCGGTGCCCTCGGCGCGCGCCTTGGCGATCAGGATCGCGACGCGCATCTCGAGCTCCGGCGGGTCGATCGCCACGGTGAGCCCGGCCTCGAAGCGGCTCGTGAGCCGCTGGTCGATGTCGACCAGGCCCTTGGGGTAGGTGTCGCTGGTCATGATGATGTGCGCGCGCTTGGCCAGCAGCGCCTCGAAGGCGTTGAAGAACTCCTCCTGCGTGCGGTCCTTGCCGGCGAAGAACTGCACGTCGTCGATCAGCAGCAGGTCCAGGCTGTGGTACTTGGCCTTGAGCTCGTCGAAGGTCTTGCGCTGGTAGTTGCGCACGACGTCGCTGATGAACTGCTCGGCGTGCAGGTAGAGCACGCGCGCATCCGGCCGGTCCTTGAGCAGCGCGTTCCCCACCGCGTGCACCAGATGCGTCTTGCCCAGGCCCACGCCGCCGTAGATGAAGAGCGGGTTGTACATCTGGCCGGGGGCGCCGGCCACGTGCAGCGCCGCGGTGCGCGCCATCTGGTTGGCGCGGCCGGCCACCAGGGTCTCGAAGGTGAGCAGGGGGTTGAGCTTGTGCCGCGGTGCCGGCGCCGGGGTGCGCTCGCGCGCCGGCGCCACACCAGCGGTTGGCCATGGGTCGGCCGGCGCCGGCGGCGACAGGGTCTCACCGACGGCAGCAAGGGCCTCGGTCAGCAGGGTGGGTGCCGCCCGTGCGTGCGCCGAAGCCTCGTTGGCCGCTGGCGTGCCGGCGGCAGGCAGCGGCGCCGGTGTGCGTGCGGCCAGCGCCAGGTCCAGGCGCACGGGGCGTCCGGCGAGCTCGCTGAGTGCCGCCTCGATGCGTCCGGCGTACTGCGAGCGGATCCAGTCGAGCTTGAAGCGGTTGGGCGCGCTCAGGCGCACGACGATGCCTTCGGGCCCGTCGCTGACGAGTTGCGCCGGCGGCAGCGGACGGATCCAGGTGTTGAACTGCTGTTCGGGAAGCTGCGCCGCCAGGCGCTCGCAGCCCGCCTTCCAGAGGGAATCGCTCATCGTCTTGTGGAAAATGTTCTGTTCGTACGCTGCCTGCAGCGCGCTCCCCGCCGCGCAGAGCGGAGTTATCCACAGTTTCGGCGCCGCGGTCAATCCCGCCCAGAGCCGCAGTTTGTGGTGCAAGTGTTTGACCGTAAACGCGTTTCTTGCTCTAATTACCGGTTCTGTTTGGGGCGGTTTCGTTGCGCGTTTGCGTGCACGGGCGGCTGGACGAGACACGTTTTGGGCCAGGCGCGCCATGACTTGCGGCAACAGACGCAGGATCGGCAAGCGCGATCGACCCGCGAGTGGCAAGTGCCTGGCGCTCGAGTAGCGCCCAGGCCTGCCTGTCTGGCGGGTGCGAGCCGGCCGGCGGCATGCGGCAGGCGCGAGCCGGAGTCGAGTGAAGCGACGCTGGGCCTGCGTGCGGGCCCTGATCGACCCGGGCCGGACGCATCCCGACGCACTTCCTGCCCCAGCACAAGCTTTCCCAGATTTCCTTTCCTTTTCCGATCGGAGCCTTACCATGGCCATGAAGCGTACCTACCAGCCGTCCAAGACCCGTCGCGCTCGCACGCACGGCTTCCTGGTGCGCATGAAGACCCGCGGCGGCCGTGCCGTCATCAACGCGCGCCGCGCCAAGGGTCGCAAGCGCCTGGCCGTCTGAACCGGCCGGACGCGGTCTCGTGCCCGATGATCGGCCGTCTGCGTCGACCGGCCGATTTCCAGCGCCTGCTCGCTGCGCCCGTACGCTCACGAAGCGCTCACTTCGCTGTGCATCACCTGCCGGTCTTGCCGAGCGCGTCGGCGCGATGCATGCTCCACGCGCCATCCACCGAGTTATCAACAGACGAAGTCGAGATGGGTGCGATCGCTGTGGATAAGGCCTCGGACGCGCCTTCCGGGCATTGGCTGGGCAGCGTGATCCCGAAGCGCCACGCGCGACGGGCGGTGACGCGCAACCTGATGCGGCGGCAGATCCGTGCCGCGATGGCCGATCGGCTCGGTACGCTGCCGCCGGGCCTGTGGCTCGTGCGTCTGCGCGCGCCGTTCGCGGTCGTGGGCTATCCGAGCGCAGCGTCGGCGGCCTTGCGTCGCGCCGCGCGGGGCGAGCTGGAGCGGCTGTTCGAGCGCGCCGCACAGGCGTGCTCCCAGGTCGGACCGAGGCCTTGAGCCGGTCCTGCCGAGCCCGGTCCAGCGATGCGTGACCTGGTCCCCTCCCTGGTGCAGCTCCCGCGGCGCGTGCTGGCGGGTCTCGTGCGTGCCTACCAGCTGCTCTTCAGCGCCTGGCTGGGCAACGTCTGCCGCTACTACCCGAGCTGCTCGCACTACGCGCTGCAGGCGCTGAACCGCCACGGTGCACTCGGCGGCACGGCGCTGGCCAGCTGGCGGCTGCTGCGCTGCAACCCGTGGTCGGCCGGCGGCGTCGACCCGGTTCCCGAACAGCATCCGTTTGCCGGCCTCTTCACGCGGCTCCCGCTCTCGGGGGCCGACGAACTCCACGATTCGAAGAAGCATCCATGACCGATATACGCCGCACCCTGCTGTGGGTGGTGTTCACGATGTCGCTGGTCCTCCTGTGGGACGCGTGGAACCGGCACACCGGTCAGCCGACGCTCTTCGGCGTGCCCACGCAGCCCGCGGCCAGTGCCGCGGCCGCCGGCAGCAGCCCGGCCGACGTGCCCACAGCCGGCGCGGCGGCGCCCACCCCGGCAGCGGCGAGCAGCGCGCCGGCGGTGCAGGCGGCGGCCGGCGAGCGCGTCGAGATCCGCACCGACCGCTTCAAGGCCAGCTTCGACAGCACCGGCGGCACGCTGGTGCGGCTGGAGCTGCTCGACTACCGCGACAACGTCGAGCGCACGCGCAACGTCGTGCTCTTCGAACGCGACGCCAAGCGCCTGTACCTGGCGCAGACCGGGCTCATCACCGCGCAAAGCGGGCTCGCGCTGCCGACGCACCTGACGCCGATGAGCGTGCAGCCCGGCCCGCGCGAACTCGCCGACGGGCACAACGTGCTCGAGCTGCGCTTCGAGGGCCGCACCGATGCCGGCGTGCGTCTGGTCAAGACCTACAGCTTCGAGCGCGGCAGCTACGCGATCGGCGTCAAGCACGAGGTGTTCAACGACGGTGCGGCGGTGGTGGCGCCGCAGCTCTACCTGCAACTGGCGCGCGACGGCCAGCCTCCGGAGGGCGAGTCGCGCTTCTACTTCACCTTCACCGGGCCGGCCGTCTACACCGACGAAGGCAAATTCCAGAAGATCAAGTTCGAGGACATCGACAAGGGCAAGGCCGACTACGTGCACCAGGCCAGTGACGGCTGGATTGCGATGGTGCAGCACTACTTCGCGTCGGCCTGGCTGCTGCCCGCGCCGGCCGCGCGCGAGTATCGCGTCGCCAAGGTCGCCGACAACCAGTACACGATCGCGATGGTGGCGGCCCTGGGCGATCTTGCGCCCGGCACGTCCAAGCTGCATCAGGCCACGCTCTACGCTGGACCGCAGGAGGAACACAAGCTCGCGGCGCTGGCGCCGGGCCTGGATCTCGTGAAGGACTACGGCTGGTTCACGATGCTCGCCAAGCCGTTGTTCTGGCTGCTCGACCAGCTGCACAAGGTGATCGGCAACTGGGGCTGGGCGATCGTCGCGCTGGTGGTGCTGCTGAAGATCGCGTTCTACTGGCTCAACGCCAGCGCCTACCGCTCGATGGCGAAGATGAAGGCGATCAACCCGCGGGTGATGGAGCTGCGCGAGCGCTACAAGGGCGAACCGCAGAAGATGCAGCAGGAGATGATGCGCATCTACCGCGAGGAGAAGGTCAACC
>JAIXKN010000071.1 GCA_026932425.1 Burkholderiales bacterium
CTACGGCTGGACGGTCGAGGGGTCGGTTCAGGCGTGGGCGGCAGTGGCGAGGGAGTTGATGGCGTGACACCGAAGCAGCAGCGGTTTGTCGATTTCTCGCACATCGAGCCGCATCAGGCCGCCATGCACGATCGCCTGCTCAATTGGGCGCGTGCCTGCCGATCTGCACCAGGCAACTCCGCATCGCCAATGTTCCGGCTGTACCGGCCCAGTGGCCATTGGAACGACCCGGCGCCCGTTTCGGCGGCTGTAGACCAGGGCGATGCGATCAGGATCGCGCGTGGCGTGCAGGCCCTGCCAGAGCCGCACATGCACGCGATCAACTGGCACTATCTCTCCGATGGCAACGTATCCGCAGGACGACGGAAACTGGCCTGTAGTGCGGTTGCCCTGGCGCAGTACGTGCGCGATGCTCGACGGATGCTGATCAATCGCGGCGTCTAGTTGACGCGGATTACACGATGTGGCATATACTCGCGCCCAACCAGCGCGCAATAGCACAGGCCGGCCCGTCCAGTTTGGAGGCGTATGTGTCGATTCGATGCGTGATCCCTGCACTGTTGGCTGCGCTACTCACAGCGTGCGCAGCGCCGCCTCCGAAACCGTTGGTAAAGGCCGGCGGCAATCTGGCGCAGGATCAGGCGGTCTGCGAGTTCGAGGCGGAGAAGGCGGCGGTGTCTAGCGACCCGAATGCCGTGATCGCAGCCTATGAGAAGGCCGACAGGCGCCGCAAGATGATGGACCTCTGCATGAGGGCCAAGGGCTGGACAAGGTAGCAGCCCATCACCAGCACACAGCAGCCCGCCACAGCGCGGGCTGTTTCGTTTCCGGCCTCTGCCGCATCCGGCCAGCACACTGGCGCCAGCCTTCGGCCACAGCGGCTACCCAGCAGGCGGTGGGATAACACCTGCAGCCATTGACGTGGTGACAAGCGCCCGCGCGGCTCCTCGCGCGGGATTCAGCGGCGGGCGATGGCACACCGACTCAAGACACTGCAGCCGAGGGTCAAGCCGCTGCAGACCAGGCAGCTCGGCACTGTCGCAGTATCAGAGCGCCGCGAGCGTGGCAGGCCGTGGCGACGAGCCAGAGAACAGGCGCTGCAACGCGATTGCGGGCTATGCGTGCGCTGTCAGTCGCTTGGCCTGGTCACGCTGGCGACAGAGGTCGACCACATCGTGCCCGTGCAGTTTGGCGGCGCAGAGCTGGAGCTGTCGAACCTGCGAAGCCTGTGCCACGACTGCCACCAGGCGGTCAGCAAGGAGCAGGGACTGCGCGGGTAGGGGGGGGTCGGAAGTCTGCAGCCCTAGGGGGCGGATACCACACTCGATCTCCTTCGGGGATTAAATCCCCACTTTCAAACGGATTCGAATGGCTGGAGTGAAAGGACGCAGCGGAGGCGCAAGGCCTGGCGCGGGGCGAAAGCCCAAGCCACGCCCGCAGCCCGTGCCGCTGGTCGATCCAATCCCTGGCGAACCGCGCGACATGCTCGAGCTGCTGCAGCGCGTGGCGCTTGGCCTTGTCGACGCCTCGCCGATCCAGGTGCGTGCGGCGATTGCCGCTGTCCAGTACACGCACGCCAAGAAGGGCGAGGGCGGAAAGAAGGAAGCGCGACAGGACCAGGCTGAGCGCGTGGCAAGCAAGTTCGCCGCAGCCGCGCCGCCGAAGCTCGTTGTCAACAACCGATGACCACACCGACCTGGACGACCGCTTGCCCCGACTGGCGCGAGCGGATCGTGCAGCGCCGTTCCCTCGTTCCGTTCGATCCGCTGTTTCCGCAGGAGGCCGCACAGGCGCTGGCGGTGATGGACGAACTGCGCATCGTTGATATGCCGGGGCGCCCAACGTTCGGCGAGATCTCAAAGCCGTGGGTGCGCGAGTTCGTGGCGTCCGTGTTCGGCGCCTATGACCCCGACACCGGCCGCCGGCTGGTGCGCGAGTGGCTGATGCTGATCAGCAAGAAGAACACCAAGAGCACCACCGCCGGCCTGCTGATGCTGACCATCCTGGTGCGCAACTGGCGGCACGCTGGCGAGTTCGGCATCTTGGCGCCGACGGTGGAGGTGGCCAACAACGCCTTCAAGCCGGCCGCCGACGCCATCCGCGCCGACGAGGAACTGTCGGCCCTGCTGCACGTGCAGGACCACATCCGCACCATCACGCACCGGCTGACCAAGGCCACGCTGCAGGTGGTGGCCGCAGACAGCGAGACGGTGGCCGGAAAGAAGTGGATCGTCACGCTGGTCGATGAGGTGTGGCTGTTCGGGAAGAAGCCGCACGCCGAGGACATGCTGCGCGAAGCCACTGGCGGCCTGGCCAGCCGCCCCGAAGGATGCGTGCTGTGGCTGTCCACGCAGTCGAACGAGCCGCCGGCCGGCGTGTGGCGCCAAAAGCTGCAGTACGCGCGCGGCGTGCGTGATGGCCGCATCGTCGATCCGCAGTTCTGCCCGGTGCTGTACGAGTTCCCCGAACAGATGATCGCGGCAGGCGAGCACCGGAACCCGGCCAACTTCTACGTCACAAACCCGAACCTGGGCGCCAGCGTCGACGAGTCGTTCCTCGTGCGCGAGTTCGCCAAGGCGGAAGAAGCCGGCGAAGAGTCCGTGCGCGGCTTCCTCGCGAAGCACCTGAACGTCGAGATCGGACTGTCGCTGATGTCCGACCGCTGGGCTGGCGCCGAGTTTTGGGAGGCGCAGGGTACTGCTTGCCTGACGCTTGAGGCGGTGCTGGAGCGCTGCGAGGTTGTCGAGGTCGGCCTGGATGGTGGCGGCCTGGACGACCTGTTTGGTGTGGCTGTGATGGGCCGCGAAACGAACACCGGCAACTGGCTGCACTGGGGATGCGCGTTCGCGCATCCGACAGTGATGGAGCGCCGCAAGAGCGAGGCCGCGCGCTTCGCTGATTTCGCGCGCGACGGCGACCTGCGCATCGTCAAGGCGATAGGCGAAGACGTTGCGCAGATCGTCGAGATGGTCATGCAGTGTGAGGAGGCCGGTCTGCTGGATCGCGTCGGCGTCGACGTGGCCGGCATTGG
The DNA here is from genome assembly GCA_026932425.1 of Burkholderiales bacterium. GTDB lineage: Bacteria > Pseudomonadota > Gammaproteobacteria > Burkholderiales > Burkholderiaceae_C > Rubrivivax. The sequence continues at coordinate 3,032 of JAIXKN010000071.1, forward strand.
TGCCGTCGTTGACGCGCTCGTGGACGCAGGTCTGCCTCTTGAGCGCATCGTGAGCGTGCCGCAAGGATGGCGCATGGCCGGCGCGATCAAGACGGCCGAGCGCAAGCTTGCCGAGGGCGCGCTTTGGCACGGCGGCACTGCGCTGATGGCTTGGTGCGTTGGCAACGCCAAGATAGAGCCAAAGGCAAACGCCGTGATGATCACCAAGCAGGCCGCAGGCTTTGCTAAGATCGACCCGCTGATGGCGCTGTTTAACGCTGTGTCTCTGCTGATGATGAATCCGCATGCTGCACGGCGTAACGTTTGCGGCGAACTGGTGGTGCTGTGAGGCTGTTCGGTTTCGACCTCCGCATCCAGAGCAAGGGCGCGCCGCAGGACAAGTCGATCGACGAGATCATTGCGCGCCTTGAGGCCGCGATGGCCACCGCCTCCGGCGTCACTGTAACGCCGGAGAACTGCGAGGAGTCGCCGACCGTGCAGGCCATCGTGAATGCGATATCGATGCGCATTGCGACGCTGCCCGTGCACGTGTACCAGCGACGGACGAGCAACGGCCGAGAGAGCAAGGAGCGGATACCGAACCACCCGGTAGCTCGGCTGCTGTCGCGCCCGAACGGATGGCAGAGCCGCACCGACTACTGGCTTGATGCAGCGTCCGCGCTCGTGCGCTACGGGCGGTTTTTCGCGATCAAGGGGCGCGGCGTCACCGGGCCGATCCGCGAGCTCGTGCCAGTCGCGCCGTCCGCTGTGGTGCTGACGCAGGATGACGATCTGCGGGTGATGGCTCGCGTCACGACCAAGAGCGGCGCGCAGCGCGAGTACCGGCTCGATCAGTTGCACCATGTGCGCGGGCGATCGCGGAATTTCCTCGACGGCGATTCGCCAGTGTGGCAGGCCAGGGACGCGATCGCGCTCGAGATCGCCGCGCAGCGCCACGGCGGCGCGTACTTCGGCAACGGCGCAGCGCCAGGTCTGATCTTCAAGTACCTCGACAACTGGAAAGGCGACGCGGCGCAGAGGCAGCAGTTCTTGGACTCGTTCAATGCCGTCTACGGCAAGGCCGGCGCGTTCAAGGCGATGTTTTTGCCGCCAGGAATCGACGCGCCGAAGCAGATCGAAGTGGCAAACGACAAGGCGCAGTTCTTGGAGACGCGCGCGTTGCAGCGCAGCGTGATCGCTGGCGTCTTCGGTGTGCCGCCGCACCTTGTGGGCGACTTGGAGCGCAGCACGTTCAGCAACATCGAACACCAGTCGCAGGAGTTCGTGGAAAAGGTGGTGCTGCCGTACGTGCGCATGTTCGAGGCGGCGATGGAGCGCGACCTGCTCACCGACGAGGACCGGCGCGACGGCGTCGTGATCCGATTCAACCTCGACGCCGCGCTGCGCGGCGACTTCAAGAGCAGGCAGGAGGGCTTGAAGATTCAGCGCGAGATGGGCGTCATCAGCGCCGACGACTGGCGCGAGCGGGAGAACATGAACCCGATCCCGGACGGGCAGGGCGGAGACATCTATTGGCAGCAGGGGCCGAGCGGGCAAGGCGCGGCAGGGGCTCCGAATGAGGAGCAGCAGGCATGACAGAAACGCTCAGCTTCGGACTTGAAATCAAGGCGCTCTCGGGCCGCAAGTTCAGCGGCTACGGCAGCGTGTTCGGAAACCGTGACCTCGGCAACGACGTCGTCGTGCCTGGCGCATTCGCGGCGAGCCTCGCGGAACACAAAGCGGCCGGAACGATGCCGCTGATGCTGTGGATGCACAACGCCAGCGAGGTTCCCGGCCTGTGGCTGGATATGAGCGAGGACGACAAGGGCCTTGCCGTCGAAGGCGAGATTCTCGACACGCAGCTCGGCCGTGATGTCGGCACGCTGCTCGCGCGCAAAGCCGTGCGTGGGCTGTCGATTGGTTACCAGGTCATCACGAAGGATTACGACCGCGACGGCAACCGACTGCTGAAGCAGGTCGCGCTGCACGAGGTCTCCATCGTGTCGATGGCCATGAATCCGCTGGCCCGCGTTGAGGCGCTCAAGGCGCGCCTGTCCGCTGCCGGCGAGTACGTCCCGACGGAGCGCGAGGTTGAGCAGCGACTGCGCACTGCCGGGTTTTCCAAATCCGTCTGCCAGCTCATGGTCGGCCGCCTGTACGACTCAGACCCCGGTGGGACGCCGGACGGTCTACGGTGGGATGCCGTGTCGGATGGCGACGACGCAGAGGCGAAGGCCGCGATTGCGGCGCTGCGCGCGCTGACGGACAAGGTTGGCGCGAGCGCGATTCGGCGCGGCGCCTGACGCAATCAACCGCAACAAACAGGGGACTTACATCATGTCTTCGTTCATCGAGATCAAGAAGGCCATCGACGACACCGCGACCGCCTTCGACGAGTTCAAGAAGGTCAACGACCAGCGCCTCGAGGCGCTCAAGAGCGGCAACGAGAGCAAGGCATCCGAGCTCGACCAGAAGCTGACCAAGATCGAGACCGACATTCGCGCGTCGACGGAAACCAAGGCCGCGGCCGAGCGCGAGATGCAGTTTCTGCGCGAGCGCGTCGAGGAGCTGGAAGCGAAGGGTATGCGCCCCGGGCTGACGGGCGCCGACAAGGTCGCCGACGAGTACAAGGTCGCGTTCGACGGCTGGATCCGTTCGCGCGGCCAGTCGGTGCATGACGAGCAGAAGATGACCGAGCTCGGGCGCAAGGCCGCGCTGGAGCACAAGGACGTCACGATCGGCTCGCTCGCGGGCGGTGGCTACGCCGTTCCGAAGGTCATCAGCGACGAGATCGAGAAGCTGGAGCTCAAGTTCTCGCCCGTGCGTTCGCTCGTGAAGGTCGTGCCGACGAGCACCAGCGATTACAAGGAGCTGATCACCATCAACGGCGCGACGGCCGGGTGGGTCGGCGAGTCCGGCGCGCGCACCGCGACGCAGACCCCGACGCTGCGCGAGATCGCGCCGACGCATGGCGAGCTGTACGCATACCCGCAAGTGTCTGAGTGGTCGCTCGACGACATCCAGTTCGACGTTACGAACTGGCTGTCGGAGCAGGTCGCCGAGCAGTTTGCGCTCGCGGAGGGCGACGCGGTTATCACTGGCAACGGCACCAACAAGCCCACCGGCATGCTGAACAGCGCGCCGACGGCGGTGAGCGACGAGACCGGAACCCGCGCCGCTGCGGTGTACGAATTCGTCGGCAACGTCGATGCCGGGTTCGCGATCTTGCCCGATCGGTTGATCGATCTCGTGTACAAGCTCAATTCGGCCTATCGGGCGAATGCGACCTGGGTGATGAATTCCGTCACCGCAGGCGGCGTGCGCAAGCTCAAGGACACGACGGGGCAGTACCTGTGGCAGCCGTCGCTGATCGTGGGCCAGCCCGACACGCTGCTCGGCAAGCCGATCTCGATCTGGGAGCAGATGGCCAGCCCGGGCGCGAACGCGCACCCGATTGCCTTCGGCGACTTCCGGCGCGGCTACCTGCTGGTTGATCGCGTTGGCCTGCGCATCACGCGCGACAACGTGACGAACATCGGCTTCGTGCGGTTCTACATCCGGCGCCGCGAGGGCGGGATCGTGTTGAACAACAACGCGATCAAGTTCCTCAAGACGACGGCGGCATGATGAAGACGATCCGATTCGCCGAGCGCAACTGGCGCCCGGACGCCGCAACGCTCATCAGCACCGGGGACTATCGCATCCCCGAGGACATGCCCGAGGAGCTGGCGCAGCGCGCGCTCTCCGAGGGCGTGGCAGAGCTGTTGAGCGACGAGGCTGCGCCGCAGCCTACGCCGAAGGCGCGCAAGGCGAAGGCGCCGGGCAGCGAGTGACGGCCAAAGCCCGCCGCCGGCAACGGCGGCGGGCGCGTGATTGACTAGACAGCAGAGGACGGCGCGATGTCTGCATATATCCGCTACATCGGTACGGCGACGAACTGGGAAGAGAACCCGGTCACCGGCCGCAATTGCAAGTGGCAGCCGGGCTGGGCCGACGAGTGTCCTGACGACATCGTGGCGGAGCTCATGGCGACTGGGCTGTTTGCCGAGGTGGCTGGCGTGCCGCTGCGTGCGAGCTCGGTCACCGGCAACCCGATCGAGGACGCACCGCCGACGCGAGGGTTTGCGCCATCGCCGCGCAGCGTCGGTACGGGCGGGCCTCTGGCCGCCCAGCTCTCCGCCACGACCGTCGGCCCGCAGGCATGGCTGCCCATGATCCTCGAATCCGGCTACACGTCGCAGGGCGCGGCCGTGCGGATCAACGGCGAGCGGTACGAATTCGCCGGCCGCATCGCCAAGAGCAGCGGCGCGATCGCCAGCAGCACCAAGGTCGCCACGCTCACGGCCGGCATGCTCGTCGGCGCGGCGAGCACCTGCGCGTGCGTGACCGACACCGGCATCGTCATCGTTACGGTCGGCACCGATCGCTCGGTGACGGTGGGCACGGTGAGCGGCTCGCCGACCTGGGTGGACCTCGGCGGGCTGGTCGCGGGCATGCCCGCGCGCGTCGAGAACACTGTGATGCAGCCCGCGGCGGTGCTGCCGAAGATCACGATCGACACGGGCGGGCAAGCGATCCCGGGCCCGACCGGCTCCGATATCGACGCCACGATCACCATCGACCCCGGCGTGAGTGGACTGCCCGGGCTCGGGCCTGTGTCATTCAAATTCCGCGGGCACGGCAATTCGACGTGGGGCGCCGGGCCGAAAAAGCCCTACAAGGTCAAATTCAATTCCGCGACCAGCGTTTTCGGGTGGCCCGCGAACAAGTCATTCCGGCTGCTCGCGAATTGGTACGACCAGACATTCCTGCGCAACGAATTTGCGTTCGACATCGCGCGCCGCACGACGGATACCTGGGCGAGCAAGACGCAGGCGTGCGAGCTGTGGGTCAATGGCGAATACAAAGGCCTCTACCAATTCGCCGAAGCTGTGAGCGCTTCGCCGACTCGGCTGCCCGTGACGCTGTGGGCCTCGCCCGCGGCGTGGAACACCGGCACGTGGATGCTTGAAATCAGCAACAACGTCAAGTCCGGCGACACGCAGGCATTCATCACTTCGATGAGTAGCACGCGCTTCGTCTGGGACGACCCCGAGCCAAATCCGGCCACCGACTCGACGCAGATCGGCGCCATTACGAGCTGGTTCAACGCCTTCGATGCACTGCTGTTCAACGATACGGACTGGCTCAACCCGAGCACCGGCTACGCGACCAAGATCGACATGCGCAGCTTCTGCGACTGGTACATCGTGCAGGAGCTTGTGCGCAATCAGGACTCGCCATTCCAGTCCTCCTGCAAACTCTATCTGACGCCGGACGGCATCCTGCACATGGGACCGACGTGGGATCACGACCTTTCGCTCGGCATGGGATGGGCGACCGGGGTGATGGACAAAGGCGCCGACTGGCTCTTGCCGCCCGCGGGCTGGCACACCGCTGCCGCGGCGTGGTTCAAGCGCATGTTCCGTGACCCCGCCTTTACCGCGCTGCTGGCGACGCGGTGGGCGGCGGCTGAGAGCGCATTGCGGCAGGCGTTGCCGCAGCTCGATGCGCAGGCTCGGGGAATCGCGCCCGCGGCCGCGGCAGACGCGGTCAGGTGGGGGCGCGGCGGCGATCAGCCTGCACGGATCGCTGGTGCGCGCAAGTGGCTGTCCGAGCGGCTTGCTTGGCTGTCGCCGCGGATAGCGCGCAACGTGAAGATCACGAACCTGATCATCAACCCGCGCCCAGTCGCGTCGGCAACAGACTACACAGCAACCGCAGGCACCGGCGGAGCGACATCAATCAGCGTTAGCGGCTCTGATAATGGTGTGCTCGGTGGCAGAGCCGTCCGCTGCACGTGGACGACCGGATCATCCTCTGCCGGCGCGCTGAATGCACCCTGCCCGAGCGGGTTGGTGCCTGGTACGTTGCATAACGTCCTGATTGTGTTTCGCAGCTCGATTGCCCAAACGTGCACGATTTCAGCGCTGTCCTACAACTCGGGGGTGTACGTCACAAATGCAGTTCTGGGAACTGTCGCTGTGAGCGCTGGCGAGCTGACGACGTTTCGCGCGATGTGGGCTGTGCCTGCAGGGACGAATCAAGTGCGCATCGCGGTGCAATCGAAATCGTCCGGCATGCCGACGAACGAATGGCTCGAAATCTGTGGCGTGATGCTCGTCGAGGGGCCGAACATCCCGAACCTGCAGTACGCCGACCCGCGCGTGAACAACGCGCTCGGCACGTGGGCGTGGTCTGGCACCGCCGACGCCAGCACGTCCAGCGGCGTGCCGATGTGAGCGGTGGCAGGTGATGTCCTACTCGTCCCGCCCCTTCGCCGCAACGCCGGAGCCTGGGGAATCCAACCTCTCCGGTGAGCGACCACGATGCTGCGGGCGCTGACGGAAACAGCCAGCGCAGATGACCAGCTCGCGGCCGCATCGCCCGCCTGTCCACCACCGCGCGCGCGCCGCGCCTGAGCACGAGGACGCGATGAGCCGCATCCTGATCACCGCGCCGACGACCGAGCCGATCACGCTGGCCGAGGCCAAGTTGCACGCCCGCGTCGAGCACGACGCCGACGACGCCATGATCACCGGCTTCATCGTGGCCGCGCGAGAGGACGCCGAGCATGAGCTTGGCCGCCTGCTGGCCGCGCAGGTGTGGCAGCTGACCTTCGACGCATTCCCCGCCGTCGAAATCGCGCTCGGCCCCGACGTGACTGGTATCCAGTCGATCCAATACCTCGACACGTCAGGCGTCCTGCAGACGCTCGACCCGGCGGCCTATGTGCTCGACAACATGGACCGTGCTCAGTGCTTCGCGCTGCCGGCCGACGGCTACGAGTGGCCGTCCACCTACGACACCTCCAACGCCGTGCGCGTGCGCATTGCGTGCGGTCTTGATCCGGTGCCAGAAACCGTGCGCGCCTGGATGCTGCTGCGCATCGGCACCCTGATCGAGCACCGCGCAGCCGTCGCCGCCGGGCAGACGCTCACGGCCATGCCGGATCGCTTCTCCGACCGCCTGCTTGACCGCTACCGGATCTACAGCGTATGACCCTCGCCATCAACGCGGGCGACCTGCGTCACCGCATCACCCTGCAGTCGCCGCCGGTGGGTCGCAACGCCGTGGGCGGGCGCTCGGGCGACTGGGTGGACGAGGCCACCGTATGGGCCGCCGCATGGCCCGTCAGCGCCCGCGAGATGCTGGCCGGCGGGCAGATCACGAGCGAGGTGTCGGTGCGCTTCCGCATCCGCTACCGGGCCGGCGTGCTGCCAAGCTGGCGCGTCGTGTGGCGTGGCGTGGCCTACGCCATCGTCGGCGACCCGATCGACGTGCAGGGCCGGCAGGTGGTGCTCGACCTCATGTGTACGGCCGGCATCCGCGATGGGGGGGGCGCCGCATGATCGAAGCCCGCGTCACCGGCGTCGCCGATCTGCGCCGTGAGCTGGCCGCGCTGCCGGGCAAGCTGCGCGTGCGCGCGGTGCGCAATGCCCTGGCGGCTGGCGCGCGCCTGGTGCGCAACGCTGCCCGCAGCGCCGCGCCGGTGCTGAGCATCGGCGACCCCGCCGTGCAGGCCGGCCGGCGCAAGCCCGGCACCGTGCGCAAGGCCATCAGCGTGCGCACCAGCAAGCTCGCGCGGCGCCGCGGCGACGTGGGCGTCTTCGTCAACGTGCGGCCCGCCAAGGCCGGCCAGCGCGGCGCCAAGAACCCCAACGACCCGTTCTACTGGCGCTTCATCCAGTTCGGCTGGAACCCGGCGAGCGGCCATGACCGATTCGGCCGAGCCTCCCGCCGCGAGCGCCGCCGCCTCAACCGTGTCGGCGTCGCCAAGCGCGTGCCCGGCGTCAAGTTCCTGGAAGCCGGCGCCGCCCAGCTCGGCGCCGCGCTGCAGGCGATCATGCCCAAGCTGCAGGCGGCCATCGCCAAGCTCAACACCCCGAAGGCCCCGCCGCCATGAGCAGCGCCGAATCCCAGTTCCGCGCCGTGCTGGCCGCGCACGCGCCGCTCACGGCCGTCATCGGCGCCCGCATCGCGCTGAACGCCATCCCCGAGGGCGGCGGCTTCCCCTGCGTGGTCTATGCCGTGCGCACCGAGCCCGCGCAGACGCTGATGGGCGCAGGCGACGAGCTGCAGGCGACGATCAGCGTGCAGTGCTGGGCAGGCGATCAAGTCGCGGCGCGCGAGCTGGCCGACCTCGTGCGCGACGCCATCAACACCGCCGACGCCGCGCGCTGCGCCTACGTGCTGTCTGACGCCACCGTCTTCGACGAGGAGATGGGCCTCGACGGCGTCCAACTCGATGTCGACTGGACGCCATAGCGCGTCCGCCAGTTCACCAACCAAGCCGCCCACGGGCGGCTTTTTTCTCGCCTGAAAGGAGCCAGCGATGGCAAACGTCCGAGGCCGCAACGTTCGCGTCGAGATCGCGGCCACCTATGCATCCGATGTCACGGTGACTGCGGTCACGCTCGCGAGTCCTGGCGTTGCCACCGCGACAGCCCACGGCCTTGCGAACGACACCGTGGGCTATTTCTACGATGTGGTCGGCATGGCCCAGCTCGAAAAGCAGGCCTGCCGCGTCAAGAACCAGACCACGAACACGTTCGAGCTGCAGGGCCTGAACACCACCGGCTACAGCACCTACACCAGCGGCAAGTACAAGCCGGTGGCTACCTGGTCCACGCTGTCGGAGGCGACGAGCTACAGCATCGGCGGCGGCGCCTCCGACAAGCTCGACGTGACCACGCTGCTCGACATCGTGCGCAAGGAGGAACAGGGCCTGCTGCCGACGCAAAACGTCAGCATGAACGTGATTGCGCAGGACACGCCCAGCGCGGCTATGCTGCTGCTTGAATCGGCCGTGCAGACGCAGGGCCTCGTCGTGGTCCGCATCACGCTGGGCAATGGCGCCGTGCGCGTATTCACCGGCGAGCCCAGCACGCCGGGCGAGGACGTGAATGTTGGCGCCGTCGGTACGGGCGCGATCGACTTCGCGGCCAAGGGCTTCGCGCTCAAGCTCGCGGCGTGAGCGCGCAATCGCTCATCGCGCGGCTGGCCGAGCAGCGCCGCCACTGGGCAGAACTGCCAGGCGGTGTGCGCGTGCGGTTCTCCCGGCCTCATGAGACCGAGTTCGCGCGGTTCCGCCTCGGCATCACCGTCGAGCACGTATGCGAGTACGTCGACGGATGGGAGGGCGTCACTGAGGCCGTCGTGCTGGGGCCGTCCATCGGCTCCGACGCTCCGGTGCCATTCGACGCCGCGCTTTGGCGTGAGCTGGTGCGCGACCGCCTCGACTGGGTGCCGCCGGTGGCCGAAGCCATCGCCAAGGCCATCACCGACCACCTCGCGGCCAAGGATGCGACGGCAAAAAACTGACGGCCGTGCTGGATGCGCAGGCGGGCATCCAGTACGAGGGCGAGACACCGCCGCCGCCCACAGATGACGACGTGATGGCCATCCGCGTGTTCAACGGCCTGGCCAACGGCATGGGCGGCCTGGACTGGGCCGGCCTGCCTCTGCTGTGCGCCTACCACTGCGTCAACGACGTGGAGGGCCTGCTGCACCGGCTGCTGGTCATCAAGTCGCACCGCAAGCCAGACGACGCCGACGGCAGCGTCGTCACTGACGACTGAGGCACGCATGGCCATTGCCAAGCTCAGCATCGACCTAGAGGCCCGCCTCGCCAGCCTTCAGGCAGGGCTGGACAAGGCCGGCCTTCTGGCCGAGCGCACCAGCCGGCAGATCAGCGGCGCATTCGCGGGCATCAAGAGCGTAGCCGCCACCGTGGGCCCGGCGCTGGCCGCTTCGCTCTCGGTGGCGGGCATCGCGGCCTTCGTGAAGGAGACGGCCGCCGGCATCGACGCGCTGAACGACCTGAGCGACGCCACCGGCGCCAGCGTCGAAAACCTCTCCGCGCTGGAGGATGCAGCCGCCCGCACCGGCACGCAGATGGACACGGTGGGCGCGGCACTGATCAAGCTCAACCAGCAGCTCGCCAACACCGACCCCAAGAGCGGCGCCAGCCAGGCGCTGACTGCCATCGGCCTGAGCGCCGAGGAGCTGCGCCGGCTCGACCCGGCCGAGGCGCTGCTGCAAGTGGCGCAGGCGCTGCAGGGCTATGCGGACGACGGCAACAAGGCCCGGCTTGTGCAGGAGCTGTTCGGCAAGTCGGTCAAGGAAGTGGCGCCGCTGCTCAAAGACCTGGCGGAGTCGGGCAAGCTCAACGCCACGGTCACCAAGGAACAGGCCGAAGAGGTGGACCGGTTCAACAAGAACCTGGCTCAGCTTGGCAAGACGGCCACCGACGTGGCGCGCGACATCTCCGGCCCGCTGATCACCGCCATCAACAACCTGCTGGAGCGCACGCGGAAGGAAGGCTTTCTCACTGCGCTGTTCACGCCCACCGAGACGGGCCGCGCCATCCAGCAGGCTGAGGACCTGTCGCGCGCCATCACCGTCGTCACCGACCGGCTGCTGCGCGCCGATGCGCTGTCCAAGAATCTGGACCTGCCGGGCACCGTGCGCAACAAGTGGGCAGCCGACGCCGCCAACCTGCGCGCGCAGCTCGAGGACCTGCAGCGCCGCGCGCTGAACGTCACGCAGGGCCTTAAGGGTGCGCCGCCTGACGAGTACGGCAACGAAGGCCGCCGCGAGGTGTTCAGGCCATCCGTGCCGACGCGGCCCACCAGCACCACTGCCCCCAAGCCCGCCGCCCCCGTCGCCCGCCCCGAGACCTATGACGACGCCGTCACGCGCTCGCTCACCAGCCTCATCGCGCAGACCGACACCGTGAAGCTCGCCGAGCTGAACGCCCAGCTCGCCAAGCTCGACGAACTAGCCGCTGCCGGTCTGGACCAGAAGATCGTCGACGACCTGCGCAGCATCCTGACGCCGATCGACCGCGGCGACGTGGGGCCGCCGATCAGCGCCGAGCTGGAGAAGATCAACGCGTTGCTGGCGCAGACCGACAGCGCGCAGCTCGCCGAGGCCCAGCGCACGCTGATGCTGCTGAACGACGAGCTGTCCAAGGTCGACGCCGGCAGCGCGCGCTTCGTGCAACTGCAAGAGGCCATCCTCGCCGCGCAGGACCGCCTGACCGAGCTGGCCGGCACCTTCCCCGAGCTGAAGAAGCAGACCGACGACATCGGCAAGGACATCGGGCTGACCTTCAGCAGCGCATTCGAGGATGCGGTTGTCAGCGGCAAGAAGTTCAGCGACATCCTCAAGGGCATCGGCGACGACCTTCTGCGGCTGCTGGTGCGCCGCAACATCACCGAGCCCATCGTCGGCGCGATCGGTGGCGTCAACTGGGGCAGCCTGTTGGCTGGGTTCCTCGGCAGCGCCAAGGGCAACGCATTCGGTCCGGGCGGCGTGATCCCGTTCGCCGCCGGCGGCATCGTCAACAGCCCCACGCTGTTTGGCTTCGCTGGCGGCAAGACCGGCGTCATGGGCGAGGCCGGCCCCGAGGCCATCCTGCCGCTCAAGCGTGGGCGTGACGGCAAGCTCGGCGTGCAGTCGGCTGGCATGGGCGGCGTGGTGATCAACCAGACCATCAACGTCGCGGCCGGCGCCAGCCGCAACGAGGTGCTTCAGGCCGCCGCCACTGCCAAGGCCGCCGCGGTGGCCGAGATCCAAGACCTCATGCGCCGCGGAAAAATGAGCCTGCGGGGGGCCTGATGACCACGTACACCTGGCCATCCGCCTACGTCCCGCAGACCGCGGCGCTGCGCATCATCGTCAACGCGCGGCACAACATGAGCAGCGAGAACGGCGTCAGCCAGACCGTGACGCGGCCTGGCAGCCGCTGGGGCTGGTCGCTGACCATGCCGCCCATGCGCCGCGCCGTGCGCGACGACTTCGAGGGCTTCCTCGCCGGACTGTCCGGCATGGAGCACCGCGTCAGCATCTATGACTGGCAGCGCCCGGTGCCGCGCGGCACGTGCAACACCGCCGGCGTGACGCTGGGGGCCGCTGCCGACGCCTTCGCCACCAGCGTCGTGCTGGCCGGCTGCGGCAACGCCAAGACCCTGCTGCGCGGCGACTGGATCAAGTTCGCCAACGGGCAACTGTGCCGCGTGGCGGCCGACGCCACATCCGACAGCGGCGGCGCGATGACGGTGCACATCCGCCACGCCCTGCGCGCGGGCTTGTCCAGCGCCAGCGCCGTCACCCTGGTGCAGCCGACGGCGCTCTACATCCTGACCGAGCCCACCATCGATCTGCCGCGCCAGCCCGGGTGGACGCAGCCGTCGATGGGCCTCGACCTCGTGGAGGTCTTCGCGTGAGCCGCACCAACCTCGACAGCAACACCGCCGCGGCGCTGGCGGCAGCCAACGTCAGCATGTTCGCGCTGGTCGAGCTCGCCCTCGACAGCGGCCGGCTCTACCTGGCCGACCTGCCGTTCACGGTGACGTGGAACGGCAACGACTACCTCGGCGCGTCGGGCATCGGCACCATCGAGCCCATCACCGAGACCGACACCGAGGCGCGCGGCATCCTGCTGACACTAAGCGCCGTGCAATCCGCGGCCATCTCCACCGCGTTGACCGAGGACGTGCAGGGCCGCGAGTGCCTGATCCGCCTGGCCATCGTGGACGGCACCACGCTGCGCGTGGACCCGTGCGTGTGGCGCGGCGTCATGGACGTGATGACGCTGGAGGACGACGGCCAGCAGCCAGTGCTGCGCGTCACCGCCGAGCACCAGATGATCGCCTGGCAGCAGCCCAGCGGCGCGCTGTTCAGCGACGCCGAGCAGCAGGCGCGCTACAGCGGCGACAAGTTCTTCGAGTTCTCGGCGCAGATCGCCGAGGCCACCATCGTCTGGCCGAGCGCGGCCTTCTTCAGGTCATGACGCGCCGCCTCCCTGATTGGCCGCGCTTGCTCGCGGCCTACATCGACGCGACACGGTCGCTCGTGTTCGCCTGGGGCGTCAACGACTGCTGCACGTTCGCGGCCGGCGCGGTGCTGGCCATCACCGGCCGCGCAGTGCCCATGCCGGCCTGGAGCGGCCGACGCGAGGCCGTCTTCACGCTGCGGCGCCTGGGTGGCCTGCGCGCCGCCACCACGGCGCAGCTTGGCCCCGTGCAGGCGCCTGCGCTCGCGCGGCGGGGTGACGTGGTGCTGCTGCGGCAGCGCGGCCGGTCGCTGCTGGGCGTGTGCCTGGGGCACGTGTGGGCGGCGCCGGGCGCCGCGGGCCTGGCCTTCGGGCCGATGGACGAGGCGCTGTGCGCTTGGAGGGTCGGCTGATGCCGCAAGCCATTGCATCGGCGCTGGTCACGTATGCCGGCTTCACGGCCACCGCGGCCACGGTGACGGCATACGCAGTGGTCATCGCTGGCACGCTGGCATACAGCGACTACAGCCGCCGCAAGGCCCAGGCCCGCGCGCGCGCAGCCGCCAACGCCAGCGCCAAGGACCGCGAGGTGATGATCCGCAGCGCCATCGCGCCGCGGCGCATCGTCTACGGGCGCGACCGCATCAGCGGCCCCATCGTCTACATGGAGAGCACTGGCGACAAGAGCCAGTACCTGCACATGGTGGTGGCGCTGGCCGCGCACGAGTGCGACGCCATCGAGACGGTGTACTTCAACGAGGTGGCGCTGCCAGAGGCCGACGGCGACGGCTGGATCACCAGCGGCGAATACGCCAAGGGCAGCAGCACGCAGGCCGACACGCACACCGGCACCACCAACGGCAGCGGGCAGATCACGCTGCCGCGCAATGCCGAGTCGATCACCGCGGCGTACACCGAGATCGGCGTCGGCGAGGCGGCCACGCAGACGCACCACACCGGCTACAGCCACACCGCGGGCAGCAACACCATCACCGGGCTGCCGGCCGACACCAGCGTCACCATCGGCTACACCTACACCCAGGCCGCCACGCCACTGGTGCGCGTGCGCAAGTACCTGGGCACCGCCGACCAAACGGCATGCGCTGACCTCGTGGCAGAGAGCGACGGCAAGTGGACCAGCGACCACCGCGGGCGCGGCATCTGCTACCTGTACGTCCGGCTCGAATATGACCAGGATGTCTTCGGGTCCACCGGCGTGCCCAACATTTCCGCGGTCGTTCGCGGCAAGAAGGTCTATGACCCGCGCACTACCACCACCGCGTGGAGCAACAACGCAGCGCTATGCGTGGCCGACTACCTGCGCAGTGACGAAGGCATGCGCGCCGACACGGCCGAGGTGCCCGACAGCGAGATCATCGCCGCCGCCAACATCTGCGACGAAGAAGTCGACCTCAGCCTTGACGACGAGGACGTGCAGGCCCGCTACACGTGCGACCTGAGCATCACCACCGACCGCAGCCCGCGCGACGTGCTGGCCGAGCTGCTGGCGTGCATGTCGGGCCGCGCGGTGTGGACGCAAGGGCGCTGGCTCGTGCGGCCCGGCGCCTACCGCACGCCCACGCTGACCATCACCGCCGACATGCTGGCCGGGCCCGTCAGCGTGATGCCAAAAGCCAGCCGCAGCGAGCTGTTCAACGCGGTGCGCGCGACCTATCGGGACGCGACCAGCTTCGCCGAGCTGCAGGCCCCGCTGGTGGAGAACAGCGGCTACGAGGCCGAAGACGGCGGCGTGCAGATCGTGCGCCAGATCGACGTGCCCACGCTGTCCGACACCTACCGCGCGCAGCGGCTGGCCAAGATCGAGCTGGAGCGTGCGCGCCAGGCTCTCACCGTCAATCTGACGTGCAACCTCAAGGCCTATGACCTGGCGCCCAGCGACACGGTGCTGCTGACGCTGGCCACCTACGGCTGGTCGGCCAAGGCCTTCGAGGTGCTGGAGCGCACGCTGACGCGCGAAGGAACCATCCAGTACACCCTGCGCGAGACCGCGGCCGGCGTGTATGACTGGGCCTGGGGCGAGGCGACCATCGGCGACCTGGCGCCCGACACCAACCTGCCCAACCCGTTCGGCCTGCCGGCCATCCTGCAGAACCTGGCCGCCGACGAGGACGCGATCCGCCTGGGCGACGGCACCATCGTCACGCAGGCCGTCGTCACGTGGGACCAGAGCACGTCGCCGTTCGTCCCCAACGGCGGCAGCATCCAGTACCAGACCGCCCGCGTCGGCACGCCATGGGGCACCGGCTCGCTGCCCGGTGACGCCACCAGCGTGACGCTGGGGCCGCTGCAGGTGGGCGTCGCCTACGTCTTCCGCGCACGCGCCATCAACGCCTCCGGCCGCGCCGGTGACTGGGCGTACATCGGCCTGGTGGCCGAAGGTCTGGCCGCGCCGCCTGACGACGTGACGGGCTTGGACTACGAGATCAAGCCAGGCCAGGTGTGGATCACCTGGGATCCGTGCGAAGAGGCCGACTATGCGGCCACCGAGCTGCGCTATGACGGCACCGGCTGGAGCGACGCCACCTTCCTCTGGCGCGGCGCCGGCAGCGACTACCAGCACCCGCGCCCGCCGAACGGCACGTACATCGTGCGCGCCAAGCACATCGACACCAGCGGCACCTACAGCACCAACGCGGCCAGCATCAGCGTCACCGTCGACGACAGCATCGACCAGATCGGCACCGTTGGGCTGCTGACGCTCACGACCGACCGCTTCCCATTTTTCAGCTTCGCGGACGGCACCACGCACACCGCGCAGGCGCCTGGCGATGGCCTGCTGACCATCACTGCCAACCTCATCAACCTGTTCGGCACGGCCAGCTTTGTGGCCGAGGCCTTCGACGCGCGCATCGGCGGCAGCAGCCTGGGCGCGGTGACGCTGGGCGGCGCTGGCAACGCCCGCACGATGACGGCGGCGCAGTTCGTTGCGCCCGGCACGAGCGGCAGCGTGCGCCGCGTGCGCGTGACGGCCACGCTGGGCAGCGCCAGCGACACGCTCGACGTGTACCGCCAGGACAGCACCACCACCGCGCCCATCCTGTACCTGAGCAACCCAACGCACGCCGTGCCCACCGACGAGAGCGGCGAATACGGCGACTACAGCGGCGCCGAGACCGAGGCCGCCGTCTACGAGGGCCTGGCCGACACCACCGACGACTGGACATGGAGCATCACGCCCGACAGCGGCGTCACCGCCACCATCAACGGCGGCGCCGGCCCGGTGGCCAACCCGACCAGCGTGCTGGTGGCCGTGAGCGCGATGACCGCGCCCACCGGCGCCGTGCTGGTGGAGGCCGACGACGGCGTGGACACGCTGAGCGCCAGCTTCGTCGTCGACAAGGCCGAGGCCAGCGGCAGCGGCTACCAGGTGGTCTGGTCGCCGCGCAGCGAGATCCGCCTGCCCGTGACGGCCGCCGGCGACGTGGCCAGCTATGCCGATGCGTGGTCAGAGTACCGCGTCATCAAGGGCGGCAGTCTCGACGACACCGCCAACTGGGCGGCCAGCAAGACCGACATCAACGTCAGCAGCACGCTCAGCGGCAACAGGGTGGACGTGACCGAGCTGCTGGCGCTGGGGGCTCTCGGGACTCCAGCGACCGGCTCAGTGCCGTGGGCATCCGCGGGCTGGACTGCGTTGCATGCCGTCATCGACACGCCCGGCGCATTCCTGGCTGCTGGTCAGTTCAACGCCGGGCCGTCGAACTACGTGATGACATCCCCGATGGACGGCACCTACGGCACTTGGACGCTGCGCGATGTTGGCGCGTCTGGCAAATGGATGGGCATTGCCTACGACGAGCCCACCAACGCCATGTTGGTCATCGAGAAGTCGGTTGGCGGCACGAACAAGCTGCGGCGCAGCACCGATAACGGCGAGACCTGGAGCGGGGCAGTGAACTTGCCAGCGTCCAGCCAGTGGTATGACATCGCTGCCGGTAACGGCACCGTGCAAATCAGCTCGCAGGTTAGCTCGACCGGCTGCTTCAGCAACGACGGAGGCGCCACCTGGTCAACGCGCTCCTACCCCGTGGCCGGGCTGACATTCGTCGGGCACATCGGCGCGTACTGGATCGCCCGAGACACGTATGACCTGATGCGAGTCTCGACCGACAACGGCGCCACATGGTCATTGTTGACCACGACCGGGTGGCCCAGCTCGGCGCACGTTGCCGTGGCGTACAAGGGCCGGCTGGCGGTCACGTTTCGCTACGCGGCGACGAACAAAGCGGCGTACTACGAGCCGGGCGTCGGCTGGGTGGTCGTCACGCTGCCTCAGTTCGTCACCAACGGGTCTTTGGCATGCATCAAGGGCGTGCTTTACATGCTAGGCGGGGCCAAAGTGTTGTACAGCACTGATGGCAAGAGGTGGGACATCGGCCCCGACAACGCTCCTTGGGCGGGGCTTTGCCAGCGGAGCAACCGAAACCTCGACCTAGACTTTCTGCCAGCGGCAGATGGCGGCAGTGGGTCGTGGGGGCGCTACCCCCTGCTGGCCACCAGCGCCACCGATGGCGGTGTGCGCATGCGCTTCACCAAGCCGGGCGAGCTGCCGATGGAGAGCGTGCTGCCGGTCTTCAAGGACACCGCGGCCAGCGACGTCTACACCTACCAGGCCAACCCGGGTTTCCTGCTGCTGCCGGCCACCAGCGACGGCGTGGTGACGGACTGGTCATCGGCCAGCATCACCGCCCGTGCCAACAAGAACGGCACCGACGACACCGCGAACTGGGCATGGACCTGGACCGCCAGCAACATGACGCCAAGCAGCGGCATTGGCGCCACGGCCACGTTCACGGCCATGAGCGCCGACACCGGGCAGGTGACATTCCGCGGCAGCAAGGCAGGCCAGGCCGACATCACTGGCACGCTCAACATCGCCAAGGCCAAGGGCGGCATCCCGGCCGGCCCCATCGTCGGCGGCGCTTTCCACGTCATCAGCGCGACGACGACATGGATCGGCCTCAAGTTTCTGGGTGACGGGCGGTTTCAGGTCAAGCGCGGCAGCGGCGGCAGCTATCAGGACGCAGGCCAGTGGGCGGGCGCCGTGCTGGCCAGCAACACCAGCTTCTGGGTGCGCGTCAGCGCCACCGGTCACAGCCTGGACAGCGGCACCACCGACACCTGGCTGGCCATGACCACCGACCGCGAGTACGTGCTGAGCGACGCCACGAGCGGCACGCACTTGACCAGCCTGACGGTGCTGTTCGCTACCGACAACACCGGGGCCAATGCCGTGATCGGCTTCGGCAGCCTGCAGCTTGTGGTGCCATGACTGTGGGAGTGATGCGATGAGCGCCGCCCTGTACCCGACCCGCCTGTGGTGGTGCGCGTCATCCGGCCGCGGCATCGCGCGCCACGAGGGCGTCGAGGTGCAGCTGCACCACAGGCCGCCCGTGATGCTGCCGCTGGGGCCGCTCGCCGAACTGGAGTACCTGCCGGGCCTGGGCGTGCAGTACGTGCAGCCGCGCACCGGCGCGCGCCAAGACCTGCTGCCGCACCAGGCGCAGGAGTGCCTGACCTACCTGCGGGCCGTGGCCCTGGCCGCCAGGACAGCAGCCGACGTGGGCGCCGCGCTGTTGCGCAGCGAGGATGGCGACCGATGAAGCCGCACCCAAAGAGCGTCCTCGCGGCAGCGATGGCGGCCGACCTGCT
>JAIXKN010000078.1 GCA_026932425.1 Burkholderiales bacterium
GCCCGCTCGTCGTCTTCCTGCACGAGGGCCTGGGTTCGGTGTCGATGTGGCGCGACTTCCCGGCGCGGCTGTGCGAGGCGCTGGACCTGCGCGGCCTCGTCTACTCACGCCCGGGCTACGGTCGCAGCACGCCGCGCGCCTCCGACGAAGCCTGGCTGCCCGACTTCATGCACCGTCAGGCGCACGAACTGCTGCCGGCGCTGCTCGCGGCCCTGGACGTCGACGTGCAGCACGCACCACCCTGGCTGCTCGGGCACAGCGACGGCGGCTCGATCGCGCTGCTCTACGCGGCACGCTTCCCGCAGGCGCTGGCGGGCGCGGTGCTGCTGGCGCCGCACATCCTGGTCGAGGACATCTCGGTGGCCAGCATCGCCAAGGCGCGCGACGCCTACCGCGAGACCGACCTGCGCGAGCGCCTGGCACGCCACCACGACGACCCGGATTCGGCCTTCGGCGGCTGGAACGACGTCTGGCTGCTGCCCGAGTTCCGGCATTGGTCGATCGCCGACGAGATCGGGACGATCCGCTGCCCGCTGCTGGCGATCCAGGGCGAGGACGACGAATACGGCACGCTCGCGCAGGTCCACGGCATCCAGGAGCGCGTTCCGGGCACGCGCGTGCTCGTGCTGCCGCGCTGCGGTCACTCGCCGCATCGCGATCAGCCCCAGGCCGTGATCGACGCGATGCGCGCGTTGCTCGCCGATGCCGGAATCCCGGGCCTGGCCCAGGGGACGAAGACCCCGCCGACCGACTGAGATCGCGGCGCCGCATCCCGGCAGCCACCGCCGCGACGATCGCCGATGACGGCGCAGCGGCCACGGCGAGCCGCGTGCGCTGACCGCCCCTTCTTGCCCCTTTCTCGCCCCTTTCTTCACGCATTCGTGACGTGCGGGCGCACACCGAGTCGCACACCGAATCCAGGGCAGCGGCTACAATCCGCGCGTGGACAACTTGTGCATGACCGAACTGCACCATCCCGCCGCGATGCGCCGGGATGCGCTTGCTGCCGTCGGTCGATCGCCGGCAGCCCAGTCCTCGGCCCGGCGATCCTCCACCCTCCGCTTCTTCGCGCACTCCTGATCGCCGGGCCCAGCTTCAAGCGCTGACGGCTGCGCGCACGCGCCGCCCCGACCCTGCGAAAGGAACGACCATGAATGCCGACCCCATCGGTGACCGCACCCTCACCGAACTCGACCACGTCCGCCTGGCCGCCCTGCTGCGTCGCGGCCAGAGCCCCGCCAGCGCCTCGCTGTCGGACCTGCTGGACGGCGCCGACCTCGTGCCTTCGCGCGAGGTCGATGCCGACGTCGTCACGATGTATTCGCAGGTCGAGGTGGCCGACGCCGACAGCGGCGAGCGCCGCAAGCTGGTGCCGTGCTATCCGGCGGATGCCAACCCGGAGACCGGCTTCGTCTCGGCGCTCTCGCCGGTCGGCTCGGCGCTGCTTGGCTGCCGTGTCGGCGACAAGATCCGCTGGTCCACGCCCGACGGCCGCGAGCACCGCGCCGAGATCGTCGCGCTGCACTACCAGCCCGAGGCCAGCGGCGACTACTCGACCTGAGGCAGCCGCGCGCGCGCGTCGTGGCGCGCCAGCCGCGTCAGCAGATGCTCGACTTCGGCGCGTGCAGCCGCGCTCATGGGCGTCGCGGGAACGCGCAGCGCCGCCGAAGCGAGCAGCCCCCGCCGGTGCAGCACGTACTTGCGCACCGAGAGACCGACGCCCGGCTGCTGCTCGTAGCGCATCAGCGGCAGGTGGGCGTCGAAGAGATCGTGCGCCGCCTCGCGCTCACCGGCCCTGGACATCCGCACCACGTCGACGAGCATGTCCGGGAACGCGTAGCCGGTGTTGGCGCCGTCGGCGCCGCGCTCCATCTCGTAGTCGAGGAAGAGGCCGTTGTTGCCGACGAGGATCGGCAGCGGCCGCATCGCCCCCTCGCGCACCCAGGCCTTGAGCGTGCTGATCTTCTCGAGCCCGGGCCAGTCCTCGTGCTTGAGCATGCTGCAGCTCGGCAGCTCGGTGTGGATCCGGCGGATCACCGCCGGCGTCATCTGGACGCTGAAGGTCAGCGGGTAATCCTGCAGCACGAAGGGGACGTCGGCGCCGATCGCCTCGACCGCCTGCCGGTAGTAGCCGACGATCTGCTCGTCGGTGCGCAAGGTGTTGGGCGGCGCGATCATCACCCCCGCGGCGCCGCGCTCCATCACCTCGCGCGTGAGGGCGCGCATCGCCGCAAAGCCCGGGGACGAGACGCCGACGATCACCGGCAGCGAGCCCGCGCGGCGGATGATCCGCGAGGCCACGTCCAGGCTCTCGGCGTGCTCGAGCTTGGCCGCCTCGCCGAGCTGGCCGAGCACGGTGATGCCGTTGGCACCGCAAGCGAGATAGAAATCGACCAGGCGGTCGACCGAATCGTCGTCGATGCGGCCGTCGTCGTGGAACGGCGTCGGGGCGATCGGATAGACGCCGCTGGCGTCGGCAGGCAGTCGCATGGTCGTCAAGTCTCGGTGGTGCAAACGTCATTGTCGCCACTGTCGGCGTAGCCCGATCCCCGCACGAAGCGACCGTGCCGGGGCAAGCCCGCCGCAGCGCCATAGGCCGCGGCGTCAGTCCACCGGACCGACGGCCAGGCGCTGCTCGCAAGCAAGTATGGCTCTGCGACTTTGCTTGGTCCCCATCGAGGCGAAGGCGACTGTAGATAGTGTGGTTGATGGCTGGGTTAGACGCCGGTCTCACGACGTGGTGTAAGGCCTTGCATTAGCTGCCGCTTTTCGCGAAACCGAGCCGCAATGAGTTGCATGGCTTTAGCCTTGGGCGTCCTTGTAGTTATATTTAGATTATTCGCATCCGCGAAGCGCCGCAACGCGTCCGCGTCTGCAGCCTCAAGTTCATTCTGCACCTCAAGTTCGAATCCAGACATCCATCGCGTGAAGAGTTCTTGGAATTTCTCCTGTTGCTGCTTAATCTCTTCTTCGGTTAAAGGTTGATGCTTCTCAAGCTTCGCGCGCCGATCAGCAGCTTTCCGCGACGCCGACGGCTTTCTTATTTCAAGCAAAGCTAGGACCCTATCAAGCTTCTCATGAAGCTTTTGAATCTCAGCAAGTAGCGCACTTTCGTTCATTTCTGCTTCTCATTAAGAAACACCTGGATCTGTTTCCACAGAGCACTGTATTGTGTTGCGAAATCGGCGGGCAGCCCTTCCTGAATTGCACGTTTCATTCCAACTCTGTCGAAAATCGCTTGGTCGAAGAGCCGGACGTTGAGCCCACGATCTGCCGAGACATACGCGAGGACCTCTGCGGCATCGTCCAAGTACCGCTGCGTCTCATTGCTGTACTTCTTTACCGAGCTCCCACCTGGCTTCTTAGCTCGATTCATAAAGACACCGATCTTGGGTACAGGAAATGGCTCAATCCGCATACGCAGGCTGTTCAGAAGGAGGGAAAGCCCCTTCGCCGCAAAGAAGTCAGGATTGATAGGAATTAGTACAAGGTCACAAGTTGATAGGACCGAGTAACTGAGCAAGCTGAAGGACGGCGGACAATCGAAAAGTGCATAATTGTACTTTGGCACGTTCGAAGAGTTTTGTATCTTTTCAAGAAGTCGTTGGATAAAGAACTTAACCTTGTCGCGATCGAATAGTTCAAGTTCAGTCCAGTATAAATCTTCGACGGAAGGTACGAAGTGATATCGATCTGAAATCTTGTAGATAAAATCGTAATTGATTCCAAAATTGAATATTTCTGGTTTTGTAAACTCGTCAAGTGCATCAAAAATCGTTTTCTTCTTATTGATTGATCGCTCGTACCAGTTTGAGAAATCTTTGAACGGACTGCCGTCTTCGTTCAGAGCGATCGCTTGTGTGAGCGACATTTGCGCGTCTAGGTCGAAAATGAGTGTTGAAACACCTGGTTCGCGGGCAGCGACGTTCCCGAGGGCCCAAGTTGCTGTTGTCTTGCCGACGCCGCCTTTGAAATTTATTGTCGCGATCGTTTTCATAATTTCTCCCTGTTTCCTTGCAATATGAAGCGCAATGTAAGTTCCTCGGGCGTCTAACGTGAAATGGACCGAATTGAGACCGGCATGGTACTTGGTCCAAGCCGATTGCGAACATTGCGGCGCCCGTTCGGCGCCCCATCCTTTCGGGCCGAGACCCACTTTCGCGTCGCGGCGTAAGGTCGTTGGACTGTCCGAATCCCAGCGGCCCGCAGCCCGACCCCCCGCTGCTGTAAGCCCCGCGCTTTGCGCCTGAGTCAGCGGCGGATTTTCTGGCCCTCGCGTCCCCCGTCAAGTGCGATCTCGGCCATGCCCATTCCTGCCTTGGCATCGACAAGCCTGGGGCCTGGGAGCCTGGGCGGAACGGCATGGGATTCCTGATCCTGCAGGGCGGGGGCGCCGAGACATTCGCAGCGCCGCGCAGGGGCCTTGGCGGGCTCTGTAGTACCGTAGCGGCAGCCATGCCGCAGCGATCCCGCGCCTCGTCTGCCGACGCCCCGCGGGCGCGGCTTGCTCCGCGCTACCTGGCGGGCGTCGACGGTGGCGGCAGCGGCACGCGCGTGCGGCTGCAGGACGCGCTGGGCCGGTGCACGGCGGGCGTGGGCAGTGCGGGGCCGTCGAGCCTGTCGCAGGGCGTCGCGCAGGCGTGGCGCCATGTCCTCGAGGCGCTGGATGCGGCCTTTGCCGACGCGGGGCTTGCCGCCGTGCCGCCCGGGGAGATCGCGATCGGCCTGGGCCTGGCCGGTGCCGAGAACCCGCGGCAGCGCCAGGCCTTTCTCGCCGCGGACCCCGGCTTTGCCCGCTGCGCGCTCTTCACCGACGCGCAGACGACGCTGCACGGTGCCTTCGGTGGCGGCGCCGGCGTCGTCGTCGCCGCCGGCACGGGGAGCATTGCGCTCGCCAAGGGCCTTGACGGCGCCGAGTGCCGCGCCGGTGGCTGGGGATTTCCGTCCGGCGACGAAGGCGGCGGCGCGTGGCTCGGCCTGCACGCGATGCGGATCGCGCAGGCGGCACTCGACGGCCGCACGACGGCTGGAGCGCTGGCCCATGCGGTCTGGCGCCAGGCGGGCGCCGACATGCCGGCGCTGCTGCAGTGGTGCCTGACTGCAGGCCAGCGGCAGTACGCGCAGCTCGCGCCGCTCGTGTTCAACGCGGCAGAGCAAGGCGACGAGGCCGCGGGGGCGCTGCTGCACGCCGCGGCCGCCGAGCTGGAGCGGCTGCTGCACGCGGTGTGCGCGAAAGCGGCCGGCGGCGCTGGGCTGCCGATCGTGCTCACCGGCAGCATCGGCGAGCGGCTGCGGGCCTTCTGGCCCGATGCCTTGCAAGGGCGGTGCCGGCAGGCGCTGGGCGACAGCGCGCAGGGGGCACTCGAGCTGCTGCGCGCGCAGTTGCAGCAGGATGGTGCGGGGCACCGGCCGGGGAGCATGCCGTGAGCGGGATCGAGATCCGCGGCCACCTGCTCACACCCACGGGCTTCGTGCGCGGCCGGCTGCGCCTGGATGAGGGCCGCATCGTCGGCGTCGACGGCGATCCGGTCGACGAGGCGCGCGTGCGCGCCGACGCTGCGACGCCAATCGTGCTGCCCGGCTTCATCGACCTGCACGTGCATGGCGGCGGCGGCGCCGACACGATGGACGCCGACGACGCGGTGGCGCGGCTGGCGCGCACCCACGCGCGCCACGGCACGACGGCGCTGCTGGCCACGACGATGACCGCGCCGCTGCCCGAGATCGAGGCCGCGCTGCACGCGCTGCGCCCGCACTGCGAATCGCGGCTACCGGGTTGCGCGCGCGTGCTCGGCGTGCACCTCGAAGGCCCCTACATCAGCCCCGACCGCCTGGGCGCGCAGCCCGCGTTCGCGCGCCCGCCCTCGCTGCCCGAGATCCTCGCGCTGCACGCGATCGCGCCGATCCGCGTGCTGACGCTTGCGCCCGAGGAAGAAGGGGCGCTGGCGCTGATCCCGGCGCTGGTCGACGCCGGCATCCGCGTGCAGATCGGCCACAGCAAGGCCAGCTACGAGCAGGCGCGGCAGGCGCTCGAACGCGGCGCAAGCGGCTTCACGCATCTCTACAACGCGATGAGCGCGCTGCATCACCGCGAACCCGGCGTCGTCGGCGCGGCGCTCGCGCACGGCGAGCATGCCGAGCTGATCCCCGACCTCGTCCACGTCGCGCCGGGCGCGATCCGCGCCGCCTTGCGCGCGCTGCCCGGGCTCTACTGCGTCACCGACGCGACCTCGGCCGCCGGCATGCCCGACGGTTCGTACCGGCTGGGGAGGCAGACGGTCCACAAGTGCCTCGGCGCCGTCCGCCTGGCCGACGGGACGCTGGCCGGCAGCACGCTGACGATGGACCAGGCGTTGCGCAACCTGGTCCACGAGCTGGGCCTGCCGCTGGCCGAGGCATCGGCCTGCGTGTCGACGCGGGCGGCGCGCTACCTCGGCGAGCCGCAGCGCGGCGTCATCGCCGTCGGAGCCTGCGGCGATCTGGTCGTGCTCGATGCATCGACGCTGCAGCTGCAGCAGGTCTATCTGGAGGGAGCTGCACTGTGACCGCCTCGGCGCGGCGCGGGCCGCACGAACCGCAGGGCGCAGGATGGGTCGCGCCCGGCCGCCTCGTCATGGTCGACATCGAGGGCCAGCACCTCGATGTCGAAACCGCCGACTTCCTGCGCCGTGAGCGCATCCGCGCCGTCTGCCTGTTCCGCAGGAACCTGGGCAGCGAGAGCGAGATCCGGCAGCTGACCCGCGCGCTGCGCGAGGTGCTGGGCGAGAACGCGCTGATCGCGATGGACCAGGAAGGCGGCGCGGTCGCGCGCGCCGGCAGCCTGCCGGCGGCGCCCGCGGCAATGGCGCTGGGCGCGGTCGGCGACGAGGCGCTCGCCGGGCAGGTCGGCGCCGCGGTCGCGCGCGGCCTGCGGCACCTGGGCGTGAACTGGAACTTCGCGCCGGTCGTCGACGTGAACAACAACCCGGCCAATCCGGTGATCGGTGTTCGCAGCTTCGGCAGCGACCCGCAGGCGGTCGCACGGCTGGCCGGTGCCTGGATGCGCGGCGCCCAGGGCGCCGGGGTGGCCTGCTGCATCAAGCATTTCCCCGGTCATGGCGACACGCATGTGGACTCGCACCACGCACTGCCGCGGGTCGACAAGGCGCTCGCCGAGCTGCGGGCGCTCGAACTCGTGCCGTTCGCGGCGCTGGCGCAAAGCGCACCCGCGGTGATGACGGCCCACATCGTCTACCCGCAGCTCGATCCCGAACGGCCGGCAACGCTGAGCCCGACGCTGCTGCAGACCGTGCTGCGCGCCGAGCTCGGCTTCGAGGGCGTGGTCATCACCGACGCGCTGACGATGAAAGCGGTGCAGGAACGCTGGGGCTCGGCGCGCGCCGCGGTGCTGGCGCTGAGCGCCGGTGCCGACATGGCGCTGGCCCAAGGCAGCCGCGACGAGCAGCGCGCGGTGCTCGCGGCGATCGCCGACGCGCAGCGGGACGGGCAGTTCGACCCGGCACGGCTGGCGCGCTCGGCGGCACGGCTCGACGCCCTGGCCGCGCGCCACCCGGCGGGCATCGTCGATCTCGACGAGATCCAGCGCAGCGCCGACGAGGCGCTGATGGCGCAGGCGCACGCACGCGCGCTGACGGCGGTCGGCGAACCCCTGGCGCCGGCACGCGATGCGCGGCTGCGCGTGATCACGCAGGGCCGCGTCGCCGGTACCGAGGTCAGCGAAGCGGGCGTCGATGCCGCCACGGTACGCATGCTCTTCGCCGGCTTTCGGGACGTCCACTTCGTCGAGGTCGAGGACCTGTCCGCGCTCACGCCCGACGCGCTCGCCGCCGGCGATCGCCAGGTCGTCCTCGTCGGCAATACGCGCGCGCGCTACGCGCAGGGCGGCCTCCTCGCCGCCGACCTGCACCTGCCGCTGTGGAACCCGTTCCAGGTGTTCGACGTGCAGGCGCCGGCCGTCCTCGCCTGGGGTTTCGCGCCTCCGGCGCTGCAGTCACTCAAGGCCTGGCTCGAAGGCCGGTGCGGCACACCGGGCCGCGCACCGGTGGCGCTCGACCCGCCGCGTCGGGCCTGAGGCGGGTTCGAAGCCGGCCTCGAAGCCGGCCTCGAACCCGGATCAGCGCGGCCGCCGACGCGGCGGCGCGGGCTCGGCGTTCGGGCCCAAGCCGGTCCGCGCGGCGGCGCCACGTTCGATGAACTGCGTCGGCGGGTACTCTTCGTCGACCGGCTGGGTGTCGGCAAAGCCGCCGACCCCCGACTGCGCCGCTTCCTCGGCCCGGGCGTCGCCCAGTGCCAGCAGCGCCTGCAACGCGTCCAGGCGCGCGCGATGCGCTTCGTCACGCGTTGGTGCGGCCGGCGGCGTCGGCGCGTGCTCCGCGGATGCCGGCGTCGGCTCCCGTGGCGCAGTCGGCGCAGTCCGCGTTGCCGCCGTCGGCGTCGCGCGTCGGGCCGAGCTTCGTCCGCCGCGCGCACCACGCGCGGCGATCGCGCGCCGCTGACGCTCGCGTTGCCGGGTCGTCATGCGCAAGGCCAGGGCAACGCCGATGCCGGCGACGGCAATCACGATCGCGACGACCACGAGGATCACCTGCAGCGCCAGTCCCATCGAACCTCTCCCCTCAAAACGCGATCCGCATCGCTCATTCCCGCTCGAACATCAGGCGCAGCGCCAAGCGCCGCTGGGGTGCTGCCAGCGTGTCGAGCTCCGCAAGCATCGCCTTGCCGCGGGCACAGTCGGCCGCTCCTGCAGGCAGGGGTGACGGCGGGCGCCAGAGGCCCGCGAGATGGCCTGGCGCGTGCGTGCCGAGCGTTCGCCGGATCACCTCCAGCTCCAGCGGCTTGGGGCGGCGCACCGGCTCCGCACGCGGCGCTTCGGTCAGCGCCCCGAGCAGCCACCCGGCCTCGCGCCAGGCGAGTTCGCGCGGCAGCAGCCGGTGCGCCGCCACGTCCCCGAGGAGCAGTGCGCTGCAGCTTGCCGGATCGTCCCCCAGCGCCTGCATCTGCGCAAGCAGGATCTCGGCGTAGAGCCAGCGCGTCTCGGGGCTGGCGCGCGCCAGCAAGGGCGGCAGCCGCGCGGACACCGCCTGCTGCGCGGCGAGCTGCACGGCATCGGCACCACGCGCGCTGGCGGCCGCCATCTGCCCTGCCGCCAGCGCCTGCAGGCCGGGGAAGCGCTGCTCGAGCGCCTGCCACAGAACGCTGGCGCTCAGCGCCTCGGCGTAGTCGGCGAGCACCGCGCCCTGCGGGTCCGGAAGCTCGACGTCCAGCGGGCGCTCGGGAACCGTGACCAGATGCGAGGCAGCCTGCTCGTCGGCCTCCGGGTACCAGGTGCGTGACGGCGGCGTCGCCAGCGTCTTGCGCACCAGGTGCGGCGTGAGTCCGGCGGCCTCGAGCCGCGCGCCGAACGAGCGGTTGAGCAGGCCCTGGTACGGCGGATTGAAGGTTCCCGCCGAGAGCCGCCGCAGGCCCAGCCGCGCACCGGGAAGGAGCTGCCGCCGCACCCCCGAGAGGAAGGCGAACGCGCAAGGACCGCTGCACTCGCCGCTGACCCTCGTGCGCAGCCCGCGCGCCCGCAGCGCCGTGGCGATGCGCAGTGCTTCCGGCAAACGCCCATCGGCGGACTCGAGCACCACCCAGCGCAGCTGCGGCGCGTCGTCGAGCCGGCGCTGCACCTGCGCCGCGCTGCCGAGCCCGAGCGGCCCTTTCACATAGAGGCGCCGCCCGTCGGGCGAGACCGTGGCCTCGGCGCTGCCGAGCGGGTCGTGCCCGAACACCAGCAGCACAAGCTCGGGCACGCGGGGCAGGACGTTGAGCACGCCGAGGCAGAGCCCCGCGAACGCCGCGAGCGCGACGAGCGCCCGCGCCGCGGTTCGCCGCGACTGCGGTGTCGCCGTTGCCGCACGCATCGATGCGGCTCGTGCCGCCGGCCGCCCGGCGGCGCGCCAGGCGCCGACCGCGCCCCAGACGATCACCGCGGCCAGCAGCGGCCAGCCGAGCAGCAGCAACAAGGCGCCGCCGCGCAGGGCGGCATGACCGAGGGGCGCTGCCGCCTGCACCGCGCCGAAGGCAAGCAGCAGCGGCAAGGGCCAGGCCAGCGCATGGACCAGGCTCTCCGCCAGCGGCAGCTCGCCGACCCAGTGTCGATAGGGCACGCTCTCCGGCCGCTCGGGGTCGCGCTCGACCAGCGCCGTACCCGACATGCGCTCGTGCCAGGCGCGCGTCCTGCGGCCGCCATCGCGCCACAGCGGTGCGTAGAGCAGGCTCGCGAGCGTGAGCCACGCGCTCGCCCAGCGCAGCAGCACCTGCCGCCACAGCAGCCGCGGCGCACCGCGATCGTCGACCAGGCGCTGGCCGAGCAGCAGCTGGCCGGGCGTGCCCCCGAGGCACAGCCAAAACGGCAACGCCGCCAGCGACAGCAGCACGACGACGCCGAGCCAGGCCCAAGCCGGCTCGAGACGACCGGGCGCGCTGATCCACCAGATCCAAGGCAGCGAAACGCCGAGCAGCCAGGCCGCATCGATCGCCAGCGCCAGCAGTCGTGCCAGCGGCCCGATCGGGGAAGCGGCGGGTCCCGCACTCACGCTCGCGCCCCGCCCCTCACGATCGAGCGCACCGTGCGGTGGCAAGTGCTGCGCGCCGTCCGTGCCGTACTCATCGCTGCAGCGCCTGCTCGATCATGCGCTCGCGCTGCGCCGCTCCTTCGTCGGGCCCGGCCAGCCGGCGCAAGGGCGTCTGCGCGCCCGCCGATGCCGAAGCCGGCGCTTCGGCCGCTGCGGCACGGGGCGCGGGCAGCACGCTGAGGCGATCACCCGAGACCGCCTCGACCCGCGTCCCCGGCGGGCACTCGGCGTCGGTGTAGAGCACGCGTGCGCCGCTGCGGCACTTGCGCGTCCCCCCGCTGCTTACCGACGCCGGCGCAGGCACGACCGACGACAGGCCCTCGGTCAAGGATGCCGGGAGCACGGCGGGAAACCAGCGCTGCACCGCCGGCAGGTCGCGCGCCCACCAGACGCCCAGGCCGACGGCCAGCAGCAGAAGCGCCGATGACAGAAGCGCCGATGACAGAGGCCGAACGAACATGGGTCAGCAAGGCGAGCAGCAAGGAATCGGGCGCCGCAGTCTATGACCAGGTCGTTGCCACGGCCGCCTGTCCCGCCGGCGCCGCCCTGCATTCGAGGAAAAAAGTCCCGCGGCCGAGCGGCCGCCGCGGCGACCGGCACGGGGCCGGGCAGATCGTTAACATGCGCGGCTCGCCGGCGCGGGCGCGCGGGCGAAGGACATCCGCAGCCTGGAGCAAGCATGAGCAAGACGTCGACCACGCCGATCCGCATCGGCATCGTCGGACACGGAAACCTCGGACGCGGCGTCGAAGTCGCGGTGGCGCACAACCCGGACCTGCGCACCGTCGCCATCTTCACGCGGCGCGATCCGGCGGGCCTGCGGCCGCAGGTCGCCGCCACACCGGTGCATCGCATCGACGAACTGCCGGCCTTCGCGGGCAAGGTCGACGTGCTCGTGCTCTGCGGCGGCTCGAAGGACGACCTGCCGGTGCAGTCGCCCGAGCTCGCCGCGCGCTTCAACATCGTCGACAGCTTCGACACGCACGCGCGCATTCCCGAGCACTTCGCGGCGGTGGACCGCGCGGCACGCGCCGGCGGCACGACGGCGCTGATCTCGGCGGGCTGGGACCCCGGCCTGTTCTCGATCAACCGCGTGATGGGCGAGGCGGTGCTCGCCGACGGCGCCACCTACACCTTCTGGGGCAAGGGCGTGAGCCAGGGCCACTCCGACGCGCTGCGGCGCGTTCCCGGCGTGGCCGCCGCGGTGCAGTACACGGTGCCGGTCGATTCTGCGGTGCAGGAGGCGCGCAGCGGCACGCGCGCCGAACTGACGACGCGACAGAAGCACACGCGCGAGTGCTACGTCGTGCTCGCGCCCGGGGCCGACGCGCAGGCGGTGCGCGAGGCGATCGTGACGATGCCGAACTACTTCGCCGACTACGACTCCACCGTCCACTTCGTCGACGCCGACGAACTCGCACGCGACCACGCCCGAATGCCGCACGGCGGCTTCGTGATCCGAAGCGGCAACACCTCCGATGCTGCAAGACAAGTGATCGAGTACCGCCTGCAGCTCGACAGCAACCCGGAGTTCACCGCCAGCGTGCTCGTGGCCTACGCACGCGCCGTGCACCGGCTGCACGCGATGGGCGAGCGCGGCGCCCGCACCGTCTTCGACGTGCCGCCGGGGCTGCTCTCGCCGCGCAGCGCCGAGGAGCTGCGCCGGGACTACCTCTAGGGTCTCTAGGGCGCCGCGCGAGCGCCCTCAGTCGGGCATCGAGAGCTGCTTGACGAGCGCGCGGCCGTCGGGCTTGTCCTGATAGCGGATGAAGCCCAGCAGCGGGATGTCCGCGA
This sequence comes from Burkholderiales bacterium, assembly GCA_026932425.1. Taxonomy (GTDB): domain Bacteria; phylum Pseudomonadota; class Gammaproteobacteria; order Burkholderiales; family Burkholderiaceae_C; genus Rubrivivax. The sequence continues at coordinate 12,411 of JAIXKN010000078.1, forward strand.
GGAAATCCTTCAGGGTGCCGACGGTCTCGGAGATGCACATCATGTCGCGCTCCATCTCGTTGGCGACCCAGCCGGCGATCTCGAGCCCGCGCGCCCTGATCGCCTCGATGGTGAGCAGCGTATGGCTCAGGCAGCCCTGGCGCAGACCGACGACGACGAGCACCGGCAGAGCCAGCAGCTTGGCCAGATCGGCGATCGTCTGCGTGTCGTTGAGCGGCGCACAGAAGCCGCCGATGCTCTCGACGATCACCAGGTCGGCGCGGCCGCGCACCTCATCGAAGCAGTACTTGATGTGGCCGAGGTCGATCGTCTGCTCGACGCCCTTGGCGGCGATGTTGGGCGCCACCGGCTCGTCGAAGTGATAGGGGTTGATGTAGTGGCGCGGGGCCTCGACGTTGCTGGCCTCGATCAGCCGATCGATGTCGTTGCCGGACCCGGCGACGACCGGCTTCATGCCCAGGACCTTCATGTCCCAGGACTGCGACGCGGTGTAAAGGAACCCCGTGGCGATCAGCGACTTGCCGACCTCGAGGTCGGTGCCGGTGAGAAAATACGCTTGCCTCATGCGTGTCCACCTTCTTTCTTGGCTGGGCCCCGACGCCCGGATGCACTCTCCCTCGCTGCGCGATGCCGGATCGGGGAACGCGAGATGTTGCCTTCGAGGAAAGGCAGACTCGGCGGCCCACGGGCCACGTTGCCGGGACTCTAGCGGCGACTGGCGCCCCGCGGCGGCCAACGCTGCATCGGGTTGAGGGATATCAACATCGCAGGACCCGCCGCACGATGCCCCCACCCCGACCCGCTCCGGCATGGACGCCATGATGAAAGTCAGGGCAGCTCACGGCCCCTTGCCGTGCGCCGGAGCGCGGACGTGAAGCCGATCATCAAGGCCCTGCTGGCACTGTTGGTCGGAACCGCGGCGCTCTGGCTCTGGGCCTCGTGGGATGCGCTGGTCGCAGCCCAGGGACTCTTCGGCTGGCGCACGCAGATGATCCAGTTCACCGGCGTGCTCGCGATGGCGGCGATGAGCGCGGGCATGCTGCTGGCGCTGCGGCCCTCCTGGCTGGAGCCGCGGCTGCACGGCCTGGACAAGATGTACCGGTTGCACCAGTGGCTGGGCATCGCGGCACTCGCGCTCGCGATTGCGCACTGGCTGTGGAAGCACGCACCGAAGTGGGCGCAGCAGGCCGGCTGGGTGCAGCGGCCGCCGCGCGGGCCGCGCCCCGAGCCCGGCTCCGAGCTGCTGCGCTTCCTGCAGGACCAGCGTCACCTGGCCGAGCAGATCGGCGAATGGGCCTTCTACGCGATGCTGGTGCTGGTGGCGATCGCGCTCTGGCGGCGCTTCCCTTACCGGCATTTCTACATCAGCCACCGCTGGCTCGCACTTGCCTACCTGCCGCTCGTCTGGCACTCGGTGATCCTGCTCGAACCCGGCGCCTGGGCGACACCGCTCGGGGCGCTGATGGCGGCGCTGCTGGTCGTGGGCAGTGTCGCCTCGCTCGCCAGCCTGTCGCGGCGCATCGGCATGCGCCGCAAGGCGGTCGGAGTGATCGAGGAGCTCGATTACATCGACGGGGTGCGCGTCAACGCCGTCACCGTGCACCTGCGCGAGCGCTGGGCCGGGCACGCGCCGGGGCAGTTCGCCTTCGTCTCCTTCGCCGACGAGGAAAGCCATCACCCGTTCACGATCGCCTCGGCCTGGCAGGCCGACGGTCGCCTGCGCTTCCTGATCAAGGAGCTCGGCGACTACACCGGATCGCTGCGGCAGCGGCTGCGCAAGGGCATGCTCGCGGTCGTCGAAGGCCCCTACGGCCGCTTCCAGTTCGACGGGCCCTCGCAGCGGCAGATCTGGGTCGCCGGCGGCATCGGGGTCACTCCGTTCATCGCGCGGCTCGAGCAGCTCGCCCGCGAGCCCGACGGCCGCACGATCGACTTCTTCTACAGCACCGCCGGCCTGCAGGAGGAGCGGCTGCAGCAGATCGCCGCCGCCGCTGCGGCCGCCGGCATCCGGCTGCACGTCACCGTGAGCGGACGCGATCCGCGCCTGGACGGCGCCGCGGTGCGGGCCGCAGTGCCGGAATGGGTGCAGGCCGACGTCTGGTTCTGCGGCCCGACGGCCTTCGGCCAGGCGCTGCGCGAGGATCTGTGCGCCCACGGCCTGCCCGAGCACTGCTTCCATCAGGAACTGTTCGAGATGCGCTGATGAACTGCAGCCGGGCTCGCGGCCGGCCGCGCGGTGCGCGCCGAACCATCGGCGCAGCCACCAGGACCGCCATGGGCATCGTCATGGACAGAGACACCGGCAAGGCGGCCGTTGCCGACGTGTTACAATTTGCCTTGATTTCAGTCTAGCCCAAAGCGGTCATCGGCCGCCCGACCAGGATCGTTCCACAGGTCGGCGCAGGATCGCGGGCCCAGATCCGACCTGCCGATCACCGCGGCAGCCCCCTTCGACCCGTTCGCCCACCTCCCCGGCGAACGACGCTGCCGGCGCCCGCGTCGGCGACTTTCACCTCGAGTGTGCGTGCCGACGGGCACGCACCGAGCGATCGCGCGCCTGCGTGCGATCGCGCCCGTCCACGTCGATACAGGAGCAAATGCCATGGCCAAGGAAGAACTCATCGAGATGCGCGGCGTCGTCAACGAAGTGCTGCCCGACTCGCGCTTTCGCGTCACGCTGGACAACGGCCATGAGCTCGTCGCCTACGCCGGCGGCAAGATGCGGCGCAACCACATCCGCGTGCTCGCCGGCGACAAGGTCTCGCTCGAGCTCTCGCCCTACGACCTGAGCAAGGGGCGCATCACCTTCCGACATCTCGAGCGGCGTGCCCCCGCTGCCACGGGCATGGCCCGCTGAGGCCGGGGCGCGGCAGCACGGGGAGCGTGAAGGCGCCGGCGCCGGGTGATTAGACTTTCGCTCGACGCCCTCACGCTCCACGAGAACTTGCAGCAGCTTCGGGCATGGCGCTGCCCTGCCTTCCGATCGCGGGCCGCGCGGGCATCCGAGAACGAGACGGCCCGATCGCAGCGGGCCCAAGGAGACACGCGATGCGCCCGCCCGACGAAGCCCTGATCGTCATCGACGTCCAGAACGACTTCTGCCCTGGCGGCGCACTGGCGGTCGCCGACGGCGACGCGATCATCCCCGGGCTCAACGCATTGATGAGCGAGTACGCCTGCGTCGTGCTGACGCAGGACTGGCACCCGGCCGACCACGCCTCGTTCGCGGTCAACCAGCCCGGGCACGCACCCTACGACACGATCGCGATGCCCTACGGGCCGCAGGTGCTGTGGCCGGTGCACTGCGTGCAGGGCACGCGCGGCGCCGAGTTCCACCCGGGGCTGAACGCCGCGGCAGGGCAGCTCATCCTGCGCAAGGGCTTTCGCGCCGCGATCGACAGCTACTCGGCCTTCTTCGAGAACGACCACCGCACCGCCACCGGCCTGGACGGCTGGCTGCGCTCGCGCGGCATCGGCAAGCTCACGCTCGCGGGCCTGGCGACCGACTTCTGCGTCGGCTACTCGGCGCAGGACGCGGCGCGCCTGGGCTTTGCCGTCGAGGTGCGCGAGGACCTCTCGCGCGCGATCGACCTGAACGGCTCGCTGGCCGCCGCGCGCGCGGCGATGCGCGCAGCGGGCGTTGCGCTCGTCGGCTGAGCACAGGAAGGGGCTGCGGCATGGACATCTCCAAGCGCGTCTACGACCACCGCTGGAAGATCGACCCGATCGTGCGCTCGCTGATCGACACCGACTTCTACAAGCTGCTGATGTGCCAGTCGGTGCACCGCAACCACCCGAAGACGGTGGTGCGCTTCTCGCTCATCAACCGCACGAGCTCGGTGCGCCTGGCCGAGCTCGTCGACGAAGGCGAGCTGCGCGCGCAGCTCGACCACGTGCGCTCGCTGCGGCTGTCGCGCGGCGAATCGACCTGGCTGCGCGGCAACACCTTCTACGGCAAGCGGCAGATGTTCCGCCCCGACTTCATGGAGTGGTTCGAGCAGGTCCGGCTGCCGCCCTACACGCTCGAGAAGCGCGACGGCCAGTACGCGCTCAGCTTCGAGGGGCCCTGGTGCGAGGTCATGCTCTGGGAGATCCCGGCGCTGGCGATCCTGATGGAGCTCTACTCGCGCGCCGTGCTGCACCGGATGGGGCGCTTCGAGCTGCAGGTGCTCTACGCCCGCGCGATGACCAAGCTGTGGGAGAAGGTGCAGCGCCTCAAGGGCGAGGAGATCCTGATCGCCGACTTCGGCACCCGGCGCCGCCATTCCTTCCTCTGGCAGGACTGGTGCGTGCAGGCGATGATCGAGAGCCTGGGCTCGCACTTCGTCGGCACCTCGAACTGCCTGATCGCGATGCGCCGCGACATCGAGGCCATCGGCACCAACGCGCACGAACTGCCGATGGTGCAGGCCGCACTCGCCGACAACGACGCCGAACTCGCCGACGCGCCCTACCGCGTGCTGAGGGACTGGCACGAGGAGCACGACGGCAACCTGCGCATCATGCTGCCCGACACCTACGGCACGCGCAGCTTCCTCGAGCGCGCGCCGGACTGGCTGACCGCATGGACCGGCGCGCGCATCGATTCCGGCGACCCCGTCGCCGGCGCCGAGACCGTCATCGCGTGGTGGAAGCAGCGCGGCGAGGACCCGCGCGAGAAGCTGCTGATCTTCTCCGACGGCCTCGACGTCGACGAGATCCTGCGCCTCTACCACCACTTCAAGGGGCGCGTCAAAGTGTCCTTCGGCTGGGGAACGCTGCTCACCAACGACTTCCGGGGCCTCGCCCCCGGCGACGCGCTTGCGCCCTTTTCGCTCGTCTGCAAGGCCGTTGCCGCCAACGGCCGGCCGACGGTCAAGCTCTCCGACAACCCGCTCAAGGCGATGGGCCCGCCCGACGAGATCGCCCGCTACAAGCGCGTCTTCGGTATCGGCGAGCAGCAGGCGGTGCCGGTGGTCGTCTGAAGCACCGGTTCGAGACATAGCCCGACAACACCTGCGCTTTGCGCCGCGCTTGCGATCCGCAGGCGCCGCTGGCAGGCGCAGGCGGCTTGGGCGCCGATGCAGCTCACTCCACCGTCACCGACTTCGCCAGGTTCCTCGGCTTGTCGACGTCGGTGCCGCGGGCGCAGGCGGTGTGGTAGGCCAGAAGCTGCAGCGGCACGACGTGCAGGATGGGGCTGAGCGCGCCGTAGTGCTCGGGCATGCGGATGACGTGCAGGCCGGGGCCGCTTTCGATGCGCGTGTCGGCGTCGGCGAAGACGTAGAGCTGGCCGCCGCGCGCGCGCACTTCCTGCATGTTGCTCTTGAGCTTCTCCAGCAGCGCGTCGTGCGGCGCCACCGTGACCACCGGCATCTGCTCGGTGACGAGCGCCAGCGGCCCGTGCTTGAGTTCGCCGGCCGGGTAGGCCTCGGCGTGGATGTAGCTGATCTCCTTGAGCTTGAGCGCGCCTTCGAGCGCGATCGGGTAGTGCAGGCCGCGGCCGAGGAAGAGTGCGTGCTCGCGCTTGGCGAATTCCTCGCTCCAGGCGATCACCTGCGGCTCCAGCGCCAGCACCGCCTGCACCGCCAGCGGCAGGTGGCGCAGCGCCTTCAGCTGCTGGGCCTCCTGCGCTTCGGTCAGGCGCCCGCGTGACAGGGCGAGCGTGAGCGTCAGCAGGTACAGGCCGACGAGCTGCGTGGTGAAGGCCTTGGTGCTGGCGACACCGATCTCGACGCCGGCGCGCGTGATGTAGGCGAGCTTGCACTCGCGCACCATCGCCGAGGTGGCGACGTTGCAGATCGTCAGCGTGTGCGGCATGCCCTGCGCGCGCGCGTGCTTGAGTGCCGCCAGCGTGTCCGCCGTCTCGCCGCTCTGGCTGATCGTCACCACCAGCGTGCGCGGGTCGGGCACGCTGTCGCGGTAGCGGTATTCGCTGGCGATCTCGACCGTGGTCGGGATGCCGGCGATGCCCTCCAGCCAGTAGCGCGCGGTGCTGCCGCTGTAGTAGCTCGTGCCGCAGGCGAGGATGAGGACGCGGTCGATGCCCTTGAAGACCTCGTGCGCGCCGTCGCCGAAGAGTTGCGGGTCGATGCCGGCAACGCCCTCCAGCGTGTCGGCGATCGCGCGCGGCTGCTCGAAGATCTCCTTCTGCATGAAGTGCCGGTAGGGGCCGAGCTCGGCCGCGCCGCTGTGCGCGTGCACGACGCGCACCGGGCGCTCGACCGGCGCGAAGCGTCCCGCGGCGTCGGCGGCGCTGATGCTGCAACGGTCGTGCTGTAGGTCGACCACGTCGCCCTCTTCCAGATAGACGATGTGGTCGGTGACGCCGGCCAGCGCCATCGCGTCGCTGGCGAGGAAGTGCTCGCCCTGCCGCTCTCCGACGCCGACGCCCAGCACCAGCGGCGAGCCTTGGCGCGCGCCGACGATGCGCTCGGGCTCATCGCGGCAGAAGACGGCGATCGCGTAGGCGCCGCGCAGCCGCGGCAGCGCGCGCTGCACGGCGCGCAGCAGGTCGCCGTCGTAGAGATGGTCGACGAGGTGGGCGATGACCTCGGTGTCGGTCTGGCTCGCGAAGACGTAGCCCTGGGCCTGCAGTTCGGCGCGCAGCTCGTCGTGGTTCTCGATGATGCCGTTGTGCACCAGGCCGACGCGCGCGTCGGCGCCTTCGCCATCGGTCGCGTCCAGCGCGCCGAAGCCGGTGTGCGCGGCGTCGATGCCGGGCCCGGCGGAGAAATGCGGGTGGGCGTTGTGCACCGCCGGTGCGCCATGCGTGGCCCAGCGCGTGTGCGCGATCCCGGTGCCCGAGGCGATGGCGTCGGCCTGCACGCCGGCCTCGAGCTCGGCCACGCGCGCGGTGCTGCGCGCGCGCCGCAGCTCGCCGCCCTGGTGCACGGCGACGCCGCAGGAGTCGTAGCCGCGGTACTCGAGCCGCTTCAGGCCCTCGATCAGCACCGGGACGATGTTGCGCGCGCTGACGGCGCCGACGATTCCACACATGGGCAGGGATCCTTGGAGGTGTTGCAACGCGCATCCTAGGCCGCAAAGCCCGGGTCGCCGCGCCCGCGCCGGCAGGCGGCCGTGAACGAAGCCGCAGCGCCCCGCCGCCTCAGCGCGGCGGCTGCAGGTACAGCCGGTCGGCCCAGGTCGCAAGCCAATGCGGGCGGTAGGCGACGAAGATCGCCGCGAGCAGCCCGCACAGCCACGCGTCACCCCAGGCGGCGAGCCAGCGGCCGAGCATCAGGTCGCCCGCAGCTAGGCCCGGCGGCGCGAATGCGGTCCCCTGTTCGGCGTTCAGCCACAGCGCCGCGGCACCCGCCGCCACGGTGGCCAGCAGCGTGCCGATGAAGGCTCGGCCGAGGATGTAGACGAACAGGTGCCGCGGCAGCCAGCGCCGGATCGCGAGGCCCAGCAGCAGGCCCAGCGTGCCGGGCATGACGCCCAGCCAGACCGCGCGGTGCAGGGTCTGTACCGCATCCAGCCCCGCAAGCAGCGCGGTCAACACGGCCACCGGTACGAGCGCCAGCATCGCCAGCGGCCAGCCCATCAGCAACACCAGCAGGCAGGCGCCGGAGAGGGGCTGCACGACCGGGATCGCCGCGATCCGGTCCGCGCCCCAGAAGAGCGGCATCAGCAGCATCCAGACGATCCAGGGCCAGGGCGGACCTTCGGCGCCGAGCGCGCGCCAGGGCCGCAGCATCAGCGCGGTGGCAACGGCAGCGACGGCCAGCAGCGCCTCGAGGAGCGTGATCACGCGGCCCTCCCCCGCCGCTTCAGCGCCGCTGCGGCATCAGCACCGCGGCGATCGCCGCGACCAGCAGCGCGACCGCGGCGAAATCCTGCCAGTGCAGGCGCTCACCGAGCGCCCAGGCGCCGCTGAACACGCCGAGCACCGGAATCATCATCACGCTGACGGTGCTGGCCAGCGGCGGCAGGCTGCGCGCCAGCACGAGCCAGATCACCTGCGCAACGGCGAAGACCGCGAAGGCGTTGAAGGCGATCGCGGCCTGCACGGTCGGCGACGGCCAGCGCCACTGGTCACGCTCGAAGAGCCAGGCGGCCAGCACCACGGCGACACCGGTGATCACGGTCATCCAGAACGCGACTGCGAGCGTGGGGGCAGGAATCGTCGTGCGCCGCAGGCGGTGCGTGCCGTAGGCCCAGACGCAGGCCGAGGCGATGATCGCCAGCGCCGCCCAGGGCGCGCCGGCGAGCCGGCCGAACTCGTGCGCCAGCAGCAGCAGCACCGCCAGGGCGCAGCCGGCCACGCCGGCCCATTGCCGCGGGCGCAGCCGGTCGCCGAACACCGCCGCGCCCCAGAGCGCCGAGAAGACCGGCATCGTGTAGCCGAGGATCGCCGCGCGCCCCGAGCTCAGCGACTGCAGCGCGACGACCAGCACCAGGTGCCAGACGATCATGTTGCTCGTCGTCAGCCGCAGCAGCTCGGGCCAGCAGACCCTGGGGATGCCCAGCGGCACGCGCATCGCCAGCAGCCCGAGCAGCAGCACCGGCAGCCCGAGGACGATCGAGAGCGCGCGGAAGGTCAGCGGCGGGAAGGGGTCGGGCGCCTGCGGCCAGCCGCTGATGCCCAGCTTCATCACCGGCCAGTTCAGGCCCCAGATCAGCGTGAGGATCACGAGCAGCCCGAACTGCCGCCGCGTGAAGCTCATCGCCGCACCGAATCGAGATAGCGCTTGCGCCAGAAATAGGCGATGCCGCCGACGAAGCTCAGCACCATCAGCGCGACGACGATCCAGATGCCGTCGGCCGCGTGCACGAGCGGCAGCGCCTCGAAGTTCATGCCGAAGAAGCCGGTGATCAGGTTCAGCGGCAGGAAGACCGCGGTCAGGACCGTCAGCGTGCGCATGATGTCGTTGGTGCGCTGGCCCAGGGCCGAGAAGTGCATCTGCACCGCGTTCTCGACCGAGCGCTCGAGCCGCTGCACGTGCGAGAGCACGCGCTCGATGTGCTCGAGCACGTCGCG
>JAIXKN010000108.1 GCA_026932425.1 Burkholderiales bacterium
GCTCACCCCAGCGCCTCGACGGCCATCCGCAGCCAGGCCGCGTCGTCATGATGCAGCGCGAAGTGACCCAGCGCCGTGAGCGCGGCCATCACGAGCGTAAAGACGATTGCGCCCTTGAGGTCATGACGGGCCCGCGCTGCCGGCAGTCCGAGAAGCAGGCCGCGCTCGGGATGGCGTACGCTGCAGCCGATGTCGAGTGTGGGCGGGCTGGCCTGCCAGGTTCCCACCGCGGTCACTTCCTGCCCCGGCATCCACGCATGCTCGTCGAAGAGCCAGCGCGGGTCGAGCGCGCGCAACCGCGCCCTCAGTGTCGCCTCGTCGCGCCCGTCCGCGGTCAGGCCGAGCATCGCCGCGGCGGCCTCGTTGCACTGGTGATGGTCCCCCGGCTCATCGAGCTGCGCCAGGCGCGCGGGCAACTGCCGCAACTGGCCCACCACGGCGCCGACGCCGTGCTCACCAAAATCGGGCACGACCTCGAAGCGCGTGTTCGCGAGGTGGCGCGCGCACGCGGCCTCGGCCTCGTCACCGTTCCTGCGCCAGTTGGGCATGGGGTCCGGACAAGGGAAGCCCTGCAGCGCGATGCGCTGCGTGCGCGTGCGCAGCCAGCAGCGGCGCTGCATGCGGCCGTAGATGCGCGGCGCCCAGTCCACGGCACGACGCTCGCGCTCGCTCTCCTTGTCGACGACGAAGGGATAGGCCTTGTAGGAGAGCATCGCGGCGGCGCGGCCGCTGAAGGGGGCGACGATCGGCTCCTCGTCGATCTCGAGCACGCCGCCCAGACGGACGATCTCCCCCTCGCGCCGCCGCTGGTCGAAATCCGGCAAGGCCGCCTGTTCGCGCCTGCGCAGCGCCACCCACACGCCGTGCAGCCCTCCGGCGCTCATCGTCAGGCCCAGCGCCAGCGTTCCGGCGAGCGCCGGCCGCAGCCATCCCGGGCCGGCAGGCAGCGCGAGCGACTGCAGCCAGTGCTGCTCGAAGACGTACGCCAGCCCGAGGAACACGAGCCAGAAGAGACATCCAAGAGCAAGCTTCATTCGCGTTCGGGGCGCGTGCGCGGGACTTGCGCATCATGCCTTGCGCCGGCGGCGCCGACCGCGCCGGAGCCTGCACCTCGCGACATGCTGCCGGATTGGCGCCAGCGCCAATCCCAGGGTGCGATCGGAGACGGATCCGCCCACAGCCCGCGGCGCGCCGCACGCGCCTCCCGCTCGAGCGCGAGCAGCTCGGTGTCGCCATCGCCCGGCCGGTAGACCCAGGCCATTCCTCTTCTCAGCTGTTCGCGCGCAACGTCCTTTCCGTCGAGGCGGATCTCGACCAGCGGGCGCCCATAGCGATCGCGCTCGCTCCACGCGATCTGCACGCGCTTCTTCCAGACGAGTTCGCGCAGCGACTGCTCCGACCGCCGCCCCCACGGCTGGCGGCGCTCGGGTGCGTCGATGCGCGCCAGACGCAGGCGCACGCGCTGCCCGTCGAGCGGCGCCGAGACAGTGTCGCCATCGATCACACCGATGATCGTGACCTCGGCGGTCCGTATCGCCGCGCGGGCCGTTGCAGTCGTATCGCCGACACGCGGCGCGTCGTCGGCGGCCGGGGTTCGCGCATCGACGATGCCGCCGCATGCGCCCAGCAGCAGGCCAAGGCCTGCGAACAGTGCTGCTGCGCTTCGGCGAGCTGCTGCGGGAAGGCGGGTTTCAGCCGGCAACAACGCGCCCGGACGATCCTGGCGGCCACTCACAATGCGGCGCTTGCGCGCGCTGGCCGCGCTCGCTGCGCAGATCCAAGCGCTACGCCTTTCGTGCGCCGCCGGGCGAGCGCCGCGCTTCGTGCTCCCGCTGGCAATCGATGCAGCGCTTGGCGGTCGGGTAGACGAGCAGGCGCTGGTAGCCGATCTCGCCGCCGCAGTCGATGCATTCGCCGTAGGTTCCCGCGGCGATCCGCCGCCGCGCGGCGGCGATGTCGCGCACGTCCTCGACGTTCTGCTCGATCAGCACGTCGTTGATCTCGGTCAGCGACTGCAGCAGCGCCTCGTCCGACCGGTCTGCCTCGCGCTCGCCCAGCAGGCCCTGCTGGCGCAACTCACCTTCGCGCGCGAGCAGCGAACGGATCTCCGCGAACTCGCGCGTCCAGCGCTCGTCCATCAGCCCATTCAGGTGCTCGATCTGGTCCTGGGTCAGTGCGGCCATCAGTCTCTCTCCCTGGTTGCAGGTTCCGGCGCCGGTGCGCCCGAAGTGAAAACCATAGACGATAACCGCATCGAGCACCCCAGGCCTGCTGCGCTCGGGCCCACACAACGCAAGCCAGCGAGGGCGCAGCACTGGCGTGGCCGGTTCGAAGGCCAGGCAAGTCATGCCGAAGGGTCGCGCCAGGTGAGCTCCACGCAGGGCTGCACGGATGCGGCGCCGCGCCCACAGCCCGACGTGAGCTTCCGTTTTGCCATGTCAGCAAGCTGGAGCGCATCGAAGTTGCACCTCAACGAAGGCGCAACGTGGCCCCCTCTCACTTCGGAATCGGGATGGCCCCCGCGCTCTTGATCTGGCGCAGGGTGAAGCTGGTGTAGATGTCCTTCACGCCAGGAAGCGCTCGAATCTTTTCGCGCACCAGTCTCGCGAAGGTCTCGTGATCGGGCGCGATCAGTTCGAGCTGGTAGTCATACATGCCCGAGAAGTTCTGGCACGCAATGACCTCCGGCATGGCAACGACCTGCCGCTCGAAGCTCGCCGCGGTCGTCGGCGTGTGGTTGTCCATGCGCAAGGAGACGAAGCCGTGGACGCCCAAGCCCAGCCGCTTCGGATCCACGCGTGCGTGATAACCGGTGATGAAGCCACTGCGCTCGAGCAGCTGCACGCGTCGCCAGCAAGGTGACGCCGAAAGCGACACCTTCTCGGCCAATTCGTTCATCGTCAG
>JAIXKN010000107.1 GCA_026932425.1 Burkholderiales bacterium
CCGTCACTCTGGCGCCTTCACCCGAGGCAACACCGAAGACCTGCCGCAATAGGCGCTGACGATCTGGACCCTGCCGTGCCCGAGGCGGCTCGAGATTTCGAGACGGGCTCGGCGGTCGAGGTCCGCGTCCACGGCAGGCCCTCCGGCCACCGGCGGCGCGGCGCCGGTGAGTCGTTCGAAGTCCTCGGCCGCACCCTGGTGGCGCAGCCCATGCGGCACCACGCCCAGCGCCGCTCTCGTGATGCCGAAGCGTTCCATCACGTAGCGCAGCCGCCGCATCGCCTGCTGCAGCGTGAGCCGCGGGTCGCTGACGCTGTCGTCGACGCCGACGGCCACGCGCCGCGCGAAGGCGATGGCCGCTTCGCGCATCTCGTTGTCGATCGGAAAGAGCCGCTGACGGCCGCCCTTCGTCCCCCGATGGGTATCGAGGTAGCACGCTGGCCCTTCCGCGGGCCTGCCCGCCTGCGCTGCCGTGACCACGTCCGTGTGCGGCCGGAACATCACGCTTTCCTTGAAGCGAAGCTGAAACGCCTGCATCAGCTTCAGCGACGCCGCCGCGTGCACGTCGAAGGCCTCGACCTCGCGGATCACCGTGGCCGCATCCACGCCCTTGGCCCGCCATGAGCGGTCTACGCCGCCGGCCAGGCTGCGCCGGTACAGCGCAGGATCGTCGAAGTAGCACTCGATGGGCTTGAGCAGCCTGGGCTTGCCGATCCAGCCGGCGAAGGTCTTCATGAAGCTGAAGTAGGTCTGGATCGTCGCGGGCATCAGGCGACCCGCTTTGGCTTCGTCCTGCCAGTGACGGGTGACGGCCTCGACGTGCCGGCCGCTGAAGGAGCGTGGGTCGAGCTTGAAGTGCTTGGGGTGCCGGCGCAGGAAGTCGAACAGCCAGTGGCAGAAGCGCGCCCGCTCGGCGACGGTCTTGTTGCTCACGCCTTTGTGCTTGCTGCTGTGGCGCCAGTTGTTCTCCTTCAGGATCAGGTCAAGCACGTAGCCGCTGCGCTTGGGGTTCAGCGGCGTGCTGGCAAGCGAGGGGGTTTCGTAGGTGCGGGGCGGCGAGTGGCGCGGTCGCGATGCCGCCTCCGGCATGCGTCGCCAGTCGCGTCGAGTGTGGCTTCCTGCTTTCATGGCATGGCGTCCGAGGTCTGAAGTCTGGGAACCTTTGCGTTCGCACATCGGCAGGTTCCGGTGCCGATGCAGGCCAGGGTTTGCAGCCCGCCTTGTGGGACGAGGCCGCGCGGAGGTGCGTAAAAGTGATCGCCGCCAGCACACGTCTTGCGCAATGTGGCGTTCGCCGCAGCGAACCACGCTCTCGAGGAGCGTCGGGCAATCCCGGAGGCTCGGCCTCCGGAGCGGCGCCACATCGGGCACCGCGAGTTCACATCCCGTCGCCGGCTTGACTGGCAACACCCGTTCCGCGACGGGTGCGCAAGGCCGTTCACGCAGACCGTGCCGCCGCACCGAGGTGCGGCCCTGCACGGCGGGCCGAAGCCCGTGCGTGAGTGCGATGGATGGAAGCTCGACACCGCCTTCGGGGAAGGCGGCGTCCGTCGCGGCCGCGAGGGCGCGCGAGCTTGGAACGAGTGCCAAGGGCAGGGCCCTTGACACCTTGCTCTGGGGCACCGGGGGTCGAAGCCACCGGAGAGGGCAAGGCCCGCTCGGGGCGAGCGATGGCCAGAGTTGCAGCAGGCCGGCGTCGCGTCGAGCGCGAGCGCCGGTGTCAGCCCGTGGTCAGGCCACGGGGTGCGCCGTCATCGGGAAAGGGACCACCGTGTCCCGGACGCTGGCGCTCGAGAGCGCCGGGGGTGACGCCGTCACCGCTTGAAGGGCTTGCGTGTTGGTGCGCGATGCACGCGGTACGCCAACTGAACCGCGCCGAAGCCTCGCCAGTGTCGGCGCGAAGCGGCCCCCTTGCAAGCGCGAAAAGTGCCGATTAGCGCGCCGTGGGGCGCGCATGCGCGGATTCGCCCAGGGGTTGACAGGGGGTGCTTCTACCTCTGGGTCCGACGTGCTACTGCTCGACGCCCAAGGCGTGGCGCGGCTGCGGCGCGCGCCCTTGACGCAGCCGGATCGAGTGCAAGCCTGTCGCGACGCGCGGCGTCTCCGCGTGGATCACCGTCTCGAACTCAAAGCCGATCCCGACTCCAGCCCGATGGACTGCGAATCGGGGTCGAGCCGATGTCGAAATGGCGGTGGTCGCGGGGGACTTTCGCGTGGAACGGTCGGCGCGGGCGATCGATGCTGACCCCCTGAAACTGTTCGTGGAGCCTTCCCATGGAGTACGTCGTCAGAGCGCTGGATGTCGGCTACGGCAACACCAAGTACGTCAGCGGCATCGTCGGCAGCGAGATTCGCTGCGCCAGCTTCCCGTCGGTGGCCTACCCGGCGGTGCGCGACCCGACGCTCAACCCGGCCTTCGAGCGGCGCCGAACCGTCGTCATCCCGATCGACAACATGTTCTACGAGGTGGGGCCGGACGTCGACCTCGCGGCGGACAGTTTCCGCGCCACGCAGATGCACGACCGGTACATCCACACGCCCGACTACATGGCGCTGGTGCGCGGCGCGCTGGCGATGATGAAGTTGCGATCGATCGACCTGCTGGTCGTGGGACTGCCGGTGTCGCTGTTCGCGGCGAACAAGACGGCGCTCGAGAAGGCGATGACCGGAACGCACGACCTCGGCGGCGGCAAGGCCGTGGTCGTGAAGAAGGCGCTTGCCGTCGCGCAGCCCCAGGGAGCCCTGGCGGACTTCGTGGCCCAGCACGACAAGGGCGACAGCATCGAGAGCGAGCGCAGCCTGATCATCGATCCGGGCTGGCGCACCTTCGACTGGATCGTCGCGCGCGGCATGCGCCTGGTACTCAACAAGAGCCACTCGCTCAACGGCGGCGTGTTCAAGATGGTCAGGGCCGTCGCGGAGGACATCAGCGCCAGCATCGGCATGCCCTACGAGGACCTGGACACCATCGACAACGCCCTGCGCAGCGGCAAGAACCCGATGGTGTTCCAGAAGGCCTACGACTTGTCGAACATCCTGCCGATGCTGCACACCCGCGCGCAACGAACCGTCGCGTCGATGCTGAGCTGGTTCGACGGTGCCTACAGCTTCCAGAACGTGATCCTGGTCGGAGGCGGAGCGCATCTGTTCAAGAAGGCGGTGAAGCAGGCGTTCCCGCAACTGCGTGTGCTCGGGATCAAGGACCCGCTGCACTCGAACGTGCGGGGGTTCCAGATCGCAGGCATGGCCTACATGCAGAGGCAATCCTCGCCTCAAGGAACGTCCCGCGATGGCCAGCAGGGCCCGGAGGGCGCGCCGTGAGCCGGCCAGTGTCACCGGACGAAGGTCCGCTGCGCATGCAGTTCGAGCTGGCGCGAGACGACGACCCCGGCCTGTACGACGACCTCGTGCGATTCAAGAAGGGGACCAAGCGCATCAATCGGCTGCGGTTCCTCGCGCACGAAGGCATGGTGGCGCAGGCGCTGGCGCTCGGGTTTCCGGCGGGCCGGGTGGCGGCGGCGCAGGCAGGGCCGCTCGGTGCCGCGCCAGGAGGGCATGACGCAGGCCCCAGGATTCCCGCGGCGGTCCTGGGGACGTTCGATGCGGCAGTCGGCGACGAATGACGTCCGCCGGCCGCCAGCCCGCGCGATCGGCAAGAGGCAGGAAAGGAGCGTTCAACGTGACGACGATGGTGCATCCACGGCTGTACACAGTTCGGGGCCACGTGCGGCGCGTCGGCGGCACGTCGCCGCTCGGCCTTGCGCTCGAACTGTCGAACGGCGACGAGGTTTCCCACGTGCTTCCCGAAATGGGCGTGGCGCTGAGAGTCGGCGACGACGCGAGCCTGATCCTCCGGGCACGAGCGCGAGCTGGAACGCCGGCAGTGCTCGGCGTGGTGAACCACTCGCTCGTCGACGGAGAGAACTTCGTGCGTTCGACGGCTCGCCAGCGCCCCGATGCGTGGGACGCGGTGCTCGTCTCGGCCGGGTTTGCCGGGACCGTGGGCGCGGTGGGGCAGCGTGGTCTCGTGCCGTTTGTGATCCTGGGCGGTCTCTACCTGGTGGCGGCCATCGCGGTGCCGGCAGCGTTGCGCGCACGGCTCGCGCGTAGGGTCGACCATCTGCTCGATCTGGCGGCCCGGGCTGGCAAGGACGGCCTGCCGGCGCGCGGCGCCGAGGCGTCTCGACAGTCCGCGTGGAGGCGCCGATGAGCCGCCCGGAGCGTCGCCATGCCTGCGGACGAGTGGAGATCAGCGCGACTCGACTCGCCGAAATGGGCTATTGCGAGAAGCGCATCGTGCTGGCTCATCGCCATGGCGAAGCGACGACTTCCGCGCAGCAGCGCGCCAGGCGGCGCGGGCAGATCGTGCACGAGCGCTACCGAATTCTTGGCGAGTCCGCGTCGCGCACCAATTCGCGCGCGGCCTTCCCGCGTTGGGGGCGGCTCGACTGGGCCATGGCGGCCTGCCTCTGCATCGTGCGCACGGCATGCGGAATCTTGGCGGCCTCCGCCTTCCTGCGGCGCGCGGCCCGTGCCGTCCTGACCGTCATTGCGGGTCGCCGCCGTGGCTGCCGTGGCGCAAGTCACGGCGAGGGAAGAAGGGCCTGATGGAAGGACTCGTCCTTGCGGTGGCCGTCGCTGCAGTCGTGCTGCTGGCTGTGCTCGGGAGGGGCTTGCTCCACGCCGCCAAGGTCGCTGCCGACCGGAACGCCCGGCCGGACTCGCTGCGTCACGCCAAGCTGGTGTACGTCGAACGGACATTCCGCATCCGCCATCCGATCCGGCTCGTTGCCAGAATCGACCGTGCCTATCGCTTGAATCACGGGCCGCTCGTGCTCGTCGAGTTGAAGTCTCGCTGGACCGACCGTCCGTTCGATAGCGACATCATCCAGTTGTCGGCGCAACGGCTTGCGATCGAAGCCGGCACCGGCGACAAGGTCGAGACCTACGCCTTCGTCAGCGTCGTGCACCCGTTCCGGGGATCGGTTGTCCGGCACCACAAAGTGCGCCTGCTGGAGGCGGCGCAGTTGCTGGAGTTGCACCGGCGCCGCGAGGCGCTGCTGGCTGAGCTTGTACCGGCAGCGTACTCCCGGTCCACCGCTGCTTGCCGCGCATGCGCGTTCCGCGCGCGGTGTGATCGCCCGCGGCGCGGTGTGCATTGATGGTGCCGTCGCCGGGCGCAAACGGCCCGGCGCTCGCCCGCTCCCGACGAGGTCGCGAGCGCCGCTGCATCACTTGACCGAAGTGCTGGCATGCTAGAGTTGCTTCGGGCCTACAGATTTTTCGACAGCCTGCGGAAACCGGCTAATCCCAAGGCATCCCGCCCATGTGGAGGGAAGGATGGAGGGTTGCAGCCGGACCGGAGTCGAGAAAGCGTTGTGTGGCGCGGGCTGCAGGAACATTTCGATGTGATGATCGAGCACATGTAAGCCCGCCAAAGGCGCAGGACAAGCCAAGCGCGCGCAGGCGCCGATGTCCTGCGGCCTTCAGCTCAGCAACTGCAGGACGCCCAGCGTGATGACCGGAAAGATCGCCAGGATCAGCACGCGGATGAAGTCGCTCATCAGGAAAGGCAGAACGCCGCGGAAGGACTCGGACATCGGCACCTCGGGCGCCAGCGAGTTGATCACGAAGACGTTGAGCCCGAAAGGCGGCGTGATGAGCCCGGTTTCGACGCAGATCAACGCCAGGATGCCGAACCAGATCGCCGTGTACTCGGGCGTCATGCCGAAATCCAGCTTCATGATGATCGGGAACAGCACCGGGATCGTGATCAGGATCATCGACATCGAGTCCATCACGCAACCGAGCACGACGAACAGCAGCAGGATCAGCGCCAGGATCGTCATCGGCGCATAGCCGCTGTCGGCGATCCACTGCGCGGCCTGGGTCGGCATCTGCGTGATCGCGAGGAAGGCGTTGAAGAGGTCCGCGCCGATCAGGATCAGGAAGATCATCGCGGTGATCTTCGCGGTCCCGAGCAGGCACTCGATCAGGCCTTTCATGCGCATGCCGCCGCGCACGTAGGCGATCACCGCGGTGGCCGCGGCCCCGACTGCAGCACCCTCGGTCGGGGTGAAGAAGCCCGCGTACATGCCGCCCATCATCACGACGAAGACGATCGCCACCGGCAGCAGCTCGAGCAGCGTCCTGACCCTCTGCGCCATCGTCGCCTTCGGACCAGCCGGACCGGCCTTGGGGTCGATGCGAACGACGATGGCGATCGCGATCATGTAGCCGATGGCGGCCAGAATCCCGGGAACCATCGCCGCGATGAAGAGCTTGCCGATCGACTGCTCGGTCAGGATTGCGTAGATCACCAGCACGACCGAGGGCGGGATCAGGATGCCGAGCGTGCCGCCCGCGGCGAGCGCCCCTGTGGCGAGCCTGCCGGAATAGTTCAGCCGCTTCATTTCCGGCAGCGAAACGTGCGCCATCGTCGCCGCGGTCGCCAGCGACGAGCCGCAGATCGCGCCGAATGCGGCACAGGCCCCGATCGCTGCCATCGCAACGCCGCCGCGCCGGTGGCCGAGCCACGCCGCCGCGGCGTTGAAGATGCCGGTGGACAGGCCCGAGGCGGTGGCGAAGGACCCCATCAGCACGAACAGCGGAATCACCGAGAGCGAGTAGGTCGCCGTCTGGAAGTACGGCGCGGTGTCCATGTAGTTGAGCATCGGCCCGAGGCCCGACACCCAGATGTAGCCCGCGCCGCCCACCAGCAGCAGTGACAGCCCGACGTTGATGCCCAGCGCCAGCAGCGCCAGCAGCACGCCGAACATCAGCAGGGAAATGGCCATCCCGCTCATGCGAACTCCCTGCCGCCGCGGGCCACGCGCGCGATGCAGACCAGCGTGAGCATGCCCATCGAGAACACGACCGGAACGAACATCGACCAGGTCGGGATCTGCAGCATCATCGACATGTCGTTGAACTGGTACTGGCCGATGCCGCCGACGGCCAGGCGCCAGGTCATCAGGCCGGCGACGATCGTGAAGAGCACGTCACTGAGCACCGCGAGCGCCCGGCGCAGCGGGGGCGGGAACATGCCGACGAACATGTCGACGACGACGTTGCCGCCGCGCAGGTGGCAATAGGGCAGCATCGCGAAGACCGCGATCGCGGTGCCGCGCTCGGTGAGCTCGAAGTCGCCGACCAGCGGCGCTCCGAACAGGCTGCGGCTGATGATGCTGCCCACCGACACCGCGGTGAAGGCAAGCATCACGAAACCGCCGCCGATCGCAAGCCAGGTGCAGGCGCGTTCCAGCGCGCGTTCGTAGCCCGGCCGCGCCGCAGCGCTGCTGTCACCGGCGTGGCCGCCGCCTTCGCTCATTTGTCGTACTTCGCGATCATTGCCACGGCCTCATCGTGCAGTGCCTTGCCGTTGGGCGTGGCAGCGATCCAGGCGTCGACGACCGGTTGCGTGGTCTTCTTCCAGCGCGCCTTCTCGTCGGGAGCGAGTTCGATGATCGTGTGACCGAGTTCCTTGGCCTGCTGCAGGCCGGGCAGCTCGGCATCGTCCCAGGCCTGGCCGATCTCCTTGATGAAGTTGTCGCCCGAGTTCTTGTCGATCACGGCCTTGAGGTCGGCCGGCAGGCCGTCGTACTTGGCCTTGTTCATCGCCATCAGGAACACGTTCGTGTAGAGACCGGTGATGGTGTGGAACTTGACGAGCTCGTTCAGGCGCTGCGGCTTCATCACCTCCCAGGGCACGGTGACCCCGTCGGCGACGCCGCGCGAGAGTGCCTCGTAGGCCTCGGGCAGCGGCATGCCCACCGGGTTGGCGCCCATCAGCTTGAGCGCATCGCCCACGGGCTTGGTCGGCAGGCGGATCTTCTTGCCCTGCAGGTCCTCCATCTTCGTGACCGCCTTGTCCTTCATGTGCACGAGGCCGGGGGCGTGGCAGTGCAGCAGCAGCGGATGCACGTCCTTGAACTCGTCGCGCATGCGCAGCTTGTAGAACTCCCAGATCGCCTGTGCGGTGGCCGAGGCGGTCGACCCGACGACGAACGGCAGTTCGAAGACGGCGGCGATGGGAAAGCGCCCGGGCGTGTAGCCGGGCACCGTCCAGACGATGTCGGCGACGCCGGTGCGCACCTGGTCGAAGAGCTGCGGCGGCTTGCCGCCGAGCTGCATTGCCGGGTAGATCTCGCATTTGATGCGCCCGCCGGAATCCTTCTCGACGCGATCGGCCCAGGGCTTGAAGAGCTTGGTCTGCGCGGGCGCCATCGGCGAGAGGAAGTGCGACATGCGCAGCTTGATCGGCTCCTGTGCCGAGGCCATGCGCGTCAGGCCCGCCAGCCCCAGGCTGGCCGCTGCGCCCGTCTTCAGGACGGTCCGTCGGGATGCGAACGTCATCGATGTCTCCTGTGGTGAATCGTGGATCGGCGTGGGTGCTGCGGCCGCGTTCGGGTTGGGCGCCGACAGTCGGGAACGTTACCACGGCGAGGCTCGTGTCGGGGGCCGGGAACGCGCGCTCCCGGCGCGGGCATCGCACGCGATGCCGGGAGTCTAGCGGATGGATGAACGTTCATTCAATCAACGCGGCTGTCGTGCAGTGGGTGCAGGACAGGTTGCAGCAACGCTGTCGCCACGCTCGTGCGTTGCTCTCGAGCGGCTTCACGCCAGGGCGCCGCGCACCGGACTCCGGGGGAGAATGGGCAAGGGGAACAGTGCCGGTGCAATGCCACCGGCGGAAGGGATCAGGACGAAACCGGTGCGAGCCGATCCGGGAACGTACGAAGGGCAGACGGCGGGGGAAGCGCCGATCGGCCGGATCGTGGGCCTGCGCGGCGCGGTCGTCGACGTCGAGTTCGCGACCGGTGCCCCCCGCATCCGCGACCTGTTGCACGCAGCCGGCGTGCCGATGGAGGTGAGCGCACTCGTCGACTCGCGCACCGTGCGCTGCATCGCGCTCGCGCCGGTGCGCGGCCTGGGACTGGGCGAGGCCGTGCGCGCCACCGGGGCGCCGATCCAGGTGCCGGTGGGCAAGGCGGTGCTGGGCCGGGTGCTGAACGTCTTCGGCGAAGCGATCGACGGCGGACCGCCGCCGGCGGTGAGCGCTTGGCGGCCCGTTCACCGGGCAGCGCCCGCGCTCGAGGAGCGGGTCGTGCGCGGTACCGTGCTCGAGACGGGGATCAAGGCGATCGACCTGCTGGCGCCGATCGAGCGCGGCGGCAAGACCGGTCTCTTCGGTGGCGCCGGCGTCGGCAAGACCATGCTGATCAACGAGCTCATCAACAACACCGTGCAGCACTACCGGGGCGTGAGCCTCTTCTGCGGCATCGGCGAGCGCTCGCGCGAGGCCGAGGAGCTCTACCGCGAGATGGGCGAGGCGGGCGTGCGCGACAAGACCGTGATGCTCTTCGGGCAGATGAACGAGGCGCCGGGCGTGCGCTTCCTGATCGGCAAGACGGCGCTGACGGTGGCCGAGTATTTCCGTGACGAGATGCGCCAGGACGTGCTGCTGCTGATCGACAACGTCTTTCGCTTCGTGCAGGCGGGCTCGGAGGTCTCGGGCCTGCTCGGCCGCATGCCCTCGCGCGTGGGCTACCAGCCGACGCTGGCGACCGAACTGGCTGAGCTGCAGGAGCGCATCACCTCAACCCAGAGCGGCGCGATCACCTCGGTGCAGGCGGTCTACGTCCCCGCGGACGATTTCACCGACCCCGCGGCGGTGCACATCTTCTCGCACCTCTCGGCCTCGGTCGTGCTCTCGCGCAAGCGCGCGAGCGAAGGCCTTTATCCGGCGGTGGACCCGCTGGCGTCGAGCTCGGTGATGCTCTCGCCGACGGTCGTCGGTCAGCGCCACTACGAGATCGCGCGCGAGGTGCGCCGCACGCTCGCGCAGTACGAGGAGCTGCGCGACATCATCGCGATGCTCGGGCTCGAGGAGCTATCGGCGGCCGATCGCGCGGTGGTCGCCCGCGCACGGCGGCTCGAGCGCTTCCTGACGCAGCCGTTTCACGTCGCCGAGATGTTCAGCGGCACGCCCGGCGCACGCGTGCCTCTTGCGGACACTTTGGCCGGTTGTGAGACCATCCTCGCTCGCAGCCGCTTCGACGATGACGAGATGGATTACTACATGATCGGGTCGCTGTCGGACCCCGCAACGGCCGCATGAGGCTGCCGACGCAGATGCAGGTCAGCCTGCGCCTGCCGGCGCGGCTGCTCTTCGAGGGGCCGGCGAGCAAGCTCCAGGCGGTGGCCGAAGGCGGCGCCTTCGGCCTGCTGCCGGGGCACGCCGATCACGTCGCGGCCCTCGTCCCGTCGGTGCTCGTGCTGACCGATCCAGAGGGCACCGAACTCTTCTTCGGCATCGACCACGGCCTGCTCGTCAAGCACGACGACCGCGTCGAGATCGCGGTCCGCCGCGCCGTGCGCGGGCAGAGTCTGGACACGCTCGCCGCGACCGTCGAAGCCGCGTTCAGGGACGTCGACGAGGAGGAGCGCCTTGCGCGCACCGCGCTCTCGCGGCTGGAAACGGGGATCGTCCGTCACTTCGGTGCGCTGCGAAAGCCGCCACAGTGAGGCGTGAAGGAGCGCGAGATGAAGGACAACGGTCCGCCCTCGCTCGAAGGGATCCGGCGAGGCGCGCGACGCATGCAGCACAGCCGCGAACGCCGGGCCGAGAGCCCCTTGCGCGGATTGAGCGCCTTCGGGGTCATCGGCTGGTCGATCGCGATCCCCACCGTTGGTGGGGCGTTGCTGGGGCTGTGGCTCGATCGCGTCGCGCCGCAGCGTTTCTCGTGGACGCTGGCGCTGATCCTCGGCGGCCTGGTGGTCGGGGTGATGGTGGCCTGGGACTGGATCGCGCGGGAGAACCGCAAGTCGGCGGCCGACCAGCCGCGCCTGGAGGAGGAGGTCCGCACGCGTGATTGAGTTCGACGCACGAGCGCTGCTGATCGGCCTGGCCGCTGGAGTGCCGGCGTCGATCCTCTATTTCGCGGGCTTGGCGTGGAGCACGCGCCGCGCCCTGCGCGCGCGAAGGCCGGCGCTCCTGCTGCTGGCGAGCTTCCTCCTGCGGGCCGGCCTGTTGCTGGGTCTCGCGTTCTGGCTTGTGCGGCAGGCGCAGCCGCTGTGGATGCTGGCGGGCTTTCTCGCCGCCTTCGTGCTCGTGCGCACGGCGGCGATCCGCGGCGCGCGGGCGCGTGAGCCTCTCGATCCGCTGGCGACGCAGGAGCCTTAGATGCAGCTGACCCCCGACGACACGATCGTGCTCGAGCTGGGCGCGCTGCGGCTGAACGCGACCATCGTCAGCACCTGGATCGTGATGGCGGTCCTCGTCGGCCTGTCCTGGCTCGCGACGCGCCGGCTGCGGCCCGACGCGCCGCCGGACCGCTGGCGCAACACGCTCGAAATCCTCGTCAAGCTGATCGAGGAACAGATCCACGCGGTGACGCGCCGCGCGGTGCACCGGGTGATGTACTTCGCCGGGACGCTCTTCCTCTTCATCGCGATGTCGAACATCCTTGCGCTCGTGCCCGGTTTCAAGTCGCCGACAGGGTCGCTGTCGACGACGGTGGCGCTGACCCTGGCCGTGCTGCTGGCAGTTCCGGCCTTCGGTATCGCGCATGGCGGGCCGCGGCAGTACCTGGCGAAGTTCGGCCAGCCCTCGCTCTTCCTGCTGCCGCTGAACCTGCTGGGCGAGCTCTCGAAGGCCGTGTCGCTGTCGATCCGCCTCTACGGCAACGTGATGAGCGGCGCGGTGATCGCCGCGATCCTGCTGGGCGTCGCGCCCTTCTTCTTCCCGGTCGTGATGAACCTCTTCAGCCTGCTGGTCGGCGTGATCCAGGCCTACATCTTCGCGATCCTCGCCGCGGTCTACATCTCGTCCGCGATGGCCGACCCTCCGACCGAAAACGAACAGGACTGTGCCCCATGAGCGAACTCACCCTCGTTGCCCTTGTCTCGATGTTCACCGCGGGCCTGACGGTGGCGATCGGCTCCTTCGGCGCGGCCCTCGGCGAAGGCCGCGCGGCTGCCGCCGCGATGGCCGCGATCGCGCAGCAGCCCGATGCGGCGCCGACGCTCTCGCGCACGCTCTTCGTGAGCCTGGCGATGGTCGAATCTTCGGGCATCTACTGCTTCGTCGTCGCGCTGATCCTGATCTTCGCCAATCCCTTCTGGGACGCGGTCAAGCCCGCGGTGGGAGGCTGATCGCCGATGTCGATCGACTGGATCACGGTCCTCGCGCAGCTGGCGAACTTCCTGCTGCTGGTCTGGCTGCTGCGGCGCTTCCTCTACCGCCCGATCCTGGACGGCATCGATGCGCGCGAAGCCGAGATCGCGCGGCGGCTTGCGGCAGCCGAGGCGGCACGCGAGGATGCCCGCGCCGCCGAGCAGCGCTACCAGCAGCAGCACGAGCGGACGCTTGCCGAGCGCGACACGATGCTTGCGCAGGCCCTGCGCGCGACCGAGGCGCGGCGCGAGCAGCTGCTGTCCGAGGCGCGTGCGCAGCGCGACGACGAGCACCGCGAGTGGCAGCGCCAGCTCGAGGCCGAACGCGAGGACTTCGCGCAGCGCCTGCAGCGCGCCGGGGCATTGACGCTGCTGCAGCTGCTGCGCAAGGTCATGCACGATCTGGCCGACGCACCGCTCGAGGCGGCGATCGCGCGCCGGATCGGCCGGCAGCTCGAACCGATGGCCGCCGAGCTCTCGGCCGCGGCCGGGACGCACACCGAGGCCATCGTGACGACGCACGAGGCGCTGGACGACGACGCGCAGGCGCAGATGCGCGAGGAATTCGCGGCGCTGCTGCCGGGCGTGCGCTTGCGTTTTGCCGTGGATCGCGAGCAGGCTCCGGGCATCGTGATGCAGCTTGGCGCTGCGCGTGTCGCCTGGACGATCGACAGCTACCTGGACGATTTCGAGAGCGCGATGCTGGAGGATCAGGTGACTTGCCTTCCGGTGCGTCGCCTGGGCGGTGTTCCGTCGCCGGCCGAGCGCCTGCGCTGAGGACGATGCAGGGCCGTCCATCCGGCGCCGAGGCCTTCGAGCAGTGGCGCGCGCGCCTGCTCGCGGTGTCCGGGCCGGCCCCGAGTTTCATCGAGACCGGTGTCGTCACCGATGTCAGCGACGGCGTTGCGATCGTCTCGGGCCTGGCGCGCGCGCTGGCCGAGGAATTGGTTGTCTTCGAAAGCGGGGTGCAGGGCCTGGCGATGGACCTGGAGCCCGGACGCCTGGGCGTCGTGCTGCTCGGTCCCGCGCGCGCGATCCGTCCGGGGGAAGGCGTGCGCCGCACGCAGCGAGTCGTCAGCACGCCGGTCGGCTCGGTGCTGCTCGGGCGAGTCGTCGACCCGCTCGGGCGGCCGCTGGACGGCAAGGGCGCGGTGACCGCCGCCGCGCAGCGCGCGGTGGAGGCGGAGGCTCCGGGCATCCTCGCGCGCACGCCGATCCTGCGCCCCCTGGCCACCGGCATCACCGCGGTCGACGCGGCGGTGCCGGTGGGCCTGGGGCAGCGGCAGCTGATCATCGGCGATCGGCAGACCGGAAAGACCTCGCTTGCGATCGACGCGATGCTCAACCAGCGGCGTTCGCAGCTGCGGTGCATCTACTGTGCGATCGGGCAGCGGGGCGATGCGGTCGCGCGCGTGATCCACGCGCTGTCCGAGGGCGGGATGCTGGAGCGAAGCATCATCGTCAACACCGGCGACGAGGAGGCGCCGGGCCTGGCCTACATCGCACCCTACGCGGCGATGAGCATGGCCGAGCATTTCAGCGCGCAGGGCAAGGACGTGCTGCTCGTCTTCGACGACCTCACGCATCACGCGCGTGCCTACCGCGAGCTCTCGCTGCTGTTGCGCCGCCCGCCCGGGCGCGAGGCCTTCCCGGGCGACATCTTCTACGTGCACGCGCGGCTGCTGGAACGCGCAGGCCAGTTCGGGGCCGAACACGCCAACGGCTCGATCACGGCGCTGGCGGTCGTCGAGACCGAGGCCGAGAACCTCTCGGCCTACATCCCGACGAACTTGATCTCGATCACCGACGGGCAGATCTACCTTTCGCCGCGCCTGGCACAGAAGAACCAGTTCCCCGCGGTCGACCTGGGGCTATCGGTGTCCCGCGTGGGCGGCAAGGCGCAGAACCGCAGCCTGCGCCAGGTCTCGGCCAACCTGCGCGTGACGCTCTCGCAGTTCGAGGCGCTCGAGGACTTCGCGCGCTTCGGCACGCGGCTGGATCCGGGCGTGCGCGCGCGGCTCCGGCGCGGCGCGGCGGTGCGGCTGGCGCTGCGCCAGGCCGAGCGCGATCCGATGTCGACGCTCGAGCAACTCACGCTGCTGCTTGCGGCGATGGAGGGTCTTCTCGACGAGTGCCCCGAACAGGAGATCGCCATGCACAGCGCGGCGCTGCGTGCGGCGGCCCGGCGCGAACTCGGGCATGTCGAACAGCGGATCGACGCCAGGCAGGCGCTCAGCGACGCCGATCGGACCTCGATCATCGAGCTTGCGCGGGAGGCGCTGCAGGCACTGCGTGGCGGTGTCCAGGCGCCTGCACCGCGCGGCAGCCAGTAGAGCTGCCTGCGCGCACGCCGATGGCCCAGGACCTGGAACAGCTCTCGCGCCGCAGCCGCACGCTCGGCAGCATCCGCGGCATCGTCCGCACGATGAAGACGATGGCGGCGATCAACGCGACGCCCTACGAGCAGGCGGCGATCGCAATCGAGGCGTATCACGCGACGATCAGACGCGGATTCATGGCATTCGCCTACCGCATGGGGGGCCAACAGGCCTTGCTCGAGGCGGAACCGGTGCAGCAGCGCGTGCTCGTCGCCTTCGGCTCGGATCATGGCTTCTGCGGCAACTACAACGAACTGGTCGCTCGGCTCGTCTCGCTGCAGTGCGAAGGGAGCGCCGGTGATCGGCGACGCCGCAGCGTGCTGTGCGTCGGAGCACGCCTGGAGACGGCGCTGCGCGAGCACGGCATCGAGCCCGATCGGGTGTTGACCCCTCCGGCCTCGGTCGACGGCATCGGCCGCCTCTCCGGGGAGCTCGTGACGCGCATTGTCCGCGCCGGCCGCGGCGGGCCGCTTTCGGAGCTCGCGGTGACGCTCGTCTACACGCAGCGCGCCGAGCATGGCAGCCGCGCGCCCGTGGCGCTGACGCTGCTGCCGCTCGCGCCGGAACTGCTGCACGCGCCGCGTCGCTGGCCCTCGCGCTCGCTGCCGGACTTCGCGATCGCGCCGGCGGCGCTGCTGGCAGCGCTCGTGCGCAACCACATCTTCGCCAGCGTGTTCCGCGCCGCCGCGGAAGCCATCGTGACCGAGAACGCGGCGCGGCTGGCGCTGATGCAGCAGGCCGAACAGTCGGTCGATGACCGGCTCGATGCGATGCGGCGCGAGATGTCCGGCGTGCGCCAGGACGAGATCACCAACGAGCTGATGGACATCGTCATCGGCCACCTGCAGGAGCCGACGCGAGGATACGGCTAGGCCTGGCGCGAGGACTCGGTCAGGGCTTGCAGCGGCGGCAGGACAAGGCGCTTTCGGTCCGCCTGCACCGCGTGCAACGGCTGCACTTCGCGCATCGTCGCAAGGCTGCGCCGCGCCAGTTCCTGGTAATAGGCGGTCGCCTCGCGCTTGCGCGCGATCTCGCCGTCGTCGAGTTCGCGCAGCACCTTGGCCGGCGCGCCGACGCACAGCGTGCGCGGCGGCAGCTTGCGCCCCGCCGGCACGAAGGCGCAGGCGGCAACGATGGTCTTCTCGCCGACCTCGGCCTCGTCCATGACGACGGAGTTCATCCCGACGAGCGCGTCGCGTCGAACGTTGCAGCCGTGCAGCACGGCCGCGTGCCCGATGTGGCCGTTCTCCTCGATCACCATCTCGTGGTTCGGGAAACTGTGCAGCACGCAGCAATCCTGCACGTTGGAGCCGGCCTGCAGCACGATGCGGCCGAAGTCGCCGCGCAGGCTCGCACAGGGGCCGACGTAGCAGCCGGGGCCGACGATCACGTCGCCGATGAGGACGGCCGTCGGGTGGACGAAGGCGCTCGGGTCGATGACCGGCACCACGCCGTCGATTTCGTAACAAGGCATGGGAACTCGATGAAGGAGCAACCGCCGGCGGCTGCGTGCGCCGGCCGGCGGTTGCGTGATGAAGCCCTGCGGGTCGCCAGGCCCGCAGGGCTTCGGGAGGCGTTACATGCGGCAGCCGCGGCCCGGGTCGGCAAGCGCCTTCGAGGCCACCTCGACCAGCTTGTTCTCCTTGCCCTCGACCTTGCGCAGGTAGATGTCCTGCACCGGGTTGTGGCTGGACGAGAGCGTGAACGCGCCGCGCGGGCTGTCGATCCTCGCCTTGCGCAGCGCGGCCGCGAACTCGGCCTTCTTCGTGACGTCGCCACCGACCGCCTTGAGGCCGATGCCCAGCATCTGCGCCGCGTCGTAACCCTGCACCGCATACACGTCGGGCTGCAGCTTGTAGCTCTTGGCGTACTCGAGCCGGAAGCTGTTGTCGCGCGGGGTGTTGAGCGAATCGGCGTAGTGCAGCGTCGTCAGCAGGCCCTCGGCGGATGCGCCCTGGCCTTCGAGCGTGCCGTCGGTCAGGAAGCCGGCACCGTAGAGCGGGATCTTCTCCTTGAGGCCCGCCGCGGCGTAGTCCTTGACGAACTTGACCGCGCCGCCGCCGGCGAAGAAGGTGTAGACCGCGTCCGGCTTGAGGGCCGCGATCTCGGTGAGCAGCGCCTGGAACTCGACGTTGGGGAAGGGCAGGGTGAGGTCCTTGACGATCTTGCCGCCGGCCTTGGTGAAGGCTTCCTTGAAGCCGTTGACCGACTCGTCGCCCGCAGCGTATTTCCAGGTGATCGTGACGGCGGTCTTGTGGCCGCGCTTGGCCACCACCGATCCCATCGCGTAGCCGGGCTGCCAGTTCGAGAACGAGCTGCGGAAGATGTTCACCGCGCACATCGGGCCGGTGACTGCGTCGGCGCCGGCGTTGGGGTCGATCATCAGCGTGCCAGTCTCCTTGGCGACCTTGGCCATCGCCATCGCGACGCCCGAGTGGACCGTGCCGATGAGCACGTCGACGTTGTCGCGCTTGATCAGCTTGTTGACGTTGTCGACCGCCTTGGCCGGATCCGATTCGTCGTCGACCTTGAAGTACTCGATCTCGCGCCCGCCGAGCTTGCCGCCCTGCTCGGCGACGTAGAGCTTGAAGCCGTTCTCGATCGCGTTGCCGAGCGCCGTGTAGGTGCCGCTGTAGGGCAGCATCAAGCCCACGCGCAGCTTGCCGCTGCCCTGGGCAGCGGCAGGGCCGGAGGCAAGGAGTGCAGCCAGCAGCGTCGCTGCGGCCAGGGAAGCGTGACGGGGAGTAGCCATGAGATCTGTGTCTCCGTGGTTGTGGTTGATGTGGGCGATCTTAGTGCGCCATCGTCCGCCCGCGTTCACGGACCCGGTCGCCGGAGGGCCAAAGACGGCATTGAACCCCGCGTCCGCCGGTTCCGCCCGTCGTCTCGAGGGAGGCGGGCAGGCATGGCGCGCCTGCGTGTGGCGCCGCTGGGCCCTCGGATTCGCTGACGCCGAACGATGATGCAGCGCTCCAGGATGGCGACGTGAATCGTCGGGGCGCTTGGAGTCGCCTGGGCGCTCTGCACGCCACCCACGATGGTTCGCGCAGCTCAGGCCGGCGGGATCGCGGCCGTTGCTTCGAGCTCGATCTTGCCCGGGTGGTCGAGCAGGTCGGAGACGAAGATCATGCTCATCGCCGGGTAATGCGTGCCCATCAGCTCGCGCCAGATGCCGCCGATCTGCTTGCGCGCAGCCAGGTAGGCCCGGCGGTCGCAGCAGAACGCGGTGATGCGGCAGATGTGCTCGGGGCGGCCGCCCGCCTCGGCAAGCACCGCGAGGATGTTGCGCAGCGCCTGTGCGAACTGGGGTGCCAGTTCCTCGCTCTCGAAGACCTGGTCGGCGTTCCAGCCCACCTGCCCGGCGAGGAAGACGATGCGCGCCCCGGCGGGCGCGGCAATGCCGTTGGCGTATCCGATCGGGGCCTTCCAGCCCGCGGGCAACAGGGTCTGCATGCGCGTGTCTCCCTCTTGGGTGCGGTGTCAGTCGGTGTAGCGCGGCGGGTCGGGGTCCTCGGCCCAGTCGTCGTCGGGCTGCGGCACCTTGGCCAGCCACTGGCGCACCATCTCGACGTGCTCGGCCTCCTCCTGCCGCATCTCCTCGGCGGCCTGGCGCACGGCCTCGCTGGTTGCGGTGCCGGCCAGCTCGGCAAAGAAGGCCTCGGCGCGCTGCTCGGCGGCCAGCGCCAGCTGCAGCGCATGCCAGGGGTGCATCAGGTAGTGCATCTCCTCGATCGGCACCACCTCGGGCGACTCGGGCATGTTCCAGAAGCCGCTCTGACGCGGAACGACGACGTCGTCGGCCCAGCCCATGTCGGCGAGGATCTGGTTCACGTGGATCTGCTCGTAGCCCGCCATCTTGCGGAAGAGCTCGGCCACTTCCGGGTTGTTGTGCGTCTCCATCATGTCGGCCAGCTCGTTGTAGCGGGCCACGGCTTCGCGCTCCATCGTCAGGGCCTGGCCCATCAGTTCGGTCAGGGTCTTGGGCGCGGGCTGGGCCCCGGGCTTGTGAAGGCGACTCACAACGCGAACTCCTCTTGGATCTCCGTCAGTGTTGCACTGGGGGCTGGTTTCTTGACATAGGGCGTGCGGCTGCCAGCATAAAGCACGCCGACGTTGAAGCCGTCGTCGGTCATCAGGCGGCGTGCGGCGCGCGCGGGGTCATCGGTCTCGGGCACCGATGCGGTGTGGATGTGGTCCTTCCAGGCGCGCTGCTCGGGACGGAAGGTCACGCAGGGGCTCAGGATCTCGACGAAGGCGAAGCCCGGGTGGCGGATCGCCTGTGCGATCAGCTCGGCGGTGCCGTTGGGGTCGCCGGAGAAGCCGCGCGCGACGAAGTTCGCACCGGCCGCCAGCGCGATCACCAGCGGGTGGAAGGAGCGGATGCCGGTGCCTCCGGGCATCAGCTTGTTGTCCCAGTCGGGCTCGGTGGTCGGCGAGGCCTGTCCCTTGGTCATGCCGTACACGTGGTTGTCCATCACGATGTAGGTCAGGTCCATGTTGCGCCGGCAGGCGTGCATGAAGTGGTTGCCGCCGATCGAGTAGCCGTCGCCGTCGCCCCCGGTGACGAGCACCGTCATGTCCGGGCGCGCGGCCTTGAGACCCGCGCCGGCGGCCAGCGCGCGGCCGTGCACGCCGTGAAAGCCGTAGCAGGTGGTGTAGGCGGGGATGCGCGAGCTGCAGCCGATGCCCGAGACGACCGCGACCTCGTGCGGCGGCCGGCCGATGATCGCCAGCGCGCGCGTGATCGCGCCCAGCACCGAGAAGTCGCCGCAGCCGGGGCACCAGACGGGTTTGTAGTCGGACTTGAAATCGGACGCCTTGAGCGTCGCGGCTTCGGTCATGTCGTTCATGCGGTTACTCCGGTCTCGGCGTGGGCGGCGGCCCAATCGATGAAGGCACGGGTCAGGTCGCCGGGGCGCAGCGGCAGTGGACCCGGGCGGTGCAGCCCCGAGGGGCGGCCGGGCAGGTCGTAGCGGCTGCGAAGGTAGCGCAGCAGTTGTCCGCTGTGGTTCTGCTCGACGACCAGCACCTGGCGCACGCCGGCCAGTGCCTGGTCGAGCAGCTCGGGCTTGAGCGGCGAGATCAGACGCAACGAGACCATGCGCAGCTTCGTTCCCTGCGCGGCCGCGCGCGCGATCGCCTCGCGCACGGCGCCGGTGGTCGAGCCGAAGGTGATCACCGCCAGGTCGGCGTCGCCCTCGACGTCGGCCCAGCGCGAGCCGTAGTCGTGCTGCATCAGCTTGCGCAGACGCTTGTCGAGCTGCTTGATGTGGTCGCGCGCGCCGCTGCTCGGGATGCCGCGCTCGGTGTGCTCGAGGCCGTCGGCGGTGTAGGTGACGCCCGGCGTTCCCGGGATCGCCATCGGCGACACGCCCGAAGGCGTGTCGAGATAGCGCATGTAGCCTTCGGTGTGGGCCTCGGCGACCAGGCGCTTGCCCGGCACCGGCGCCTGCCGGGGCGGGTCGGTCACGGTGCGCGACTGGCCCATGAACTGGTCGGAGAGCACGATCACCGGCGCCTGCAGTGCCTCGGCGAGTTGCACCGACCATTCGGTCGCGTCCAGGCAGTCGGCGATGCTGTTGGGCGCCACCACGAGGCGGGGCGCATCGCCGTGCAGGCCCTCGACGGCAAACGAGAGGTCGCTCTGCTCGCTCTTGGCCGGGATGCCGGTCGAAGGGCCGCCGCGCATCACGTCGACGACGACGATCGGAACCTCGGCGGCCACGGCCAGGCCGATCGCCTCGGTCATCAGCGCGAGTCCGGGGCCGGCCGTGGCCGTCAGGGAGGGCACGCCGCCGTAGGACGCGCCGATGATCATGTTGACCGAGGCGAGCTCGTCCTCGGCCTGCAGCAGGCTGCCGCCCAGGCGCGTGAGCGCCGGCGACATCCATTCGAGCAGCTCGGTGGCCGGCGTGATCGGGTACGCAGCGACGAAGCGGATGCCGCCGCGAAGCGCGCCGCAACCCGCCGCTTCGTTGCCCGAGAGCAGCCACCGGCCCTTGCCGCTGGCACCGGGCGGGACCGCCAGCGGCTCCGGGCGCTCGCCGTCGATGCCCTGCCCGAGCGCGATGCCCTGCTGCAGCGTCGCGATGTTGGCGGCCAGCGCCTCGGCGCTGCGCTTCCAGCTCGCGCGCAGCGCGTCCTCGAGCGCCTGCGCCGGAATGCCGCAGAGCGTTCCGGCCAGGCCCAGCGCGATCATGTTGACCCAGCCGCCGCCGGCGGCCTTGGCGGTCTTCTTCATCGGCACCGTGACCAGGCGTGCGCCGGTCTGGATGAAGACCTCGGGCGCGTCGCCGGCGTCGCTGTCGCCGATCAGCAGCGCGCCGGGCCCGATCGGGATCTCGTCGCCGAAGCGGTTGAGGTTCTGCCAGTCGATCGCCAGCAGCACGTCGAAGCGGTCGTCGAGGGTCGGCACCGGCTGCGTCGAGATGCGCAGCAGTGCAGCGGCCTCACCGCCGCGGATCTGAGGGCCGCTCGTGCGCACCATCAGGCCGTAGAGGCCCGCGCGCGCGGCGGCGTCGAGCAGCAGGGTGCCGGCGGTCATCACGCCGGCGCCGCCGCTGCCGGCGATGGCCAGGGAAAAGCTGCGCCCAGAGGCGCTTGCTTTGGGGGGATTCAGGGGCATTGAGCTCCTCCGGTTCGATGGCTGCAAGTGAACCCGTGACGGCCCGACTTGCATCTGATCCAGCGCAAACGGTCGCTG
>JAIXKN010000053.1:0-11428 GCA_026932425.1 Burkholderiales bacterium
AGATCGCCATCAGCACCGCGGTCGCGCGCTGGCTCATCCAGTCGCGCAGGCCGTAGTGCGCACCGACGACCAGGCGCTTGGATCCGATTCGTTCGCTCATGGTCCGGTCCTTTCCCGATCAGAAGACGCCGAAGAGCTTGGCCCCCAGCAGCACGGTGAGCACGAGGCTGAAGACGAGGGTGAAGGCGGCCGAGTGGCGGCCCTGCTCCTTGCTGGTGGCGTGCGTGATGTCCATGCGCACGTGACGCAGCCCTGCGGTGAAGTGGTGCAGGTAGGCCCAGATCAGCCCGAAGACGACGAGCTTGACGAGGATGCCCGGGACGATGCCGATGCCGGTGTCGAAGACGGCGGCGAAGCGCTCGTAAGAGGTTTCCGAACTCAGGCTGTTGTCGAAGAGCCAGATCACCAGCGGCAACAGCAGGAACATCAGCGCGCCGCTGATGCGGTGCAGGATCGAGACCCACGCCGCCAGCGGCATGCGGTACTTGACGATCTGGGTGATGTGGATGTTCGTGAAGACGGGGCGGGGTGTCTGAGCCATGCTTTCCTTCGCCAGTGAATCACGCGACTTGCGCGCCTGCCTGCTCGAGCCTGCGGGCGGACAAACCCAGGAATTCTATTGCAGCACCTATTGGACGAGCCACGGCTTACGCGGAACTGGAACCCTTGCGAGACCGGGCTTTGATCGGGGTCATCAGCCGAGCTCGTTGCGATAGTGGAAGTGTTCGGTGCGGTAGAGCCCGCGGCGCAGCTCGACCGGACGTTCGCCGTAGGTGTAGGACAGGCGCTCGACCAGCAGCAGCGGTGCGCTCGGCGTGACGCCGAGCAGCGCCGCCTCGTCGCGGGTCGCGGCGACCGCGCGGATGCGCTCCTCGGCGCGCACCATGCGCACGCCGAACTCCGATTCGAAGAGGCCGTACATCGGCCCGCGCCAGGCCGCCAGCTTCTCGGCGGTGAGGCCCTTGAACAGCGAGCCTGGCAGCCAGATCTCGTCGAGCACCACCGGCTGCGCCGGCTCGGCGGCGGTGAGCAGCAGACGGCGGATCTGCACGGCCATGTCGCTGGCGCGCAACTCGAGCGCGCGCGCCGCCTCGGCGCCGGCGCGCACACGGCGGCACTCCAGCAGCCGGCGCTGCAGCCGCGTGCTCGCGCCGTCGTCGGGCGTCAGGCGCAGGAAGCGGTACTGCGTACGCTCCTCGGCGTGCGTGGCGACGAAAGTGCCCTTGCCCTGGCGGCGCACGAGATGGTTCTCCTGCGCCAGCTCGTCAACCGCCTTGCGCACCGTTCCCTGGCTGACCTTGAGTCTCGCCGCGAGCTCGAGCTCGCTCGGGATCATCTCGCCGGGCTTCCACTCGCCGGCCTGCAGCCGCGACAGCAGCAGCGCCTTGATCTGCCGGTACAGCGGGCTGAAGGACGGCACCGCGACGGCTGCCGCGCTGCGCTCTTCGAGCCCGTCCCGTGCGTTCATGCGGCTATTGTGGCCCAGCGCTGTCTTGCATAAGACATAAGAGTCCAGTCAGGGTGCGCGATCTAGAATCGCGGCCATCCCCGTACCGCACCCAGGAGAGCCTTCCATGAGCAAGAAACCCGTCCGCGTCGCCGTCACCGGCGCTGCCGGCCAGATCGGCTATGCCCTGCTGTTCCGCATCGCCTCGGGCGAGATGCTGGGCCGCGACCAGCCGGTGATCCTGCAGCTCATCGAGATCCCGGACGAGAAGGCCCAGAAGGCGCTCAAGGGCGTGATGATGGAGCTCGAGGACTGCGCCTTCCCGCTGCTGGCAGGCATGGAGGCGCACAGCTCGCCCGAGACCGGCTTCAAGGACACCGACTACGCGCTGCTCGTCGGCGCACGCCCGCGCGGCCCCGGCATGGAGCGCGCCGACCTGCTGGCCGCCAACGCGCAGATCTTCACCGCGCAGGGCCGTGCGCTGGACAAGGCCGCCAGCCGCGACGTCAAGGTGCTGGTGGTCGGCAACCCGGCCAACACCAACGCCTACATCGCGATGAAGAGCGCGCCCAGCCTGCCGCGCGAGAACTTCACCGCGATGCTGCGCCTGGACCACAACCGCGCGCTCTCGCAGATCGCGGCGAAGACCGGCAAGCCGGTGGCCAGCATCAGGAAGCTCGCGGTCTGGGGCAACCACAGCCCGACGATGTACGCCGACTACCGCTTCGCGACGATCGACGGCGCGAGCGTCAAGGACATGATCAACGACCACGCCTGGAACAAGGACGTGTTCCTGCCGACGGTGGGCAAGCGCGGCGCCGCGATCATCGACGCGCGCGGCCTGTCCTCGGCCGCATCGGCCGCCAACGCCGCGATCGACCACATGCACGACTGGGCGCTGGGCACGGGCGGCGAGTGGGTCACGATGGGCGTTCCGAGCAACGGCGACTACGGCATCCCCAAGGACGTGCTGTTCGGCTTCCCGGTCACCTGCGAAGGCGGGCGCTACCAGATCGTGCAGGGCCTGCCGATCGACGAGTTCTCCAAGGGTTGCATGGACAAGACGCTGGCCGAACTGCTGTCCGAGCAGGACGGCGTCAAGCACCTGCTCTGAGCTCGGGGCCGTCCGCGCGCGCATCGAAGGGGTCGCCGATGCCGAGCGCCTCACCCCTGCATCCGCGGCAGGCGCTCTTCGACCCCGACGAGCGCGCCGTGCCGGCACTGCCGGTCTGCGACCACTACAGCGGGGTGGAGCCCCGCATGCGCAAGAGCCTGCAGCTGCAGGCGGAGATGGGCCCGGTCTTCGACGTCACGCTGGACAACGAAGACGGCGCCCCGGTGGGCGGCGAGGTCGAGCACGCACAGCGGATCGCCGAGCTGCTCGCCGGCCCCGACAACCGCTTCGGCCGCGTCGGCGTGCGCGTGCTCCCGGTGTCGCACGCCCGTTTTGCCGACGTGCTTGCGGCGGTGCTGGCCGCGCCACGGGCGCCGGCCTACCTGATGCTGCCCAAGCTGCGCGGAAGCGCCGAGCTGCAACAGGCGGTCGGTGCGATCGACGCGGCCGGCGGCGCGACGATCCCGCTGCATGCGCTGGTCGAGACGCACGGCGCGCTGCACGAGGTCCATGCGCTGGCCGCGCACCCGCGCATCGAGTCGCTGTCCTTCGGCCTGATGGACTTCGTCTCGGCGCACCGCGGCGCGATCCCGCAGTCGGCGATGGGCGTGCAGGGCCAGTTCACGCATCCGCTCGTGCTGCGCGCCAAGCTCGAGATCGCAGCGGCCTGCCACGCGCACGGCAAGGTGCCCTCGCACTGCGTCGTCACCGAATTCCGGAACACCGCGGCGCTGCAGAAGGCCGCGGAGCAGGCCGGGCGGCAGCTCGGCTACACGCGCATGTGGAGCATCCACCCGGCGCAGATCCGCCCGATCGTCGAGGCCTTCGCGCCGAGCACCGCCGAGATCGACGAGGCGATCGCGATCCTGCAGTCGGCGCAGGCCGCGGACTGGGCGCCGATCCGCCACCGCGACGTGCTGCACGACCGCGCCAGCTACCGCTACTTCTGGCTGCTGCTCGAGCGCGCGCACCGCACGTCGAGCGCGGGCGGGGCCCAGCTCCCTGCCGAGGTGCGGGCCGCCTGGTTCGATGACACGGTTGGCCCCCAATGATGAGCAAGGACGCGATCCGTTGCACCCGCAGCGACCTTCATGACCCCAAACGGCGCACCTGCGGTCACAATCCCGGGTCAGAACCACTGTCCGTGAGGGTCCCGCGATGAACGCCACCCCATTCCTTCGCGCCACGCTCGCGCTGACGCTGGCGTGCGCGGTCGGCACGCTGCAGGCGCAGACCCAGCGCCCCTCGGCCAAGCGCGCGGTGCGCGCCGCCGCTCCGGTAGCCACGACCCCGATGGCCGCTGCGATCGCCGCACTGCCGCCCGCCACGGTCGAGCAGATCGCCGCGGCGGCGCGGGCCTATTTCGGCAGCTACCAGTGCGAGTTCAACCAGTCGGTCTCGGTGGACCCGAACCTGCGCCACGCCGGCTACGTCGACGTCAAGTTCCAGAAGTCGCTCTGGACGATGAAGCCGGTGCTTTCGGGCACCGGAGCGCTGCGACTCGAGGACGTCAAGGGCCGCATGATGCTGCTGCAGATCGCGAGCAAGTCGATGCTGATGGACGCGGTGCAGGGCCGGCGCGTGATCGACAACTGCGTCCACGACCAGCAGCGCAACGTCGCCCCTCCCCCGGCAAGCGAATCGCTGGGCATCGACCCGGCGCTGGCGGCCGCAGCCGCCGCGGCGACGGCGGCCGGCAGTGCCATGAACAGCGATGCCTCGGCAGCACCGCCTGCGGGCGCGCCTGCAGCACCGGCCGCGACCGCACCCGACACATCGGCAACCGCCCCCGCGGCGCCAACGGTGGCTGCCAGCGCCCGTCCCGACGACGCTCCAGGCGGCACGCCGGCGCCGGCAACGTCGACGCGCTGAACCTCGCCGCCATCCCCGCTTCCCGAAGCAGGCCTCGGGTGCTGCGGCGATCGCATGCCTCAGGGCAAACCTTGATTCGGATGCGATCCGTACGTAAACGCGCGAAGGCCTGATCACCCGCGACGCCGCCTTCTTCCGCGACGACTTCAAGGGCCTGAAGGTCATCGTCCCGAAAGCCTGAAGCCGCACACTCGGATCGTCGCGGCGCCATCGCCCCTGGCGACCCGTCCGCGAACCCAAGCCGAAACCCGCACAGACCCCAACGAACTTCATCGATCGACACCAAGGAGCCGACATGCTTGCCGCCTATCGCCAACACGCCGCCGAACGCGCCGCGCTCGGCATCCCGCCCCTGCCGCTGTCCGCGCAGCAGGTCGCCGAGCTGATCGAGCTGATCAAGAACCCGCCGGCCGGGGAGGAGGCCTTCCTGCTCGAGCTGCTGACGCAGCGCGTGCCGCCGGGCGTGGACGACGCCGCCAAGGTCAAGGCGAGCTTCCTCTCCGCGGTTGCGCACGGCGAGCTGAAGGTCGGCCTGATCTCGCGCGCACGCGCCACCGAGCTGCTGGGCACCATGGTCGGCGGCTACAACGTGCACCCGCTGATCGAGCTGCTCGACGACGCCGAGGTGGCCCAGCAGGCGGCCGACGCACTCAAGCACACGCTGCTGATGTTCGACTACTTCAACGACGTCGCGGCCAAGGCCAAGGCCGGCAACGCCAAGGCCCAGGAGGTCATGCAGAGCTGGGCCGACGCCGAGTGGTTCACCTCGCGCCCCGAGGTGCCGCAGGCGATCACCGTCACCGTCTTCAAGGTGCCCGGCGAGACCAACACCGACGACCTCTCGCCCGCGCCGGATGCGTGGAGCCGCCCGGACATCCCGCTGCACTACCTGGCGATGCTCAAGAACAGCCGCCCGGACGCCGCGTTCAAGCCCGAGGAGGAGAGCAAGCGCGGGCCGATCCAGTTCATCGAGGACCTGAAGAAGAAGGGCCACCTCGTGGCCTACGTCGGCGACGTCGTCGGCACGGGCTCGAGCCGCAAGAGCGCGACCAACAGCGTGATCTGGGCCACCGGCCAGGACATCCCCTTCGTGCCCAACAAGCGCTACGGCGGCGTCACGCTCGGCGGCAAGATCGCGCCGATCTTCTTCAACACGCAGGAGGACTCGGGCTCGCTGCCGATCGAGGTCGACGTGCGCAATCTCGAGATGGGCGACGTCGTCGAGATCCGGCCCTATGACGGCAAGATCCTGAAGGACGGCCAGACGGTCGCCGAGTTCCAACTCAAGAGCCCGGTGCTGCTCGACGAGGTGCGTGCCGGCGGACGCATCAACCTGATCATCGGCCGCGGCCTGACCGCCCGGGCACGCGAGGCGCTGGGCCTGCCGGCGAGCACCGCGTTCCGCCTGCCGGTGGCCCCCAAGGACAGCGGCAAGGGCTACACGCTGGCGCAGAAGATGGTCGGCCGCGCCTGCGGCCTGCCCGAAGGGCAAGGCATCCGCCCGGGCACCTACTGCGAGCCCAAGATGACCACCGTCGGCAGCCAGGACACCACCGGCCCGATGACGCGCGACGAGCTCAAGGATCTCGCCTGCCTGGGCTTCTCGGCCGACCTCGTGATGCAAAGCTTCTGCCACACCGCGGCCTACCCCAAGCCGGTCGACGTGAAGATGCACCGCGAGCTGCCCGAGTTCATCAGCAGCCGCGGCGGCGTCAGCCTGCGCCCGGGTGACGGCGTCATCCACAGCTGGCTCAACCGCCTGCTGCTGCCCGACACCGTGGGCACCGGCGGCGACAGCCACACGCGCTTCCCGATCGGCATCAGCTTCCCCGCCGGCTCGGGGCTCGTGGCCTTCGCCGCGGCCACCGGCGTGATGCCGCTGGACATGCCCGAATCGGTGCTCGTGCGCTTCAAGGGCAAGATGCAACCGGGCGTCACGCTGCGCGACCTCGTGCACGCGATTCCCTACACCGCGATCAAGCAGGGCCTGCTGACGGTGGCCAAGGCCGGCAAGAAGAACATCTTCAGCGGTCGCATCCTCGAGATCGAGGGGCTGCCTGACCTGAAGGTCGAACAGGCCTTCGAGCTCTCCGACGCCTCGGCCGAGCGCTCGGCCGCCGGCTGCACGATCAAGCTGAACAAGGAACCGATCATCGAGTACCTGAACAGCAACGTCGTGCTGATGAAGAACATGATCGCGCAGGGCTACCAGGACGCGAAGACGCTGGCGCGGCGCATCGAGAAGGTGCAGGCCTGGCTCGCGAATCCGCAGTTGCTGCAGGCCGATGCCGATGCCGAGTACGCCGCGGTGATCGAGATCGACCTCGACGAGTTGAAGGAGCCGGTGCTCTGCTGCCCCAACGACCCGGACGACGCCAAGCTGCTGTCGGAGGTCGCGGGCACGAAGATCGACGAGGCCTTCATCGGCTCGTGCATGACCAACATCGGCCACTTCCGCGCCGCCGCCAAGCTGCTGGGCGGCCAGCGCGACCTCCCCACCCGCCTGTGGGTGGCGCCGCCGACCAAGATGGACCAGAGCGAGCTGATCAAGGAAGGCCACTACGCGGCCTTCGGCACCGCCGGCGCGCGCACCGAGATGCCCGGCTGCAGCCTGTGCATGGGCAACCAGGCGCAGGTGCGCGAAGGCGCGACCGTGGTCTCGACCAGCACCCGCAACTTCCCGAACCGCCTGGGCAAGAACACCAACGTCTACCTCGCCTCGGCGGAACTGGCGGCGATCGCCTCGCGCCTGGGCCGCATCCCGACCGTGGCCGAATACCACGAGGCGATGGGCATCATCAACAAGGATGCGGACAGCGTCTACCGCTACATGAACTTCGACCAGATCCCCGAGTACGTCGAGGCGGCGAAGGCGGTCGAAAGCTGAAGCCGCCGGCGCGGGTCACCCGCGCCGGCCAGGGTCTGCCGCGGCAGACCCTTCGCCTTTTCGGTTTCCCCTGCAAGGGCCCGCTTCGGCGAGCCCTTCTGCCTGTCCTTCTCCCTGGGGCCGCTCGCGCTAGGTCCCTGCTTCGGGTGCGGAAGTGCCGTCCGTCGGGCCCGGCGATGCAGCAGCCTCCCCGGACTCTGCCGAGTCGGGCTCCGGCTGCGTCTGGGCCGCCGCCTTGCGCTGGGCCTTCTCCTCCTTCTTGCGCTTCTTCTCCAGCTCGCGCTGGCGCTTCTCGAATGCGTAGTTCGGTTTGGCCACAGGCAGTCCAGTTCGGGTCGTCGACCCTGAACCATACCCCAGCCGCGCGCCTTCGCTTGCATGCATCCCGCACATCCCCGCGGCAAGCGGCACGCAGGCCTTAGCTTTGCGCCCGGCTGCCTCGACCACCTCGCTCGCCACGCCCATCGGCCCGCCGCTCTGACGCCCGTGAGTCCCGACGCCTCCCCGGCCCGCCAGTCCAACCGGCGCGGCATCGCCTACGTCTGTGCCGCGATGGTGTTCTTCGTTGTCAACGACGCACTGATGAAGCACGTCGGCCAGGAGCTGGGTGTCGCGCAGATGATCTTCATCCGCGGGCTGATGACCCTGAGCATGCTGCTTGCCGTGGCACGCGCCACCGGCGCGACGACGCGCTGGCCACGCCTGGGCGACCGGCCGCTGATCGTGCGCGCGCTGCTGGACGCGCTCGGCACCCTGCTCTACCTGCTCGCGCTGATGCACCTGCCCCTGGCCAACGCCACGGCGATCAACCTGTCGATGCCGCTGATGATGGCGCTGGCGGCGGTGCTCCTGCTGCGCGAACGCGCCGGCCTGCCGCGCTGGGTGGCCATCGTCGCCGGCTTCGTCGGCGTGCTGCTGGTCCTCCAGCCGCAGGCGCAGGGCTTCAACGCCTGGGCGCTGGTGTGCCTGGCGGCCACGCTGGCGCAGGCCGGGCGCGAGCTCTACACGCGACGCATCGATCCCGCCGTGCCCTCGATCCTCGTGACGCTCGGCAGCGCGATCGCGGTGCTCACCGTGGCCGCGCTGCTACTGCCGCTGCAGGGCTGGCAGCCGATGCGCCCGATGCAGCTGCTGCAGCTGGCGCTGGCCGCCGCGCTCCTGGCCGGCGGCTACTTCTGCGTCGTCAACAGCATGCGTCACGGCGAGATGAGCGTGGTCGCGCCGTTTCGCTACGTGGGCCTGCTCGTCGCCGTGCTGATGGGCTGGCTGGTGTGGCGGGAGGTGCCCAACGCGCTGGCCTGGGGCGGAATCACGCTCATGGTCGGCAGCGGCCTGTTCCTGCTGCTGGAAGGCCGCGCCCGGCCGCGCGGCCTTCAGCGCTCGCCCTGACCCTTGCGCCCGAGCAACAGCCACAGCAGGATGGCGCCGAAGGTCGCGGTGCCGATGCCGCCGAGCGTGAAGCCGCCGAAGCGCAGCGTGTAGTCGCCGGTGCCCAGCACCAGCGTGATCGCGGCGACGACGAGATTGCGGTTATCGGAGAAGTCGACCCTGTTGTCGACCCAGATCTTGGCGCCCGCGATCGCGATCAGGCCGAAGACGACGATCGAGACCCCGCCCATCACCGCCAGCGGGATCGCCTGGATCAGCGCGCCGAACTTGGGGCTGAAACCCAGCAGGATCGCGATCAGCGCGGCAACGACGAAGACCGCGGTGCTGTAGATCTTCGTCGCCGCCATCACGCCGATGTTCTCGGCGTAGGTCGTGACGCCGGTGCCGCCGGCCGAGCCGGAGATCATCGTCGCCACGCCGTCGCCGACGAACGCGCGCCCGATGTAGGGGTCCAGGTCGCGCCCGGTCATCGCGGAGACCGCCTTGATGTGGCCCAGGTTCTCCGCCACCAGGATGATCGCCACCGGCGCGATCAGCAGCATCGCATTCGCGTCGAACACCGGCGCCGAGAAGTTCGGCCGGCCGATCCACGCGGCGCTGGCGATCCCGGAGAAGTCGATCGGCGTGCCCAGCCCCATCACGTTGGTGAGCAGTCCGTAGACGACGCTGGCGGCGAACAGGCCCACGAGGATCAGCAGCCGCTGCGTCATCCCGCGCGTGAACACCGCGACCAGCGCGACGCAGACGAAGGTCACGCCCTGCATCCAGGCGTCGAAGGGCGTCGGCGCCATGTTCTTCACCGGCAACCCGGCGAGGTTCAGACCGATCACCGCGACGACCGCGCCGGTCACCACCGGCGGCATCAGCCGCTCGATCCAGCCGGTACCGGTGGCCATCACCGCCGCACCGATCAGCGTGTAGACCGCGCCGCAGGCGATGATGCCGCCCAGCGCCACGCCCAGGTTGGCGTTGGCGCCCTTGCCGGCGTAGCCGGTCGCGGCGATGACGACGCCGATGAACGCGAAGCTCGAGCCGACGTAGCTCGGCACCTTGCCGCCGACGATGAAGAAGAAGACGAGCGTGCCGATGCCGCTCATCAGGATCGCGAGATTCGGGTCGAAGCCCATCAGGATCGGCGCCAGCACCGTCGCGCCGAACATCGCGATCACGTGCTGCACGCCCATCGCCGCCGTCTGCCCCCACGGCAGGCGCTCGTCGGGCGCAACCACCACGCCAGGACCGGCGCGCACCTCGCGCCAGCTCAACATCGAACTCATCGCGCCTCCTTGTTCTTGTACGGCCCGGCGGCCGGCTGGGCGCGGAGTCTAGACGCTCATCGGACGCTCACCCGACGCTCACGGCGCCGCGAAGAGCAGGTTCTCGATGACCGGGCGGCGGCAACCCAACTCTGCGGCAAGCCCGGCGACGATCGCGAGGATCTCGGGGTTGTTCGCACCGGCGCACGCGGCAACGAAGCGCTCGCGACCGTACGCCTCGTAGCGCAGGGCATCGGCCATCAGTTCCGCCCAATCGATTGGCGCCCCATCGAGCGCGCGGGGCGCCAAGCCCCAGGCCTTCATGTCGTTCAGGAAGGCACTGGGCGACTGCCCCGCCTCCAGCATCGAGGCCGGGCAGTATTCGCTGACCACGCGCGGCTGCGGCGGCGTCGAGAGCAGCACTCGCGCCCCGCGCAGCACCGCGTGCTCGTAGCCTTCGACGTCGATCTTCACGAGCGCCACCTGCCCTGGCGCGAGCAGATCATCGAGCCGCTGCACAGCCACCGGGATCGCCGGACCGTCGCAGCACACCGAGTCGTAGAGTCGGTGCATGCCGGTGTTGTAGGCGGTCGTGTGCAGCAGCGCCTCACCCGGCGCCTCCCCCAGCGCGACGGGATGGATGACGACCCAGGACAGACCGTTCGCGCGCACGTTGGCCTCGAGCAAACGCAGGTTGGCGGGCTCCGGTTCGAACGCGTGAATGACACCCGCGGGGCCCACGCGCCTGGCCAGGTGCAGCGTGAACCAGCCGATGTTGGCGCCGATGTCGACGACCGTGTCGCCCGGCCTTGCCAGGCGCAGCAGCGCATCCCGCACCTCGGGCTCGAACTCGGCTTCGCCCGAGAGCCCGAGACTGTCGCGATCGTCGACCTGGACAACGAAACCGTCGCGCTGGATGGTTCGCATCATGGAAAGCGGGTCGGTCGCTGGCATTCGATCTCCGGGGTACACACACTCGGCGATCCGCGATCTTTGCTCAGGAAGGTCCGCGCAAGCGGGAGCAGATCTTCATCCCGGTCTACGACCCCACCTGCAGGCGTGGTGTCCCAAGGAACGAAGGGCCGCTCCCGAGTTCCTTGACCTCCACGGGGGGCGGGCCAGGTGACGGCCCGCCCCTGGTGGCGCTCACAAGCTCGACTCAATTCCCTCGGCATAGTCATAGAGCGCCGACAACAGCCCCTGCTGCGCCTCGTCGGCGTCTTCCGCGAGCCGGTCGATGATCTCGGCGTAGCGCGCGAGCGTGAGCGCGCCGCCCGCGCCGTCGTGCAGGCGGGCCGCGCAGTGCTGGTGCCAGCGCTGGCGCTCGTCGTCGGCGAGCGTCTCGGGGAAGTTGCGCGCGCGGTAGCGCAAGAGCAGTTCGGGCAGGCGGCCGTCGACGAAGGCCGGGCGGCGCTGGGCCAGCGCCTGCGGCGTCAGGCCGCGCAGGCGCTGCAGCGTGCGCC
>JAIXKN010000053.1:11438-20881 GCA_026932425.1 Burkholderiales bacterium
CGGCGCTGGGCCAGCGCCTGCGGCGTCAGGCCGCGCAGGCGCTGCAGCGTGCGCCGGTCCTCGTCGGGGACGAAGCCGCCGTAGAGGTCCTCGTCGACGTCGACCTCCGCGACGGGCGGGCGCGCGAAGACTGCGGCCCAGCGGGAGGCGATCGCCGGGGCAATGCGGG
The DNA here is from genome assembly GCA_026932425.1 of Burkholderiales bacterium. Taxonomy (GTDB): domain Bacteria; phylum Pseudomonadota; class Gammaproteobacteria; order Burkholderiales; family Burkholderiaceae_C; genus Rubrivivax. Next base: position 11,608 of record JAIXKN010000053.1, read on the forward strand.
CGGCCTCGAGGGCGTGACGCTGCACCGCGGCCAGGTCGATCCCCCAGCGCTCCGCCGCCGCCTTCATCATGCCCCTGCCGGCGACGACGATCGGGCTCTTGTTGAGGTGGATCGTCTTGATCGGCAAGCGCTGCACGCCCTCGGGGAGCTCGTCCTCGCGCACGAAGAGGCGCTCGCGCAGCGCGTCGGCGTCCAGGCCCTCGAGCTGGCGCGGGTCCTGCGCCAGGTCCCAGACGATCAGCTCGTTGCGATTCGCCGGATGGGGTGCCAACGGCCACACCACCGCCAGGCAGCCGCGCTCGACCGGATAGCGGCCGCTCAGGTGCAGGAAGGGCCGGCCGATGCCGATCTCGTCGCGCACGGCGTTCTTGTCGCGCAGCTTCAGGCAGAAGTCCCACAGGCGCGGCTGGCGTGCCTTGAGCAGCCGCGCCATGCCGAGGGTCGCGCGCACGTCGGAGAGCGCGTCGTGCGCCGATTCGTGCGCGATGCCGTTGGCCGCGCTCAGGTGCTCGAGCTTGAACGAGGGCCGCCCGTCCTCGTGCCGCGGCCACTCGATGCCCTCGGGACGCAGCGCCCAGGCGCAGCGCAAGACGTCGAGCAGGTCCCAGCGGCTGCAGCCGTTCTGCCACTCGCGTGCGTAGGGGTCGATCAGGTTGCGCCAGAAGAGGAAGCGCGTGACCTCGTCGTCGAAGCGGATGCTGTTGTAGCCGACGCCGATCGTCCCGGGCGCGGCGAGCTCGCGCTCGATCGCGGCGGCGAATTCATGCTCCGGCACGCCGTGCTGCAGGCAGTGCTGCGGCAGGATGCCGGTGAGCAGGCAGGCTTCGGGGTCGGGCAGGAAGTCGGGCGCGGGGCGGCAGTGCAGCATCACCGGCGCGCCGATCTCGTTCAGCTCGGCGTCGGTGCGCAGGCCGGCGAACTGCGCGGGCCGGTCACGGCGAGGCACGCGCCCGAAGGTCTCGTAGTCGTGCCAGAAGAAGCTGCAGGCGATGGCGGATGCGGGCATGGCGCCACGATACGCGATGCCCGCGCGCGCGCGGCGTGCGCCGCTGTCCGTCTTTGTCCGCTCGCGTCCGTCCCTGCCGGCTCCTGCGGCTTGCGCCGCGACGCTGCCGGGCTTACTTCTTCTTCGAGCCGCCCTTGCCGCTGCCCTGCTGCAGGCCTTCGGCCATGCCCAGCAGCACGCCGCTGACCATCGCGGTGTAGCTCTCGGCCATCGCCTGCGCGGCCTTGATGCTCGCGGCGCGCGAGCTGCGGATCGCGCTCTGCATGTCCTGCATCAGCTTCTCGGCGGTGGCACTGGCCTGGTTGCCCGAGGCGGTGCCGCCGGCCTGCAGCTTCTCGAGCACCGGGCCCCAGCCGGCGGCCACCTGCTCGCCGGCGCTGGCCGCGGCCTTGCGCACCGTGCCCATCAGCGCGTCCTCGAACTTCTCGAGTTCGGTCAGCGCCTTGGCCAGGTGCTGCTCGCGCAGGTCGGCGCCCTGGGCGACGAGCTGCCCGAGCGCGACGCGGTTGGCCTCGACCGCCTTCAGCAGCGCGTCGTCCATGCCGGCGACGGCCTTGTCGAGCAGGTCCTCGGCGTCCGTGGCCGGCAGGGCGTTCTGCATCATGCCGGCGTTGACGGCGTCGGTCACGCCCTTGAGCGCGGCCCGGATGTTCTTGAGCGTCAGCTCGCGGCCCTGAAGCGCCTGCAGCGTCGCCGCGGCAACGGCCTTGCGCAGCTGCTCGCCCTGCTGGGCGGTGGCGCTCTGGAACTGGGCGATCAGGGCATCGGCGTCGATCAGCGGCTTGGCCATGGCGTCTCCTCTTGCGCGGTGGCGGTTTGGAAGGAACGGATGCTGGCAGTTTCGCCGCCGGCAAGCAAGCGCCGCGCTGCGGTGTCAGCGCAACACCAGCAGCGGCGTCGTGGTGCGCGCCATCACGTTCTTGGTGTGCGAGCCGAAGAGCAGCTCGCCGAAGGTGCCGCGGCCCTGGGTGACCATCACGATCATGTCGCAGCCGTACTTCTGCGCCGCCTCGACGATCGCCCAGTCGATGCTGCCGGTGCGCTCGAACTCGCCGTCGAAGGCCACGCCCTGCGCGGCGGCGGCAGCGGCGAAGCCGGCGAGGACCTGGCGCGCATGCGCCTCGGTCCGTTCGCGGTGCGCCGCCGCTTCCTGCTGGTAGGTCGTCGAGTTGACGTTCATCGCCGAGACGGGCGTCTGCGGCACGACGACGAAGCCGGTCACGCGCGCCCCGAGCTTCTTCGCCAGCCCGAGGCTGACGTCCACGGCGCGCATCGAGAGTTCGGTGCCGTCGACCGGCACGAGAAGATGAGTGAACATGGATCCGATCCTGCTGCTGTCGCGCTCCGCCGGCCTCCCGCAGCCAGCGGCATGCAGGCAATGTACGTCAAGCGCGCGGCCCCGGCGGGCCCGGCGGGGCCGCGCGCTCGCGCGCCGATAATCGCTCTCCCCTCCCCGTCCCGAACCGCACGAGAAGCCCGAGATGACGCGCGTCCACAACTTCAGCGCCGGTCCCGCCGCCCTGCCCGAGTCCGTGCTGCGCCAGGCGGCCGAGGACATGCTCGACTGGCGCGGGTCCGGCATGTCGGTGATGGAGATGAGCCACCGCGGCCCGGAGTTCATGTCGATCCACGCGCAGGCGCAGGCCGATCTGCGCGAACTGCTGGGCGTGCCGTCGAACTACCGCACGCTCTTCATGCAGGGCGGCGCGATCGCCGAGAACGCGATCGTGCCGATGAACCTGATGCGCGGCCACGCCGGCGCCGACTACATCGACACCGGCGCCTGGAGCCAGCGCTCGATCGCCGAGGCGCGCAAGTTCGGCCGCATCAACGTCGCCGCGAGCAGCGCCGCGGACGGCTACACGAGCATCCCGCCGCGCGAGCAGTGGAAGCTCGACCCGCAGGCAGCCTACGTGCACATCTGCAGCAACGAGACCATCGGCGGCGTGCAGTACCACTGGACGCCCGAGGTCGGCGAGGTGCCGCTGGTCGCCGACGTCTCGAGCGACATCCTCTCGCGGCCGCTGGACGTGACGAAGTACGGGCTGCTCTACGGCGGCGCGCAGAAGAACATCGGCCCGGCGGGACTGACCATCGTGATCGTGCGCGAGGACCTGCTCGGCCAGGCGCACCCGCTGACGCCCGACGCCTTCAACTACGGGCTGCAGGCCGGCGCCGACAGCATGCTGAACACGCCGCCGACCTACGCGATCTACATCGCCGGCCTCGTGTTCCAGTGGCTCAAGGCGCAGGGCGGATTGTCGGCGATGGCCGAGCGCAATCGCGCGAAGGCGGCGCTGCTCTACGACTACCTCGACGCGACGGGCTTCTACCGCGCACCGGTGGCGCGCGAGTGCCGCTCGTGGATGAACGTGCCCTTCAAGCTGCACGACGAGCGGCTCGATGCCGACTTCCTGAAGGGCGCCGAGGCCGCGGGGCTCAAGCAGCTCAAGGGCCACCGCTCGGTCGGCGGCATGCGCGCATCGATCTACAACGCGATGCCGATCGAGGGCGTGCAGGCGCTGGTCGCGTACATGAAGGACTTCGAGCAGCGCCGGGGCTGAGGCCCGCAGACGGCCACAGCTGCATCCGGCGCAAGCGACGAAATCGGCGGGCGGCACCACGCGCCCCGGGTGCGCCGGCCCAGCGCTTACACCGAGCGGCAGAGGAAGGGCAGGCTCGCCTCGAGCCACTGCCAGTGCGGCAGCCAGGGCGCGGCGAAGGTCAGCAGGGCGCTGCCCAGCAGCGCGAAGCCGGCGACGCGGCGCGCACCGGCCTTGGCGCTGAAGCCGGCGAAGCGCTGCGCGCCGAAGGCGGCGAGGAACATCGCCGGCAGCGTGCCCAGGCCGAAGGCGGCCATCGTCGCGGCGCCGTAGAGCGCGTCGCCCTGCAGGGTCGCGATCACGAGCACGGTGTAGACGAAGCCACACGGCATCCAGCCCCAGACCATGCCGAAGGCGAAGGCACGCGGCACGCTGGACACCGGCAGCAGCCGACGCCCGAGCGGCGCGATGCGCTGCCACAGCCGCTGCCCGAAGCCGCTGCCGGGGTCGCGCACGCGGCCGAACGCCACCAGCGCGGCCAGCAGCAGCGCCGCCGCCGAGAGCGCGCGCAGCACGCGGCGCAGCACCTCGCTGTCCATCGCGCCGACGACGGCGGCCAGCGTCCCCGCCAGCAGCAGACCGGCGAGCGCGTAGGACGTCGCCCGCCCGAGCTGGTAGCACACGAGCAGCAGCGGCCGCGGGCGGCCGTCGGCGCCCTTGGCGGTCGCGATGCCCAGCGCCGTCGAGATGCCACCGCACATCACGAGGCAGTGGCCGCTGGCGGCGAGACCCAGCAACAGCGCCGCGCCGAGGGTGAGTGCGCCGTTCATCGGGGAGCCTCGGCCGTCGTGCCGCTCGTGACGGTGGTCTCGCGTTCATCGCCCGACTCGGTGTGCGTGCCGGCCAGCGGCGAGGGATCGTCCAGCAGCGGCAGCAGGCGCGGCGTGTCGAGGTCGTCGAACTGGTGGTGCTCGACGGCCCAGAAGAACGCGATCCCGGCGCCGATGAGCAGCAGGATCGAAAGCGGGATCATCACGACGAGGATGCTCACGCCGCCTCCTGCTGCCATTGCACCGCGGTCGTGGACGCTGCCGCTGACTCCGCGCCCTCACGTCCGATGCGCAGCGCGTTGAGGATCACGACCAGCGAGCTCGTCGACATGCCGATCGCCGCGAGCCAGGGCGGCACGAAGCCGAGCGCCCCAAGCGGCACGACCGAGAGGTTGTAGACCAGCGCCCAGCGCTGGTTCTGCCGCAGCACCGCGAGCGTGCGCTGCGCGAGCAGCCGCGCCTGCGGAAGCGCCGCGAGATGCGCGCCCTCGAGCACGATGTCGCCGCTGGCACGCGCGAGTTCGCTGCCCGATGCCAGCGCGATCGCGACGTCGGCGCCGGCGAGCACCGGCGCGTCGTTGATGCCGTCGCCGACGGCCAGCACGCGCGCGCCGTCGGCGCGCAGCTGCTGCAGGCGCTGCAGCTTGTCGGCTGGCGAGGCCCGCGCGTGCCGCCGCTCGATCCCGAGCGCCTGCGCCGCCGCGTCGACCTTGGCCTGCGCGTCGCCGCTGACGAGTTCGACCTCGACGCCGCTCTCGCGCAGCCCGACGACGGCCTCGCGCGCGCCGGGCCGCAGATGCTCGCGCAGGCGGAAGGCGGCGAGCTCGCGACCCTCCTCGGCGAGGATCACGGCGTCGTCGTCGGCTGCCGCCACCGCGACTGCCGCCGTCCGTGCCGCGGCCGTGCTCGAAAGTGTCGCCGCGGCGTCGCCCGCCAGCGCCCAGGCGCGCTGGCCCAGGCGCAGACGGCGCCCGTCGACGAGGCCTTCGACGCCCTGTCCGCGGACGGTGCGCACGTCCTGCACCGGGTGCAGCGGCAGGCCCTCGGCCGCGCCCACGAGCGCCTGCGCGGCCGGGTGCGTGCTGCCGCGCGCGAGTGCTGCGGCGAGCGCGAGCGTCGTCTCCCGCTCTGCCCCGGGCACCGGCTCGAGCGCGAGCTCGGCGCTGGTGAGCGTGCCGGTCTTGTCGAAGACCGCATGCGTGGCGCGCGCGAGGCCCTCGATCGCGTCGGGGTGGACGACGAAGACGCCGCGCGCGGCGAGCACCGAGAGCGCACGCGTCAGCGCTGCCGGCACCGCGAGCGCGAAGGCGCAGGGACAGGAGACGACGAGCACCGCCAGCGTCGCGCCGAGCGCCCGCGAGGGGTCGACGAAGCTCCAGCCAAGCGCGCACAGCGCCGCCAGCGTCAACACGCGCGCGACGAAGCCGGCCGCTGCGCGCTCGCCTTCGCGCGCCAGGCGCGGGCGCTCGCTGTGCGCACGGGCAACGAGCGCGGCGATGCCGGCCAGCGCCGTGTCCGCGCCCACGCGCGTGACCCGCATCGTCGCCGGGCCGTCGAGCAGCACGCTGCCGCCGACGAGCGCGTCGCCGCGGTCCTTGCGCACCGGCGCCGACTCGCCGCTCAGCAGCGCCTCGTCGACGCGGCAGCTGCCGCTCTCCAGCACCCCGTCGGCGGGGACGCGCTCGCCCTCGGCGATCTGCACGCGGTCGCCGACGACGAGCTCGAGCGCGCCGATGCGCTCGATGCGGCCGTCCGCGTGCAGCCGCTCGGCGTAGGCCGGCGTCGTGCGCGCGAGCGCATCGACGAGGTCGCCCGCGCGGTGGCGCGCGCGCATCTCGAGGAAGCGCCCGACGAGCAGGAAGAAGACGAACATGCTGACCGAGTCGAAATAGACCTCGCCCTGACCGCGCAGCGCCTCGACGAGGCTTGCGCCGTAGATCAGCGCGATCGCGATCGCCACCGGCACGTCCATGCCGAGCGTGCGCGCGCGCAGGCTGCGCCAGGCGCCGGCGAAGAAGGGCCGCGCCGAATAGAGGACGACCGGGGTCGCGACCAGCAGCCCGAGCCAGCGCATCGCCGCGCGCGTCGGCGCATCGATGTCGCTGACCGCGCCGAAGTAGATCGCGCTCGCGTACATCATCGCCTGCATCGCGCCGAAACCCGCGACCAGCAGCCGCTTGAGCGCGTCGCGCGCCTCGCGCTGGCGCGCGTCGTCCAGCGCCTTCGCGTCCAGCGGCAGCGCCTGATAGCCGGTCTTCGCGAGTGCGTCGAGGATCGCGGCGAGGTCGGTCCGCTGCGGCTCCCAGACGACGCGCGCACGGCGCGCGGCCGCGTTGACCTGCACCGAGACGACGCCCGGCAGCGCCGAGAGCGCGCGCTCGATCAGCCAGACGCAGGCAGCGCAGCGGATGCCGTCGACCAGCAGCAGCACTTCGCTCTGCCCGCCGGAGAGCGGGCGCACGACGTGCCGCGAGAGCTCGGGCCGCGTCCAGGCGGACGCGCTGCGCGCGGCGGCCTGCAGGTCGGGCGCGGAGGCGGCGGGCGCGCTGCGCAGCCGGTAGTAGTCGGAGAGGCCGAGCTGGTCGATCCACTCGGCCGCGGCCTTGCAGCCCTGGCAGCAGACCTCGTGCGCGACGCTGCCGACGATCGCCCGCGGCGGGTCGGCGGGCAGCGCCTGGCCGCAGTGCCAGCAGGCAGGCCTCGTCATCGCGTCGGGTCCGAAGGGGCGTCGGGGCGCGCGACGGGCACCTTCAGCACCTGCGGGCCCGGTGCCTCGGCAGGCGGCAGCGGCGGATCAGCGTAGCGCTCGGCGACGCGAATCAGCCAGACCGAGCCGGCGATCGATAGCGCGAACACCGCGGCGCCGAGCCAGACGATGCCCTGGCGGTACCAGGCGTCGGACGGCAGGCGGGACACGGCCTCATCGCCTCATTGCCCGCCGCTCGGGGCGCCGTCGCGCGAGAGCGAGTAGACGTAGGCGGCGACCAGGTGGATCTGCGTCGGGCTCAGCCGCTCGCTCCACGCCGGCATCGTGCCGCTGCGTCCGCTGGCGATCGAGTGCTCGACGCTGTCGAGGTCGCCGCCGTAGAGCCAGATGCCGTCGGTCAGGTTCGGTGCCCCGACCCCCTGGTTGCCCTTGCCATCGGGACCATGACAGGCGGCGCACAGGGTCGCGAACTTCTCCTTGCCGGCGGCGGCGCGTGCCGCGTCGTGCAAACCGCCGGAGAGGCTCAGCACGTAGTTCGCGACGTCGACGACGCCGTCGTCGCCGAGCGGCTCGCGCCAGGCGGGCATCACGCCGTGGCGCCCGCCCTGGATGCTCGTGACGATGGCCTCGCCGCTGCCGCCATAGAGCCAGTCGTCGTCGGAAAGGCTCGGCGCACCCAGCGCCTGGCTGCCCTGCCCGGCGCGGCCGTGGCAGGCGGCGCAGTTGTCGCGGTAGAGCACCTCGCCCATCGCGCGGGCCTTGCTGTTGCTCGCGAGCTGCTCGACCGGCCGCTCGGCGAAGCCCACCGTCGCAGCGTTCCACATCGCGTCGTTGGCCGCGGTGTCCGCCGCGAGCTGGCCGCGCGACGTCCAGTCCAGCGCGCCCTTGAAGTTGCCGAAACCCGGGTACAGCGCGAGGTAGGTGAACCCGGCGATGAAGCCGGCAAACGAGATCGCGATCCACCAGCCCGGCAGGCGCGCCATGCCCTCGCGCAGCGCACCGTTGGCCCAGACGTGACCGGTGGTGCCGTCGGGCAGCGTCGGCACCTTGGCCCGCGGCGCCCACAGGAAGAGGAAGAAGGTGATGCCGAGGTTGAAGCAGATGAGGAAGATCACCCACCCGGCCCAGAACGTGCTCATCGGCGCTCCTCCCCGCTGCCGCCCGCCGGGATCGCCGCCGACGCGTCGCGGTCATCCATCGGCATGCGCGCGAGCTCGTTGAAGCTGCGCTTGTGCGAGGGCAGCCAGGCCCAGATCCAGATGCCGATGAAGACGAGCATCAGCACGACGATGAAGACGCCGATCAGATGGCCCCAGACCGGGTTCATGACTTGCCTCCGGCGTCCGCGGCCGCGCTTGCCGCCGCGGCGGGCTTGGGCACGTTGTCGACGCCCAGGCCCTGCAGGTAGGCAACGAGCGCGTCGAGCTCGGTGCGACCGGCGACCACCTTGGGCGCATTCTTGATGTCTTCGTCGGTGTACGGGTCGCCGAGCTTGCGCAGCACGCGCATCCGCGCCTGCAGGTCCTGGCCGTCGACGAGTGCAAGCGACAGCCAGCGGTACGAGGGCATGTTCGATTCGGGAACGACCTCGCGCGGGTCCATCAGGTGCACGCGCTGCCAGTCGTCGGAGTACTTGCCGCCCACGCGCGCGAGGTCCGGGCCGGTGCGCTTGCTGCCCCACTGGTGCGGGCGGTCGTAGGCCGATTCGGAGGCGGTCGAGTACGCGCCATAGCGCTGCGTCTCGAAGCGCAGCGTGCGCACCATCTGCGTGTGGCAGAGATAGCAGCCCTCGCGCACGTAGACGTCACGCCCGGCCAGGCGCAGCGGGTCGTAGGGCTTCATGTCGGCGGTGGGCTGCAGCTTGTTCGCCTCGACGAAGAGCGGCGTGATCTCCGCCAAGCCGCCGAGCGAGACCATGACCGCGGTCGCGATGCCGAGCGCCCAGCTGTGCTTCTCGATGAACTCGAAGTGACGATAGGCCATCGTGCGCTCCTCAACCGTGCGCCGGCAGCGGCCTGGGCATCTGCAGCGGCTCGGGTTCGGGGATCGGCACCGGGACCGGCGAGATGATGGTCTGGCGCGCGTCGGCCGCCGTGACCCAGAGGTTCCAGGCCATCACCCACATGCCCAGCCAGATCAGCACGCCGCCGAACCAGCGCAGGATGTACCAGGGGTGTGCGGCGATCAG
>JAIXKN010000033.1 GCA_026932425.1 Burkholderiales bacterium
CGCCCAGGCCCTGCGGCAGCCAGTCCTGGTTGGCGTTGAGCACGTCGTAGAGGCGCACCAGCGCCTCGGTGCGCGGCACGCCGACCTTGAACTGCACGGTGACTAGCGCCACGCCCGGGCGCGAGACCGAGTAGGTGTGCTCGATGCCGGCGATCTGGCCCAGCACCTGCTCGGCCGGCCGCGCCACCAGGTTCTGCACGTCGGCGCTCGCCGCCCCGGGGAAGGGGATGATCACGCTGGCCATCGTGACATTGATCTGCGGCTCCTCCTCGCGCGGCGTCACCAGGACCGCGAAGAGGCCTAGCAGCAGCGCGACCAGCGCCAGAAGCGGCGTCAGCGCGTTGGCCTGGAAGGCGGCGGCCAGCCGCCCGGAGATGCCCAGGCGCGGGGCGGCGCCTGCGGCGGGCTTCGTCAGGTCGGTACTCACTTCGGTGTTCACGTCCGTATTCGCTCGAAAAGTCAGCGGACGCTTACTGCGCCGGACGCGCGCCGGCGAGGCCGGCCTGTACCGCGTTGGCGGCGATCCTGTCGCCGCTCTTCAGCCCGGCGAGCACCTCGACGCCCTGGCTGCCATGCGTGGCGCCCAGGCGGACCGCGCGCAGGGCGAAGGCGTCACCCTGCGCGACATAGACCGCCGCGAGCTCACCGCGGCGCAGCACTGCCGCGTGCGGCACTTGCAGTGTCGCCGGGGCATCGGGTGCGGCGGTCACACCGATGAAGTGCACCCGGGCAACCTGTCCCGGCAGCAGCCCGGGAAGCGCGGAGCTGGGCAGATCAAGACGCCACTCGATCGTCTGCGAGACGGGATCGGCGCCGGCCAGTTCGGTACGGGCCGCGGGCGCGACACGCTGCCCGTTGGCCAGCTCGATCTCGATGCGACTCGCATGCCGTGCCGCCGGTGCCTGAGACAGCGGCACCTGCGCGGTCGCGCGCATCGCGCCCGGCGAATAGAGGGTCACGATCGGTCGCCCGGGGCTGGCGAGATCGCCCGCCTCGAGATGCGTCGCCAGCACCAGGCCGGAGAAGGGCGCGGTCACGGCGGCGAAGCTGCGCGCAAGCGCCGCCTGCGCGCGCGCCGCCTTGGCCTGCTGCACGCCGGCCTGCGTGGCCTTGTTCTGCATCAGCGCGGTGTCGAGTGCCGCCTGGCTCACGAAGCCCTGATCCCGCAGCTCCCGCGTGCGCTCGAGCGCCGTGCGCGCGTTCTGCGCCTCGGCCTCGGCCTGTGCGAGGGCAGCGTCCATGCGCAGCACGCCGGTCGTTGCGTCGCGCTCGTCGATGCGCGCGATCACCTGACCGGCTTTGACCGCGTCCCCTGCCTTGACGAGCAGCGCCTGCACGTTGCCGCCGATCTGCGCGGCGACCGTGGCCTGACGCACCGGTTCGATCTGGCCTTCGATCGACAGCGCCGTGCCGCCTTGGCCGGGACTGGCCTGGACGACCGGAACCTCGATCGCGAGCGCCGGCAGCGCGACAGCGGCCAGCAGCGCGGCCAGGACGGTCAGTGCCGCGACCGTGACGGGAGTGCGTGTCTTGATACCCATAAGGGTATCGTAGCAGATACCTATAAGGGTATCAAGAGCGGCGCGTCGGACGGCCGTTCAACCGTCGGATGCGCGCATCAGCCGCCGAGCCGACCGTAGAGGCGGGTGAAGTCCTGCAGTTCCTCGCCGTGCCAGGGCAGCACCTGGCTCCATTCGAAGCGCCAGCGCCACCACCCGCTGCCCTGCCCCGGATGGTTCATCCGGCAGTCGCTGCCCAGCGCCAGCACGTCCTGCATCGGCACGATGCAGGTCTCGGCGACGCTGGCCATCGCCGCGCGGATCAGCGTCCATGGCATCTCGTGACCGTCGGTGCCCAGATACGCGCGCGCGAAGTGTCGTTTCGTGTCGGCGGCCTTGGCCCACCAGCCGGCGACGGTGTCGTTGTCGTGCGTGCCGGTGTAGACGACACTGTTCGGCTCGTGATGGTGCGGCAGGTAGCGGTTGCCCGGGTCGCCATCGAAGGCGAACTGCAGCACGCACATCCCGGGGAAGCCCAGGCGCCGGCGCAGCGCCTCGACCTCCGGGGTGATGATGCCGAGGTCCTCGGCGATGATCGGCAGCGGCCCGAGCGCCTTCGCGATCGCGTCGAAGAGCGCTTCGCCCGGGCCGGGCCGCCAGCGTCCGCGCACCGCGGTCGGCTCGTCGGCCGGGATCTCCCAGTAGTCGACGAAGCCGCGGAAGTGGTCGATGCGCAGCACGTCGACGAGCTCGAAGGCGCGGCGGATGCGCTGCACCCACCACGCGTAGCCGTCGCGCGCGTGCTCGGCCCAGCGGTAGAGCGGGTTGCCCCAGCGCTGGCCGCTGGCGCTGAAGTAGTCCGGCGGAACGCCGGCGACCACGCTCGGGCGGCCGCCTGCATCGAGCTCGAAGAGCCGCGGCTGCGTCCAGACCTCGGCGCTGTGCGCGGCGACGAAGATCGGCGCGTCGCCGACGATCCTCACGCCCCGGTCGTTGGCATAGCGCCTGAGCGAGGCCCATTGCCGGAAGAAGCGCCACTGGCAGAACTCGTGCAAGGCGATCGACCCGGCGAGCTCGCGGCGCGCGCTTGCAAGTGCCGCGGGTTCACGGCGCGCGAGCGCTGCCTCCCACTGCCACCAGTCCTGCCCCGGCTGCCGCTCGGACAGCGCCATGAAGAGCGCGTAGTCGGCCAGCCAGTCGGCGTGTTCGGCGCGAAAGCGCTCGAAGTCCTCGCGCTGCGCGGCGCTGCCGCGTTCGGCAAAGCGTGCTGCCGCGCGCGCCAGGCGCTGGATCCGGTACGGCTGCACCGCGGCGTAGTCGACGCGGCCGGCCTGCAGCGACGCTTCGGGTTCGAGCTCGCCGGCCTCGAGCCAGCCCTGGCGCTGCAGCTCGGCCAGGTCGATCAGCAGCGGATTGCCGGCAAACGCCGAGCTGCTCATGTAGGGCGAATTCCCCGGTCCGATGCCGGTCAGCGGCAGCACCTGCCACAGCCGCTGGCCGGCGCCAGCAAGCCAGTCGACGAAGTGACAGGCCGCAGGGCCGAGGTCGCCGCTGCCGTGCGGCCCGGGGAGCGAAGTCAGGTGCAGCAGCACGCCGCTGGCGCGGGGGAGTCTCATCGTCGGTCCTCGGCCTGTCCGGTCGAATCATCGGGCGCACCGGCCGCTTCCGTGCGGCCCTGCCCGGCATCGCGCAGCAGCAGCAGGCTGCGCGCGGGCAGGCGCAGGCGCGGCGCGCCGTGCCGTTGCCAGCTGCTGCGGCCGTCTGCCTGCGTCGTGTCGAGCTCGGCGACCCAGTCGCCGGGCGGAAGCTCGAAGTCGAGATCGTGGTCGCGGCCGTTGACGAGCAGCAGCAGCGGCGCACCGCCGCCCCCGGGGGCGCCGATCAGCGCGCCGAGCACGCGCGAGGTGCGGTTCTCCCACTCGGGCACGGTCAGCGGCCGGCCGGTACGGCGCAGCCACGCGAGGTCGGTGCGGCCCTTCCGGTCGGGCGCGCCGCTGTACCAGTCGCTGCCGAAGGGCAGAAGGCGCCGGCGCAGCGCGAGCACATGCGCGGTGAAGGCGAGCAGGCCCTGGTCGGCATGCTCCCAGTCGAGCCAGGTGATCTCGTTGTCCTGGCAATAGGGGTTGTTGTTGCCGCGCTGGCTGTGCCCGATCTCGGCGCCCGCGGCCAGCATCGGCGTGCCCTGCGCGAGCAGCAGCGTCGCCAGCAGCGCACGCTGCAGGCGCGCCCGCCGCGCGAGCACTTCGGGCCGGGTCGTCGGCCCTTCCCAGCCGCAGTTCCAGCTCAGGTTGTGCGGGTGGCCGTCGCGGTTGCCCTCGCCGTTGGCCTCGTTGTGGCGCAGGTCGTAGCTGACGAGGTCGGCGAGGCTGAAGCCGTCGTGCGCGACGACGTAGTTGACCGATTCCAGCGGCGCGCGCGCGCGCGGCTGGAACAGATCCGCCGAACCCGCCAGCCGCAGCGCGAACTCGCCGCGCGTGCTCTCGCCGCCGAGCCAGAACGCGCGCACGCCGTCGCGAAAGCGGTCGTTCCATTCGAGCCAGCCGTCCGGGAACTGGCCGAGGCGGTAGCCGTCCGGGCCCAGGTCCCAGGGCTCGGCGATCAGCTTCACGCCCTGCAGCGCCGGGTCCTGCGCGATCGCCTTGAAGAAGGCCGCGTGGCGGTCGAAATGCGTCCCCTCGCGCCCGAGCGCTGCCGCCAGGTCGAAGCGAAAGCCGTCGACGCCCATCTGCTGCACCCAGTAGCGCAGGCTGTCGAGCACGAACTGCAGCACGCGCGCCTGGCCCAGGTCCAGCGTGTTGCCGCAGCCGCTCCAGTTCTCGTAGCCGGCGCGGTCGCCCTCGGGCAGGCGGTACCAGCCGGCGTTGTCCAGGCCGCGCCAGGACAGCGTCGGGCCGCGCGCGTCGCCCTCGGCGGTGTGGTTGAAGACGACGTCGATGACGACCTCGATGCCCGCGGCGTGCAGCCGCTGCACCATCGCGCGGAACTCCTGCCTCGGCGTGGACGTGGCCGCGTAGCGCGGTTCGGGGCAGAAGAAGCCCAGCGTGTTGTAGCCCCAGTGGTTGACGAGGCCGCGCGCGGAAAGCGCCGCCTCGTCGAGCTTGTGGTGCACCGGCAGCAGGCTGACCGCGGTGACGCCCAGGCGCTGCAGGTGCGCGATCGCCGCGTCGCTTGCCAGCCCCGCGTAGGTGCCGCGGAGCCCCGCGGGAACGCCCGCCATGCGCATGCTGAAGGCGCGCAGGTGCAGTTCGTAGAGCACGGTCTCGGCCAGCGCCCGGGCAGGCCTTTGCCAGCGCGGCGGCGGCCCGTCGTCGACGACGCGCGCCTTGTGCGCCGCTGCGGCGTTGTCGCGCCGGTCGGGCCGGCCCTGCTCGTCGCTGCCTCGGTGCGGCGCGTGCCAGTCGAAGCCGCCCTCGGGCACGACGATCTCGCGCGCCCAGGGGTCCAGCAGCAGCTTGCCCGGGTTGAAGCGATGCCCTTCCTCCGGCCGCCAGGGGCCGTGCGCGCGCAGACCGTAGACGAGGCCGGCGCCGGCGCGCGGCAGCCGGCCGTGCCAGACGTCGCCGCTGCGCGCCGGCAGCGCGCCGCGCAGGCGTTCGCAGCGGCCCTGGTCGTCGAAGAGGCAGAGCTCGATCCGCGTCGCGTGCCGGGAGTAGACGGCGAAGTTGACGCCGTCGCCGTCGACGTGGGCGCCCAGCGGCCAGGGCCGCCCGGGTTCGAGGCGCCAGACCTGCGCCGGCATGCCTGCCGGCAGCGGCACCGACGGCTGCGCGTCGCCGGCGCCGGCGTCGGTGTCCGCGTTGGCACAGGGCAGGTTCAGGGCGTCCACTGCAGGAAGACGGTGGCCAGCGGCGGCGCGGCGAGCACGATCGACTGTGCGCGGCCGTGGCTCGCGACCGGTTCGCTCTCGGCCGCCTGGAGCGGCAAGCCGAGGTTGCTGCCGCCGTAGTGCGCGGAATCGGTGTTCAGGCGTTCGACCCAGCGTCCAGGCTGGGGCACGCCCAGGCGCAGCCCCGTGCGCGGGACCGGCGTGAAGTTGCAGACGACGAGCATCGCGCTGCCGTCGCGCGCGAGGCGGACGAAGGACAGCAGGCTGCGCTCGGCGTCCTCGTGGTCGATCCACTCGAAGCCCTCGGCGCTGCAGTCCAGGTCGTGCAGCGCCGGGCTGTCGCGGTAGAGGCGGTTCAGGTCGCGGACGAGGCGCTGCACCCCGGCATGTTCGGGTGCTTCGTCGAGCAGGTGCCAGTCCAGGCTGCGCTCGTGGCTCCATTCGCGTTCCTGCGCGAACTCGCCGCCCATGAAGAGCAGCTTCTTGCCCGGGTGGCCCCACATGAAGCCGTAGTAGGCGCGCAGGTTGGCGAAACGCTGCCAGCGGTCGCCGGGCATGCGCCCGATCAGCGAGCCCTTGCCGTGCACGACCTCGTCGTGCGAGAGCGGCAGCACGTAGTTCTCGCTGAAGGCGTAGACGAGGCCGAAGCCGAGTTCGCCGTGGTGGTGCCGCCGATGCACCGGGTCGCGCTGCATGTACTGCAGCGTGTCGTGCATCCAGCCCATGTTCCACTTGTAGTGAAAGCCCAGGCCCCCGGCGTAGGTCGGGTGGCTGACGCCGGGGAAGGCAGTGCTCTCCTCGGCGATCGTCACCGCCTGCGGGCGCTCGCTGCCGACGACCTCGTTGAGCCGCTTGAGGAAGGCGATCGCCTCGAGGTTCTCGCGCCCGCCGTGCACGTTCGGGATCCACTGGCCGGCGGCGCGGCTGTAGTCGCGGTAGAGCATCGAGGCCACCGCGTCGACGCGCAGCCCGTCGGCGCCGTAGCGCTCGAGCCAGAAGAGCGCGCTGCCGACGAGGAAGTTGCGCACCTCGTTGCGACCGAAGTTGTAGATCAGCGTGTTCCAGTCCTGGTGGAAGCCCTCGCGCGGATCGGCGTATTCGTAGAGCGCGCTGCCGTCCAGCCGCGCCAGCGCCCAGTCGTCGGCAGGGAAGTGCGCCGGCACCCAGTCCAGCAGCACGCCCAGGCCCGCGGCGTGCGCGCGCTCAACGAAGCGCAGCAGCCCTTCGGGCGCACCGTGGCGCGCGGTCGGTGCGTAGAGCCCGGTGCTCTGGTAGCCCCAGCTCGCGTCCAGCGGATGTTCGGCGACCGGCAGCAGTTCCAGGTGCGTGAAGCCCATCTCCGCCGCATAGGGCACGAGCTGCTCGGCGAGCTCGTCCCAGTCCAGCCACTGCCAGCCGTCACGGCGGCGCCAGCTCGCGCAGTGCACCTCGTAGATGCTGATCGGCGCGTCGATCGCGTTGGCGCGCTCGCGCGCGCGCGACGCCGGCAGCGCCGCGGGCAGCGGCGCGACGATGCTCGCCGTTGCCGGCCGCAGTTCGGCGCGGCGCGCATAGGGATCGGCCTTCTGCGGCAGCAGGCGCCCCGCGGCGTCGAGAAGCTCGAACTTGTAGCGCTCGCCGACCCCGACGCCGGGCAGGAACAGCTCCCAGACGCCGCACTCGCGGCGCAGCCGCATCGGGTGGCGGCGGCCGTCCCAGGCGTTGAAGTCGCCGACGACGCTTGCGCGTGCGGCATTGGGCGCCCAGATCGCGAAGGCCGTGCCGTCGACGCCGTCGATGCAGAGCGGGTGCGCGCCCAGCACCTCGAAGGGGCGCAGGTGCGTGCCCTCGGCGAGCAGCCAAGCATCGAGCTCGCCCAGCAGCGGGCCGAAGCGGTAGGGGTCGTCGAACTCCTGCGCTGCCGGCGATGGGCCGCCTTCTGCCGCTTGCGGCAAGCCGGCTGGGTGCGCGCGCAGCCGGTAGCGGACGGGCGTCGAGGGCAGCTCGCCTTCGAAGAGGCCGGCCTCGTCGCGGCGCATGAGCGGCAGCGTGCGATCGTCGACGAGCGCCTCGACCGCGGCGGCGCCGGGAACGAAGGCGCGCAGCCAGCGGCGGCCGTCGGCGTCGACATGCGGCCCGAGGCGCGCGAAGGGATCGGCCTCGCGTCCCTCGACGATCGCGCGGACCTCGGTGGGGCTGAGCATGGGCGCCTCAGGGTCTGCGAGTCATGTCTTCACGGAGGCTCTCATCGCTGCGGCCGCACGCCCCAGACCTGGCGCGCGTACTCGCCGATCGTGCGGTCCGACGAGAAGTGGCCCATGCCGGCGACGTTGGCGATCGCCTTCGCCGCCCAGGCGTCGGAGTCGCGGTAGGTGGCGTCGACCCGTTCCTGCGCCTGCAGGTAACTCTCGAAATCGGCCAGCAGCATGTAATGGTCGCCGCCCCAGAGGAGCGTGTCGACGAGGCTGCGGTAGCGCCCGGGCTCGGCCGGCGAGAACTGCCCGCCGGCGATCGCGTCGAGCACCGCCTTGAGCCGCGCGTTGCCCTCGTAGAGCCGCAGCGGCTGGTAGCCGGCGCTGCGCCTCTTTGCCACCTCGGTCGCCGAGAGGCCGAAGATGAAGATGTTGTCGTCGCCGACCTGCTCGCGGATCTCGACGTTGGCGCCGTCGTCGGTGCCGATCGTCAGCGCGCCGTTGAGCGCGAGCTTCATGTTGCCGGTGCCGCTGGCCTCGGTGCCCGCGGTCGAGATCTGCTGCGAGAGATCGGCGCCGGGCATCACGAGCTCGGCAACCGAGACCCCGTAGTTCGGCACGAAGACGAGCTTGAGCCGCCCGCGCAGGCGCGCATCGGCGTTGATCGTCGCGCCGACGTCGTGGATCAGGTTGATCACTGTCTTGGCCGCGACGTAACTCGATGCCGCCTTGCCGGCGAGGATCACCGTGCGCGGCACCCAGCGCGAGAGCGTCGGATCGGGGTCGGCGAGCATCGCCTGGTAGCGCGCGACGACGGACAGCACGTTGAGGAGCTGGCGCTTGTACTCGTGGATGCGCTTGACCTGGACGTCGAAGAGGCTTCCCGGGTCGACCTCGACCCCGGTGCGCGCGGCGATGAACGCTGCCAACCGCTCCTTGTTCGCGCGCTTGACCTCGAGGAAGGCGCGGCGAAAGCCGGCGTCGGCGGCCAGCGGCGCAAGCCGCGCGAGCCGCGCCAGGTCCAGGCGCCAGTTGGCCCCGTTGCCGACTGCGCCTTCGGCGCCAGCGCGCGTGACGAGCGCCTCGTCGATCAGCGCCGAGAGCCCCGGGTTGGCCTGCGCCAGCCAGCGCCGCGGCGTGACGCCGTTGGTCACGTTGATGAAGCGCTCGGGCCAGAGCTGCGCGAAGTCGGCGAAGAGGGTTCTGGCGAGCAGCCCGGAGTGAAGTGCCGAGACGCCGTTGACGCGGTGGCTGCCGACGACCGAGAGGTGCGCCATGCGCACGCGCCGTTCGCCGTCCTCGTCGATCAGCGACAGCCGGCGCAGGAAGCCGTCGTCGCCCGGGCGCGCCGCCTGCGCCAGCGCGAGGAACTCGGCGTTGATGCGGAAGATGATCTCGAGGTGCCGCGGCAGCACATGCTGCAGCAGCGCCACCGGCCAGGTCTCGAGCGCCTCGGGCATCAGCGTGTGATTGGTGTAGCTGAAGACGCGGCGCGTCGTCTCCCAGGCCGGCGCCCAGGCGATGCCGTGCTCGTCGACGAGCAGCCGCATCAGCTCGGCGACGCCGATCGCCGGGTGCGTGTCGTTGAGGTGGATCGCGACGCGCTCGGCGAGGTTGCCGAGCTGGCCGTACTCGTCCAGGTGGCGCGCGACGATGTCCTGCAGGCTGGCGCTGGTGAAGAAGTACTCCTGGCGCAGCCGCAGCTCGCGCCCGGCCGGGGTGCTGTCGTTCGGGTACAGCACCCAGGAGATGTTCTCGTACTCGTTCTTGAACTCGGCTGCGCGCGCGTAGTCGCCGCTGTTGAACGCGGCGAGGTCGATCTGCGCCGGCGCCACCGCGCGCCACAGCCTCAGCGTGGCCACGCGCTCGGTCCCGTGGCCGGGGACGACCATGTCGTAGGCCTTGGCGTGCACCTCGCCGGTGGAGTGCCAGTGCGAAGCCGCGCCGGCCGCCGTTGCCGGCTCGACCCAGCCGCCGAAGCGCACCGGGTAGGTCACGCCCGGGCGCGGGAACTCCCAGGGCGAGCCGTCGAGCAGCCAGGGGTCGGGCCGCTCGACCTGGCGCCCGTCCTGGATGCTCTGCGCGAACATGCCGAACTCGTAGCGGATGCCGTAGCCCCATGCCGGCAGGCCGAGGGTGGCCATCGAATCGAGGAAGCAGGCCGCCAGGCGCCCCAGGCCGCCGTTGCCCAGCGCCGCGTCGGCCTCGGTGGCGGCGATGTCCTCCATGCGCATCGCGTGCGTGTGCGCCGCTTCGGCGGCCGGCCCCTGCAGGCCCAGCGCCGCAAGGGCATTGCCGAGCGTGCGCCCGATCAGGAACTCCATCGACAGGTAGTAGACGCGGCGCGCGCGTGCGGCGCGGTCGGCGGCGTCGGTTGCGACCCAGCGCCGCGCGAGCTGCTCGCGCGCGACCTGCGCGATCGCGTGCATCATGTCGGTCGGCGTCGCCGCGGCCGGTGCGGTGGCGATGGTGCCGAGCAGATGGCGGTCGACGGCCAGCGTGGTCGAATCGGCCAGGGGAGCGGGGGGTTTCATTTCAATACCGCCCGGCCGTTCCGAAGGGATTGAACGCCCCCCGGGGGGCAGCGAGCGCAAGCGAGCGTGGGGGTTGCATTTCGGGTCGGGGACGCGGTTCCTCGGGCATTTCGGGACGCTGCCCGGAGCCAGGGCGTGCGAGCATAAGTCAGTGCCCGTCGCCGCCGGTGCCCGCGGCAGCGTCGAAAGCGGCGGCGGCGCGGAAGGAAACACGGGAAAGGAAGATGCCATGGCCTCGATCGACCTTGCACGCAGCCTGGACCTGCCGCGCCAGTCGATGGCGCTGGTGCTCGCCGGTGGCCGCGGCAGCCGGTTGAAGAATCTGACCGACAACCGCGCCAAGCCCGCGGTCTACTTCGGCGGCAAATTCCGCATCATCGACTTCACGCTCTCGAACTGCCTCAATTCGGGCGTGCGCCGCATCGGCGTGATCACCCAGTACAAGAGCCACAGCCTGCTGCGCCATCTGCAGCGCGGCTGGGCCTTCCTGAAGAGCGAGATGAACGAGTTCGTCGACCTGCTGCCGGCACAGCAGCGCGTCGACGAGGAGAGCTGGTACCGCGGCACCGCCGATGCCGTCTACCAGAACCACGACATCGTCAGCGGCTATCACGCGCGCTACCTGGTCGTGCTCGCCGGCGACCATGTCTACAAGATGAACTACGCGCTGATGCTCGCCGACCACGTCGCGATGGGGCGTCCGTGCACGGTCGGCTGCATCGAGGTGCCGCGCAGCGAGGCCAGCGCCTTCGGCGTGATGGCCATCGACGAGGACCGCGGCGTCACCGGCTTCGTCGAGAAGCCGGCCGACCCGCCGGCGATGCCGGGCAAGCCCGACCGGGCGCTGGCCAGCATGGGCATCTACATCTTCGACGCCAAGCATCTGTTCCACGAACTCGCGCGCGACATGGCCGACCCGGGCTCCAGCCACGACTTCGGCAAGGACATCATCCCGAAGATGGTGCGTGCCGGCGAGGTCGCCGCGCACCCCTTCGGGATGAGCTGCGTCGGTACGCGGCCCGGGCAGGAACCCTACTGGCGCGACGTCGGCACGATCGACGCCTATTGGGACGCGAACATCGACCTCACCGCGACCGACCCGCTGCTCAATCTCTACGACACGCACTGGCCGATCTGGACCTATCAGCCGCAGCTGCCGCCGGCCAAGTTCGTGCACAACCAGGACGACCGGCGCGGGCAGGCGATCGAGTCGCTGATTTCCGGCGGCTGCATCGTCAGCGGCGCGGTCTATCGCTCGGTGCTGTTCTCGCAGGTGCGGGTGCACTCGTTCTCGTCGGTGAACTGGTCGGTGCTGCTGCCGGGGGTGCAGGTCGGACGCCATGCGCGCGTGCACCGCGCGGTGATCGACCGCGACTGCGTGATCCCGGACGGCCTGGTGATCGGCGAGGACCCCGTGGCCGATGCGGCCCGCTTTCACCGCACCGAAGCCGGGATCACGCTGGTGACGCGCGACATGCTGCGCGCGCTCTGAAGGCGGGGCGGCGATGACAGCGGGAGCGGCAGCGGCGCAGGGATCGGCAGCGGCGCTGCGCGTGCTGCACGTTGCGGCCGAGGTCTTCCCGCTCGTGAAGACCGGCGGCCTGGCCGACGTCGTCGCCGCCTTGCCGCCGGCGCAGGCGCAGGAGGGCGCCGACGTGCGCCTGCTGCTGCCCGGGCTGCCCGCGGTGCTCGATGGCTTGCAGGCGCTGCAGCCGGTGTGCGAGGTCGGAAACTGCTTCGGCGCGCTGCGCGTGCGCCTGCTGCGCGGGCGCATGCCGGACAGCGGCCTGCCCGTCTACGTCGTCGACGCGCCCTACCTCTACCGCCGCGGCGGCAACCCCTACCTGCGTGCCGACGGCAGCGAATGGCCCGACAACCTGCAGCGCTTTGCGCTGCTGGGCTGGGCGGGCGCACACCTGGCGGCGGCCGATGCCGACCCGCAGTGGAGTGCCGACGTGCTGCACGCGCACGACTGGCACGCCGCGATGGCCTGCGCCTACCAGGCCGAGCGCCCGGCGCCGCCCGCGGGGACCGTCTTCACGGTCCACAACCTCGCCTACCAGGGCCTGTTTGCGATGGAGGACTGGCAGACGCTGGGCCTGCCGGCACGCCGGATGTCGTCCGAGGGCCTCGAGTTCCACGGGCAGCTCAGCTTCATGAAGGCCGGGCTCAAGTACGCCGACCTCGTGACGACGGTCAGTCCCAGCTACGCGGCGGAGATCGCCACGCCCGAGTTCGGCTGCGGGCTCGACGGCGTGATCCGCGCACGCGGCGCCGCCGTCCACGGCATCCTCAACGGCATCGACACGACGATCTGGGATCCGGCCGCCGACGCAGCGCTGCCCGCCCGCTACACCGCCTCGCGCCTGCAGGGCAAGAAGGCCTGCAGGCGGGCACTGCAGGCCGAGCTCGGCCTGGAGGCCGACGAGCGCGCGCTGCTCCTCACCGTGGTCAGCCGCCTGACCGGGCAGAAGGGCATGGATCTGCTGCTCGCGGCGATGCCGGCGCTGCTTGCGCAAGGGGTGCAGTTCGCGATCCAGGGGACTGGCGATGCGGCACTCGAGGCCGCCCTGCGCGCGGCGCAGCAGGCGTACCCGGGTCGCGTGCACGCCTACGTCGGTTACGACGAGGCGCGCGCGCACCGGCTGATCGCCGGCGCCGACGCGATCCTCGTGCCCTCGCGCTTCGAACCCTGCGGCCTGACGCAGATGTACGGCCTGCGCTACGGCACGCTGCCGATCGTGCGCGGCGTCGGCGGGCTGCGCGACACGGTCTTCGACCTCGACGAGGCGATGCGGCCTGGCGATCGCGGCGCCGGCAGCGGCACCGGCTTCGTCTTCCACGAGGCGACGCCGCAGGCGCTGGCGCAGGCGGTGCAGCGCGCGGCGGCGCTCAAGGGCGACGCGCCGCGCTGGCGCCGCGCGATGCAGGCGGCGATGGCCCGGGACCACGGCTGGCGTGCCCCGGCGCGTGAATACCTGCAGCGCTATCGCGCGCTGGTCGAAGGCGCTGGCGCGGCGCAGGGCTGAAACGGAACCCCCACGCTCGCTTCGCGAGCTGCCCCCCGAGGAGGCGCTCAGTACCTTCGGAACGGCCGGGCGGTACTGAGGCACCGGTCCGCAGCAGCTCCGCCCCTGGACGCCGGGGGGCGAGCTCGCGTCCGGCGCGCCGCGGCCAGTGTCAGAACGGGATGTCGTCCTCGAGGTCGTCGAACCCGGTGCTCGACTTGGGCGCGGCGGGCTTGGGCGGTGCAGCGGGGCGAGCCGGCGCCGCCGCGCGCGCCGGTCGCTCGCCGCCGCCGATGTCGGCGTCACCGCCGCCGTCGCGGCTGCCAAGGAGCTGCATCTGGTCGGCGATGATCTCGGTCGTGTACTTGTCGACGCCGTCCTTGTCGGTCCACTTGCGCGTCTTCAGCCGTCCCTCGACGTAGACCGGTCGCCCCTTTTTCAGATACTCGCCGGCGATCTCGGCCAGCCGGTCGTAGAAGACGACGCGGTGCCACTCGGTCTCCTCCTGGCGCTCGCCGCTGCTCTTGTCCTTCCACTGGCGGCTGGTGGCCAGCGTGACGTTGCAGATCGCCGCGCCGCTGGGCGCATAGCGGACCTCCGGATCGCGGCCGAGGTTGCCGATGAGGATGACTTTGTTGACCGAGGCCATGGCGCGCTCCTGGGGCTGCTGTGCGGATGCGACGCATGATAGCGACGGCCCCGCAACGAGCCATCGCCCCGGAGGCGGCACCCATCCGGTGGCCCTCGACGCGGCGGCGCCTGCGGCGGCCGGGGCGCAGCCCGGCCCTGGGGCGCCTTCAAGGAACGAAGGGCCGCTCCCGAGTTCCTTGACCCCCACGGGGGGCGGGCCGGGCCTGGGGCCGGCCCTGGGGGCGCTATTAACCCGTCTTGGCGACCTTCACCGTCCAGGCCTCGGGTCCGGCTTCGAGGTATTCCCAAGTGAAGGGCTGCTTGCTCTCGGCCTCGATCTGGTAGTAGAGCGGCTTCGGGTCATGGTCGTTCGTGAAGACGAAGGCCTGGCCGGGCTGCAGTTCGTCGAAGGCGCCGAAGACCATGTCGTGCCGCTGCGCCGGCGGGTAGGGGCGCACGTCGAATTCCTTGACGACCGGGATCGACGCCGCGGCCGTCGCCTTCGCGGCCTGCTTGGTGACGTGGACGACGACCTCGCCGGGATCGCTCTTCTTCACCTCCCAGGCGAACTGCCCGGGCGCCTGCTTGCCCAGCAGTTCGCGGATGTCGGCCGGTTCCTCGGCGGCGATGATCTCCATCGTGTCGCCCTCCTCCATCATCCCGTAGCGGTGCGAGATGACGTATTTGCGCGCCTTGCCGTCGACCTTGCGCAGGTCCATCAGCGTGGCCACGCCGCTGTCGCCGCGGCCCTTGGAGGCTTCCAGCCGCGTCACCTTCACGCGCCAGTCGGTGCCGCCGCGCTGCAGGTAGTCCCAGCCGACGACGTCGCCGTGCGCCGAGCGGAACTCGTAGAACAGCGGCATCGGGTCGTGGTCGTTGATGAAGACGAAGCTCTGCCCGACGGGCAGGTCGCGGAACATCTTCAACAGCTTCTTGTGGCGCTCGATCGGGACGAGGACGCGCACGTCCAGGGTCTCGATCGGTTCGGCGGCAGTGGTCATGAAGTCCTCCGGTGCGGATGCGATGCGGCCTCCAGTGTGGGGGCGCGTTTCGATGGATCAGTATCGGCGACATCGGGCGCCCGAAGCGGGCAAACCCTGATGCGCGCATAGTTGCTCGCCGTAGGCAAGGCCCGCGCGACAGCCACGTCCACCGCGCTGCATGCAAGCGGCGCACGAGCGACGGCCGGTCTTGCCGGCGCTTGCATCGCCGAGCGACGTGCAGCAGCGATTAGCATCGCGGGCAACCATGACTGCCGCGCTCGCCGACGTTCCCGTCTCTGCCCGGCAGGTGCTGCGCTCGGTGTTCGGTTACGGCGAGTTCCGCGGCCAGCAGCGCGAGATCGTCGAGCACGCGATCGACGGCGGCGACGCGCTGGTGCTGATGCCCACCGGCGGCGGCAAGAGCCTGTGCTATCAGGTGCCGGCGATCGTCCGTCACGCGCGCGGCCAGGGTGTCGCGGTGGTCGTCAGTCCGCTGATCGCGCTGATGCACGACCAGGTCGGCGCGCTCGAGGAGCTGGGCGTGCACGCGGCCTTCCTCAACAGCACGCTCGAGGGCGAGGAGGCGCGCCAGGTCGAGCGCGAGCTGCTCTCGGGCCGGCTCGTTCTCGTCTACGCGGCGCCCGAACGCATCCTCACGCCACGCTTCCTGGCGATGCTCGATTCGCTGCACGAGCGCGGGGCGCTCTCGCTCTTCGCGATCGACGAGGCGCACTGTGTGAGCCAGTGGGGCCACGACTTCCGCGAGGAGTACCTGGGCCTGTCGGTGCTGCACGAGCGCTTCCCGGGCGTGCCGCGCCTGGCGCTGACCGCGACCGCCGACGCGGACACGCGCGCCGACATCCAGGAGCGGCTGCAACTGCAGGACGCGCGCGTCTTCGTCGCCAGCTTCGACCGCGGAAACATCCGCTACACCATCGTCGAGAAGGACGACGCGCGGCAGCAGCTGCTGCGCTTCATCCGCGACGAGCATGAAGGCGACGCCGGCATCGTCTATTGCCAGACGCGCAGGAAGGTCGAGGACATCGCCGACTGGCTCGCCGCCCAGGGTATCGCTGCGCTGCCCTATCACGCCGGGCTCGACGCCGAGCTGCGCCGCCGCCACCAGGATCGCTTCCTGCGCGAGGACGGGATCGTGATGGTGGCGACGATCGCCTTCGGCATGGGCATCGACAAGCCCGACGTCCGCTTCGTCGCGCACCTGGACCTGCCGAAGAACATCGAGGGCTACTACCAGGAGACCGGCCGTGCCGGCCGTGACGGCCTGGCCGCCGACGCCTGGATGGCCTATGGGCTGGCCGACGTCGTCAACCAGCGCCGGATGATCGACGACAGCGAGGCGGACGAGGATTTCAAGCGCCAGCAGCGCGGCAAGCTCGACGCGCTGCTGGCGCTGGCCGAGGCGCACGATTGCCGCCGCGTGCGGCTGCTGGCCTATTTCGGCGAGACCTACGCCCCCGCCGGGGACGTTCGGCTGCGTTGCGGCAACTGCGACAACTGCCTGCAGCCGCCGGCAACCTGGGACGCGACCGAGGCCGCGCGCATGGCGCTGTCGTGCATCTACCGCTTCCAGCAGCACAGCGGCTTCGGCTTCGGCGCCGGGCACCTGATCGACGTCCTGCGCGGCAAGCGCACCGACAAGGTGCTGCAGCGCGGGCACGAACAGCTCTCGACCTTCGGCATCGGCGCCGAGCTCGGCGAGGCGCAGTGGCGCAGCGTGCTGCGCCAGCTGCTTGCCGCGGGGCATCTGCGCAGCGTCGGCGACTACAACACGCTGGAACTCGCCGGGAGTGCGCGTGCGGTGCTGCGCGGCGAGGTCGCGGTGCGGCTGCGGGTTGCGGCCGCACCGCCTGCGCGCGGGCGCAGGGGGATGCGTGGCGGGGCCGGCGACGCCAAACCGGCGGCGTTGCCGCTGGACGAAGCCGGGCTGCTTCGTTTCGCCGCGCTGAAGGCCTGGCGCGCCGAGGTCGCGCGCGAGCACAACCTGCCCGCCTACATCGTCTTCCACGACGCGACCCTGGCCGAGATGGCGCGCGAGCAGCCGCTGACGCTGCCGGCGCTGGCCGCGATCGGCGGCGTCGGCGCGAAGAAGCTCGAAGCCTACGGGGAGGCGATCCTGCAGGTGCTCAAAACTGCGCCCGCAGCCGCTTGAGGCGCGCGCTTCAGGCCGATTCGGCGGCGTCGGCGGGCGGCGCGGCGAAGCTGCGCGCCATCGCCACCGCAACCGACACCAGCGCCCAGACGACCAGGAAGCCGAGCGAATAGACCGCCATCGCCGGCAGGGGCTCGCCCTGCGCATCGGTCCAGTCGATGGTCGCTGGATCGAAGGCCGAGAAGACCAGGCCCACGAGCGGGATCGTCACCAGGAAAGCCGGCCAGAGGGCCGAGAGCCAGCGGACCGTGCGAACTTGCATGCTCGAATTCATCGACGCTTTCTTTGCGTTGAATCAAGAAAACGTACTTTCGGCCCGCCGCCGATCCGCCGCAAGCAGGGAAAGCCCGCGCCCGGGGCGCGCGGGCGGTGATGCTCAGCGCGGCACGACGAAGGTCGATTTCTCGTCCAGCCGCACCGTCGGGTCGCCCGTGTGCGCCGGCAGCCGCTCGATCGCGAAGTGCATCGGGTGTGCGCCCGGGCCGACCTGCTGGGCGGACTCGTGCGGGATCTGCACGTGCAGCGTGACCCACTGCGCCTCCGCCGGGCCGAGGCTGAGCGCGTTCCTGTCGGCGATCGTGATGCCCGGGACGCCGTCGACGCTGAAGCGGTAGGTCTGCGGCTGTTCGGCCTGGTTCATGACCTGCAGGCGGTAGACGTTCTCGATGCGGCCGTCCTCGACGATGCGCGCCAGCGCGGCGCGATCGCGCACGACATCGACCCGGAAGGGCTTGCGCACGGTCAGGCTCCAGGCGAAGGCGATGATGATCAGCCCGAGGATCGCGGTGTAGATCAGCACGCGCGGGCGCAGGATGCGCGCGAACATCTGCTTGCGCGTGAGGTGCTGCTCCAGGCCGTTCTGCGTGGCGTAGCGGATGAGCCCGCGCGGATAGCCCATCTTGTCCATCACGCCGTCGCAGACGTCGATGCAAGCGGCGCAGCCGATGCATTCGTACTGCAGGCCCTGGCGGATGTCGATGCCGGTGGGGCACACCTGCACGCACAGCGTGCAGTCGATGCAGTCGCCCATGCCCGCCTCGCGGTGATCGATCTTCTTGCTGCGCGCCCCGCGCGGCTCGCCGCGCTCGGGGTCGTAGCTGATGATCAGCGTGTCCTTGTCGAACATCACGCTCTGGAAGCGCGCGTAGGGGCACATGTACTTGCACACCTGCTCGCGCAGCCAGCCCGCGTTGCCGTAGGTCGCGAAGCCGTAGAAGAGGATCCAGAAGGTCTCCCACGGCCCCAGGCCCAGCGTGACGACCGCGTGGCCCAGCGTGCGGATCGGCGTGAAGTAGCCGACGAAGGTGAAGCCGGTCCAGAGCGCGAACGCGATCCAGGCGGCGTGCTTGCCGCCCTTGCGCCAGAGCTTCTCGAAGTTCCAGGGGCCGGCGTCGAGCTTCATGCGGCGCACGCGGTCGCCCTCGAAGCGCTGCTCGATCCACATGTAGATCTCGGTGTAGACCGTCTGCGGGCAGGCGTAGCCGCACCACAGGCGCCCGGCCACCGTCGTGAACAGGAACAGCGCGTACGCGCTGATCATCAGCAGCGCGGTCAGGTAGATCAGGTCCTGCGGGTAGAGCACCAGCCCGAAGATGTAGAAGCGCCGCGAGACGAGGTCGAAGAGCACGGCCTGGCGGTCGTTCCACATCAGCCAGGGCAGGCCGTAGAAGACGATCTGCGTCAGCCAGACGAAGATCCAGCGCCACTTGGCGAACAGGCCGGTGACCGCGCGCGCATAGATCTTGCGCTGCTTCTGGTAGAGCGAGACGACGGTGACCGAGCTGTCCTCGTTCGTGCCGGCGGCGCCGGCGGCCTTGGGCGTGGTGGTGCTGTCCATGGGGTGCTGCGATCGCGGGGAAGGGGTGGGCTGCGCCTTTCCTCTGTTTTCAGGTGCGGCGCGCGACCATGCCGATGAGGGCCGAGCGGCCCCGGTGGCCGCTGCCCTCGCTGAGCTCGGCCTCGTAGCTGCGCAGTTCGGTGATTTCGAGCTCGGCAAAGACCTCGCGCAGCAGGTCTTCAGTGTAGAGGTGTTCGACCTGCGGGGGGCCGCCGGTGCGGTACTCGAGCTGCTTCGGGGTGTAGCCCTGCAGGACCAGGGTGCCGCCGGGCGCCAGCGCCTGCACCATGCGCGCGAACAGGCGCTGCCTGCGTGGCGGATCGGCGAACTGCACGAAGATCGCGGCGATGCCGTCGAAGGCCGCATGCGGCCAGCTCCAGTTCTCGACGTCGGCCAGCGCGTAGTCGACCGTCACGCCGCTGCGGGCGGCGAACGCCCGCGCCTTGGCCACGCCCACCGGCGAGATGTCGAAGGCCTGCACCTGCAAGCCCTGCTGCGCGAGCCAGACGCTGTTGCGACCTTCGCCGTCGGCCACGCTCAGGACACGCTGCCCTGGCCGCCAGACGGATGCGTGCTCGCGCAGCCAGGCGTTGGGCTCGGTGCCGAAGAGGAAGCCTTCTGCGGTGAAGCGCCTATCCCAGGTTGCGGCGGCGTCGACGAAGGCGGGAGGTGGAAGGGAGTCGGACATGCTGCTCGTTGGGGTTGCCGCCCGGCAGGTGCGCACTCGCGCGCCTGCCGGGCGCCAGTGTCGCCTAGGCGCGGCCCGGGCGCCAGCGCCGGCCTTGCCAGGTCGCGAGCAGCGGCCAGGCCACTGCCATCGCGATGCCGGCCGCACCGGCGGCGATCGCCAGCAGGTTGGCCCAGTCGACCCAGTAGGCCAGCTCGCCCAGGCTCGAGCGCGACCACATCGGCAGCGTCAGGATCACGGCCGCCGCGGCGAGAACGCCGATGGCGACGGTTCCGGCCAGGCCTGCGCGCCAGCCTGCGCTGCCGCGCACCAGCGCAGCGGACCACGCGGCGATCAGCAGCACGAGCAATGCGAGCAGCCAGGGCCAGACCGTGAGCGCGATCTCCCACAGGATGTTCATCGCCAGCCAGATCTCGTACATGACATGGGCTCCCGTAGTCCTTGCTTGTCTAGACGCGGCCCTTGATCACCGCCATGTAGGCGGGTTTGAGCATGTGGTACTTCATCAGCCAGGCGAACCAGCTGTCCTGCAGGGGGTCGATCATCGGCAGCGAGGGGACCAGCCGGCCCTCGTAGTCGAACTCGATCAGCATCGCCGAGCCTTCGCGGGTGATCATCGGGCACGAGGTGTAGCCGTCGAACTGCAGTGCCGGCGCCTGGCCGGCGATGACCGCGGCGAGGTTGCCCGCGACCACCGGCGCACTCTTCTTCACCGTCGCCGCGGTCTTGCCGCGCGGCGTGCCGTTGATGTCGCCGATGCCGAAGACGTTCGGGAAGCGTCGGTGCTGCAGCGTCTGCTTGTCGACCTCGAGCCAGCCGCCCGCGGCGAAGGGCCCCTCCTGCCAGGCGAGGGCGCTGGCCTTGACCGCATCGGGCGCGCGCATCGGCGGCACGACGTGGATGAAGTCGTAGGGGCGCTCGCTCTTCTCGCCCTCGGGGCTGGTGAAGGTCGCCCGGCGACGACCGATGTCGATCGCGCTGAGCTTCTGGGTCGTCTCGACCTCGATGCCGAGGTCGTTCCAGCGCGCGAGCACGTTGTCGTTGACCGCCGGAACACCGAACACGTTGCCCAGAGCCGAGACGAACTGCAGCTTCGAGCGTCCGAGCGTGCCGGCGTGGGCGACGCGGTCGCGCAGCATGAAGGTCATCTTCAGCGGCGCGCCGGCGCACTTCAGCGGCGTTGCCGGCAGGGTCATCAGCGCCTCCCCGCCCTTCTCGGCGAAGGCCTGCATCGCGGTCCAGGTCGCGGTGGCCGCCTGCGGCCCCGGGTAGACGCTGGCCAGGCCCTCGCGGCCGATCGCCTGTACGTCCATGCCCTCGATCTGCGCGTAGTCCAGGTGCACGCCGGTGGCGACGACGA